>CAZVNZ010000029.1:0-38663 GCA_964628515.1 uncultured Christensenellaceae bacterium
TGAAATACCTTTTTCTGTAGTGGATTTTATATCTTAAGTGCGTTTGTCCACTCCCCTAAATAAATTTTTGTTGACAAGGCAAGCCCTTTTAGGTATAATTACAAAGGTGTAAAGGTAAAAAACTTTACACCTTTTTTAAGGAAAGTGAGACTTTATGCACGAAAAGAACTTAGAAATGGCGCTATACTACGATGTATACTGCGAATTTCTAACAGAAAAGCAAAAAAACATAGTGGATATGTATTATAACGAGGACTATTCCTTATCCGAAATTGCAAAGCTACTAAGCATTACAAGGCAAGGCGTGCTGGACGTTTTAAAACGTGGAGAAAAAAAGATGCTGGATATGGATAAAAAACTTAATTTAGTAAAGAGGTAATTATGGCTTTTGAAGGAATAGCGGAAAAGCTTCAAAACGTGTTTAAAAAATTGACTTCGAGGGGTAAACTCAGCGAGGCAGATATAAAAGCAGCAATGCGAGAGGTAAAACTTGTTTTACTGGAGGCGGACGTAAACTTTTTAGTGGTTAAAAATTTTATTAAAGAACTTACACAAAAAGCAACGGGTGCGGAGATTTTAGAAAGCCTAACCCCCGGCCAACAGGTAATAAAGTTGGTAAAAGACGAGCTTACACAGCTTTTAGGGGCAAAAAACGAGGATTTAAAGCTAAGCGGTTCGCCCTCTGTTATACTTATGATGGGGTTGCAAGGCGCAGGTAAAACCACCTTTTGCGCAAAGCTTGGCAACTACCTTAAAAAACACGGCAAAAAACCCTTGCTTGTAGCTTGCGATATTTACAGACCGGCGGCTATAAAACAGCTTAAAGTAGTGGGCGGACAGGTAGGTGTGGATGTTTTTGAAATGGGGCAGGACAAACCCACCAAAATATTTAAAGAAGCACTAAAAACGGCGGCTTTAAACGTAAACGATGTAATAATAGTAGACACCGCAGGCAGACTGCATATAGATGACGAAATGATGGGAGAGCTAAAAGAGCTAAAAGCTCTTGCAAAGCCTAACGAAACCTTGCTTGTATTAGACTCTATGACAGGGCAGGATGCGGTAAACGCAGCCACAACTTTTAACGATAATGTGGGTATAGACGGCGTAATTCTAACCAAAATAGACGGCGACACCAGAGGCGGTGCGGCAATGTCTGTACGTGCCGTAACAGGCAAGCCCATAAAATTTGTGGGTGTTGGAGAAAAACTTACAGATATAGAGGCGTTTCATCCGGATAGAATGGCATCTCGTATATTAGGTATGGGGGACGTGCTTTCCTTAATAGAAAAGGCGGAAGGCGCATTTGAAGAAAAAAAGGCAATAGAGCTTCAAAAGAAAATCCAAAAAGAGCAAATAAACTTAGAGGATTTTTTAGACCAAATGGAGCAACTGCAAAGTATGGGCAACATGAACGATATTTTAGCTATGATGCCCGGAGGAAATAAACTTGCAGGACTAAGCTTAGACGAAAAACAGTTAGAGCGCACAAAAGCTATTGTTAAATCTATGACGGTAATAGAGCGCCAAAACCCAAACATCATAAACGGCTCAAGAAGAAAACGCATTGCGACAGGCAGCGGTACTCAAATTCAAGATGTAAACAGACTGCTAAACCAGTTTGAGCAAATGAAGAAGATGCTAAAGCAGTTTAGCGGAAAAGCAGGCAAGAGAAAACGGTTTAATATGCCTTTTTAAAGGTGTAAAGATATTATTTATTATTTATTAAGAGAGGAATTACTTATTATGGCAGTAAAAATCAGATTAAAAAGAATGGGATCCAAAAAAAGACCTTTTTACAGAATGGTGGTTGCAGATGCAAGAGCACCAAGAGACGGCAGATTTATAGAGCAATTAGGCTACTACAACCCACTAACCAAAGACTTAAAAGTGGATAACGAGAAGGCTCAAAAATGGATTGGTACAGGCGCACAACCAACAGAAACGGTTAGAGCGTTACTTAAAAAGAGTGGTGCTATAAACTAATGCGTGAGTTAGTGGAATATATCGCAAAAAATTTAGTGGATAAACCCGAGGAGGTTAAGGTGGTGCAAAGAGAGGACGACAATGCGTATATCTTAGAGCTAACCGTAGCCCCCGAGGATATGGGCAAGGTAATAGGCAAGCAGGGCAGAATTGCAAAAGCAATACGTACTGTAATTAAAGCTTCCACCACCAAAGCATCTAAAAAATATATTTTAGAGATTATCTAAATAATTATGGCAGAATACTTAGAGCTTGGTAAAATACTTAAACCTCAAGGCATAAAAGGGGAGATTAAGTTAGATGCTTACACAGATAGCTTAGAGCGTTTTGATTACTTAGAGTACGTGTATTTCAAAGACGAAAACGAGCAGTACACAAAAATAAATGTGGAAAAAAGGCGTACGGATACTAAATTTGCCTACATTAAATTACAGGGTACGGAAAGCAGAGACGATGCAGAACGGCTTAGAGGGCAAATTTTATATGTAGACAGAAAAAACGCAGCCAAACTCAAAGAGGGCTACTTTTACATAAAGGATTTACTGGGTTTAAAAGTAGCTAACGAGGATGGGGAAGTCTTAGGCACTCTTAAAGATATTATGCAAACAGGCTCCAAAGATATTTACGTGGTAAAAACAAAAACGGGAAAAACACTAATGTTTCCCAGTATTGATGGGGTAATACTCACCAAAGATTTGGAAAACAGGGTTATAACAGTAAGTAAACAGCGTTTAGAAGAGGTAGGCATTTATAATGATATTTAACTGCCTAACCATATTTCCCGAAATGTTTGTTAGTTTTAAGGAAACGAGCCTTGCAAAAAAGGCAATAGATAAAGCGCTAATTACCGTAAACACGGTGGATTTTCGAGAGTTTGCCACAAACAAACACAGAAAGGTGGACGATTACCCATTCGGTGGCGGTGCAGGCATGTTGCTTATGCCCCAACCCTTGTTTGATTGCTTTGACAGCTTAGAGCAATCGGACAAAAGCATAAATATTTATATGTCCCCCTCGGGCAGTACCCTTAACCAATCAAAAGTAGAGGAGTTAAGCGGATACACTACCATAAATATTTTATGCGGACATTACGAAGGTGTGGACAACAGGGTAATAGAAAAATATATAGACGAAGAAATTTCTATTGGAGACTACATACTTACAGGGGGAGAGATTTGTGCAATGGTGCTAATTGACTGCATTATGCGCTATATACCCGGTGTGCTTTCTAACGAAGAATCCACCCAATCGGAGAGCTTTTGCCAAAGCTTACTGGAGTATCCTCAATACACCCGTCCTTCCAAGTACGAAAATATGTGCGTACCCGAAGTGCTTATAAGTGGAAATCACAAAAAAATTGAGGAATGGCAAAGGGAGCAATCTTTGATTAAAACCCTAAAAAATAGACCGGATTTACTCAAAAAAGCAAATCTTACCAAAAAGGATATAGAATTTTTGGAAAAACTTCGAGAAAAACCGTAAGTAATTCTTGAAATAAATAAACATTTGTGTTAAACTTATAAAGTTGTATAGCATTTTCTCAAAAAAAAGGCTGTACATAAAGCAAAACTAATAATTTAGATGGTCCGCTGCCTAATTGTTCATATGGGCAAGAACGTCTTTAAAAAATAAGGAGGCAATATGAACGAAATTATTAAAGCAATAGAGGCTAAACAGCTTAAAACAGACCTACCCAAGTTAAACATAGGAGATACTTTAAAGGTATTTGTTAAAGTTGTGGAGGGCACAAGAGAGAGATTACAAGCATTTGAAGGCTATTTAATTGCACGTAAAGGTGGCGGTTTATCCGAAACTATTACAGTAAGACGTGTTTCTTACGGAATTGGTGTGGAAAGAACATTCCCCCTGCATTCCCCCCGTATAGATAAAATAGAGGTTGTAAGACAGGGCAAAGTAAGACGTGCAAAACTGTTTTATCTTAGAGACAGAGTGGGCAAAGCGGCTAAAATTAAAGCAAGATAAGGAAATACAAAGGGGCTGTATAAGCCCTTTTTTTCTTTTTACCACATTTTTTGGCAACTACATTTATGTTACTGCCATTATAACCAAAATAATTAAAGGAGGATGGGTTTTGGATATACAATGGTATCCCGGTCATATGACAAAAGCAAAGCGTCAGCTTGCCACAAAACTAAAAATGATAGACATTGTAATAGAAGTCTTGGATGCAAGAGCACCCAAAAGCTCGGTTAATCCTGATTTTGATGATGTTTTTGCAGGCAAAAAGCGCTTTTATATACTAAATAAGGCGGATTTGGCGGACGTAAATATTACAAAAAACTGGATAGACTACTTTGCCTCTAAAGGTATAGACGCAACCTATTACTCCGCACTTAGCGGTAACGTTGCTATGCTTAAAGATGCACTGCTTAAATGCGCATCACCCATTAAAGAAAGGTATGCAAAAAAGGGGGTTAATAAAACCCTGCGCTGTATGGTGGCAGGCATACCAAATGTGGGTAAATCCGCAATACTAAACAGACTTTCGGGCACAAAAAAGCTAAAAGAGGGTAATAAACCGGGCGTAACAAAGGGTTTGCAATGGGCAAAAATAGACGAATACTTAGAAATTATGGATACTCCCGGGCTACTGTGGCCAAAGTTTAAAGATTTAAACACGGGAGCGGTGGTAGCGCTGATAGGTAGCGTAAAATTAGATGTTTTGGACGAAGAAGAGCTTGCTTGCTACTTAATTGCCATGCTTAAAAAAACGGCGGTTAATATGTTTAAAAACAGATATAAATTAGAGGACACAGAAAAAACGGACTACGAAATTTTAGAGGATATTTGCAAAAGCAGAGGTTTTTTGCTTAAAAAAGGAGAGTTTGACACCGAGCGAGGCGCAAAAACCTTGTTAGACGAGTTTAAAAACGGTAAAATGGGCAAATTATCCCTGGAGAAACCTAATGGTTGATTTAGCGGAAATAACTAAGTACGAAAAGCATCATTGGGATAATGGTGAGTACCTAATTGCAGGGATAGACGAGGCAGGCAGAGGCCCCCTCGCAGGGCCTGTTGTGGCGGCTTGCGTAATTATGCCCCACGACGATTTAATAGAAGGAATAAACGATTCTAAAAAGCTATCCGAAAAAAAACGAGAGCAGTTATTCGATAAAATACTACAAAAAGCAGTTGACTATAACGTAAGTATAGTTGATAATAATATAATAGATGAAATTAATATTCTTAAAAGTGCAAGGCTTGCTTTTGAAAACGCACTTTTAGGTTTGAAGGTAAAGCCAACGCACATTTATACGGATTATATGGAAATAACCACGGATATACCCTATACATCCCTAACAAAGGGGGATGCTAAGGTATACAACATTGCGGCGGCATCTATAATTGCAAAGGTAACAAGGGATAATATTATGAGGGAATACGCATTAAAATACCCCGAGTATTTGTTAGAAAAACATAAAGGCTACGGCACAAAAGCGCATATAGAGGCTATAAAAAAATACGGCATTACCCCCATACACAGAAAAACCTTTTTAACCAAAATTTAGCTTATGAATACAGTATCTAAGGGAAAATTAGGGGAAGACTACATTTGCAAGTATCTGCAAAGTAAAAACATCCAAATACTTAGGCGTAACTACCGTGCAAAAAAAGGGGAAATAGATATTATTGCAAAAGAAGAGGACACAATAGTATTTATAGAGGTAAAGTTACGCACAAACGACACCTACGGAATGGGCGCAGAGGCGGTAACTTTCAAAAAACAGGAACTTTTAAAGCAAACCGCCCAATATTTTATAGATGAGGAAGGTTACACTAATTTTAATTTTAGATTTGATGTTGCGGATATTATGCTAACAGATGGCAACTACAAACTAAATTATATTAGTAACGCATTTTAGGATTTTATATGGATTTACAAAGTCAAAACGAGTTTTTAGTTATATTTACGGTAATTGGTCTTGCTTTTTTGGCATTTATGGCATATTTGTACTATTGCAACAACAAACGTATATTAAAAACGGCGGATAACTCAAGTAAAATAATCTTTGGGGGCATACTTGTTATTGCCTTTATTATAAGATTTGCATTAGCATACGAAATGCCCGGCTATGTTTCGGATTCTAATTGCTTTGTGGCTTGGGCACGGCTGTCTTTTGAAGGGGGACTGGGCAACTTTTATTCGGGCGAGTTTTTTGCGGACTATCCTCCGCTATATATTTACGTGCTGTACTTTCTTGGGTTTTTGCAAAATGCGCTTACAGTACCGCCGGAGTTTACCAACGCATTTATTAGAATGCCTGCAATACTCTTAGATATTGCCTGCGCAATCTTTATATACAACATCGCAACCAAAAAGTTTAAAAACTATATCCCACTGTTTTTAGGGGCGCTAATCGCTTTTAACCCTGCCATCATCATAAATTCTGCAATATGGGGACAGGTGGATATTGTGCTTACATTGGCACTTGTGCTAACCTTATACATGCTACTTAAGGATAAACTGCTTTTTGCCGGTATTTTCTTTGTACTTGCTTTTTTATTAAAACCGCAAGCAGTAATTATAGGCCCTGTGGTTTTGTTTTACGTAATAAAATACATTGCAGACAGCAAAAATAAGCTAAAAAGCATACTTACTTTTGTTATTGCCTTAGGGGTTATGCTTGGGCTGTTTATACTCCTTTCTATGCCCTTTAAAAACTCTACCGAGCCTTTTTGGCTTATAGACAGGTATATAAACACCGTATCTTTCTCTAAACTGGCATCGCTTAACACATTTAATCTGTTTTCTATGCTTGGGCAAAACTTTATGCCGGACACCAACACCATTTTGGGTATACCCATATTTACCTTAGGCATTATACTTGCGGTTTGCGTGTGCGGTTATGCTTTTTGGCTGTTTATTAAAAATAAATCCAAGCATATGATATTTACTCTTGCCGCCTTTGTTACAATGGGGATTGTGGCGGTTGCACCTCGTATGCACGAAAGATACATTTTTGCCGCCCCCATATTTTTGCTTATTGCATACATTTTATGCAAAGATAAACGGCTAATTTTATCCGCCGTGCTTTTGTTTGGGGTGGCGTTTGTAAATCAGGTGGTGGCACTTTATCATTACGAGCAATTTATAGATACTCAACTAATGGTTACCCTATCGGCTGTAAGTATGGCAACCTTTGTGTATGTTGGTTATTTAATTACGCAAAATGCCTTAAAGCAACCTCAATTAATACAGGAAAAGGGTATTAAAGAATCAAGTGACCCACCAATAAACTACCCAAAACAACGTTTGGAAACCTTTGAAGAAAAGAAATATATACACAAAAAAGACTGGCTTATTATGCTTATAATAGCAGGTGTGTACAGTATATTTGCCTTTACAAATTTAGGCAGTTTTGATGTACCCAAAAGCGGTGTAAAGCTGACACAGCCGGCACTAATAGAGTTTGAAACTCCTGTGGATATTTCCAAAATGCGTTATTATGCAGACTATGGCGATGGCATTATGGATATTGAGTATTCCAAAGACGGTGTAAATTACGAAAGGTATGTTTCCGAGGAAGATGGGGGTAGCGTTAATCACCAAAAACATCAGCTTTATCAATGGCTTACAGTACCCATAACCACTAATGCACAGTATTTTAGAATTATACCCAAAAGCGAGTACATAAACTTACTCGAGTGGTCTTTTATAGACGCAAAAGGGGAGGTTATAACTCCCAAAACCACAAATACTCCAGAGTTGTTTGACGAACAGGCATTTGCCCCAAAAGAAACCACCTACATGACTGAGTTTTACTTCGACGAAATATACCATGTGCGGACGGCATACGAAAACATCCACGGAATAGAGCCTTACGAGATTTCTCACCCTCCTTTAGGGAAAATACTGCTGTCCTTAGGCATACAATTATTTGGGATGAACGGCTTTGGATGGCGGTTTATGGGTACACTTACGGGTGTGCTTATGCTGTTTGTAATTTACATTTTTGCAAAGTTGTTTTTAAAGCAAACCAAGTACGCCACCTTTGCCACAATACTTTTTGCGGTGGATTTTATGCACTTTACACAAACACGAATAGGCACCATAGACAGCTATTCCATATTGTTTATAATGCTTATGTATCTGTTTATGTTTATGTATTCCAAAACCAACTTTAATATGCAAAAACTTAGTAAAACGTTGATACCCTTGTTTTTGTGCGGTCTTTTCTTTGGGATAGGAGCGGCGACAAAATGGCTATGTATATACTCAGGGCCCGGGCTTTTGCTTATTTTTGTGATGATTATGCACAAGCGATACAAAGAGTACAAATATGCCCAAACGGACGAAAAATACAGTAGCATAGCAAAAAATTACAAGAGCAACTTAATTAAAACGTTGCTGTGGTGCGTGTTGTTTTTCTTAGGTATTCCCGCAATTATTTATTTGCTTTCGTATATTCCTTATACAACGGTAACTCAAGGCAATGCCTATACATTTACAAATATAATAGAAAACCAAAAATATATGCTAAACTACCATGCTTACTTAAATCCGGACGTTGTACACCCCTTTGCATCTAAATGGTATACATGGCCACTTACAATTCGCCCAATATTGTATTATCATCAAATCTATGCGGACGGTACAATTTCCAACATTACTTCTATGGGCAATCCGCTTATTTGGTGGACGGGACTAATTTCTATGTTTGCCGTTGCCGTACTTGCAATTAAAAAGAAGGTAAAGGGCTTTAGCTTGCTTATAATTGCCATTGCCATGCTAAACCAATTTGTGCCTTGGACACTAATATCAAGAGAGTTGTTTATATACCATTATTTTGCAACCGTGCCTTTTATGATAATTCTTTTGGTATACTGGCTTAAATATTTGGAAAAATTTAAGTACGGTAAAATATTTGGGATTGCCTTTGTATGTGCCTGCATTGTGATGTTTGCTGTATTCTACCCAATAGCCTCGGGCGTAAGGGTAAGCGAGGACTATTTAAACGGCATCAGATGGCTGGAGTCTTGGCCGTTTTATTAAATAATAATTAGGGATAATAATATTAGGGGAAAAATATGCTTTCAAAGGTATTAAGTTTTGGATTGGTGGGAATAAGCGGTGTTCCTGTTTTAATTGAGGCAGATGTTTACAACGGTATGCCCGGTTTCGATATTGTAGGCTTGCCGGACGCATCCGTAAAAGAGTCTAAAGAGCGTGTACGCTCCGCAATAAAAAACTCGGGGTTTGAGTACCCAACAAAACGCATTACAATAAACTTAGCCCCGGCGGATTTAAGAAAAGAGGGTTCACTCTACGATTTACCCATTGCAATAGGGATACTTGCCGCAAGCGAGCAAATAAATAGCGAGCTTTTAAAGCACATGGTAATTTTCGGAGAGCTTTCCCTAAACGGCGATGTGCGTAGCGTAAACGGCATTATGCCAATGGTTATAGAGGCAAGAAAACGTGGGTTTAATATTGTGGTAGTGCCAAAAGAAAACGCAAAAGAGGCAAGCTACATTAAAGACGTAAAGCTACTTGCAATTAAAAATATTGCAGAGCTTGCGGAAATACTAAATAAAGAGGTAAAACCCACCGTATACCCAACTTCTGACTGGGAGCATACGGAGGGCGCAAAAATAGCGATAGATTTTTCCGAAATAAAAGGGCAGGACAACGCAAAAAGAGCCATGGAAATAGCGGCGGCAGGAGGGCATAACATACTGCTTATAGGCACTCCAGGCTCGGGCAAAAGTATGATTGCAAAAGCGCTACCCTCCATTTTGCCGGATTTTACCTTCGAGGAGGCTTTAGAGGTAACAAAAATACATTCCATAGCAGGCGAGCTTAAAAAAAACAATGGGGAAATTATCAACGAAAGACCTTTCAGAAGCCCTCATCACAGTGCATCCACCATTGCTATTACAGGGGGAGGCACAAAAAGTTTGCCGGGAGAGATTTCCTTAGCCCACAGAGGAGTGCTTTATTTTGACGAACTCCCCGAGTACCCTCGAATTACCTTAGAGGCTTTGCGCCAACCATTAGAGGACGGGGTAATTTCCATAGCACGAATAAACGCTAAAGTAAAATACCCTGCAAGATTTATGTTTGTGGCATCCATGAACCCTTGCCCCTGCGGTAATTACGGTAGCGAGGACTTAGCGTGCAGGTGTTCACCCTTTCAAATAAGCAGATATTTAAGCAGAATATCCGCACCCTTGCTTGACAGAATAGACTTACATGTAGAAATGGCAAGAATGGACTACGAGCATTTAAACGAAAGCAAAAAGGGAGAGGACTCCAAAACCATAAAAAAACGTGTTAATAACGCAAGAAAAATACAGTTAGAGCGGTACAAAGATTTAGGTGTGTATAACAATGCCCAACTAAATTCCGCACAAATAAAAGAGCATTGTATAGTGTCAAAAGAGGCAGGGGACTTGCTAAAGCGGGCATATGACAGCCTAAAACTGTCTGCACGTTCTTATACACGTATTTTGCTTGTAGCACGTACAATAGCGGATTTGGCTATGGATAGAGATGTAGAGGAAAGACACGTTGCGGAGGCAATACAATACCGCACTTTAGATAAAAAATATTGGGGTAACAGCTATGAGTAATTTTTCCGAGGCAGAAATTTATTGGCTGTGGCTATACTCCATAGAAGGCATTGGGGCACAAAAATTCTACGAGATTATAAAGCATTTCGAGGATGCAAAAACAGCTTACGAAAACGTAGCGCAGATACAAAAGGAAATTTCGGGAATTGGTGAAAAAATTGCAGAAAATCTTGCAAACTGTGCAAATGATGACTACATTGCAAACCTCTTAAAAAGTGTGGAAGTAGAGGATATTAACACTATTACAAGGCTTAACTCTAATTATCCTCATACATTGGGGGAAATTGAGTTGCCTCCACCCGTTTTGTTTTATAAAGGTAGTCTAACCGAAGAAATTGCCTGTGCAATAATAGGTAGCAGAAAACCTACTAAATACGGGTACAAGGTTGCGAAAAATATGGGTTACGAGTTGGCACAACAAGGGTTGCTGGTAGTTTCGGGTATGGCACTCGGCATAGATTGTGCGGCACATACAGGGGCAATAGAGGGTGGCGGAAAAACCTTTGCGGTGCTTGGTTGCGGAGTGGATGTAATATACCCCAATTCCAACAGGCATTTATACGAAAAAATAATAGAAAACGGCGCGGTAATTTCCGAGTTTTTCCCTAAAACCGGACCGCTAAGAGCCCACTTTCCCCAACGTAACAGGATAATATCGGGGCTTTGCGATGTTTTGATTGTAGGAGAGGGTAGCGAAAGAAGCGGTGCACGAATTACGGTAGATTACGCACTAAAGCAAGGCAAAGAGGTATACACCCTGCTTTGCGATTTTAATTCTACCATGTCCAACCTGCCCAAATATCTGTTGGAATCGGGGGCAAGTGCGGTGGTTCACGCAAAAGAAGTAATAGAGGATATGGGTTGGAGCCTAAAAACTTTTGGGGATAACTCAAAAAATTTATGTAAAAACCTTGATTTATTTCAAAATGAGATATATAATCTGCTTTTAAAGCAAAGTTACAGCGGTGTGGAAATTGCACACATCTTGAATAAAGATATAAAAGATGTTAATATTGCATTAACTATGTTAGAATTAAATGGATATATAACTAACGAAATTGGAAATAAATATATAATTAACATATAATTTACACAAATATGGGTAATATAGTGTATAATAATTTAGTACGAATAGATTTTGGAGGATTGTATGGCGAGTACAACAACAGCTAAGAAGGAAACCACTAAAACAACCGCATCAAAAGCGACGGCAACAAAGGCAACTGCCAAAAAAGCCACCGCTATAAAAACAACGGCAAAAAAACCTGCGGTTAAAAAGACGGCAAAAAAAACCACGGCTGTAACAAAAAAAGGCAACCTTGTTATTGTGGAGTCTCCGGCTAAGGCAAAAACCATAGAAAAGTTTTTGGGAAAGGGCTACACCGTGCGTGCATCTAACGGGCATTTACGAGATTTACCCAAAAGCAAAATAGGCGTAGATATAGAAAATAACTTCGAGCCGGATTATAAACCAATACGAGGCAAGGCAAAACTCATTAAAGCATTAAAGGACGATGCGGCAAAATCTGTAAAAGTGTATCTTGCAACAGACCCGGACAGAGAGGGAGAGGCAATTTCGTGGCATATTGCCCAAATGTTGGATATTAACACAGAGGATAATTGCAGAATAGAGTTTAACGAAATTACAAAAGAAGCGGTTACAAACGCTATTAACAATCCAAGGCAGATAGATTTAAAAAGGGTGGATGCTCAGCAGGCAAGACGTGTTTTAGACAGAATCGTAGGCTACAAATTAAGTCCCCTTTTATGGCGCAAGGTTAAAAAAGGACTAAGCGCAGGACGGGTACAAAGTGTTGCCGTAAAGGTAATAGTAGACAGAGAAAAGGAAATAAGAGCGTTTGTCCCCGAAGAATTTTGGACAATAACCGCAAATCTTCTAAAAGACAAAACGGAATTTGAGGCAAAATACTACGGCAAGGGGGATAAAAAAGCAAAACTTGAAAACAAATCCCAAACGGATGCTGTACTTAAAGCTGTTAAGGACGCAAAGTTCGTCATAAAAGATGTAAAAACGGGCAATATGAGCAAAAATGCTTTACCCCCATTTACAACCAGCTTTTTGCAACAGGCGGCATCGGGTAAATTAGGCTTTACCGCCAAAAAAACCATGATGCTTGCACAAATGCTCTACGAGGGTGTGCCACTTGCAAACGGGCAAACGGTAGGCTTAATTACATATATGAGAACGGACTCCACACGTATTTCAGCAGAGGCGCAATCATCGGCACAAGAATACATTAAAATTAAATTTGGGGAGGAATATCTGCCCAAAAAACCAAACGTTTACAAAAGCAAAAAAAATTCACAGGATGCTCACGAGGCTATAAGACCATCCTACATAACAAATACTCCCGAGGAAATAAAAGAGTATTTAACAAGCGACCAATACAAGCTATATAAGCTTATTTATACAAGATTTCTTGCAAGCCAGATGTCTGCAACCCAATACGAAAAAATTGCTTTTGATATTGATGCAAACGGACATACCTTCAAAGCAAACGGCTCTCGCATACTGTTTAAGGGGCATTTGGCGGTGTACGACTCCAAAGTGGACGAGGACGAGCAAAAAATGTTGCCTAAAGCAAATACGGGAGACGAGCTAACCAAAAAAGACATTACACCTAAGCAAAACTTTACACAACCGCCGGGCAGGTATACAGAAGCCTCTTTAATTAAGTTTTTGGAGGAAAAGGGCATTGGACGCCCAAGTACCTACGCACCTACAATTTCTACAATTTTAGACCGCTTTTACGTGGCTAAGGAGGGTAAATCCTTTGTACCCACAGAGCTTGGAGAAATTGTAAACGACTTAATGTGCAATAATTTCTCGGATATTATAGATATTCAGTTTACCTCGGATATGGAGGAGAAGCTGGATAATGTAGAGCAGGACGCTACTAATTGGAAGGCGCTTATAAAAGAGTTTTACACCCCCTTCGAACAAGATTTGGAAAAAGCGGAGGTAAATATAGAGCATGTAAAACTTGCAGACAAAGTCTCGGAAATTGCGTGCGAAAAATGCGGTGCTATGATGGTCTATAAATCGGGTAGGTTTGGAGAGTTTTTGGCTTGCCCCAATTATCCGGAATGTAAAAATACCAAAGCTATTGTTAAAGAAATAAATGTGCCCTGTCCAAAATGCGGAGGGCATATAGTGGAAAAAAAAGGGGGAAAATCCAAAAAAACTTTTTACGGTTGCGAGAATTATCCTAACTGTGATTTTGTTTCTTGGGATTTACCCTTAGAAAAAAAATGCGAGGTTTGCGGAGCGTTTATGACAAGAAACAGGTTTAAACAGGAAAAATGCTCCAATGCGGAGTGTACCTCCCGTAAAAAAGCAGATGATAAAAAATAAAGTAAATATAATAGGCGCAGGGCTTGCAGGGTGCGAATGTGCCTACCAGCTTGCAAACAGGGGCTTTGAAGTAAATTTATACGAGATGAAGCCCAAAAAGTACACACCGGCACACTCCTACGAAAATTTTGGGGAACTTGTTTGCAGTAACTCTTTGCGTTCTAACAGGCTTTCTAATGCGGTAGGATTGCTAAAGGAAGAAATGCGTATGTTAGGCAGTCTTATAATTAAGGCGGCGGATACTACTAAAGTACCGGCAGGTGGCGCACTAGCGGTAAACAGATACGAATTTTCCGATTATATTACAAAAGAGCTTAAAAAATTAAGCAATATTAATATAATAGAAGAAGAGGTTGTAAGTCTGTCTGCTTTTGAGGAAGAAAACACGGTAATAGCAAGCGGTCCTCTAACCACTCCGCCCTTATTTGAGGAAATTAAAAAACTTACGGGGGAGGAGTATCTGCATTTTTTTGATGCCGCCGCTCCCATAGTTGCATACGACAGTATAGATATGGAAAACGCATTTTTTGCATCAAGATACGAGAGGGGTAGCGATTATATTAACTGCCCAATGTCTAAAGAAGAGTACACACTGTTTTATGATGAGCTGATAAAAGCACAGTGTGCGGAAATAAAGGAATTTGAGCAAAATGTATTTGAGGGCTGTATGCCTGTGGAAAGTATGGCGCAGAGAGGGTTTCAAACCTTGCTGTTTGGGCCGCTAAAGCCAAAGGGTATAAAAGACCCTAAAACAGATAGACAACCATATGCTGTTGTTCAGCTACGAAAGGAAAATGTGCAGGGCAGTATGTACAACCTTGTGGGATTTCAAACCCATTTAAAGTTTGGAGAGCAAAAGCGGGTGTTTTCATTAATACCTGCCTTAAAAAACGCAGAATTTTTGCGTTACGGAGTAATGCACAAAAATACCTTTTTATGCTCGCCAAAATTGCTTGTCGAAACCTACTCCCTAAAAAGAGCACCCAATATTAAATTTGCAGGGCAAATTACAGGGGTGGAAGGGTATGTGGAAAGCGCAAGCAGTGGGCTTGTATGCGGTTTGCAAATAGCTTATAACAACACACTTAAATTTAGCTCCTACACGGCAACGGGGGCGTTATGCAAACATATTTCGGGAGGGTACAATACCAATTTTCAACCTATGAATGTAAATTTCGGCATTATAGAGCCTCTCGATTTTAAAATAAAAAACAAAGAAGAAAAAAATACAGAAATTTCCAAAAGAGCGCTTAAATTACTTGAGGAAATTAAGGAAAAAATATAACGGAGGTAGTTATGTTAAAAGGTACTACTATATTAGCGGTAAAAAGAGGGGATAGCTGTGCAGTCGCAGGAGACGGACAAGTTACCCTAAGCGAAAAAATTATCATGAAATCCACTGCAAGAAAGGTAAGAAGAATTTTTAACGATAAGGTTATCGTAGGCTTTGCAGGCTCGGTATCCGATGCTTTTTCTCTAAGCGAGAAATTTGAGGCTAAGTTAGAAGAATACGGCGGAAGTTTGCAAAGAGCGGCGGTGGAGTTAGCTCAAGAATGGCGAATGGATAAGGCTATGCGTAAGTTAGAGGCTATGCTTATAGCGGCAGACAAAGAAAATCTGCTTGTGGTATCGGGCACAGGCGAAGTTATAGAGCCCGACGAAGGGGTATGTGCCATAGGCTCGGGTGGGTCTTATGCACTTTCTGCGGCACGGGCGCTTATCCAAAACACAGATATGGAAGCAAGGGAAATTGCTTACAAAGGTTTAAAAATTGCAAGCGAAATTTGCGTTTATACCAACGACAATATAATAGTGGAGGAAGTTTAATATGTCTAATTTGACTCCCAAAGAAATTGTAACAGAGCTGGATAAATACATAATAGGGCAGGATAAAGCCAAAAAAGCGGTAGCCATAGCCTTAAGAAACAGATACAGACGAAGCAAATTAAATGACGAACTCAAAGAGGAAATAACACCTAAAAATATTATTATGATGGGGCCTACCGGTGTAGGCAAAACGGAGATAGCAAGACGGCTTTCAAAACTTATGGATGCACCCTTTGTTAAGGTGGAAGCCACAAAATTTACAGAGGTAGGCTACGTAGGCAGAGATGTGGAGTCTATGATACGTGATTTAGTGGAAGCCTCCATTAGAATGGTAAAATCCCAAAGACACGAAACGGTAAGAGAGCAAGCAAGAGCCAATGCGGAAGACAGGCTTGTAGAAATGCTTGTACCCAATAAATTTGCAAGGCAAAGCGCATCCCCCTTTGGTATGCTGTTTGGCTCAAACCAAATAGAAGCTCCAAAAGAGGAGGAAAACGAAGAAGAAAAGCAAAAGCGCCAATCACGCAAGGAAAAAACCTTGGAAAATTTGCGTAGCGGTAAGCTGGAAAATCTTGTTTTGGAGATTGAAGTGGAGGTAAATACCTCGGGAGGCATGGAAATACCCGGAATGGGCGGAGAAAACATGGGGGATTTACTCTCGGGAATACTGCCTAAAAAAACAAAAAAGCGAAAGGTAAATATTACAGAAGCAAGAAAGATTTTCGAGCAGGAGGAAGCGGATAAACTCATAGATATGGACGAGGTTACCCAAACCGCCGTGGAAAAAGCAGAGCAAAACGGAATAATATTTTTGGACGAAATAGATAAAATTGCAGGTAAAACCATGGGTAGTGGTCCGGATATTTCCAGAGAGGGCGTACAGAGGGATATTTTGCCCATAGTAGAAGGCAGTACGGTTATGACAAAATACGGCCCCGTAAAAACGGATTATATGCTGTTTATTGCGGCAGGAGCTTTTCATGTTGCAAAAATTTCCGATTTAATTCCGGAGTTGCAGGGGCGTTTTCCCATTAAAGTGGAGCTTGAAAATCTAACCAAAGTGGAGTTTGAAAAAATACTTACCCAACCAAAAAACGCTATAACCACGCAGTACGAGGCGCTACTTGCCACAGACGGCGTAAAACTTGTGTTTAAAGAGGATGCAATAATAAAAATTGCAGAGTTTGCTCAAATAGTAAACGAAAACACGGAAAACATAGGGGCAAGGCGACTGCACACCATTATGGAAAATCTTTTGGAAGATATTTCTTTTAACGCAAGTGGTTTAACACCTGCGGTGGAAGTGGAAATTAACGAGCTTTACGTTGTAGAGCATTTAAAAAATGAAGAAAAATATACAAATTTACAGAAATATATATTATAATGTTTATATAGTATAAGTGAGGAATAATTTTGAAAAACGGTAATAAAAACGGTACTAACGGTACTAATAAGAAAAAACCCGTAAATGTGCCTACGGTAAAAATAATTCCACTGGGTGGAATAGGAGAAATAGGAAAGAATATGACTGCAATTTCCTATGGCGAGGATATTATAGTAATAGATGCAGGCATGATGTTTCCAAAAGAAGAAATGCTTGGTGTAGATTACGTTATACCGGATATCTCCTACCTAAAAAGCAATTTGGAAAAAATAAAGGGTATATTTTTAACCCACGGACACGAAGATCATATTGGCGGACTGCCCTATATTGTACACGAGCTTAACGTGCCAATTTACGGCTCTACCCTTACTAACGCACTTGCACAAGCAAAAATAGCGGAGCGAAACAACAAACCCGTTGAGTTTGTAAACATAGTTTCGGGGCAAAAAATTACGGCAGGTGTTTTTACGGTGGAGTTTCAAAAAACCTGCCACAGCATAGATGATTCTATGTGCCTAATAATAACAACACCCATTGGCGTTATTGTACACACGGGGGATTTTAAAATAGATTTAACTCCTGTTGGCGGTAGCATAATGGATTTTGCAAGGCTTGCGGAGCTTGGCAAAAAGGGAGTGCTTGCGCTAATGTCTGACAGCACAAACGCAGAGCGCAGCGGTTTTACAATGTCCGAGCGAGAGGTAGGGGAAACCTTTATTAATTACTTCAGACAGGCAAAAAACAGAATTATTGTGGCATCGTTTGCATCTAATGTACACAGAATACAACAGGTTGTGGATGCCGCTAAAATTTTTAATAAAAAAATATGTTTATCAGGGCGCAGTATGCTTAAAATCGTAAACATAACAAGAGAATTAGGCTATTTAACGGTGGACGACGATATGCTGGTTTCTTTTGATGACATTAAAAACTTGAGAGATAACCAAATAGTTATACTTACAACAGGCTCTCAAGGGGAGACGATGTCCGGGCTTGTGCGCATGGCAATGGGTCAGCACAGACAGATGAACATTAAAGAAAACGACCTTGTTATACTCTCCGCATCCCCCATACCGGGTAACGAAAGATATGTAAGCGATGTTATAAATATGCTTTACAGAAAGGGCGCTACCGTAATAAACGATGCTACGGATATGGTGCATGTTTCCGGGCATGCTTGCGAAGGGGAGCTAAAGCTGATGATGTCTTTGGTTAAGCCAAAGTATTTTATACCCGTACACGGAGAGTACAGGCATTTGTACAAACATGCCGCCATTGCGGAAAAAATGGGTATTAAAAAAAGAGATATTTTTATTTCGGAAATCGGCTCGGTAATAGAGCTTAATAAAAGGATAGGAATACAAAAAGAAAAGGTGCAGTCGGGCAGCGTGCTTATAGACGGTCTTGGTATAGGGGACGTGGGCAACGTGGTACTTAGGGACAGAAAGCAACTCTCAAACGATGGTCTGTACATTGTGGTTGTAACAATTTCCGCAGAAACAGGGGAGATTTTACTTGCTCCCGATATAATATCGAGAGGGTTTATTTACGTAAAAGAGTCGGAAGATTTAGTGGAAAAATCCAAAACCATTATTTGCGATATTGCCAAAAGATGTTTTGAGACAGGCACAAGCGATTGGTCTACCCTTAAAAACCTAATTAAAAAAGATGTAGGTAACTATTTGTACGACAAAACTAAAAGAAATCCTATGATATTACCTATAATCATAGAAGTATAAAAAAGCGCTAAAAAATGGAGTAAACAGCAGTGGCAAAACGAATAGATAAAGTTTATTTAAACGAAAACAACGATATTGATACGCAAAACATCTTAATAGAAGGCAGGGAAAAAAAGGACACCGCAAAAAAAGTGGGCAAAGGCATATGGACTGTGCTTCGCCCCATTACCATATTCGGAGTTTCTTTAATTGTGGTTATTTTTGGTGTAAAATTTGCCTACGACAAAGTTGTAACTAATTTTTTTGCACCTGTGGACTCAAGCAGTAATAATTATGTAACCGTTGACATCCCCAAAGGCTCTTCTTTAAGCGATATTTCCGAAATTCTGGAAAAAAACGATATTATACGCAATAAAACTGTATTTAAGCTATACGTGGATTTTTCGGATATGAGCTCTAAGCTAAAGGCAGGTACATACAGCCTTTCGCCAAATATGGAGTTTGACAGCATTATTTACGAGTTACGACAAGGCGTGGTAGAGGCATCCACCGCTATGATTACCTTCCCCGAGGGCAAAACCATAGAGGAATATGCGGATATTTTAATTAAAAACGGTGTTACAATAAACAAAGACGATTTTATTAAAGAGTGCAGAGACGGCACAAAGTATTCGGACAACTTTTATGTAAACGAAGTGCTTACAAAAATCGAAGACACGGGGAAACTTCGCCGTTTAAACTTAGAGGGATATTTGTTCCCCGATACTTACGATTTCTTTAAAGAAGCATCGGAAGAGGATGTTGTACGAAAACTGCTAAACAGATTTGAAGAAATTGCAGACCCCTACTTAGAAAAAGCGGAAGAAAAGAAAATGACAATGGATGACGTAATAATACTTGCGTCCATAATAGAAAAAGAGGGCATACCCGAGGACTTTACAAAGATTTCTGCGGTTTTTTACAACAGAATGAAGGCAAAAATGCCATTGCAGTCGGATGCTACCTTGCAATACGAATTAAACAAGGGCTCGGTAGTGCTAACAGAAGAAGAGCTTGAGGCTAATACCGCATACAGCACCCACAAGCAAACGGGGTTGCCCGTAGGTCCGATTTCCAACCCGGGTAAAGCTGCAATAGAGGCGGCGCTTAATCCCAATGAGGATTATTTGAATGAAAATTACTTATATTTCTGCCTAACAACTCCGGAAACGGGCAAGAGTGTATTTGCTAAAACCTTAGAGGAGCATAACGCAAATGTAGCACAATGGAGACCTACCTGGGAATAAATATGAGTATAGAATTATTAGCCCCCGCAGGTAATTTGGAATGTTTAAAAACCGCGCTGTACTTTGGTGCAGATGCGGTTTATGTTGCAGGCAATAATTTTGGTTTGCGTGCATTTGCCACTAATTTTTCTGATGATGATTTAAAAGTTGCGGTAGATATTGTGCACAAGCAAAACAAAAAAATATATATTACGGTAAACAGCGTGCTTTTTAACGGCGAGCTTGAAGCACTTGGCGAATATTTGAAATACTTAAGCATAATAAAGGTGGACGCCATAATATTTTCCGACCCTGCGGTGCTTTATACGGTTAAGGAAAACAACATAAACTTAAATCTACATTTAAGCACCCAAACAAACACCACCAACTATAAAAGCGCACTTTTTTGGCATAACTTAGGGGTAAAACGCATTGTATTTTCAAGAGAACTAACTTTAGAGGGCATCACAGAAATAAGAAAAAACACTCCAAACACCTTAGAAATTGAGGCATTTGTACACGGAGCAATGTGCGTTGCACACTCGGGCAGATGTTTGCTATCCTCCGTTTTTACTAAACGTAGCGGTAACAGAGGGGAGTGCGCCCAGCCGTGCAGGTGGGATTATTATATTTCCGAAAAGGGCTACGATGGGCAGTATTTCAATATATTGGAGGACAACAAAAGCACCTACATACTAAACTCCAACGATTTAATGATGATAGAGCATATCGGCGAGCTTGCAAACGCAGGCATCACCACCTTTAAAGTGGAGGGTAGGATGAAGTCCCCCTATTACGTGGCATCCGTAATAGATGCGTACAGAAAGGCAATAGACGATTTTTATGCAGGCAATAAGTTTAATGAAGGCTTAAAAGAGGAGCTAGTAAAATCTGCATCCCGCCCATTTAGCACAGGATTTTATTTTGGAAACCCCTTAGAAGAAGGGCAGGATATTAACAGAGAAATTTGTTTGCGTAAATACACTTTTGTGGGAAGGGTGTTAGATAATGATGCAAATGGTTATATAAAGGTAGAGCAACGAAATAAGTTTTGCGTGGGAGAGGAAATCGAAATACTTTCGCCTAACTTGCAAAACAAGAAATTTACGGTTAAAGAAATAATAAACGAAGGTGGAGAATTGCAGGAGACCGCCCCTCATCCTCAACAGATAATTAAAATAAATTGCGAGTACAATTTACAAGAAGGGGATATTCTAAGACGATTGGAGATAAACTAAATGATTAGGTTTGGACCGGCAGGAAACAGCGAGGCTTTCTACGAAAGTGGCTTAAAGCACACCTATCAGGCACCGCAGTGGCTAAACACCATGGGCTTAAATGCTTTTGAATACTCGTTTGGCAGAGGCATAAAGCTAAAGGAGGATACAGGGGAAAAAATAGCGCAAGAAGCGGAAAAGTACAACGTGCATATAAGTGTACATGCGCCTTACTATATTAACCTTGCCAACGATAAATTCGAGACTAATTTAGAATATATACGCAACTCCATAATTTGCGGTGGATATATGAAGGCAAAGCGGGTGGTGTTTCATCCCGGGTCTTGCTTAAAACTAACAAGAGAGCAAGCCTTTGCAAATACGGTACAAACCCTAAAAAACGTTATAAAGGAGCTTAAAAATGAGGGTTTAACCGAAACTATACTATGTGCGGAAACTATGGGCAAGCTAAACCAAATCGGAGATTTACAAGAGGTTTGCGAGCTTGTTAATTTAGACGATACTATCTACCCTGCCATAGATTTCGGGCATTTAAACGCACGCACTTTAGGTGGTTTAAAGAGTTTAGAGGATTTTGAAAATGTGCTAAACTATATGGAAAAAACCATAGCCAAGGAAAAATATCAAAATATGCACGTACATTTTTCCCATATAGAATATACTGAAAAAGGGGAAAAGATGCACCTTACTTTTGAGGACGAAAAATGGGGGCCTGACTTCGATAATTTAGCAAAGCTAATAGTAAAAAGAAAGTTGACTCCCGTAATTATTTGCGAATCTAACGGTACGCAGGCAATAGACGCAAAAGCCATGAAGGATATTTATGAAAACTACAACAATACTTGATTTAAAAATTTCGGATAGCTATTTAATTACATCGCAAGAAAATATTAGATATTTGTGCGGATTTAGCGGAGACAGCTCCCAACTGCTAATAACGCCTAAAGAATGTTGCTTTTTTACCGATTTTAGATACGAAACTCAAGCAAAGGAAGAAACCTCGGACTGTAAGGTTATAATCACCAACGGAAAAAATCGAAACGAAGAAATAAGCAAACATATTTTTGGGGCAAACCTCGGGGTGGAAAAGGATAACTTATCCGTAAATATGTTTGAAGAACTTAAAATAGTTTATAATAATGTAGTAAAGTACACGGATATTTCCGGCGAATTACTAAAGCTTAGAGAAATTAAAAGCAAAAGTGAGCTAATTTACATTAAAAAAGCGGCAAAAGCAAGCGAGGATGCTTTAGAAAACACTCTAAGCTACATTAAAGAGGGTATAAGCGAGTTAGAATTAAAAGCACATTTGATATACAACGTAAATAAGCAGGGGATGGAAAACGCCTTTGAGCCTATTGTTGCCTTTGGAAGTAACGGTGCTAAACCTCATGCTAAGACATCATCAAAAAAATTAAAAAAAGGGGAGTTAATAACAATAGATTTTGGCTGTAAATACAAGGGTTATTGCGCAGATATAACAAGAACTTTTGCTTTTAGCAGTATTGACGAAAAACAAAAATACATATATAATGTAGTTAAGAATGCACAAAAAACGGCGCTTAATAAAGCAGAGATTAACGAAAAGTTAGCTAATGTGGATAAAAGCGCAAGAGACTACATTACACAAGAGGGCTTAGGAGAATATTTTGGGCACAGCACAGGGCACGGAGTGGGGCTATACATCCACGAATTACCTGTTGTAAGCGCAAATGCCACACAAACCATAAAAGAAAATATGGTTTTTACAATAGAGCCGGGAGTGTATATAGAAAACGAGTTTGGAGTGCGTATAGAGGATATGGTGATTTCGCAAACGGGAAGTCTTTATACCTTTAGCAAAGAATTAATTATATTGTAAAGTTTTGGAGGAAGTATGATATCAGCCGGAGATTTTAGAAAAGGAATGACAATAGAAATAGATGGTGGAGTTTGGGTAATTGTGGACTTTCAGCACGTAAAACCGGGCAAAGGTGCCGCTTTTGTGCGCACAAAAATTAAAAACGTGGTAACGGGCAGTGTGCTGGAAAAATCCTACAACCCTTCGGATAAATTCCCAAAAGCCCATGTAGAAAGAAAGGAAATGCAGTATTTATACTCTGATGGCGAGTTATATCATTTTATGGATACAGAAACTTACGAGCAACTTCCGCTAAATCACGAAAAGGTGGAAGATGCCTTAAATTATATGAAGGAAAATATGAATGTTACTATAAAGTTTTTTAAAGGGGAAGCGTTTTCCGTAGAACCCCCAAACTTTGTGGAACTTGAAGTAACAGAAACAGACCCCGGTTTTAAAGGGGATACGGCAACGGCAGGCAATAAACCGGCAATAGTAGAAACGGGTGCAAAAATTATGGTGCCCCTGTTTATTGATACCGGAGATGTTATAAGAGTAGATACAAGAACGGGAGAATATATGGAGAGAGCCTAAATATTAGTTAATAATATTTATATAATAAATTTTATTGGAGGAAAAGGCAATGTCAGATAATTTAATACCTGTGGACAGCGAGCAATCAGTAGTAAAAAAAGAAAGTAACGGTACAATAACATTTGCCAACGAGGTAATTGCAACTATTGCAGGGCTTGCAGCAATAGATATTCCGGGTGTAGCAGGGATGAGCGGTGGATTTGCAGACGGTTTTGTAGAACTACTGGGCAGAAAAAATTTATCCAAAGGAATAAAAGTAGAGGTAGGCACAGAAGAAGTTGCGGTAGACATTTCCATAGTTGTGGAATACGGCATACCCATTCCGGATATTGCACAGCACATTCAAACAAGTGTAATAAAAGCAATAGAAACTATGACAGGCTTAAAAGTGGTGGAAGTAAATATTTCCGTACAGGCACTTAAGCTTCAAGACACCAAAACAGAGGCTCCCGTAAAAGAAAATAAAAATGTAAAAGAGCCACGAGTAAAATAACAATTATAATAATTACCCGATTAACGTTGGTTAATCGGGTATATTAGTTTTTACATTAGATTTAAATAAAAATAAATGCAAAAGCTATGTGGCAAATTGCCGTATAGTATGCACATTAGGAGGGTTTATTATGAAAATGTCTACCGGCACAAGAGTATTACTTACCGTGTTTTTGGTATTGGTGATTATTGCGTCTGCTATACTTTTGTTAGCTACCTTTAATTACGAGTGTCAAGTTATTTTATCCGATTTTATTAACACAATTCTTCATGGGGATGTTGGCTACAAAATACTTAATGTAGTGCTTTTTGCGGTGGTTATTATTGTGTGCGTAAGGCTTATATTCTTCGGCACTTTAAGAGCATCGGAAAATACGGTAAAAATTGCACAGTTTGACTGTGGCACAATAGAAATTACGGTAAAAGCAATAGAAGAGCTTGTGGAAAAATTTGTTAAAGAGGCAAAATCAGTAAAGGGGATTAAATCTAAAGTATTGGCATATGGCAGTTTTATAAATATTTTTGTGGAAATAACCGTGCTTCCCGATAGCGATATTCCCGAAATTACTAAGGCATTGCAAACCAATTTGGCGGAATATATTACAAAGCACACCGGTTTGTATGTAAAAGAAACAAAAATTACCGTACTTGCCACAAGCGATAAAGTAAACGCCCTTATTTAAAGGAGTGATGCAAAATGGCATTTTTACAACAGTTGTTGGATTGGATAACAAACAACAAAGGAACGTTTTTAGGCATAGTAATCGGGCTTGTGGTTGCAATACTCTTTTTAACAATAGGTTTTTGGCAAACCGTACTTATTGCAATTTGTGTGGGCATAGGCGCTTTTTTAGGGGCAAACCCTAATGTGAGAATCTTTTTAAAAGAGTGGTTTAAAAATCTTTTTAATAAAAGAAGTTAGGAGTATTTTTCATAAATATGAACAGAAGTAAAGCAAGAGAGGTTGCTATGCAACTACTGTACCAGTACAGTATAACAGGGGAGCTAACCCCTGTGGAAAACAGCATAGACATCTTGGAGATAGACGAAATAACACCACAAAATGAGGAATACTTTAAAAACGTTTTTAAAGAATTTGAAGAAGTAAAAGGGGATATAGACGAAATAATATCCCTAAATTCTCGTACTTGGAAGTTTGACAGGATTGCCAAGGTGGATTTGGCAATTTTGCGTTTAGCTCTTTTTGAGATGATATACATAGACAGCATACCCAAAAAAGTATCGCTAAACGAGGCAATAGAGCTTGCAAAGAAGTTTTCCACCGAGAAATCTTATAAGTATGTCAACGGTCTTTTAGGAGGATATTTAAAGAATGACGATAATCAGCGGTAAGGAATTAGCAGTAGAAATAAGAGAGCAGTTAAAAGACAAGGTAGCTAAACTAAAAGCAAAGGGAATACACCCCGGGCTTGCTGTAATACAGGTTGGAGACGACGGCGGTTCTACAATATATGTAAACAACAAAGAAAAAGCCTGCGAGGAAGTGGGTATTTATTCGCAGGTGCTAAGACTTCCCGAAAACACAACTCAAGAAGAACTTTTAAAGTTAGTAAATGAGTACAACGAAAATCCTAAAATACACGGCTTGCTTGTGCAACTACCCTTACCAAAGCATATAAGCGAAGATGAAATCCTAAAAGCAATTAATCCCAAAAAAGATGTAGACGGTTTTCATGTGGTAAATGCAGGCAGTTTGTTTACAGGGCTTGAAGGGCTTGTTGCTTGCACACCCAAAGGCATAATTAAACTAATTAAAAAAACGGGTATAGATATAGCCGGAAAAAATGCGGTGGTAATAGGCAGAAGCAATATTGTGGGAAAACCTGTTGCAATACTTTTGCTAAACGAAAACGCAACGGTAACCATTTGCCACTCCAAAACCAAAAACTTAAAAGATGTTTGCAAAAATGCGGATATTTTAGTGGCGGCAATAGGCAGACCGGAGTTTGTAAATAAAGATTTTATTAAAGAAGGTGCGGTTGTTATAGATGTGGGTACTTCCAGAGTGGACGGAAAGCTAAAGGGCGATGTAGACTTTAACAGCGCTTGCGAAGTGGCAGGCTACATTACCCCCGTTCCCGGCGGAGTAGGACCAATGACAATAACCATGCTACTTGAAAATACAGTAATAGCCGGAGAACTTTATGGATGAGTTAAGTATTAGTGTAAGTATGCTAAACGAGTATATTTACTCAAGACTTGATGAAGATGCTTTTTTAGACGAAATTTGGATAAAAGGGGAACTATCCGATATAGGCATTAACAACAATAATGCCTATTTTGTGTTAAAGGACGAAACAGCAGGTGTGGAGTGCGTGCTTTATAACTGTATAGATTATGCTGATGTCCTAATAGAAGGGCAAAGCGTATTTGTTAGAGGCAGTGCAAATATTTACAAACGAAACGCAAGATTTAAACTGACAATAAGAGAAATACAGGTAGAAGGTGCCGGAGATTTATATTTACAGTTTGAAAAAATCAAACAGGAGTTAGAGGACTTAGGTGTGTTTGACCCCGAAATAAAAAAACAAATACCCCTCTACCCATTTAAGATTGGTGTGGTAACCTCTAAACACGGTGCGGTCTTGCACGATATTAAAAACATAGTAAACAGGAGAAACCCTTGCGTTAAACTTTATTTGTATCCCGTAAAGGTACAAGGAGAGGGTGCGGAGGCAGAAATCGCCCATGGGGTAGATTATTTTAACAAAAATACAGAGGTAGATTTAATTATAATTGCAAGAGGTGGTGGCTCTTTAGAGGATTTATTTGCCTTTAATACCAAAGAAGTTGTGCTTAGCGTGTACAACTCAAAAATACCCGTAATAAGCGGAGTAGGGCACGAAACGGATTTTACCCTTTGTGATTTTGCCGCAGATTTACGTGCACCCACCCCATCGGCTGCCGCAGAAATTGCGGTTAAGCCAAAAGAAGAGATAGTGCAAGGCATTAATTATGCTTTAAGTGCAGTTGCAAATAAAGTAGGTGCATTAATAGCACAAAAACGTATGCACATAAAGGACAGTATTTCAGATTTAAACGCAAAAGTCTTTTATGCAAAAATAGGACAAAACAGAGAAAAAATCAACTTTTTAAGTTTGGAAATAAATTCTTGTGTAAAAAAACTTTATAAAAACTTAAAAATGAATTATAATATACACAGCACAAAAATAGATTTGCTAAACCCTTACAGCGCTTTTGAAAGGGGCTATGTTATTGCAAAATGCAAGGATGTGCAAATTAAAAGTATTAATGATGTTAGCGTGAAAGATAAAATAGAGCTAATATTAAAGGACGGCAGTATAAACGCTACCGTAAACAGTATTAATGGAGATAAAAATTAATGGCAAAGGATTTGGAAGGCTACATTTTGGAGCTTGAAAGCATTGCAGGACAGTTGAATTCTGACGATATTAAACTGGAAAGTGCAATGAAGTTATATAAAAAAGGTGTAGAAAGTGCAAAGCAAGCAAAGCAACTCTTAGATAAATACGAAGAGGAGCTTATAATAATAGAAGAGGATAAGGAGGATGGGAATGATTGAAATAATAGAAAACCGAATTAAAGAATTAATGGCGAAAGAAAGCGTGCATCACACTTTAAAATCGGCTATGAATTACAGTATTACGGCAGGAGGAAAGCGCCTTCGCCCTATGCTAAACATTTACAGCAATCAGCTACTTGACGGCAATATGTCCGAAACTTTAGATATTGCCTGTGCAATAGAAATGATACACACCTATTCTCTTATTCATGATGATCTACCTGCGATGGACAACGACGAGCTTAGAAGGGGAAAACCCACCTGCCATATTATGTTTTCCGAAGCGTATGCAATTTTGGCAGGGGATGGGCTTTTAAACTATGCTTTTGAGGTGATGATTGCAAACGCACAGCGGTATACGGATAATGTGCTTTCGCACCTAAAAGCTATTGCAACGGTTGCCAATGGTGCAGGCGTGGAAAATATGCTAAGCGGACAAAGTGCGGATATAGAAAACGAGGGGCAAATTTTAACCTCTAAAGAACTTGAATACGTTCACTCTAAAAAAACTGCAGCTATGATAAAAGGTGCACTAACTTCGGGTATTTTGCTTTGCAATCCTACTCAAACGGAACTTGACGCCGTTTCCGGTTACGGCGACTGCTTAGGGCTTACCTTCCAAATTGTAGACGATGTTTTGGATATTACCGGGGATAAAAAAACCTTGGGCAAAACGCCGGGTAAGGACAGTGTGGCTAAAAAATTTACCTTTCCCACCCTTTACGGAGTGGAGGGCTCGCTAAAAATAGCAAAGGAAAAAACACAAGAAGCGGTGGAAAAAATAGGGTATTTTGGCATAAAAGGCAAAGTGCTTGCAGACCTTGCCACCAACATTTTAAGCAGAACAAAATGAGGTAACAACAATGAAAATTGCTCTTGACGGTCCTGCCGGCGCAGGTAAAAGTACGGTTGCAAAGTGCATAGCAAAGGAGCTCAACATTAATTATCTTGATACCGGCGCAATGTACAGAGGTGCGGCGTACTATATGTTGCAAAAAAACATAGATGTATGCGACAACAATGCGGTACTTAAGGAAATTGCAAATATGAATATTTCCGTTAGGTATTTGGATAACGCCCAACATATTTTTATGGGGGAGGAGGATATAACTTCCAAAATACGCACTCCTCAAGTTACCAAAGCCTCCAGCGATATTGCGGTCATAAAAGAAATACGCTTAAAACTTGTGGATTTGCAAAGGGAAGTGGGGGAAAAATACGATATTGTTATGGACGGCAGAGACATCGGCACATATGTACTGCCGGATGCGGACATTAAGTTTTTTATTACGGCATCATCTAAAGAAAGGGCAAAACGCAGATTTTTAGAGGTTAAGGACACTCAAAAGGATGCGGATATAAATAAAATCGAAGAAGAAATTATAGCAAGGGACAAAACGGACTCAAACAGAGAGTTTGCCCCTTTGCGTCAAGCTGATGACGCCATTTTGGTAGATACCACAAATATGAGTAAAGAACAAGTAATTAGCTTTATAAAGGACAAAATAAATGCTTTATAGAATTGCAAGAATATTAGCCTTTTTTGTGCTACACGTTGCTTTTTTTCTTAAAATAGCAAATAAAGAAAATATGAAATACGAAGATGGGTGCATATACATTGCAAACCATAAATCTAATTGGGACCCTGTTGTACTTGGGTTTTCCGTAAAAAACAAGCCTGTTTGCTATTTGGCAAAGGAGGAGCTGTTTTCCACAAAAACCTTGGATTACTTAATGAGGGGGCTTAACTGCATACCGGTTTCTCGCTCTAATGGTGATATTAAAGCGGTAAAAACCGCCTTACATGCCCTAAAAAATAATAAAAACTTAGGTATTTTTCCTGAGGGTACACGAAGTAAAGACGGTAAACTGCTACCCTTCGAGCAAGGAGCGGCGCTAATTGCAATAAGAGCCGGAGTACCCATTATACCAACTTATATTAAAGGCAACTACAAGCTATTTAAAAAGGTTACCATTTACGCAGGCAAGCCTATTTTTATAAAGAGTTTTACGGAAGGCAAAAAAACGTCAGAAGCGGTAAAAGCACTTACCGAGCATTTAGAAAAAGTAATAGGAGAAATGGAAAAAAGTGCATGGGAAAAATAATAGTCGCAAAAAATGCCGGCTTTTGCTTTGGAGTAAAACGTGCGGTAGATGCCGTATATAATATTATTGGCAAATATAAGCATATCTACACATATGGAGAGCTTATTCACAATAAAGATGTTATAAACTCCTTACAAGAAAAAAACGTAAATGTTATAGAAGATATAAATGCCGTCAAAGATAGTGATGCTTTAATTATTATACGCTCTCACGGTGTTTCTAAGGGGATTATCACCCAAATAGAAGAAAAAAATCTGCAAATATTGGATTTAACATGCCCTTTTGTTAAGCGTATTCATCAAAGGGTTAAAGATTTAGGGGATTTACCCGTAATTATTATTGGGGCGGCTAATCATCCCGAGGTTATAGGCATACAAGGCTGGGCGGATGGAGAAGTGTATGTTGTAAACAATAAAGACGATGCGTATGCTTTAAATAATATGGAAAATGCTTTGGTTGTAGCCCAAACCACAATAACCTTTGCCCTGTGGGAAGAAATTGTCCAAGTATTAAAAACTAAAATCAAAAATTTAGAGCTTTTCAACTCCATTTGCGATACTACGCAAAAAAGGCAGAAGGAAGCGGAAAAGCTGGCAAAAGAAAGCGATGTTGTACTGGTAGTGGGAGGAAAGCACTCCTCAAATACCGAGAAATTGTTCAATTTATGTAAAAAAAATTGCAATAATACATATTATATTGATAATATTCTGCATCTACCCCTTGAAAATATTGGTAAAAGTGATATAATAAGTATAATAGCTGGTGCATCTACACCGGATTGGTTAATTATGGAGGTAAGAACACTAATGAGCGAGGTACAAAACGTACAAGATACCGAAGAAGTAGAAGTGGTATCAACAAATGAACAAACAGAGGCAAACGAGGATTTTATGGCGCAGATAGAAAAATCGTTTGTGTATATTAAAAGGGGGCAGTTGGTTTCCGGTACTGTTGTACAGATTTCAGATAGTGAACTTTGCGTCAATATCGGCTATAAATCAGATGGTATTATAAAAAAAGAAAACTTAACGGCAACAGGGGATAAAACACCGGCTGAGTTATTTAACGTTGGAGACGAAATAGAGGCGGAAGTTGTTTCGCTAAACGATGGAGAAGGCAACGTAGTGCTTTCGAGAAGATCCATAGAATCCAAACTCAAATGGAAAGAGCTTGTAGAAAATTTAGACACAGAAAAAACTTATACCGTAAAAATAGAAAAGGTGGTAAAAGGCGGAGTAATAGCCAAACTTGATGGCTACGACGCATTTATTCCGGCATCTCAACTATCTTTAAAGTATGTTGAGGATTTAAACACATTTGTAGGCAACGATTTAGATGTAAACATTATAGAGGTGGATAAACGCCAAAGAAGATTTGTACTTTCTCATAAAAATATACTACAAAAGCAGGCAGAAGAGGAGGAGCAGAAAATCTACGAAACATTCAACAAGGGAGACAAAATTACAGGCAAAATTAAGCGCATAACGGATTTTGGTGTTTTTGTTGATATTGGAGGAGTAGACGGGCTACTACATATTACGGATATTTCTTGGACAAAATTAAAGCACCCATCGGAAATGCTTAAAGTCGGCGATGAAATTGAGGTTCTTATTTTAAATGTTGATGCAGAGAAAAAGCGTATTTCTTTAGGGCTTAAGCAGTTAATGCCAAAACCTTGGGATTTAGCGCCGGAGAAATACTTGGTTGGCTCTACGGTTGAGGGTACGGTTGTACGCATTATGCCTTTTGGTGCTTTTGTAGCATTAGAGCCTACAATAGACGGCTTAATACATATTTCTCAAGTTTCCAACAGACGTTTGGAAAAGGTGGAGGACGAGCTTAGAATTGGCGATAAAGTTACTGCACAGGTTATGGAAGTAAACAAAGAGAAAAAGCGCATAAGCCTAAGCATAAGGGCATTAATGGCAGTACCCGAAAAGGAAGTAAAAGAGGATACAAGACAGAGAGAGGATTACAGCTACGAAATACCTCCTGTGGAGGAAGCAACTTCATCTCTTGCAGATTTCTTCCCTAAAGAAGAAAAGGAAGACGAAGAATAAAAAGTTATTAGGGCGGCGCAAGTCGCCTTATTTTTTGATATGGATAAATTTTTAAAGATACTTTTAATTGGATTAGGCGGTGGTTTAATCGCCTATGCCGCAATTCTTTTAACTACTGTAAATGTTAGTATAGGTGCTTTTATTCCCATGTTTATAGGCGCACCTTTATTACTGTACGGAATTTTTTATAGCAAGCTTAAAGTGTTTACCAAAAAGGGAATAGGCAGGGTGCTAAAGATTGTTTTTATTGCCTTGTACGGTGCTTTTTTGGTTTTCTTTTGTGTTACCCTATGCTTTATGTTTTCCTATACGGAAAGCAGCTTAAACAGTAAGGTGGATGCCCTTATTGTCCTTGGTAGTGGACTTAAGCAAAACAAACCCTCCGCAACTTTGGCACGCAGGTTAGATAAGGCGGTTGAGTATTACAATGCCAACAAAGATACAATTTTAGTGGTAACAGGCGGTTTGGGAAAGGGAAAGCAGGTAAGTGAGGCACACGCCATGGAGGAATATCTAATGGAAAAGCAGGTGCCGAAGGGGAGGATCATCAAAGAAGAAAAAGCCACGGATACGGACGAAAACTTCCTTTATTCCAAGAGGATTTTAGACGATTATTTTAAGAGGGAATACAAGGTGGGGTTTGCGACTTCGGATTTTCACGCTTACAGAGCCGATTTAATAGCAAGAGAGTTTGGCTACACGCCCGAAATATACACAAACGAAACTGTGTGGTACTATGCGCCCAGTGCGGTTATTAGAGAGTGTTTTTCCATTTTTTTTGAATGGTTTATTGATTAGAAAAGCTGACTTTATTTGCTTTTTCCGAGAAAAACAGCATAATCACAGTAATTATAAGTAAAAAAATGGGGAACAGCACCATACCGAAGGTGTTGCCTATTACCCCAAAAAGTGGTGGCATTAGGGTGGTGCCGATGTATGCGCATGCCATTTGTATGCCCATAAGCGCTTGGGAGATGTCTTTGCCAAAGCGTACGGGTGTTTCGTGGAGCATGGCAGGGTATATGGGAGCACAGCCCAAACCCAGCAAAACAAGTCCTACTGCCGCAAAAAAAGTGTTTAGGGGTAATATTAATATTACACAGCCGGCGATGCATAAATACAGCCCTAAACGCACCAATTTAGTATTGTTTAGCTTTAGGGACAAAAGTCCGGATAAAAATCTGCCTACAGTTATCCCCATAAAAAATAAAGAGACTATCATAGCACTATCCGCAGGGGATAGACCTCTGTATGTAACAAGGTAGGTACTGCCCCAAAGCCCTGCGGTACACTCCACACTGCAATAACAAAAAAAGGTAATAAACACCGCTAAAGCGCCCTTTATTTTTCCTGCCTGCACAAGACTTAAAGTTTTTACTTCCGCCTTTTTTTCTTGGGGGAGGTTGCTTTCAAATTTTTTCCAAAGGGGTAGGGATGCAAACAAGGATGCCACAAGTACCCCTTGTATAATGGATATTGTGAGGTATCCTGAACGCCAGCCGTTTTGCTGTGCAATAAACAAAGACATTATAATAGGACCTGCAGTAGCACCAATACCCCAAAAGCAATGTAGCCAGTTCATATGTTTAGCTTTATAGTGAAGGGCAACAAAGTTATTAAGTACAGAATCCACGGCGCCTGCCCCCAGTCCTAAGGGAATGGCGGCTATGCAAAGCCATATAAAACTTGGTGCAAGGTTAAACATAAACAGAGCAACCGCAGTCATAAGCACACTTACAGCCGTTGTTTTGCCCGTTCCCATTAGTTTTATAAGCCTAACACTAAGCAGGCTTGAAACTATTGTTCCAAAGGCAACTATAAAGGAAATAATTCCGGCAAGGGTAATGTCTGCACCTAAGCTTAAGTGCATAACAGGCCAAGAGGAGCCAAGTAGGGAGTCGGGTAGTCCTAAACTTATAAAAGAAATATAAATAATTGTTAGCAGAATGGTAGCCATTGCAGTTTTCCTTTTTTTGTAGAGTTCCTATATATTATAGTAAATAATATAGCACAAAATAATATATTTGTCTAATAAAATCTTAATTTTTTAGCATAAAATAAGGGTTTTATAATTACTTTTTTACGCCGATAAAAATAATATGCTATTTTTGATAAATAGTTGTTGACATTTATACTAAAATAAAGTAGAATATAATTCGTCACGAAAGAGAACACTTTCGGGGTGTAGCGCAGTTTGGCTAGCGCGCGTGCTTTGGGAGCATGAGGCCGGGGGTTCGAGTCCCTTCACCCCGACCATTAAACTTTTTAGTGGCCCTATGGTCAAGCGGTTAAGACACCGCCCTTTCACGGCGGTAACAGGAGTTCGAGTCTCCTTAGGGTCACCACTAACAATTTTTTATTTTACGGGCCCTTAGCTCAGTTGGTCAGAGCGATCGGCTCATAACCGATTGGTCCGGGGTTCGAGTCCCTGAGGGCCCACCATAAAATAAAAAATGCACTTATATAAACGAGCTTAACTATGTAAGCTCTATATGGCCCGGTAGTTCAGTTGGTTAGAACGCTAGCCTGTCACGCTAGAGGTCGAGAGTTCGAGTCTCTTCCGGGTCGCCAATTAAAAAATGGTACTTCTTTGATGGTACACTATGTAGGGCTATTAAGTAGCACTAAAGTATATCGGAAGAGGCTCGAACTCGGGAGAGCGTTACAGCCCCGTGTGGCTGTAACGCCCGAGCAGAAACCACAAAGGAATACCTACCTGCGAGGGAAACATATTTTGCGAAGCAAAAATGGGGTCTCTTCCGGGTCGCCAATAAACAATATATTAAAAATTATTTTTGCCTCTGTAGCTCAGTCGGTAGAGCAAGGGACTGAAAATCCCTGTGTCGATGGTTCGATTCCGTCCGGAGGCACCAAAAATAATTAAGCTGATGTAGCTCAACTGGCAGAGCAGCTGATTTGTAATCAGCAGGTTGCGGGTTCAAGTCCCATCATCAGCTCCACATGGAGAGATTCCCGAGTGGCTAAAGGGAGCAGACTGTAAATCTGCCGTCGGAGACTTCGGTGGTTCGAATCCACCTCTCTCCACCAGACTTTGTTTAAAAACCCGCTTATAGAGCGGGTTTTTGACGTCTTGAAGAGCAATAGTTTTCGGACAGCACTATGCAAAAAAGAAAAAAGGGTATTACCCTCTTATCCTATATATTAATTTTTCCATAGGACACTCAACCGTATCATCATATTCATATTCATATTCATTTCAGTATTGATGGCGCTTATGCTTTCTCGTGGTACGGAAATGTTTGATTCCTAAGGGCTTAAGCTGTATAACGAAAAAGGAAACGCAGGACTTTGGTGGATTAAGGACTGCCAAGATAAAGGGTATTTTTCCAAAAATCCCAATCAACTCACCCTTATGGACAATCTTGGTATGCTTCAGGAATGAAAGCTTGCCATCGCTATTGCCAATCCGGAATCATTTGCAAGTTTAGAACAGCCCAAGTTGGGGCGATGTAAGAAAGCATTAACTGCAAGGACTGCAAGATTTACTAAGTGAAAACAAAACACCCGGGGAGGTAGCTATGTATATTCAAGAAAAAGGAAACGCTACCATAGCAAAAGGCAATGTGAAATCCATTATTTTAAAATAGTAAAGACTATATTTTTACGAAACCAAACTACATTCTCAACTTAATATCAACAATCAATATCAAAAATATGAAGCAATAGTGCCATAGACGTATTTGATTAACATTATATTAACAGTATGTCAATAATATTTGACTTTTTTTATCCGATATTATTATTGGGTAGGTAGAGAATGAAATATTTACAAAATCTAACATTGTAAATAAGGCATGAAGCCTAAAAAATAAATAAATATCATGGAGGATATAAAAATGAGAATTCAAAACAACATAATGGCGCTAAACACACATCGCCAATACGGAATCAACAACAATGCGGTATCTAAATCCGCAGAAAAACTGTCTTCGGGTTACAGAGTAAACAAGGCAGGGGACGACGCAGCAGGTCTGGCAATCTCGGAAAAAATGAGAGCACAGGTACGTGGACTGAATATGGCAAGCAAAAATAGCCAAGACGCAGTTTCCTTAGTACAAACAGCAGAAGGTGCATTACAAGAAGTGCACTCTATGCTACAAAGAATGAACGAGCTTGCAGTACAATCTGCATCGGGCACTAACGACACAACAGTAGACCGCGCGGCATTAAACGCAGAGTTTGCCCAATTAAAGTCTGAGATAGACGATATTGCAAAACAAACAGAGTTTAATGATATGAAACTGTTAAACGCAGGTGCAGGCACATCTACATTTACAATTCAAGTAGGTGCAAAACAAGGTGATACACTAACCATTTCCATAAACGGTATGAATACCACAGGACTTGGCGTAAATGGAAATACCATAGACACCGCTGCTAATGCACAAACTGCAATAACAGACGTACGTACGGCAGTAAATAAAGTATCTACTCAACGTGCGGACTTAGGTGCAATGCAAAACAGACTAGAGCACAAAATTGCAAACTTAGACATATCCGCAGAAAACACACAGGCAGCAGAAAGCCGTATAAGAGACGTTGATATAGCCAAAGAAATGACGGCATTTACAAAGAACAATATTCTGTCTCAAGCTGCAACAGCAATGTTAGCACAGGCAAATTCAGCACCTCAAAACGTACTATCTTTATTAAGATAATACGAAACTACATACAAAAAAGTCTTTCATAGCTTTTTTGTATGTATAATAAAAAAGATTATAGGAAAAAAACTTTATTTATATGTAAATCAAATATAAATAAAAAATTATGAAGAAATTGCTTTTTTTTGCTAAAGTTTTAAAATATTATCCCGATATAAAATATATCAGCAGGAAACTACTAAAAAACTAAATATTGACAATGCACCAAGCATATGTTATAATAACAAAAATTAATATAGTACTCATTTAAAAGGCAAGATGCCGATTTACATAAATATATCAAGGAGGATATAAATAATGAGAATTCAAAACAACCTTATGGCGGTTAATACACACCGTCAGTACGGAATCAACAACAATGCAGTTTCTAAATCTGCAGAAAAACTTTCATCCGGTTACAGAATAAACAGAGCAGGCGATGATGCAGCGGGGCTGGCTATCTCAGAAAAAATGAGAGCACAGGTTCGTGGACTTAGTATGGCATCAAAAAACAGCCAAGACGCAATCTCTTTAGTGCAGACAGCAGAAGGTGCTTTGCAGGAAGTTCATTCAATGTTACAAAGAATGAACGAGCTTGCTGTACAATCAGCTTCCGGTACTAACGACGACGGTGTAGACCGTAAAGCATTGGATTCAGAATTCCAACAACTTAAAACCGAAATTGACGACATTGCTAAACAAACCGAATTTAACGATATGAAACTGTTAAACTCGGCAGCCGGTGCGTCAACTACTTTTGCTATACAAGTAGGCGCTAAAAACGGAGATACATTAGATGTTAAAATTAGCAGTATGAGTGCAGCAGGCTTATCTGTAAGTGCAAGTGCAATAGATAATTCAGGTGATGCTTCAGCAGCAATAACCGCAACACGTACTGCAATTAACACAGTATCTTCACAACGTGCTGACTTAGGTGCTTTGCAAAACAGATTAGAACATAAAATATCTAACTTAGATATTTCTGCAGAAAACACCCAAGCGGCAGAAAGTCGTATAAGAGACGTGGATATAGCCAAAGAAATGACGGCATTTACAAAGAACAATATTCTGTCTCAAGCTGCAACGGCAATGTTGGCACAAGCAAACGCAGCACCTCAAAATGTATTATCTTTACTGAGATAATCAACTAAATATTTTATGTGGGTATATGCAAGCCTGATGACAATACCTACATATTATATATAAAGAGTAACTACTAAGGTAGAGCAAGACGCTCACAAGACTTCAAGGAGGAAAACATAATGAGAATTCAAAACAACATCATGGCGTTAAATACACATCGCCAATACGGAATCAACAACAGCGCAGTATCCAAATCGGCAGAAAAGCTTTCATCAGGCTACAGAGTAAACAGAGCAGGAGACGATGCGGCAGGACTGGCAATCTCGGAAAAAATGAGAGCACAAGTACGTGGACTAAACATGGCAAGCAAAAACAGCCAAGACGCAGTATCTTTAGTACAGACGGCAGAAGGTGCATTGCAGGAGGTACATTCGATGTTACAAAGAATGAACGAGCTTGCAGTACAATCCGCTTCCGGTACTAACGACGTTGCAGTAGACCGTGCGGCACTGGATGCAGAGTTTCAGCAACTTAAAAACGAAATAAACGACATCGCAGGTCAAACAGAATTTAATGATATGGAGCTGCTAAGTGGTGCAAATGGCACATTTACCATTCAGGTAGGTGCAAAAGCAGGCGATACACTTGCTATTAATATAAGTGCTATGAATGCGGCCGGAGTAGGAGTTGGCGGTAGCGATGTTGCAACCGCAGCTACAGCAAGTGCTGCAATTACAGAAACACGTACAGCAATCAACACAGTCTCCACCCAACGTGCAGAGTTAGGTGCAATGCAAAACAGATTAGAACATAAAATTGCAAACCTGGATATTTCCGCAGAAAACACCCAAGCGGCGGAAAGTCGTATAAGAGACGTAGATATAGCCAAAGAAATGACGGCATTTACAAAGA
>CAZVNZ010000030.1:0-38386 GCA_964628515.1 uncultured Christensenellaceae bacterium
AGTAATAACATTATTTTTTTGGATAAAGTGTCACCTATCATTGACACTTCAACAACAAAATAATTGAGTTTTTGCGCATATTTTCTTTTAAATATGGTAAATTTTTGGTATAATGATACCAAATACAAGTAAAATTCGGCAAAAAAGGAAGGTTTAATAAATGAGTATAATTACTGTTGTAGGCTCGGGAATGATGGGCTCCGCCATTGTAATGCCACCCTTTGAAAACAGACATGAAATACGTTTGGTAGGCACACATTTAGACAGAGAGATAATAGATTACGCAAGAAAAACGGGAGAGCACTTAACCATGAAGCGCTCTTTGCCCACAGGCTTTAAGTATTTTCAGCTTGAAGAGTTGGCTACTGCGCTTACCGGTGCGGATTTGCTTGTTTGCGGAGTAAGCAGTTTTGGTGTGGATTGGTTTTTAGAGGAGATACTCCCTAAAATCCCCGAAAGCTTGCCTATACTTTCCGTAACCAAAGGTATGGTGGACACTTCAGAGGGGGAGCTTATTCCCTACCCCTTTATATATAAGGAGAAGTTTAAAAATCACAGTATTAATGCGGTTGGCGGCCCTTGCACAAGCTACGAGCTTGCAGACAAAGATCCAACCCACGTTTGTTTTTGCGGAGAGGATATTACCACTTTGCGCAAAATAAAAGCAATGTTTGAAACAAACTATTATCACATTAGTTTATCTACGGATATAGTGGGTGTAGAATGTGCGGTTGCCATGAAAAACGCATATGCCCTTGGTGTTTGCCTTGCCATTGGATTATCCGAAAGGTTAGAGGGGATAGGTGGCAAGGAGCATTATAATTCTCAAGCGGCATTATTTGGGCAGGGTGTCAAAGAGATGACAACCCTACTAAAACTAATAGGCGGTGGAGCGCAGAACATTATTTACGGCGCCGGGGATTTATATGTAACCGTATTTGGCGGACGCACACGCAAAATAGGCATTTTACTTGGCAGAGGACTTAGCTTTGAAGATGCTATGAAGGAGTTAAGCGGAATTACATTAGAATCCATAGTAATTGCAACACGTACCGCAAGAGCGGTAAGAAAGCTTATTGCAAAAGGAGTTGCACGTAGTGAGGACTTCCCACTACTCCTACATATAGACGATATAATAAATAACCATGCGTCTGTACACATACCATGGAGTGCTTTTGAGGGCGAAACAACAATATGAGCAACACAGGTTTTTATATTTTTGCCTTTATTTTTGGGGTTATGCTACCCTTACTTATGATTTTTATGGGCAGAGTGTTTGAAAAAAAACCTCCAAAAAGCATTAATTACATTTACGGTTTTCGCACAACAATGTCTATGAAAAACACAAAAACTTGGGAGTATGCCCACAAACGTTGTGGAATACTTTGGAAAAAAATAGGTATAATACTGCTGATTGTAACAATAGCCACAAACCTTGTATGTATTCCTTTTATAAACACAAAGGATAGTATAGGCATTATCCTTTTAATAGTTATGGCTGTGCAACTATTTATGCTTATAGCCACAGTTTTTTTTGTAGAAAAGGAGCTAAAGGCAAAATTTGATAAAAACGGTATAATGCGAGAGGATGTAAAATAGCCCTTTAGCATTATACCGTCAATTATAGTTTAATTTATTTTTTAATAGGCACTATGGCAAGGGTTTTGCCTAAGGGGGCTAACACCTTTAATACCGTTTCTATTTGAGGGCTTGTGTTTCCTTTTTCCATACGTGCGATAATAGGTTGCTTTACTCCGCTTAATTCCTCAAGCTTTTTTTGGCTTATGCCCTTTTCGTTTCTTGCTTTTATAAGCTCTCCTATAAGCGCCACACGTAAATTACTTTGCGCTATTTCTTCGGGTGTGAAAAGCTCATCTCTCACTTCATCCCAGCTACTGCCAATGGCAGGATTATCCGTTATTTTATTCATATAAAACGCCCCTTTCTGTTAAGTCTGCATACTCTCGTTTTGCTTTTTCGATTTCCCTTTTTGGTGTTTTTTGTGTTTTTTTCGTAAATTGATGTAACAGCACATAGTTTCCCCGTACCCATCCTACAAACAGTATCCTGTCTCTAAGTGGTCTAAGCTCCCATATTTCTCCTTCTATATGCTTTAAATAAGGCTCTCCAGCTTGTGTTCCGTACTCACTCAGCGCTTGAATATAGTCATTATACTTGCTTAGTTTTATACGGCTGTCCTTGTCTTTCCTTTTTGCTAATTCGGCTAAGTAGTCTCTTATTGGCTCGCTACCATTTTTATCTCTATAAAAAAATACCTTGTGCAATGCTATCCCCCTCTCTTTGATACCATTATACCTAAAAGTTATTGAGATGTCAAGCACTTTTAAGTTATTATATCACTCTTGATATAGGGGGCAAACTATAATGCCACTAACGTTTAATTACCCCTCGTAATTTCCTGCGTCCTCTTTAAACTGTGCCCACGCATCCTCGTTTTCCACAAAAAACTTTGGGCAGTTTTTCCCTGTAATATCGTAATGTCTTATAATATTTTCTTTGGTTAAGTTAAATTCCGTCAGTAACCATGAGGTTATTTTGGTTAGAGAATTATACGTTGCATCAGCAAATTTTCCCGTTTCGTCCGGATGGCATACCTCTATGGAAATTGTGTCCTTGTTTCTGTCGTTGCTTGCGGAGGATTTTTCGTCTAAGGGCACACATTGGATAACCTCGCCGTCTAACCCCACAATAAAATGTGCACTTACTTCCGAGTCTTTGTTGTTAAAATAATTTCTGTTTTGCAATGCCGTACTTTTGGGGTTTGCCACATAATGCACAACGATGTCTTTAACACCGCCCTCTAATTTTACCCCTCTTCGTGATGCGCCATCTATGTCTATTAGCTTAACATCCACCCAGTCGGGCGCTTTCTTACCTTCGTTTATTTCCGCTCCGTTTGTTTGTCCGCCCTCCCCTTCTTCTCCGCTTACAAAGGTTTTTTCTCCTCCCTTTGCATCTGTATTACAGCCTGTTAAAGCCATCATCATCATAAAAGTCAATAGTGTAACTGTAAGTAGTGGTTTTTTAATATTCATTTTTTACCTCGCTGTTAAATTTTTTCAAGTATACACTATTATACTAATTATATTGGCATTTTCAACCCATTGTTAAGATTTTGTTTACATTAAATTTACCTAAACCATTAAATTGCAGTAAAAATATTATTGTGATATACTATTAAAAATGTTATGATATTAGCATTAAACTATTATTACTCACGGAGTGTTTATGAACTGGTTAAGAAAATTTATGTATGGACGCTACGGCTCCGATCAACTGAATATGGCACTTTTAATACTATCTATTGCGCTTACCGTGGTATTTTGGTTTGTGCCTGTGGGGCTTTTGGGCTATCTTGGGTTTATCCCCATTATTATATGCTTTTACAGAATGTTTTCCAAAAACATCACAAAGCGTCAACAGGAAAACTATGTGTTTTTAAAATGGTGGTATAACGTAAAAAGTAAGTTTGCCTCTATAAAAACACGTATTAAATCTATGAAAACTCATAAATACTATAAATGCCCCAAATGCAAAAAAGAACTGCGTGTGCCTAAAGGCAAGGGCAAGATTTCCATTACCTGCCCTAACTGCAAGGAGAAATTTACAAGGAAGACATAAGCTATGGATATGCAATTCTCACTTAGAAAATGGAGACCGGAAGATGCACCCAACGTTGCAAAGTATGCAAACAACGAAAAAATCGCCTGCAATTTAAGGGATGGATTTCCCTATCCTTACAGCATTGAAGACGCTTACGATTTTATTGAAGATTGCCTTGCTAAAGGGGATAAGCACCAATGTTGTCGTGCCATTGCAATAAACGATATTACCGTTGGCAGTATAGGCATTTTTATTGGCACGGATGTTTACAGCAAAAGCGGAGAAATCGGCTATTGGCTTGCAGAAGAGTTTTGGAATAAGGGCATAGTAACAAAGGCAATTAAGCAAATGTGCAAGTACGCCTTTGAAAACTACGATATAGTGCGTATTCACGCACAAGCCTACGCCCCCAACCTTGCATCTCGAAAGGTACTGGAAAAAGCAGGTTTTACCCTTGAAGGCATTATGAAAAACGGCATATATAAAAAGGGCAAATACTTGGATTATTGTATGTATGCCCTTTTAAAATAACTTAATTTTTATTTTTACTTAGTTTTTAGCCAATTACTTTAAATTAACCCCGAAAATACGCTCTCCTCTTGTGCCTACAACTACCGTGTTGTTAAATACCGCAGGGGTAGCTTCTATATTCTCGCCTAAGTTTATCGTGCTTACAACCTCGCCGTTTGTGCCGTCGATTAACTTCATATTTCCGCCATTATCACACTGAATTAAATACCCTTTGTTGTCCGCAGTATACACCGCAACCGGTGACGACCAAGCGTATCTGTCCATTTTATGCTCCCAAATTACACTACCTGTGTTTTTATCGTAGGCAACAAGCAGACCCTCGTCCTTACTGCCTGTACGTGCTACGGCAAAAATCACCATGCCTTCCATATTGCCTCGTCCAAGTACGGGGGATGCCAATATTCCGCCGTCCACCTTGTTTACATAATAGCAGGTGTAGGGTACTTCCCAAACAATTTCCCCTGTAAGTCCGTTGATTTTGCGCACATATGCCGTGCCCGTTTCCTCTCCCTCTATAATTTGCTTGTCGATTTCGCTACCCGTGTATAAATATACGTTTTCCCCCTCTTCTTCAAGGAGTAGGCTTGCGTCCGAATCGTCTGTGATGTCTTGGGCATACACTAATTTCATGGTGTTTAAATCCACGCATTGCAACCAACCTCCGTTATCCGTAAAAAACAAATAGTTTTTCCATGCGGCCGCAGAGTTTTCCATGCCGTACCAACGTCCTGTGCCTGCATCGTCCGTATTAAGAGGGGTGGTGTATCTGTATTTTACAGGCTCGTCAGGATTTATAGAAACGGTGCCCGCTCCCCTGTCAAACTCGGAATTTAGCTTTGTTGTGTACAAAATGCCGTTTTCTCCCGGCCAAATTAGCGTGTCCGCATCCTCTGCCACTAAGGGCGAGCTATCGTAGGCTTGCCAAGAATCTCTGTAAGAAAACTCGTCTTTGGTTTCGTAGCCGTATTTGTAAAGCACCTTGCAATCAATTAAGCTGTACACATACATATATGTGTTATCCCAATTATTTTCTCCGCTTAAACCAACGCCCTGCCCCACATATAAAAGGGGATACCCTCGTGGGTCTACACTTGCCGTGCCTTTTATGGTTACTCCCATATCTATTGGCTCTCTTGTGTATTTGCCGTCCTCTAAATCTATAAAATAAATTTTGCCGTCCATTGTGGGGTAAATAACCTCTGTAAGATTATCCTTTTGCTTTTTTTCGTCTTTTATATTCATCATAAGGCGCATATCAGCGTCCCAATTTATTATTAACGGTTGCCCCGTCCAGCCACTTCCCGACCATTTGGTGAGAGTGCCTGTTTTAACCTCCCAACCCTTTTCTAATTTATTTTCCTCTAAGCTTATTTGTCCGTAGCTACCGAAATTTCTGTAATTGTTACCTCTAAATGTGGAAATACCCTTTAGTTTTGTGTATTCGTCTCCTGTGGGGAAGGATATTTTATTTGCTCTGTCGTAGGTTTGGGCTATTTGCCCGTCCACAGAAATATCCGTTTTAAACCCAAACTCCTCGGGGTTTGTGGCGGCAACCGCCGAAGGCATACCGTCTATTGCTTGGGGGGGTGCGCTTTGAGTTGCCTCGGGTGTTGCTTGAGGTTGTGCGCTTACCGTAGGGGTGGGGGTGGGAGTTTCTTTTTTATCTCCAAAATTCAGTTTACCCGTAAAAAACATTACGGCAAAAATTATGCCTGCCACAATGCCTGCAACTATGGCAATAAACACAAAAAATCTGCCACTTACTCTAACGTGTCTGCTTTTAGGTCTTCTATATCTGTTATGGTATCTTCTCATTAAATATTACCTGCTTGTTTATTATACTTATGCTATTATACAACATATTTTAATAAATTTACATAGTAATATAAATTTTAATAATTATTTTACCTATACATTTATATATGTTAATAATATGTGTAAGTGTTGTAAACTTACATGTAAAATAGTTAAGTGTGTTGACTACACGTTTTTTGTGATATATACTATAATATATTACTGCAATAAGGGCTGAACATAATAAAAGAGGATTAAAGATGATAGTTGAAAAAATTAAACAAATACGTAAAACTCTCTGCCTTTCCCAAGGGGAATTTGGGGTAAAACTCGGGGTAAGCAGAGACGTAATAAGCAACATTGAAAACGGCAGAGTAGAGCCAAAAGATGTATTCTTAAAGCATATGTGTAACATATTTAATGTAGACATCAACTGGCTGTTAAAAGATGAAGGTACAATGTTTGAAAATGATTACAAAGAGCAAATGGAGTTAGAGGTGGTAACCTCTCTTTTTACCAACCTTAACAAAGAATACAGAGAATACGCAATTTCTCAGCTTAAGGGTTTGCTGGATTTACAAAAAACAAAAATAAGTACGAATTAGAGCATAGTTTTTAATTTGCATTTACCATAGCTTTTTGCCTTTGTTTAAAGCTATTTTTAGATTTACCTAAAAAAATATATGAAATATTATGCAAGCTAAATTTCATTTTGTAATTAAAAGTAATTTTTGGAAATATAACTTGTTTTTTAGTGTATTCACAAAAACTTTACAATTTTTTTACTCAAAACTCTTGTGTTTTTCCTCTAAATATTGATTATTTTTAGCTTTTAAAAAAGTTATCCACATAGTTATTCACACGTATAAAAATTAACTGAGTTTTTTTATGTATAAAACAGGCTAAAGCCTTTTATACAAAGGAATTTACTATATGTTGATAATACACTTCATCTGTGGATAACTTGAGGCAAAAGCCTTGTTTTTATCTAAAAACAGGGGAGTTTTTATATTTTTATGCACCCTTTTTGCCAAAGAATACAAATTAGAAAAATGAATAATTTTTTAACATATTTACTAATGCAATTTTACATAATTAAAATGGTTTTGAAGTAAAAAAAAATGAAATTTCATGTTAAAAAGTTTTACTTTTTAACATTTTTTGTAATTAATAGGGTAATAATAAAAGCACTCGCCCCTTTACGTTACGGGGCAAGTGCCTCATATTAATAATTACACTTATTTACCTTGCAAATACTTATCTATTGCATCCGCACTTTGTTTGCCTGCGCCCATTGCAAGTATAACAGTTGCGGCACCTGTTACGGCGTCTCCACCTGCATACACCCCTTTTACAGAGGTTTCTCCCGTTGCTTCGTCTGTAATTATACCACCCCAACTTTCTGTTTTTAAGTTGGGTGTTACACTTTTTATTAGCGGGTTGGGAGATTGCCCTATGGCAACTATTACCGCATCTACGTCCATAATATACTCGCTTCCCTTAATTTCCACGGGTCTGCGTCTGCCGGAAGAGTCGGGCTCTCCTAATTCCATTTTTATGTTCTTCATACCTACTACATTGCCCTTTTCGTCCCCTAAAACTTCTATGGGGGCTTCTAACAATCTAAAGATTATGCCTTCCTCTTTAGCATGATGAATTTCCTCTATTCTGGCAGGCATTTGCTCCTCTAACCTTCTGTATACAATGTAGACTTCTTTTGCGCCTAACCGCTTTGCACATCTTGCGGCGTCCATAGCCACGTTTCCTCCACCTATTACCGCTAACTTGTTGTAGGGTTTAATGGGGGTATGATAAAACGGATATTCGTAAGCACGCATAAGGTTTACCCTTGTTAAAAACTCGTTTGCGGAGTAAACATCGTTAAAGTTTTCGCCCGGTACTTTCATGAATGTGGGAAGTCCTGCTCCGCTTCCTATAAATATTGCCCCGTACCCTTCCTCAAACAGCTCGTCTAAGGTTAGTATTTTGCCTATTACCATATTAAGCTCAATTTTAACGCCTAATTTTTTTAGGGTGTTTATTTCTATATCTACCAATTCCTTTGGCAATCTAAATTGAGGTATGCCGTATTTAAGCACCCCTCCTGCCGTGTGAAACGCCTCAAAAATAGTTACGTCGTAACCTTTTTTTGCTAAGTCTCCGGCGCAGGTTAGTCCTGCCGGCCCACTTCCTATTACCGCTACCTTTTTATTTTTGGATGGCATGCGTTCTACCTTTCCTATGGCATTGCTTTTAATTGCGTAATCCGCCGCAAAACGCTCTAACCTTCCTATTGCAACACTTTCTCCTTTTTTGCCTCGTACACAGTATTGCTCGCATTGGCTCTCTTGTGGGCAAACACGTCCGCATACAGCCGGCAAACCGTTTGTTTGGGCAATAATATTATATGCTTCAAGAAAGTTTTTTTCTTTAATTTCTTTTATAAACTCGGGTATTTTTACTTCTACGGGGCAGCCTTGCACGCATGGAGAGTTTTTGCACTCTATACATCTTAGGGCTTCGTTTACCGCTAAATCCTCATTGTAACCTAAGGCTACCTCTTCAAAGCTTTTAATTCTTTCTAAAGGATTAAGCTCCGGCATTGCTGTTTTGTTTAAAGCCATATTTTTTTCCATTATTTTGCCACCTCCTTCAGTAAGTTACAGTCCTCTTCTCTCTCTTTTAAGCCGTCGTACATTGCAAGCCGTTTTATAGCCCCTTCAAAGTCCACTAAATGCCCGTCAAAGTCCGGTCCGTCTATACATGCAAATTTAGTTTCGCCGCCAACCGTAAGCCTGCATCCGCCACACATGCCTGTGCCGTCTATCATAACAGGATTCATGCTTACTAAGGTCTTGATGTTATGCTCCTTTGTAAGCGCACTTACAAATTTCATCATTAAAATTGGCCCTATGGCTACAACCAAATCGTATTTTACACCGTTGTTAATTTGGTTTTTAAGCACGTCCGTTACAAAACCCTTTTCCCCGTAAGTGCCGTCGTCTGTGGAAATATAAAGATTTTCGCAGTTGTTTTCCATTTCGTCTTGCAGTATTATAAACTCCTTGCTTTTAAAACCTGCAATAATATCCACCGAAATACCCATGCTGTGCAGTAGCTTTGCTTGTGGAAAGGCTATGGCACAACCAAGCCCTCCACCTATTACCGCCGCTTTTTTTATAGAGGAATCAAAATGCGATGCAAGCCCTAAAGGCCCTGCAAGATCTAAAATGTCTTCGCCCTCGTTAAGTAATCCCAGTTGTTTGGTAGATTTTCCGATTTCCGCAAATACTATGGTAATTGTGCCGTTTTCCCTGTTAAAATCCGAAATTGTTAATGGGAACCTCTCCCCAACATCACAAGTACGAATAACAACAAACTGTCCGCTATTTGCTTTTTTTGCAATTAACGGCGCTTCAATAACCATTCTGGTTATATCCTTTGCAAGCTGTTCTTTTTTTAAAATCTTGTACATCCAACTTCTCCTATACTAAAAATTCCCAAATTAATATCTATAATATATAGCATTTTGTCAAAAGTTATGCAACAACTTTTGGTATAAAATGAACATATAGCTACTTTATTGTAAGACGCAGAGCGTCAAACATAAATCAATTTGCTATATAATGTAATATTATACCTTATTTAATCATAAAAGCAAACATAAAAATACCTTTATTACCATTTATGAGGGGGGGTATAATAAAATAGTTAAAATTAAAATAATATTGTTTAATTTTTTATGATACATTTGTCTATATTTTAGCTTGTACATACCAAAAGCTTTATTTAATTGTTGACATGATTTTTTATTTATATTACCATATTATTATGAACATAGTTCAAATAAGAATATTAAGAGGCGAATATGGAAAAAGTAGTGGCATCTAAAGACGAATTAATGGGCAAACTACCTGTACCTATGGCAATAATGCGCTTGGCAATTCCTGCCATAATAGGTATGATAGTTATGGCGGTATACAACATGGCGGACACTTATTTTGTCAGCCAATCCCCACAGGGTTTGTTAGGCACAGCGGCGGTATCCGTTTTTATGCCTATTTTAATGATAACACAGGCAATCTCTATATTGTTTGCATCGGGTGGTTCTGCATATGTATCCCGTTTGCTTGGGGCAAAGGATAAGGAAAAAGCAAACAAAACGGCGGCAATCACCGTTGCCTCCTCCTTTTTGTGCGGTGTGGCAGTAGCTGTAATTGGTTTAATTTTCCTAAAACCCGTACTTTTAGCCTTCGGAGCATCCGAGGCAACCTTACAACTTGCAGAGCAATATGCGGTGGTTATGCTTATAGTATCCCCCATACAACTTACAAATATGGCATTTAATAACGTACTTAGGAGCGAGGGCAACGCAGTACCCTCAATGGCAGGTATGGTTATAGGTGCGTTGCTAAATATAGCCTTAGACCCTCTCTTTATATTTACCTTTAATATGGGAGTGCTGGGTGCCGCCATAGCAACGGGAATTTCTCAATGTGTTGCCTTTGTTATTTTGGGAATGAACTACTGGCGAAAAAAAACCACAATTAACCTCTCCTTTAAGCATTTTAGGTTTGATGGGCAAATACTAAAATACATAATGAAAATAGGTGTTTCCACCTTTGTAATACAGGCACTTGCGGCGGTGGGCTTTGCATTAATAAATGCTTTTGCCGTAGGCTACGGAGACGGAGCGGTGGCATCTTTCGGCATTGTAAACCGTATACAATTTATTGGCTTTGCCATAGTTTTTGGCTTTGGGCAAGGGTTTCAACCGGTGGCAGGGTACAATTTCGGCGCACATAAATACGACAGGCTTACCAAAACCTTGTCTTTTGGTATAACTTGCGCCTTGCTTATAGGGCTTGGGATTTTTGCGGTGTGCAATATTTTCTCCGTTCAACTAATAACCATATTTACTACGGAAAGTTTTGCCCTAAGTTTAGGCTCGGATGCGCTAAAGTGGAATACTGCAGGCTTTCCTTTTACCGCCTTTTCCATAATTGTGCTTATGATGCTCCAAGCCTTAGGCAGAGCGAAGGGCGCACTCGTGGTTTCTCTTGCAAGACAGGGGCTTTGCTTAATACCTTGCGTAATTATACTTGCAAACACCGTTGGTTTGTACGGGCTTGTGTATGCCCCCTTTGTTTCGGATATTTTATCGGGAATTATTGCTATAATACTTTCTGTAAGCGTATTTACCTACATCAAAAAAACAAAAGCGGAGTACAAGCAGTCTCTGCAAACCACCGCAAACGGTACATAATAAAAACTTAAGGGTTGGGAACTATTGGGGATTAACACACAAATAATTATAAGGACGCAAAAAAAATGCCAAAAAAAATACAAGATGTATCTAAAAAAATTCTCGATGCGGCAACCCAAATTTATCAACATGAGGGTTACGAAAAAATCTCAATAAGGCGGATAGCCACCCTAAGCGGACTTGCCATAGGCACAGTGTACACTCGTTTTGAGGATAAAGAGGAGGTAGTTGCACTTGTGCTTGCCGCCGAAATTGAGGGTATTAAAGATTTAGTAATTGCAAGTGTGTTTAACAAAACCCCGGACGAAGCCTTTAAGGCGGCTATTCATACTTTTTTTGATAAAGTCAACGCCTCCTCTCGAGATGCCTTTGAGCATGTGTTGCATATTGAGGGGCATAAAGATTATATTCAAAAAGCCTTAAGCGGAGCAAGTAGCCAAATAAAAGAGGTTTTAAAGGAGATTATTATACAGCTTTACGAAAAGCACCGCACAAACATCACCGAAAAATGTGCGGAAATAATAGCGGAGGTTGCTTTTGGAATGGTGCATATGCTCTCCAAACAAAAGGAGTACACCATAGAGGAAAAAACGGATTTTGTGTACGAATTTGTAATTGCTTACGGGAAAAATAACGCAAAAGGAGCACTTGGAAATGAGTAACACCGTACTGATTACAGGAGGAGCAAGGGGTATTGGCAAAGGCATTGCCGTAGAATTTGCACGAGTGGGCTACAACGTGGTTATAAACTACTTCCACAGCAAAAAAGAGGCTTTGGCTTTGCAAGAAATTTTAGGGGAAAGCTGTCTTGCACTGCAAGCGGACGTTAGGGATTTTAGTGCAGTTGATGCAATGGTAAAGGAAGCACTTAAGCGGTTTGGCAAAATAGATGTGCTTGTAAACAACGCGGGAATTGCACAACAAAAGTATTTTTTGGATATTACCACCGAAGAATTTAAAAATATGCTTGATGTAAACGTTACAGGCACTTTTAATGTTACAAAATGCGTATTGCCAAATATGCTTAGAGCCAAAAGCGGAAAAATAATAAATATTTCTTCTGTATACGGCATTAGCGGTGGCGCTTGCGAGGTGCATTATTCCGCAAGCAAGGGGGCTGTTATTTCCTTTACAAAAGGACTTGCAAAGGAAATTGGCAGTAGCAATGTGCAGGTAAACTGCATAGCTCCCGGGGCGGTTAAAACGGATATGCTTAATTATTTAAGTGATGATGATGTTGCTCAAATATGTGCTGAAACCCCTCTGCAAAGGTTAGGCACACCCAGAGACATTGGCAAAACCGCAGTTTTCTTGGCAAGCGAGGGGGGAGATTTTATAACAGGGCAGGTAATTAGCCCAAATGGGGGGGTGCTTATATAAAAACCCTTTGTTTTCTCAAATATTTACTTTATATTATGTAATAAATATTGCTTTTTTTTATAAAATGCCTTAGAATATTGTTAGACGGGTATCGGTAAACGAACTCGAGCGGAGGTAAAAAATGAATATTAGCAAAAAAACTAAAACGCTTACTTTTTTAGCAATACTTGTTGCTTTAATGCTTATTATGGGTTTTACACCCATAGGATTTATACCCCTTGGGGCAATTAAAATCACACTTATGTGCCTACCCGTAATAATAGGCACACTAACCTTAGGGCTTAAAACAGGTTTTATGCTTGGAGTGGTATTTTTTATAACCAGCTTTGCACAACTGCTTATGGCACCCGATGCCGTATCCGTGCTTTTATTTGAGGCAAGCCCGTCTTACGTGCTAAGCCTACTTATACCCAGATTATTAATACCTTTAGTGGCGTACTATGTTTATAAGTTACTTAAGTTTAAAAAGGCTTATGTAAACACAGCTATTGCCTCTCTTGCCGGCTCTTTAACCAACACCTTTATATATCTTGGAATGGTGTATTTTATGTTTGCGCCGGCTTTGCAAGAAGGATTAGCCCTAAGTGTTGATGGTGTTGCAGCTATGATAGGCTCTGTTATACTGCTAAACGGCTTACCCGAGGCGGTGTTTGCTATGCTTGTGTGCCCACCTATTGTGGCCGCCTTGCAAAAATCAGTCATTTTACTGGAAAGGAAACAAGGTTAATGTTATTTGCGCTTGATGTGGGAAACACTAATATAAAATGTGGACTTTTTAAGGGGGAAACCCTTGTGTATTCCTTCCGAATGTCCACCAACATAGATGCCACAGCGGACGAATACGGCATTAAGGTAGTATCCTTTTTCCATAGGCTAAATATATCCGTAAGCGAGGTTAGCGGTATTATTGTGTCCTCTGTTATTCCTTCCATAAACTACACCTTAAGCCATATGGCAAGAGAGTATTTTAGTTTAAGCCCTATGATTGTGGGGCCCGGAATAAAAACAGGCATAAATATAAAGTACGATAACCCAAAAGAGCTTGGTACGGACAGAATAGTAACGGCGGTAGCCGCCTACGAGTTGTTTGGAGGGCCTGTAATAACCATAGATTTTGGCACCGCCACCAGCTTTGGGGTAATATCTAAAACCGGAGATTTTTTAGGGGGAGCAATTTGCCCCGGCATTAAAATTTCTGCGGAGGCACTAACGCAAAATGCGGCTAAGCTGCCACGAATAGAGCTTGTGCGCCCAAACAGCATCATAAATAAAACCACCGTGTCCGCAATGCAGGGGGGTATAATTTACGGCTATGTGGGGCAGGTAAAATATATTTTAAGCAAAATAAAAGAAGAAATAGGAGATGCAAAAGTGGTTGCAACAGGTGGTTTTTCCGAGCTTATAGCAAAAGAAACCGGCTCGATTAACGAAATTATCCCCACTCTAACCCTTATTGGTCTTTCTAAAATATACGAAAAAAACAGCTAAACGGAGGAAATATAATGAAAAACATAAAAATTGCAATTTTAGGTATGGGTACCGTTGGCGGTGGCATATACAAGCTTATAGATTTGGAAAGAGAAAATATTATGCACAAAGAGGGCATAGATATTGAGGTTAAAAAAACCTTTTCCTTAAATTATTCTGTGGAAGTACCCGAAATTATTAAGGCAAAAACCATAGAGGAAATTTTAGAAGATGATGAGATTTCCATAGTGGCGGAGGTTATGGGCGGAATACATCCGGCTAAAGACTTTATAATTTCCTCTTTGCTTGCAGGCAAAACGGTAGTTTCCGCAAATAAAGATATGATTTCTCAAAACTGGCCGGATATAGAAAAAGCCGCAAAACAAACGGGCGCAGGCTTTTACTACGAGGCGGCGGTAGGCGGTGGCATACCCATTGTGCGTTCTTTAATAGACAGCATGCAGGCAAACACCATAAACGAGGTGTACGGAATTATTAACGGCACCACCAACTTTATACTCTCCAAAATGGACGACGAGGACAAGGAGTTTGACGATGTGCTTAAAGAAGCCCAAGCTTTAGGCTTTGCAGAGGCAGACCCCACAAGCGATATTTGCGGTTACGATGCACGGTATAAGCTTTCTATACTGGCATCTATGGCGTTTCATAGCAGAATACCCATAGAAAAAATTTACTGCGAGGGTATAACCAAGGTTTCTAAAATGGATATAAAAATAGGCAGAGAGCTTGGCTATGTGGTAAAACTCCTTGCCATAGGCAAAAATAGAGATGGCGTCGTGGAAGTGCGTGTGCACCCCACCATGATACCAAAAGAGCATCCTCTTGCCAATATAAAAAGCTCCTTTAATGCAATATTTATAAACGGCAGTGCCGTTGGGGAGATGATGTGGTACGGCAAGGGCGCCGGAGATTTAGCCACTGCAAGTGCCCTTGTGTCCGATATGATATACGCAACCAAAGCCCATAAGCATGCGTATGTTACATTTAAAAACGAGTATTCGGCAGACTCGGTTGTCTTTGAGGAAAACTGGGCTACCCATTATTATATTCGTACCGCAATTTTGGATAAACCGGGAGTGCTTGCAAAAATTGCAGGGGTATTTGGAGAAAACGGTGTAAGCATTAAAAACGTAATACAAAAAAGCATGCAGGAAAGCACCTATGCACCCTTAATATTTATTACCCACAAAGCGCACGAAAAGGACGTTACAAACGCCCTTGAAAAAATATCCAAGCTTGACGAAGTGGAAAGTATCCAAAACTGTATAAGAGTAGAAAGGTAGGGAAAATTATGAGCAAACATACATTAAGTCATGAAACTAAAGTAAATATGCGTGGGGGCGAAAAAGAAGTTGTAATATCTCATTTTCTTAAGGATGCTGATTTGCCCAATCACCTACGGCTTATGGGTGTAATTACATTAATACCCGGCGCATCCATTGGGGAGCATACCCACAATAACGAAAGCGAAGTTTTTTACATAATAGAAGGAAAGGGAAACTATTTAAGCGAGGGGCAATGGATAGCAGTAGAAAAGGGAGATGTGCTTTTATGTGCATCGGGTGGCACACATTCTATTGTAAATACGGGAGATACAGACTTAGTATTTACAGGGACTATTGTGCTTGATTAACTTTTTTACTTTATTAACAGCCAAAATTTGTAAGGAGAAAAAATATGACAGACTTTACACCATTATGGATAACCCTTGGGGTTGTTGGGGTAATTATACTAATAATAGTTATTTGGTATATAGCTTCCTACAACAACTTTATAAGGATGAAAAACGATATTGAGGAGGCTTTTGCCACCATAGACGTTTACTTAAAAAAGCGTTTTGACTTAATACCAAACCTTGTAGAAACGGTAAAAGGCTATGCCTCTCACGAAAAGGAGACTTTAGAAAACGTAACAAACGCACGGGCGAGTGTTGCAAATTCTTCCTCTCAAGAGGAGCGTTTAGCCAACGAAAATATGCTTAGCGGTACGCTGAAAACTTTGTTTGCAGTATCGGAAAACTACCCTAACTTAATGGCAAACACCAACTTTCTGGATTTGCAAAACCAACTAAATACGGTAGAAGTGGATATTGCCAATGCAAGAAAGTATTATAACGCAACCGTTAAAAACTTTAACACAAAATTAGATACCATACCCACAAAATACATTGCTCGCAAACACGACTTTAGCAAACAGCCTATGTACGAAGTGTCCGAGGCTTCTGAAAGGGAGAATGTAAATGTCAAGTTTTAAAAAATTGACTATTTGTGTTATAGCAACAGTAATAATATTTTCTGTTGCTATTTCAAGTTTTGCCATTGATGATGCTATGGAAATTACGGATTTTAAAACTAAAATCGTAATGCAGGAAAACAATGTGGCTAAGGTAACGGAGAGTATAGACGTTTTCTACAAACAAGACCGCAGGGGTATTTACAGAAACATCCCCACGGACAACCGTGTGGTACACGAAATCGATGGCAACAAAACGGAAAAAAACTATAAAGCCCTTGTAAGCGATATTGCAGTTACAATGGACGGCAAGGAAGTTGAGGCTTCCGCAGACCGAAATGATGGCATGATGTCTGTAAGAATAGGTAGCGAGGACGTTTATATAAGCGGAAGTCATACCTACGATATTTCCTATACCTACGATTTTGGTGATGACGGCATAACGGATTTTGATTTCTTCTATATGAGTTTAACGGGTAGCAACTGGGAAAGCCCACTTAATCATATTTCCTTCGATATTACCCTACCCAAGCCTTTTGAAAGTGAGGGCAACTTAGGCTTTAGCTTTGGGCGGGCAGGCAGCAGCAGTTACGACCCAAAAGAGCTTAAATACACGGTAAATGGCAACAGCATTAGAGGCGAAACTTTAAGGGTGATGCAACCGGGAGAGAGTATAGATGTGCGACTGACACTACCCAAGGGCTATTTTGTAGATGCGCGTAGCGACAAACCAAACGGCTTGCTACTCATTGCAATAGCAGGAGGCTTTGCCCTTGCAAGCCTACTCATATTTTTGCTTATTAAAAAGCCAAAAAAACGGGTAGCCACAGTAGAATTTACACCCCCCGAAGATTTAAACTCCGCAGATGTAGGCTTTATTCTTGATTGCTATGCGGATACCAAGGATATAATTTCCCTAATAATTTATTGGGCAAACAAGGGCTATATAAGCATTTCTCAAGCAAGCAAAAAGCATATGGAGCTAGCCAAGCTAAAACCTCTTGAAGAGGATGCCAACAACTACGAAACCTTGTTTTTTAACAGGTTGTTTGAAGATGGGGACGTTATTTCCACCAAAGACTTTACACCCGAAATAGGTAGCGGTGTGGTTGCCGCTTGCAGTAGGCTGAAAACAAAGTTTACTACGGGAGACACCAACATTATTAACCATAAATCTATGGGGCTTTCTGTGCTGAATATTATACTAATGCCTCTGCCCTTAGCCTTTGCTTTTGGGGTTGCAACTTATTTTAACACTTTGGAAGTGTTTATGTTTTGGATTTCTTTGTTTGTTGTTTTTGTAGTGGGAGTTGTTTTAGGCTCTATTTATAACTCCTACAACGTATCCAATAAATCAAGTACACGTGGTAAAATTGTGGCTCGCAGTATATTTATGTACCTGTTTGCCTTTTTGTACTTTGCTGTACTAACCCTGCTTATTTCAAGCGCAATCGGGTGGTTGTTCGCAATCATCATCACCATATGCAGTGTAATTATTTTTATACTGATACCCTTTATTTTAACACGCAACAATAAGGGGGAGGAATATTACGCACGCATCAAAGGCTTTAAGCACTTTATAGAAACGGTGGAAGAGGACAGGCTTAGGGTGCTTTCCGAAGAAAACCCTCAATATTTTTACGATATTTTGCCTTACGCTTTGGTGTTTGGTATTACGGATAATTGGGCTAAAAAGTTTGAAAAAATCCACCTGCCTCAACCCTCGTGGTATTACGGCTCGGATTACCCCTTCTCCTCTGCTTTGTTTAGCTATGTGCTGGTAAGCTCTATGTTAAACAACACTCACCGTGCTATTGCAAGCAACTCAAACGGTGGCGGTATAAACGGTGGCGGTTTTTCCGGGGGCAGTTTCTCCGGTGGCGGATTTGGCGGCGGCGGTGGCGGTGGCTCGTGGTAAACCCACTCCCCTAACACTACCCACAAAACCTATTTATATCATTAAAGGCTTGTGCGTTTTTTCGTAGCACAAGCCTTTTTATTACATCCTTAATATATCATCACCATAGAAAAAAAGGTTATGCCCCAAGCCCCAATGCACTTGCAAAATAACCTATAAGCGCATTAAAAGAGTTGGTGGCGGCGTTTCCTGTGGTGTTTATATCCTGCGTGGCGTCCATAACCACATTTTGCATTGCCACAACCTCTGTATTAAATGTGTGCAAAATGCTGTCTATCGCCTGCTCAAAGGTTGCACCGCAACCGCTTAAAGCAATTGCAAACATTAGGCAAATAGCCACTAATATCCATTTTTTAGCCTTCATGGTTTGTCCTCGCCTTCAAGTATTATATAATTTGCTTTTTAAGCAGTCTGTTTAGCTTTTTTCGTAGGGGTATTATTTTTTCTTTAAGCAATTTTTCCCCAAGCTCGTCTTTTTGTTGATTGTACACGTTGCTAAGCATTTCTACGAGTTTTGTAAAATCGTGGCGTCTGGAGCGCTCTAATTGCACCTCTCCCGTACGGTCTATTATTACTTCTATTATATACTCCGCTTGCCCGTCCTTTTCTTTTAGGGGTATGCCGAATAAATCAAATATTTTTTGCCCGTTGTTTGTAAACTGCTCTTGACGCATGTACTCCACATTTCCGCTTTTTAGGGCACGGTCTACGGCACAGTTTTTGCACGGCTCCACTCCCACACCTCCTGCATCGTAGCAAATTTTGCCAATTATGCTTTCCTCTGTAAGCCCCATGTATTTTAAAAAATTATCGCTGGCAAAAAGCACTTTTTTGTCTTTATCCATAAGCACATACCCATAGGGCGTGTTGTCAAATATTTCTTTTAGCAGTGCGTCTTCATCAAAATTACTGTTTTGAAAGTCGCTGACTTCCATTTCTTCTTTTGATGATGATACCGTTTGCTGATTTAAGGTGCGTGCTATTTGCTTTACCGGTTTTGCATTAAAATCCTCGTCAAAATCCGCATTAAAATCCATATTTACGAAAACATCCACCAACTTTGCATCAAGTTGAGTGCCTGCCACCTTTTTAATTTCCTCAAGGGCGTATTTGTGGTCTAACGCCTTTCTGTACGAGCGTGTGGAGGTTATGGCGTCGTAAGTATCCGCAATGGCTACAATACGTGCGCCTAAGGAAATCTCCTCCCCCTTTAGTGCAAAGGGATAGCCTGTGCCGTCCACCCTTTCGTGATGTTGCCACACAATATTACGTATGTCGTCAAAACTATATAGGCCGGATAACATTCCGTAAGACTCTTCGGGGTGCCTTTTTATAGTCTCGTATTCCTCATCGTTTAATTTGCCTGCTTTATTTATTATGGAATTTGGTATATTAACCTTGCCAATGTCGTGCAAACTGGCGGCAATGGCAATCTCGAAAATTTCTTCGTCGGATAAATTAAGGGCATGGGCAAGCATTAGCGCTATTTTTCTTACACTTTTAGAGTGATTTGCCGTATAAGCGTCTTTAGCTTCAAGCATAATAGCCAAAATAGAAAGAATTTCGTCGTAATCTTTATTACGTTGCTCCTTTATTAGCATTTCTTTTGTTCTGTTTACCATTATTTCCAAAACAAATTGCTTTTCGCCGGATTTTGCTTTGCTTAGGGGTATTGCATAATCGTCTATATACCGTACAGAGCCGTCTTGCAGGGTGTCCTTTCTTGCGCTAAAGGCTCTTTTACCTGTGTTTAGCGCCTTTTGCACGGTGCAGTTACTGCATTTTACCCCTCCGTTGGAAATATTGTAGCATAGCTCTCCTATTGTTGTTTTAGGGTCTAACTTACGCAACTCCATAAAATTTTTGTTTATATAATGGATTCTGAAAGTTTCGTCTAAAATTATGTATGCAACAGGCGTATTGTCTATAAACTCTTTAATAAGCTGTGGTTTTATCTTGTTATTTAGCATATCTGTGAAATCCCCTCTTTACAATATAATAGCAAACTTTCTAAAAAACTGCAAACAAAAAATATAACCTTTGCCATAATTTTTTCAACAAATTTTTGGGGTTTGTGATACATTTATACTGTATTTTTTGAGTAAATAACTTTAAATTAGTGTAAAGTGTTACAAATTTGTAACTATTTTTAATAAATACTTTAAATTTTCTAAAATTAATAGTATAATATGTATGAGTTTTTCCGTTTTTATTGCAGTTTGCTCGTTAAAAACTGCTTATGGCACTAATTTAAGTATACGGGCATAGTTCTGTATTAATTAGTTATTGTAAAAAACGGCTAAAATTATTTAGTTATGTTTAAAGGCTTTTTGCGGAGGTTTAAATGAGGAAATTCAAAAGATACAAACCAAAATCTTTTGGCGGTAGAATGCACAACAAATTTGTAAGGTTTGGTGTAAACTGGTTAAGGCTTAATAAATCAAAAAAAACAGTAATAATTGCAAGCATAGGCGGAGCCTTACTTGTAGTTGCTTTGGTTATAACATTTAATTTTAGCGGTACTCCTTTTAAATTAGGGTTACCCACTTCGGCAATGGAAGGGGAACAAAAATTAGGAGAGGACGCCATTGCGCCCTTGCCTACACCCACTCCCACTCCACAGCCCACCCCCGACCCAACACCCACTCCCACTCCCGACCCTACCTTAAAATACGGTATGGAAAACGAGGAAATTCCAAAACTGCAAGCACGGCTTATGGATTTAGGCTACATGGATATAGACGAACCCACAAAGAAGTTTGGCCCTGCTACCGAGGGTGCTGTTATGTACTTTCAAAGACAGCATAAGTTAGCGGAGGACGGTATTTGCGGGCCAAAAACTTTAGAGCTTATATACTCTGAGGAAGCAAAGCCCTACACCTTAATGGAGGGCACAAGGGGCGGAGACGTAGATATGCTCCAAAGCAGACTCTCCGAGCTTGGCTATTTATCTAAAAGCACAGGGTACTACGGTACAGAAACGGTAGAGGCAATAAAACTGTTTCAAAAGCAAAACGAAATTGGTGTAGACGGCAAAACGGGGCAGGTTACCCTAAGTTTAATGTACTCAGCCGATGCCAAACCATCACCCCAAGCAGTAATAAGTGCGGCACGAAAGGGTAGTATAGAAGAATTTATAGCATCTGCGCAAAAACAGGTGGGCAAACCATATGTATGGGGGGCGGCAGGGCCTAAGAGCTTTGATTGCTCCGGGCTTATAACCTATTGCTTAAGAGAGGCAGGCTCTTCTACCGGACGGTTAAACGCAAGAGGTTTTTCCAAAAACAGTAAATGGGAAGAGGTATCTTGGGATAACCTTCAACGAGGAGATTTAATGTTTTTCAGAGCAAGAGGAACAATAGGGCATGTTGGCATTTACATAGGAAACGGCGAAATTATTGACGCCTCTTCCGCAAACGGAAAGGTTGTTAGGCGTAGCTCCACATCTAATTGGATGAGAAACAACTTTATAAATGCAAGACGCCCTTGGTAATTTTAGCACATATGCAACAGTCAAATTACTTGTTGCAAGCTGAAAATAATGAAAGGAATAAAAAGTGAAAAAAACAACCATTATAGTAACTGTTTTACTATTAACTATTTTTACCCTGTCTGCCTGCTCCTACTTTGATGTAGGGGGCAACGGGGCATCTAAGGACACTAATATACAATCAACTTTGGAAACCACGGACGAAACGGACACAACATCGAAGGACACCACAGAAAATCAAAACAAAGAAACTACGGACACCACCCAAAAACAAACGGGTGTACTTGGGGCATACACGGATAACGGTTTTGAGTTTACCCCCACTAAAAATTGGGAGGATGCGCTTAAAAGCGAAGAAATAGTTGTAAAATCCGTACCCGGTTTGTTTGTATTTTTCCAATTTTTGCCTAAAGGTTCGGATATTTCCGATTTTGATGCACCTAAGGATATTGCCATAGTTATGATAGACAATGAGGATTTCAAGTCCGCAAACGCAGAAATCACCTATGCTTTTGATAAATCCACCACCACGGACAACGGTTTATTCGTGGTATACAGCGAAAAATTAGATACTACGGATTTAAGCGAGGAGGATATTAAAAAGGCGGAAATACTGCTAAAAGAGTTCGCAAGCGATATTTTACCCCAAATACAAAACTCGGATATTGCTGTAAACGCCGGCTCTACTGCTGAGGGTAGCACCCTTTCTTTTGAAACCACGGACATAGACGGCAAACCGGTAGCAAGTAAGGAGCTTTTTGCCCCCTACGATATTACCATGATAAATATATGGTCTACCACCTGCCCTTATTGCATAACAGAAATGCCAATAATTGAAGAGGAATACCAAAACAAACCAAATAACGTAAATATAGTAGGATTGCTTGCAGACGTAACCACTATGGACGCAACAAATAAAGCTACGGCAAAAAAGCAGATGGCACAAACAAAGGTTAGTTACACAAACCTAATACCCAACCCTTTTATGATGTATTCTTTACTTAGCGAGGTAAGCTACGTACCCACCACCATATTTGTGGATAAAAACGGAAAAGTAATAGGAGAGCCCATTATAAGCGCCTTTAAGGAAGGACAAATAGAAAAAGCCATAAACGAGCGCTTAGCAATGCTAAATTAGCCATGAAAATTAAACGTACCCTTGTAATTACCCTTGCAATAGTTTTGTGCCTTACCGCCATTGGCATAGGTGTTGTTTTGGGCGAGAATAAAACTATCTACGCCAAAGCCTCGGTAATTTGCGCCCAGTGTGTGGGTATAGGCTGACTGCCACGGGTTACCCTCCATCATCACCATGAAAAAAGGATTGTCTATGAAATGTAAGAAAAGTACCTGCGTTTCTAAAAGAACGATTATACAGGTAATTTCTCTGCTTTTAATGAATTTGAATATAACCGGGCTTTTTACGGGCAAGCTGTTTAAAGGAAGCTTTAAGCAGTTTTGCGTGCCCGGACTTAACTGTTACTCCTGCCCTTCCGCTGTGGGCTCCTGCCCCATTGGCGCTTTGCAGTCGGTGGCAAACACTAACGGCAGAATTTCTTTGTTTGTTTTAGGCACACTTGCTTTGTTTGGGTTGCTTTTAGGAAGATTTATTTGCGGTTTTATTTGCCCTTTTGGGTTTTTTCAAGATTTACTTTATAAGATTAAAACCAAAAAATACAATCCCTCTTTAAAAAAGGACGGTATTTTTAGATACGCAAAATACCTTGTTTTAATTATAGCGGTACTCCTTATCCCCTTGCTGTACAGAACGCATTTTGGGCAGGGCATACCCTTCTTTTGCCAGTTTTTATGCCCGGCAGGCGTGCTGCAAGGGGGTTTTCCCCTAATTATTACCACACCCTCCGTAGTAAACAGCTTAGGCGCACTTTTTAATTGGAAACTACTGATTTTATTGGTATTTGCTCTAACTTCTGTATTAAGTTACAGAACTTTTTGCAAATATATTTGCCCCTTAGGAGCTTTTTATGCGTTGTTTAACAAAATCGCTTTATACAAATACACTTTTAAAGAGGAAAACTGCACCATGTGCAAAAAATGCGAAACCGCTTGCCCCATGGGGATTTCCCCCTATACCGACGTTAATCACATGGAGTGCATACGTTGCGGCAGGTGCGTTAAGGCTTGTGAGTTTGGGGCTATTGGTAGGCCTTTTGTTAATAAGGTAAAAAATGGGAAACCCCACAGGTAACAGCAAAATTGCTTTTTCCAAAACAATCTGTTGACACTTCATATCTAAACTGATACAATCAAGATATAAATAAAAAAATCACAAAGTATATTTAATAACAAGAAAAAAAGGGTATTCTTATTAGTTTACTCTTAGTAGCTATATTCCTATTTTTGGGGAGTATGTGTTATACCTAAATTTATTTGAATACAAATCTTCATTATTCATAAGGAGGTAAAATTTATGAGTGAAGCAATTTATAAACTGGCTTTTGATTCCATTATAGAAGCGGACAGCGATAAGGCAACAAAAGCTTTAGACGATGCAGATGCAGCAGGTATTCCATTAATGGAAGTTATGGAAAAAGGCTTTGCACCGGGCATGGAAGAATTTGGAGAGATGTTTAGTGATGGCGAGGTATTTTTACCGGATTTAATTTTATCCGCAAAAGTAATGTCTGAGGCATCCGAGCGTATCGAAAAAGACCTTGTTGCAAAAGGTGGCGTTGCCCAAAAGAAAGGCACGGCAGTTATTGCAACTGTAAAGGGCGATGTACACGATATCGGTAAAGGTATTGTATGTACATTACTGCGTACAACAGGTATAGATGTTGTGGATTTAGGCAGAGACGTTTCCGCTGATGATGTAATTGCAAAGGCAGAAGAAGTTAATGCAGATATTATAGGTACAAGCACCCTTCTTACCACTTGTATGAACGAGCAACAGCAATTAGAAGAAAAACTACGTGCTCAGGGTCTTAGAGATAAGTATTACACAATAGTCGGTGGCGCACCCGTAACAGCAAAATGGGCAACCAAAATAGGTGCAAGCGCATATGCAAACGATGCTAACGAAGGTGTTAAGTTGGCAGTTAAGCATTTAGACGAAAAGTATAAATAAGGAGTAACATTATGGATAAATTTTTAACCAGAATGGGCGATGGCACCACATGCTATATGACAGGCGAAGAAATTCGTGAAGATATAGACAGAGGTGTTGCCTTTGCGGCAAAAAAAGCTAAAATACCCGAGCTTACCCAAAGCGAGAAAGACCGTATTTTCGAAATTATTACCCAACCGGGCAATATAGTAAGTGTTCCTGCAAGCAAACAGGTAGTTTCCACCACAGACTGTGGCGCAGCTCCATTTTGCAGAGAGGGCGCAATACCCGTAAAACGTTCCATAGAAGCATTAATACACGAAAGAGCATTTTGCTCCGACTCTTACGACTTAGGTTTTACAGAGTACACCTACAAGGCAATTAAGCCAATAGTTAGGTACGAAGCGCAAGAAATGCGTAATGCTCAACAACAAAACGTAATGCCCATACTTTACGGCGCAATGCCTAACATGGGCTTTTATACCCAACCGGACGGCCCATTTGAGAATTGGTCCGAATTACTTCCGGCAGGCGAGATAGACAGAGCAAGAGCGGCTCAAGAAGGCGCTGTTGAAAACTGTATTAAAGATATTCTTGCAGTTACCGAAGCTATGTGGGAAGCCGGCGCAGACGGTATGAACTTAGACACATGCGGAGCATCGGGCGATGCGGATTTCTCTGCTGCATTAAGAGCGGTAGAAGAAATTAAAGCAAAATTCCCCACTTTTGGCATTATGTTTGGTGCGGCAGGCGAGTTTGTACTCGGTATGCACGGCAAGCTAACCTATAAAGGTAAGCGTTTAGCCGGTTTGTATCCTCATGCACAAGTAGAGCTTGTACAAGAGGCAGGCGCATCTATATTCGGACCTGCTATAAATACTGACTGTGCGGAATCTTTTGCATGGAACATAGCAAAAGTTACCACAATGATTAAAAAGACGGTAGAAGAAGCAACTATACCCATTCACGTTAATTGCGGTATGGGCGTTGGCGGTGTATCTATGGTAGAATCTTTGCCTGTGGACGTAGTTTCCAGAGCGGATATGTGTATGATAGAAATTGCCAACATAGACGGATTGTAGATTGGTATATGTGACCCATTAGGCGGACACATTGCCCACGGTATTTCCTCCTGCATGGGCGGAGTACGTACAGCCGGAGACATGGTTATGAGGCTAATGCTTGACAAGAAGATGAAGTTAGGAGCCGCTAAAAAATATGTTTGCGACAAACTGGGTATAACCTTAGACCAATTATGCGATTCTACATTTATGCTTGAGTTTAGAAGAGATAAAGGATATGGCGTAGTTATGCCGTACCATAATGACATCTACGGACTGGAAGCAAAAGCAAGAATAGCAGATGTTCTTGGACTTACAATTAATTCCATAGAAAAATTTAAGGAAAAATCCCTGCTTATTAAATAAGTAAAGAAATGTAAATAATATAGCATTTTGTCAAAAGTTATGCAATAACTTTTGGTATAAAATGAACATATAGCAACCTTATTATAAGACGCAAAGCGTCTAACATAAATCAAGAAGCTATATAAAAACCGCAAATGCGCTTAGGTAGGTGCAGATGCGGTTTTTTTTGTGATGATGGGGGGAGGTGGGGGTGGAGGGTGGGTGGGCTGTTAGGGTGTTTCCGTTGAGGGCAAACTCACACGAGCCCCCTATTTTTAAGTCCGTGGAGTCTGTGAAAAAGTTTCTGTAAATAAGCCTTCTCGGAGTTTGCTGTGTCTACTTTTACTTGACCACATCAATTTCTGTTTTCTTTAAAAACTTTTCTATTTTTTGGGGTTTGTCTTTAAGTTTATCGGGAAAAGCTACAACCGATTCTAAATACTCAATAAACTTCTTGTTTTCCTGCTTTTCTTTTTCGTAATGCTTTTTGCTCCAGTAGCACACCAGTTTTTCTTGTATTTCTCTGTAAGTGCCATCTTCAGCTTTGATTCTTCGAGTTCTAATCTGATTTTTAACTTTAAATGTTTTGTTCTCATTCCAAGTATATCCACTCTCATCAAGTATCCATTTCTTTACAGTTTTATCGCTTTTCTTTGTGCTTTTAGACACTATGTATCCATTTTGATTATCCAAAATATGAGCAATATTATATCCACTGTTAAGTCCGCCGTCTGCTACGATTATCACCCTGCCTAATTCCATATTATCTATAGTTTTTTTCATTGCAGGTCTAAGGGTTGTTTGATCAATATTGTTTCCGGGAAAAAGTTGGTAGGATATGGGTATGCCATTATCATCAATAAATAATCCCATTTGTACGATAGGTTCACTACGTTTTTCCTTTAATACACCCTTTTTACGCAGACCCTTTTGTATGATCCGACCGCTATCATCTAAAATATCGCAGTCGTTTTCGTCTATTTCAAAATAATAATTGGTTACGTCATAAAAGCATATTTCCGTATTCCGCCCAATACTCTGAGATATTTTCAAATTTATTCGCTTTTGTATTGTTTGTGATTTTTCGTTTAAGCTATCAAGAGTAGCATAAATTTCGTTTACATTATTACTTTTGGTAACAGGAAAAAGATAATTGTCCTTGTCTTCATATGTTGCGTATTTTGAGTTTGGATTTAGCAATCTACCAAATGTTAATAGCTTTGCATTGCCGTTTAAATCAAATCCGATTTTCTCTCTTGACTTATGCAAGTTTAAAACATCATATATTCCAAGATAATCGTATAGTGAATCAAGTAAAAAGTATCCTATGTTTTTAGGTTTAAGATAGCATTGCTTCATATTGCGCTTGTCAAACTTTATTGTAATAATATTTTTTGTTGGGTTTTCACAAGCAAGTTCGTCCAATCCATCAATAATGGGAGTTCCATCTTTAAAAGATTGCCTTAATCGTTCTAAAAAGTCAGGCTTACCATCATCAAATTTTGGCAAAGGACCGATATTTTTCACTATACGTTTTTTAGTTTTAGTTATACCATTTTTAGTTTCTTTGTAGGTTTCCGCCACTCTAAGATAGGGTGAGCGTCCTTTCGGTTTTGCACATTCAATAAACATAACAACCTCGCAGTAAGATACATTGCCAACCTACTATACTGCATCATATTTTTAAGTGAATGTCAAGTAAAAAATCGCACTTTTATGGGATTTTTTTGATGTTTTGCGCTGTTTTTTTTCTAAAACTCGGGAAGTAAATGTTTTGCCAGACGACTGGAAACATTATATGCAGTAATGGAGGTATTTGTAGAAACATATAATAAATTTGGTGTTGCAAAATATAAATATCGACAAATACACAAAAATGGTGAAATACCTTTTTCTGTAGTGGATTTTATATCTTAAGTGCATTTGTCCACTACCCTTTTTATGTTTTTCTTTTTTTGACTTTAAATGTGTGATATAATATAGCTCAAATAGAACTTATGAGGCTTGTATGCAAAAATATAAACACACTACTTATATATTAAAGCTATTATTCGTACTGATTGTAACCCTGCTGTTTACACTTATTTGGTATGTATTTTACAGGGGCAACATTATTTTCCCCATTTTGCACAGGGGCAACATTGTAATTGTACTTATGTATTTATTTGTATCCGCAATTATGTTAAAACTTTTAGGAGCGTTAAATGTAGGGCGAGCGCACGTGGGTGGACTTATTTATAATCAGGTTATTTGTCTTATTGTGGTAAATATTTTTATGTACCTGCTGCTTGGCTTAATAAACAGAAATTGGGTGCCTATAAATGGCATTATTCTCCTGTTTGCTTTGCAGATTGTATTGTCTGTTGTGTGGTCTAACCTTGCCACCAAAGTTTATTTTAAGATACATCCAGTGCAGGAAATGGCGTTTTTATACGCAAATTATTTGGATAAAACTTTGTTAGAAAAGGTGTCTAATCACAAAAAGACCTATAATATTAAGCAAACCATAGATGTGGGGCAACCCTTTGATAAACTTTTGGAAGAAATTTCCAAATATGACAGCGTTATTTTGGCAAATATGAATGATGATATTAAAAGTGCGTTAATAACCGCTTGTTATGCTAAAAATATACGTGTATATTTATCCCCCAACGTTGCAAACATAATAACCAACGGTGCGGAGCGTATGTTTGCTTTTGACGCACCCTTGCTTTATGTGCAAAGTGCAGGGCTTACCGTTGGGCAAATTGTGCCTAAAAGACTTATGGATATTGCCTTGTCTTTAGTGGGAATAGCTCTATCATCCCCTATTATGCTTGTTGTGAGCATATTAATTAAAAAGCAGGACGGAGGGCCGGTTTTATATAAACAGGAGAGACTAACCCTTGGTGGCAGGGTGTTTGAATTGTACAAATTTCGCACTATGAAGGTAGATGCGGAGGCAGACGGCATTGCCCGTCTTTCCTCTAAAGATGACGTTCGTGTTACCGCCGTCGGAAAAAAACTGCGCAGATACAGGTTAGACGAGCTACCCCAACTTATAAATGTTTTGCGTGGGGAGCTGTCTTTGGTAGGTCCACGCCCCGAGCGCCCTTCTTTAGCGGAGGAATACACGAGTCAATTTCCGGAGTTTGCCTTTAGATTAAAGGTAAAAGCCGGGCTTACGGGTAATGCTCAAGTGTACGGACGGTACAGCACTCGCCCGGAAGATAAATTAATGCTTGATTTGATTTACATAGAAAATTACAGCTTTTTTTTGGATTTAAAGCTGATTTTACAGTCTATACGCATAATATTCGAGCCTAACAGCTCAAATTAAATTTAATAGCCGTTGGGATTTTTTTTCTGCCAGTTGTAACTGTGTTTGCACATATCTATAATATCGTAATTTGCCTGCCAATTAAGCTCTTTGTTGGCTTTTTTAGGTTGTGCAAAGCAAATTTCCGCATCGCCCGCCCTTCTTGGCATAATTTTATAGGGTATTTTTAAGTTGTTGGCTTCCTCGAAAGCGGATATTACTTCAAGCACGCTTTTTGGCTTGCCTGTACCTAAATTGTAGATATGTACACCCTCTTCCTCAAACTTTTTAATGGCGGCGCTATGCCCTTTTGCAAGGTCGCAAACGTGGATGTAATCCCTTATGCAAGTGCCGTCCTTTGTGTTATAATCCTTTCCAAATACGCTTAACTCGGTTAATTTGCCCACCGCAACCTGCGTAATAAAGGGCATTAGGTTGTTGGGTATGCCGTTTGGGTTTTCTCCAATGTCTCCGCTTGGGTGCGCACCTATGGGGTTAAAATATCTTAACAGCACTACGCACCAATCCTTTTTGGCTTTGGATACATCCGTTAGTATCTGCTCTATAAAAACCTTGGTTCTGCCATAGGGGCTTGCCGAAAAACCAACGGGGGACTGCTCACTTAAACCATCACTATTTGAAAGGGTGGTGTCGTAAACGGTGGCGGAAGAGGAAAAAATTAGTTTTTTAACATTGTAATTTTCCATAGCTTCTATAAGCGCCATTGTACCGCAAATGTTGTTGTCGTAATACTCCACAGGTTTTATCACCGATTCTCCCACGGCTTTTAGCCCTGCCATATGTATTACACCATCTATTTTATGGTTTTCAAAAATAGCTTTATATGCACTTTTATCTCTAATATCCGCTAAATAAAAATCCGCTTTTTTCCCCGAAAGCTTTTCTATTCGTAAAAGCACCTCTTTAGAGGAGTTAGAAAGGTTATCCATAATTACAACGTTAAAACCCTCTTCTAAAAGCTGTAAACAAATATGACTGCCTATATACCCTGCTCCGCCTGTTATTAAAATTGTTTTCATTGTGATATTCCCTTTCCTTAGCTTTGTTATGCTAAATTAGCTACTTTTGATTTTGTAAATCAAATATTCGTGAGAGTTTGCCACAAATTCAAAATCTGCATCTTGAATAATTGTAGCATACCTGTTACCGGGGGGCAACACAATATAGTCCGCCTCGGTAAACTTTATGGCGGAGATAAGCTCTTCTTCTAAAATGCCTTCCTCGTTATTCATGGCACGGTATATTAATCTGCTTGCGTTTTTGTACTCCTCGCTGCCTATGGTATCGTTCCAAAACATCATGGCTCTGCCGTATACTAAGTTTATGGAGGGGTCGTACTGTCTAACATCGTTTAAATATTCTGTAGGAAAAATAGCCACCGGTTCTTCTTTTTTGGAATTTTCGTGTATAATGTTCACTACCTTAATTATATTGGTGGGTATTTTGTAGGAGTTTTCCGCTACAAAAAACCTTTCGTTTTTATAAAAAGGTGTGCCACAAAATAACAACGTTGCTATTACACACACAATGGCTATGGCACGTAATAGTTTTGTTTTACAGTACAAAATTATTTGAGTAAACGCAACTGCAACAATTATAGGTATGGGTAAGCACCAGTAAAACCGATAGTAAACTTCTTGCACATCGGGAAAAGACGTAATTATCCAATATGCAAAAGCCGGATTTAAAAATATTATTGTGAAAACTGCTCCAAATACCGTTAATAATGCTTCATCTTTATTTCTGTTTAATTTAGGAGTTTTAAGTATTTTTACGGCAAAATATCCAAGCAAAATCATAAAAAGTATTAGCATATAACCTTGCCCACTATATATTTGAAATATTTCAGATATTACCAATTCTCCACGCATATTTTTACCTAACTAACATAAATAATATATTAACCCAAATATTACTGAGGGTAGCATACAAATAACTATTTTTATAAAGAGTAATAATTGTCTTTTTGCAATGGTTAAAATCAAAGAAAAGATTCCGCAAGCTGCAAGCATTATAAATAATGATGTACCCGAAAAACATACAGCGGTAATATTTAGCAACAATAAGTAAATATAGTTCGTATTTTTTTTAGGATTACTGTATATGCGTAAAAACAAAAGTAGCATAAGCGGAATAATTATGCCCCCTAACAGCGCTTTACCCTGTGCCGTCCTTCCTATAAAAAACACAGTAGCAGAGTATCCCGAATAAAATCCCCATAAATAAACTAATGAAACTATACTTAAAAAAATGTATACTGCCTTAATATTTTTGCCAAAAATATGTTTTCCTATTAAATAATATACCATGTAACCCACGAGTGTCATACATAGGGGGAGTGCAATTTGCATTTGCCAAAGAACCGGCATATTGAGCCAACTACTAAAGACAGCACAAGCCATTGTATATGCAGATATTGCATGACGCATATCTATTTCTTCTAAAGGTCTACCTGTATATGGATCGTGCAAAAACATTGTGTTTTCTTGAAGGGTAGTTGCAATATTACCGTTAAAGTATGCTGTATCCGTATCATTATAGCCTAAAGCACAGGTAAGCAGGAGTTGAAAAGCAACCAAACCGAAAACTAAAAAGAACAATTTGTCTTTATTTTGGAGATATTCCTCTTTTATTATGACAACTCTCTCTTTGTAGTTTCTGTAAAGTACAAAGGTATACACCACCATCAAAACTGTAACCACAAGCCAAATTACGTTCAATATAAAAAATGGCATACGCAAAAAAATCAAGGGTACCGCCACAATTTGAAACAGGGCATAAAACACCACCACTCCAAACACCAAAGACTCAATTATTGAGGTGGTTTTTATTTTAAATACTTTTGCGAAAACTATATGAAAGCTGTACATCAACACAAAAAACAGCAGTATATATATAATGGTTTGTATTAAAAACATTTGTACCTCTTAGTTTATTATTTTCTGAAAAACTTTTTATACACCTTATAGGCAAACTTGCCGTACCACGTTTGAGTAGCTATGTGCATTAGCTTATTTACCAGCTTCCATTCAGGAGATTGAGCTAATTTTGCCCCCGAACTTCCCCTCATAAGCACCGTTCCGTCCTGCGCCATTAGTCCTGTATCCCATGCACAATACATTGTTAGCATTTCTTCTTCCAACCCCGGCTTTGCCTTTTGTATAGGTGGCGATGTTGCTTTTTGTTGCATCAACATATCAAATTCCCTGTCTAAGTTTTTTATCATACAATCTATTGTAAAGCCGTTTAATATCTTGTTTCTGCAATTTTGCGCCATTTGCTCGTAGAGTTGTTTGTCTTTAAGCACCTCGCAAATTGCATCAACATAAAGCTTAACTTCCTCTTTGGAGTAGGTTGTTTCAAAAACTTGAGACTCATCTTGCATCAGAGGCACAACTCTGCCCACCGTGTTGTCTATTAAACAGCTTTGTCCGCCTACATCTGCGGTTATCATGGGTTTTCCCATGGCTAAAGATTCGTAAGCGGTTAGTGCAAGCCCTTCTTTTATGGAGCAAAGCAATGTAATATCCGCCGCCGCATAACAGTTTATCACGCTTTTTTGCCGTCCTGCAAAATATACCGTGCCTTCTAAACCGTATTTTTGGCATTTATCCTTTACTTTTTGGGTTTCGTCGCCATCCCCTACCACCAAAAAAGCAATATTAGGTATTTTGCTTTTAACTTCTTTTGCAATTTCTACCATAAGTAACGGGCGTTTTTCATGAGAAATACGTGCTAAAAAAAGTACCACAGGTCTGTTTTTATCTATTTGCAAACTATGCTTTATCTCGTTTTTATCACCATTATCAATATTAAATTCCTTTTCGTCCACGCCTATATAAATGGCTTTAATTTTGTCCTCGGTTTTTTCTCCCTTTGCTATTTTTTGAGTGCGGAGCATATCGTCTCCCACATAGGTTTTGTCTATGTAATCATCCATTATTACCGTTGCTCTGCCATATCCGCCCTCTCGCCAGTACATAGGCTCGGAGTGGTAGAAATCCACAATTTTTAGCTGCGGAAACTCCTTTTTTAGCCAAGGCAAAATATAATAGCCGTAATAAGAGCAAGACAAAAACAGTATATCTATACTGCGAGATTTAATAAAATAATGAATAAACTCCGCATAATCGTCCACACTTAAAAATTGGGGTAGGTTAAAAATATCTGACACGTGTTCTCTAAATTCCTGCTCCCAACAATTTTCCGCATCGAAAGGCAGGGTGGTTATTATGCTAAATTCGTACTTTTCCTTATCAGATTTAGATACAATATCTAAATTAAATTTATCCGCTCCCCCTACTACCATCCATGGCAGTAGCATAAGTATGTTGGTTTTCTTTTTAATATAGCTAAGTTTTTTGTCCCAATTACTTGGTTTGGGTGTGGGTAGCTCCTCTTTTCTGTTACCAATAGCCCCTACGGGCAGTATATCGTTTGGCACCGTTTTTGCGACTTCTGCTATTAGTTTTTCGTTTTTGGCTTTTACTTGTTTGTCGTTAATTGCAACGGAAAGTCCTCCCGTACTGCTTGTGCGATACCAAAATCCGTAATAATTTAAGAGTTGTATCGGTTTTTTTCCTGCAGCAAGCATTTTTAGAAAGAAATGCCAGTCTTCGTTATAATATCTGCCGGCTACATGATAACCGCCTACATCATTAAAATCCTTTTTTCTTATGGCGCAGTTTACAATTAGAATATTTCTTGTTTTTTCTAAACCCGAATTAAAGGGTATTGACCATAAATGTTGTTTTTCTCCAAAACCTACAAGACCGCAATAACTCCATGCCCCCTGTGGATTTTTGAGTAGCGCCCAATAAAGACACTCGATTTCAGTAGGTAAAATTAAATCGTCCGCATCTAAAATAAGCAAAATATCCGCTCTTGCATGTTTTACGGCAAAATTTCTTGCTTCCGCCGCTCCCCCATTTTCTTTATGATACACAAATATCCGCTCGTCTGTGCTTGCAAGCTCTTCAAGTAACCGCACATCCTCTTTATTTGTACTGCCGTCGTTTACGATAACCCATTCAAAATAGGGAAAAGTTTGGTTTAGCACGCAATTATATGTTTGCGTAAAAAACTTTCCGGCATTGTAAAAGGGTGTAATAATGCTGATTATGGGCGATTGCGCTTTATCTGTGTTGTACCTGCGTATTAATTTTTTGCCCGGCTCTTTTGTGTAATCAAACATCTTTATCCTCGCTGGGTGGCTCGTACAAATCGCATACTTCTGTGGCGTCTCCGTACATAACTATCTTGCCTTTTTCTAACCAAAGGGCTTTTTTGCACACGTCTTTAACCTGTTTTACAGTATGAGAAACAAGTATAACGGTAGATCCGCCGGCTATTATTTGCTTTATTCGATCCTCGCATTTTTCTTTAAATCTGTAATCTCCTACGGAGAGTATTTCGTCTACAATTAAAATATCCGCATAATGAGAGGTGGCAACCGCAAAGGCAAGCCTTGCAAGCATACCCGAAGAAAAGTTTTTAACGGGTACGTTAATAAACTCTTCAAGCTCGGAAAAGGCAATAATTTCTTCTACTTTGTCCTTCATTTTTTCTCTGTTGTGCCCAAGTATTGCGCCGTTTAGGTAAATATTTTCAAGTGCGGTAAAATCCGGGTCAAACCCTGCCCCTAACTCTATTAGTGGTGCTACCGAGCCGTAAATTCTTAAGCTGCCATCTGTTGGCTTAAGCACCCCTGCAATAACTTTTAGTAGTGTGCTTTTCCCCGAGCCGTTAAGCCCTATTATTCCAAGGGGCTCTCCTGCGTAAATATCGCAAGTAACGTTTTTAAGCGCCCAAAACTCCTGAAAGTTAATGGTACCTTTTATTTTTCTTATAATATATTCTTTAATGTTATCCACTTTTTCCTGAGCTAAGTTAAACATTATGGAAACATCGTCTATTTCTACAATTTTTCTTTTTTCATTCATATATTTTAACTACCTTACACATGCAAAATAAATTTGTCCTGTTTTTTGTAAAACACAATTATACCTACTATTAATGCAACCGCACCTATGGAAAAACAAATTAAGTTTTCTTTTAAGCCGGGTACTACACCTTCTAACACCAACATACGAGAATAATTTACATATTGATACATAGGGTTAAACCTCATTAGTGATTGCAATACGGGTGGCAGTTGGGCTAAGGGGTAAAAAAGCGGAGTTAAGTACATCCACGCCATCATAAACACACCGTAAAAGTGGGCAATATCCCTAAAAAACACGGTAACCGCAGATAAAAACAGGGTACACCCCAGGGCGAAAATAAACATATAAAAAATTGGTATAATCATTAAAAATAGTGTGGGGTAAAAGGGTGCTTGGGTAATTAGCATGACAATAAGCATTGCAACAAAGGAAAAGGCAAAATTTACCATGCAAGAAAGCACCTTAGAAGTGGGAAACAAATATTTGGGTATATAAATCTTTTTAATTAAAGAGGAGTTGCCGTAAATGGAAGTAAGCCCCATATTTGTGGATTCCGAAAAAAAGTTAAACATTATAAAACCGCTCATATAATAAATGGGGTAGTTTTCTATAACAGCACCAAACATAAACGAAAACACCGCCGTTAGTACAAGCATCATAAGTAGAGGGTTTAGTAGCGTCCACAGCAAGCCTAAAAAGGATTTTCTGTATCTTATTTTTATATCCCTTACCACAAGCTCTTTTAGTAGGTCTCTGTACTTTAAAAAGCCTGCAAAATATCCTTTTAATTTCATTAGTATTCCTTTCCTTTTACACATTACGCTTTTAGTTTCCGTATAAATACACTCAATTATAACACAAGTTGAGTAAAATTTCATCTTTTGGGGGAAAAATTTAGTTGGGTGGGAGGTATGGAGAATTGTGCACGTTAAATAGCCTATTTAATTAACTAATTATTGTTTTTTATAGCTTGTATTTTTTTTATTGCAATTTCTGCGGATTTATTTGTTTTTTCTATTAATTCTTCTTTTGTAAAACTTTTTATTTTTTCGTAGTCAGCATAGCGAATACTGTGTATATTTTCGTCTGTTAAATTGCTGTTTGTTTTGTATTCCATATTGCGTCTACTTTCCCACTCCACCCATAACCCCCAAATAAATCTCCTCATACTCCCTGCAAACGTTTTCAAGTCCGTAGCAATCAAGATTTTTATACTCCACATTTTTCCCTTCCACCACGCACTCATACGCATTTTTAAGTGCGGTAAGCATAGAATTTACATCCCTTGCCTCATACAAAAACCCAAACTCCTCATCTTTAAGTAAATCTATATGCCCCCTTATTTTAGAAGCCACCACAGGCAAACCGCACGCCATATTTTCTAAAATATTTAAAGGCAACCCCTCCCTTAAGCTTGGGGAGATTGCCATATCGCATATTTCCGTTAGCTGTTCTATATTGTTTACAAAGCCTAAAAATTCGATTTTATCTTGTAAATTTAAACTTGCTACCAGCTCCTCCGTTTCCTCTTTTAAAGCGCCTTTTCCTGCAAAAAGCAGTTTTAAATTAGGCACTTCCTCCTCCATTTTTTTAAAGTTTTCCACTAAAAACCTATGGTTTTTATCAACACTAAACTCCCCTGCATAAATTACAAGAAAATCCTCTTTGTTATAGCCTTTTTCTACCTTTTTTGCAATTTTTTCCTCGGGTGACAAACGTTTAAATCTCTGCAAATCCACCCCCACTCCATGGACAAACTCCACTTTTTTGGCTTTAAAACTCCTTTTAGCGCAATTATAATCCTCTTTGTTTATGGTTATTAAGCAATCTGTGTATTTGGAAAGAAATTTTTCCATAGTATAGTAAATAAGCCAATTTTTTTTGGGCGCACCCTTGTAAAAATGAAAGCCATGTGCGGTATATAACACCTTAGTACCCTTAGTACGTGCCTTTTTTGCGGATAGTCGTGTAACGGCACTTGCAACAGGGGTGTGGCAATGTATAATTTCAAAATTTTCCTGTGCCAAAAGTTTTTTTAACTGTTTGTAAGCTTTAATATTATTTGTGGAAAATGGGTTTCTGCTAAAGGGTATTTTATGCTTAACATTGCAGTATTTAAAAGTTCCCTCGCCATTTGTGGCAACGTGTACCTCATAGCCTTTATTTGCAAAAAAACGCAAATAAGGTAAATGAAACAATTTAATATGGCTGTCCACCGTTGCAATAAAAAGTACCTTTTTGCTACACATAAACCCTCCTAAGCTCTAATTATTATACTGTATTTCCTCCATTTTTTCAATGGTGATGTTTCCTTAATACAACCCCCTGTGTTTTTTATTTTGTTTTGCTAAAAAAATATAGCTTTATGCTATAAAATCGCATAAAAAAACAAAGTGCTGTAAACGTTTGCAACACCCTGTTTAAGCTGTTTTTGCAAAATCAGTTGCGCTATGCCGCTCTACACACTAAAAAAGTGCACAACTAACAATTTATAACCGCAGGCTTACAGCCCACCATTTTCGTCAAGTATAAGCAATGCGGCATTTTTTCCGATACCAAACCTTTGTGCCCCCTCTTTGTAGAAAGCATAAAGGGTTTCTAAGTTGCGCACACCCCCGGCAACCTTAATTTTAACCGCATCCCCCACCGTTTCCTTTATTAGTTTAACATGATTTAACTCGGTGGGTTTGGGGGAATACCCTGTGCCAGTTTTTACTGCTTTAAGCGGGACAACAACATGACAATTAACGATTATATAGTAGATGTCAGGATAAACAAAGCCAAAGAAAAGTTTGACAGCGGACACACAAACATCTCTCTTATCTCGGAAATGGTGGGGTTTTCCTCCCCCGGATATTTTAGCAAGACTTTTAATAAACATCCCCCAGCATAGCTGGGGGTATTTCACATTACGCCTGTAAGGCGT
>CAZVNZ010000031.1:0-37391 GCA_964628515.1 uncultured Christensenellaceae bacterium
AGGTATTCAATGAAACAGATTAATTTGAAGAAATATTATCCGTCGCTGTATCAAAACGATACATTTCTTGAGGTCTCAGATACGATTGCAAACGCTCTGGCTGAAGAAGTAAGAATAGAGAATGCGCAACGGGCAAAGATCCACTATCATGGGGCATATTATTCCCTATATAGAGAAAGTGGTGTAAGGGCAGACACTACTGCTTTGCTGGAAAAAAAGTTTGAAGATCAGCAACTCAATGCAGATATCTATACTGCATTTATTAAGCTGTGGAGTTTGAAATCAGTCGGAAAATAGACAAAGCCGAAAATCTTTATTTTAAAGGGTTTTCGACTTTGTTTTTGGCGTTCCCGGCGCGATTCGAACGCGCGGCCTTTCGCTTAGGAGGCGAACGCTCTATCCTACTGAGCTACGGAAACATCTGCAAGCATCATCATGACAATAAAAATCAAAATTCCACATACTAAATTTTAATACAAAATGGACTTTTTTGCAAGTATAAGAAAAGCAGTTACACTATTTTTGCAAAAAAAAATCATATTATTAAAATTTATATATTCAAATTTGCAAGTTATATAGTATAATAAGGATATACAAATTTTAAAAAGAGGTGAAAACGGATGGAAAACACAGCACAAAAAAAGGGGATTTCCAAAGATTATATTAAACTGCTTATGTATCTCGTGTTGCTTACAATAGGCATTTTAATGCTTGCAAACATAATTAGCTCGGAGCTTATCATCATAATTGTGGGTATTGCGATTTTGGCATTTGGGGCAATTTCGCTAATCGCCATGATACAAAAGAAAAAGCGAGGTGTAGAATCTAATTACACTTTTTCCATTATTATGATCGTGTTAGGTGTGCTGACTCTCGTTTTTTATGAGCAATCGGCACAGGTACTGCTACCCCTTGTAATAGGCGCTTTTGCAGTAATTTCGGGCATTTCTACAATAATTTTTGCCCTAAGCTCCAAAAAAGCCGGCTTTGGTGGTTGGATTGTTTCTTTAATTTCAGGGATAATTGTTGTTGTAATAGGTATTATTATACTCTCCGGCATTGCAACGGGTGCTGATGTTATAGGCTTTATGCTTGGGCTATACATTACAATTTTTAGCATAATAAGCATAATTTCTTGGTTTACGCAAAGTTCGTACAATAAAAAATTTACAGTATAAAAAGGCGGTATTAAAATTTTATGGCATTGGTTAATTTAAAACAGGTTTGCACAAAAGCAATGAACAACGGCTACGCAGTAGGAAATTTTGATGTTTTTAATGTGGAAATGTTGCAAGGTGTAATAAATGCGGCAACAAAACTTAAATCTCCCGTAATTTTGGCTTTTGCAGAGCCTTTCGAGGCTATTGTGGGTTTAGAAGAATTTGCAGAAATTATGAAAGCTGCGGCTAAAAAGGCTTGCGTTGATGTTGTGCTTCATTTAGATCACGGTGTTAATTTTGAAATTATTAAACGTGCCATAAATGCAGGCTTTACTTCTGTGATGTTAGATGCCTCGGATAAAACTTACAAGGAAAACATAAAGCTTACCAAAGAAGTAGTAAGTATGAGCAAAGAAAAAAATGTTTCGGTAGAGTCCGAGCTGGGGCACGTGGGCGGACTTGAAATGTATAAAGAAGATTACGGCAAAGACGCCTATACAGAGGTAGCCCAAGCAAAAGACTTTGTAGAAAAAACAGGTATAGATGTGCTTGCTGTTGCCATCGGTACCGTTCACGGTGTGTATAAAACTGCACCTAAACTGGATTTTGAAAGGCTTGCAGAGCTAAAAAACGCACTAAACATCCCCCTTGCTATGCACGGTGGCTCCGGTCTTAGCGACGAGGACTTTATTAAAGTCTCTAAAACAGGCATTGCAAAAGCAAATATTTACACCGATTTAATGATAGCCGCAAAAAACAGCGCTATACAGACGTCTCAAACGGAGGCTAACTACTTCGATATGACTGTAAGCGCAATTAACTTCATAGAAAAAGAAGCTATGGCAAAAATGCTTTTGTTTGGCAGTAACAATAAGGCGTAATTTGTTTTATAAACTACTACATAACGAGGTGATACTTTGAAGGTACTGATACTATCAATGACGGTCGGTCAGGGGCATAACATAGCATCTAATGCACTAAAAGAGGCGCTTGAAAATAACGGGCACGAATGTACTGTACTGGATACATATAAATACTTAAACAAGGCAATAGGTCTTGGTATGGATAAAGGCTATATGTTTTTAGGCAGAAAAATGCCTAAATTTATGGAGTACATCTACGAATCCGCATACAAAAAAAACGGTAGTGCGGATATGAAAACCTTTTTCCCTTGGGCGTTTGCAGATTTACAAAAGGCAAAGCTGGCAAAGTATATTGCCGATTATAGCCCTGATGTAATCGTTTGCACAATTATGTTTACAGCCATGATTGTGTGTGCAATGCAAGAATCCAACCTAATAGACAGCAAAATACTTAAAGTGGGTATTGTAACGGATTTTACCCTGCATCCCTTTTGGGAATATACGCCTATGGACTATTATGTATCGGCAAACGAGCTTTTAATCCCCGCTTTTTGTGTCAGAAACATTAAGCAGGAGCAAATACTTCCCTTGGGCATACCCATTTTTTCTAAATTCAGTAGCAATATGCCAAAAGAGGAGGCGTGCGCCAAACTTAATTTAGCTACGGATAAATTTACCGTACTACTTTCTTCGGGCGGTATGGGTTTTATGAATTTGTATGATGTAGTAGAGGATATTGACACCTTAGCTAACGTACAAATTATTGCGATTTGCGGTACAAATAAACCCCTAAAAGACAAACTGCTTGCCACCACCTTTAACAATAACGTTAGGGTACTTGGTTTTGTGGATAATATGCCGGAATACTTGGATGCCTGCGATTTTTATGTGTCTAAACCGGGCGGACTTTCCACTTCCGAGGCTATTGCTAAATGCAAACCTCTGCTCCTAACCAACCCCGTACCGGGTGTGGAGGTGGTTAATCACGCATTTTTAACCAATCATTCTCTTGCTCTGCATTGCAATAAATATACACCTATCAGCGAGGTAATTATTCAATACAGGTTTAACGATTCTAAAAAGCAGGAGATGTACAACGCACAAAAACTACTGGGGCGCAAAAATGCCTCAGCGGATTTAGTTAAATTTTTAGAAAGCAAATTGGAGGAAAAGTAATGGAATTTTGTAAAAAACTCAAAGACAAAGTAGTGCTTATTACAGGTGGTGCACAAGGCTTAGGGCAGGCTTTGGCAATAAGGTGCTCAAACGAGGGCGCAAAAGTTGTAATAGGCGATATGAATTTAGCAGGTGCTCAAGAAACGGCAGAAATGCTAAAAGAAGGCATTGCGGTTAAATTAGATGTTACAAATATGGAAGATTGCCATGCTTTTGCAAAGGCGGCAATAGATAAATACGGTAAAATTGACGTACTTGTTTCCAATGCGGCCATCGTGCTTTCAGGTCCTATTGAGGAATTTGATGCAGATAAATGGAAACTTGTTATAGATGTAAACCTATGCGGTTGCTACAACTCCATTAAAGCCGTTGTACCCTACTTCAGAAAGCAGGGCGAGGGCGTTGTTGTGCAAATCAACTCAAAATCCGGCAAAAAAGGCTCTGCTAAAAATTCCGCATACGCGGCTTCCAAATTTGGCGGTGTAGGTCTTGTACAAAGTCTTGCTTTAGAGCTTGCGGAGGATAAAATACGTGTAAACGCAATTTGCCCCGGAAATATGCTGGAAAGTCCACTTTGGGTAAACAGCTTATTTAAACAATACGCTAAAAATCAAGGCATTACAGAAGAAGAGGTTAAACAAAAATACATTAATATGGTACCCTTAAAGAGAGGTTGCCGTTACGAAGATATAGAAAACTGCATGGTATTTTTAGCTTGCGACGACAGCTCTTATATGACAGGGCAAGCCATAAACGTTACAGGTGGTCAACAGATGACATAATGCATAATTTATTTATGTATTTACTATTTTCTAATATTTAGCAGAGGTTTACTGATGGAAAAAAAGACTCCCCTTTATAATAAGCATATAGAGGCAAAGGGCAGAATGGTGCCCTTTGCAAATTACCTTTTGCCCGTACAATACCCCACGGGAATAATTAACGAGCATATGGCGGTACGCACCAAAGCAGGGTTGTTTGATGTTTCTCATATGGGAGAAATAACCCTAAAAGGTAAGGATGCCTTGGCAAATGTGCAAAATATTATTACAAGAGATATTTCCGCCCTGCAAATAGGCAGTATTGCATACAGCCCCGTGTGCTACGAAAGCGGTGGAGTTGTAGACGATATTTTGGTGTACAAAAAATCGGAAACGGAGTATTTGCTGGTGGTAAACGCTTCTAATAAAGACAAGGATTTTGCCCATATTAAAGGTAATTTAAAGGGTGATGCCATAGCGGAGGATATTTCCGAGAGTATTTCTCAACTTGCTTTGCAAGGCCCACTTTCTAATAGTATTCTTGAAAAACTAACTAAGGATATTCCTAATAAATACTACACTTTTATTGATGATGCTGTTTTATGCGGAGTAAAAACTTTAATTTCAAGAACGGGCTACACGGGAGAGGACGGCTTTGAGATTTACTGCTCAAACGAAGATGCCCCTGTTATTTGGCAAGCCTTGCTTGATTGTTGCGAAGATTTAATCCCCTGCGGTTTAGGGGCAAGAGACACTTTGCGTCTTGAGGCGGCAATGCCACTTTACGGGCACGAGATGGACGAAAACACCCTACCCTACGAGGCAGGCATCGGTTTTTTTGTTAATACCGATGCCAAAGATTTCATAGGCAAGGAAGAATTGCTTAAAAAGAAAGATACGGCAAAAAAGCGTGTAGGGCTTATTTTAAAAGACAGAGGCATTGCAAGAGAGGGTGCAAAGGTTTACAAAGAGGGTATTAATGTTGGTATAACCACATCCGGTACTCACGCACCTTATTTAAAAATGCCTATTGCCATGGCACAAACGGATAAAACGGTAAGTGTGGGAGACATTGTACAAATAGATATTAAGGGGAAAATGCTAAATGCAGAGGTTGTAAAACTCCCCTTTTATACAAGGAAAAAATAATTATTAACGGAGGATATTTATGAATATACCAAACAATTTGTTATACACAAAATCTCACGAATGGTACGAATTTAAAGACGAAACCACGGCAATTATGGGCATTACGGACTATGCCCAAAATATGCTTGGAGATATTGTTTACATAAACCTACCCACAATAGACGAAAGTATTGGTTTAGGGGATGTTATTGCAGATATAGAATCGGTAAAAACCGCCGCAGATGTATATTGCGCCGTTTCGGGTAACGTTTGTGCAATAAACGATGATTTAACGGACGCACCCGAGCTACTAAACCAAAATTCCTACGATGCGTGGATTGCGGAAATTATGGATATTTCGGAAAAAGACGATTTAATGAGCGCTAAAGAATACGAGGAGTATCTTACTGTGGAGGAGCTACTTTGAGTTCTTATATTCCAAACACAAAAGACGAGCAAGCACAAATGCTTTCAGCCATTGGCTTTAGCTCTTTTGAGGAAATGCTTGCTTTTTTGCCTAACGATGTTGTGTTGCAACGTCCTTTAAACATAGGCGACGGTTTAACGGAGCAAAAAACCTACGAATTACTTAAAAAAACCGCAAGTAAAAACAAAGTATACGACGTAATTTTACGTGGCGCTGGTGCGTATAACCATTATATCCCCTCTGTTGTGCCACATTTAGCATCAAGAGAGGAATTTGTTACTGCCTACACACCCTATCAGGCGGAAATCAGCCAAGGGTTATTGCAGGCAATTTTTGAATATCAAACTATGATATGCGAGCTTTGCGGTATGGATGCCTCTAATGCTTCCGTTTATGACGGAGCAACGGCAGGTGCGGAAGCAATGCTTATGTGTGCGGACAAAAAACGCAGTAAAATTTTAATATCCTCTTTGGCTAATCCGGAAAATATTGCGGTTATGAAAACCTATGCTCATTCCTATAATTTGGAAATTGAGTTGATACCGAGTATAGACGGTGTTACGGATATAGATGCACTAAATGCCTTAGCAGACGAAAAAACGGCTGGTGTGTACTTTTCTCAGCCAAACTATTTGGGTAATTTGGAAGAGGGGGAGAAAATATGCGAAATTGCTCACCAAAAGGGTGCTAAGGCAATTATGAACATCTACCCCATTGCCGCCGCCGTGCTTAAAAGCTGTGGAGAGGTGGGGGCGGATATTGCCGTGGGCGAAGGGCAACCTTTGGGTATGCCACTTTCTTTTGGAGGCCCTTATCTTGGTTTTATGGCGGTAAAAGCAAAAGATGTGCGCAAACTACCCGGCAGAATTGTAGGGCAAACGGTGGACGTAGACGGCAAACGTGCCTATGTACTTACCTTACAAGCAAGAGAACAGCACATAAAAAGAGAGCGTGCCACCAGCAGTATTTGCTCCAACCAAGCCCTTTGTGCCCTAACCGCATCAATATATTTATCATCGGTAGGCAAAAACGGGTTTAAAACTGTTGCGCAAAATTGTTACAGAAACGCACATTATTTTGCACAGCAACTAACCAATTTAAAAACTTTTAAGCTAAAATACAATAAGACCTTCTTTAACGAATTTGTAACCCACAGCAGTATATCACCCCAAAAGATAGAGGAAACTTTAAGCAAAAGGGGAATATTAAGCGGACTTACTTTAGACGAAAGCAGTATACTTTGGTGTGCAACGGAAATTAACGACAAACAAAGTATAGACGAAGTAGTCGCCATACTAATGGATTTGGAGGGTGCAGATGTTTAAACTTATTTTTGAAAAAAGCAAAAAGGACAGGGTGTGCCAACAAATAGAACAAAGCGATGTCCCATATAATTTTGATTTGCCCTACGAATTACTTAGGCAAAAGGACGCCTCACTCCCGGAGATTGCTCAAATTGATTTAGTGCGCCATTATACCAATCTTTCCAGGCGTACATATGGTGTGGATACAGGGTTTTACCCCTTAGGCTCTTGCACTATGAAGTATAACCCCAAGTTAAATGAAGATGTTGCCCAGCTCCACGGCTTTAGTGCAATGCACCCTTTGCAAAATGAAAACACCGTGCAAGGTTGTTTAGAGGTAATGTATAATTTAGCCGAGGATTTATGCGAAATTTGCGGTATGGACGCCTTTACTTTGCAAGGTGCGGCAGGCGCTCAAGGGGAATGGGCAGGGTTGCAACTTATACGTGCGTATCACGAAAACAGAAAAGATTACAACCGATTAACCGTTTTAGTGCCCGATGCCGCTCACGGCACAAACCCTGCAAGTGCTGCTATGACGGGCTACAATGTTGTTAACGTGCCCTCGGACGCCAAGGGTATGGTAGATGTAGAAGCATTAAAGAGTTTGGCAAACGAAACAACGGCGGCGCTAATGCTCACCAACCCCAACACCTTAGGTATTTTTGATACCAACATTAAAGAAATTGCAGACATTGTACACAATGCCGGAGGGCTTTTATACTACGACGGCGCAAATTTAAACGCAATTATGGGTATTTCTCGCCCCGGAGATATGGGGTTTGATGTTGTGCATCTTAATTTGCACAAGACTTTTTCCACCCCTCACGGCGGCGGAGGCCCAGGCAGCGGGCCTGTTGGATGCAAAGCAATACTTAAGGAGTTTTTACCTCAACCAAGCGTAAAACTTTTTGAGGGCAAATATTCTTTTGATTGCACATCTAAAAATTCCATTGGCAAAATAAAGGCCTTTTACGGCAACTTTTTAGTTTATTTAAAGGCTTATACCTACATAAAATGCTTAGGCAAAGAGGATTTAAAGCAAGCCTCTTTAAATGCGGTACTAAACGCAAATTATATGTTAGATGCACTAAAAGAGTATTCCGATTTAAAATACACCTCCCCTTGTATGCACGAGTTTGTGCTAAGCCTTGAGAGCCTAAAAAAGCAGTACGATGTATCCGCTTTAGACGTAGCAAAGGCTTTAATAGAGTACGGAATACACCCACCCACCATGTACTTTCCTTTAATTGTACACGAGGCATTAATGTTAGAGCCCACAGAAACGGAAAGCAAAGAAACTCTGGACATGGCAATAGATGCACTTAAACAAATATTTGAAACAGCGAAAACCCAAGGGGAAAAGCTCCACGAAATGCCTATAAGCACCCCTGTAAGAAGATTAGACGAGGTATTGGCGGCAAGAAAGCCAATAGTAAGATATGAAGATATTAGTAATTGACGGACAAGGCGGACGCATAGGAAAATGTATAATAGAAAATTTGCTTAGCTCTTTTCCTAAGATGGAGATATTTGCTGTGGGCACAAATTCCATTGCAACCTCCGCCATGAAAAAGGCAGGGGCAACCCTGTGTGCCACAGGCGAAAATGCGGTAAAATGCAATGCAAAAGATGCTCATATTATTTTAGGGCCTATCGGCATTGGCTTTGCAAATTCTATGTACGGAGAAATTACAACAAAAATTGCAAAAGCGGTGTCTAAAAGCAAAGCCAAAAAAATTCTTGTGCCCATTACAAAATGCAAAGTAACGGTGGTAGGGGTGGAAGAAAAACCCTTGTCTGCATATTTGGCACAGGTTTCTTTGGAAGTGGAGCTTTATTTAAGTGGGGCTAAATAATTAGCCGGCTACGGTTTATACATAATTAGTTTATCCAAATAAATTATTGAATTACTAAAAAAACATATTTTTGCAATAAAAAATATGTTTTTATGTTGCAAAATTAAATAATATGTATTATAATATAAGTATCTAATGCCATCTTAATATTGCATCCGGGTAACATCTCTACTTTCATACTGCGCAAAGAGGAGGATAAAGTTATGCCTATTAACATTAACTCTCAATTACCCGCAGCAAAAGTATTGGCAGAAGAAGGTATATTTATTATGCCTGACGACAGGGCAAAACGGCAGGATATTCGACCTTTACGGATTGTTATTTTAAACATTATGCCAACTAAAGAGCAAACGGAAACTCAACTAATGAGACTGCTTGCAAATTCTTCCCTTCAGGTGGAAATAACGTTACTTCACCCTGCCACACATCTCTCTAAAAACACTTCTATTGAGCATCTCAACACCTTTTACAAGACTTTTAACAACATCAAAAAAGAAAAATACGACGGACTTATAATAACAGGCGCTCCTGTTGAGCAACTCCCTTTTGAAGAAGTTATTTACTGGGAAGAAATGAAGAAAATTATGGAGTGGTCTACAGAAAATGTCTATTCTACCCTGCATATTTGTTGGGCGGCACAGGCAGGGCTTTATTATCATTACGGTATAAACAAGCATATGCTTAATGAAAAAATGTTTGGCATTTTTCTCCATACCAAGACAAAAGGACACATACCTCTTTTAAGGGGTTTTGATGATGTGTTTTGGGCACCTCATTCTCGTCATACGCAAATAGATACGGATTCTGCAAAAAAATGCGGTAATATACAAATTTTGTGCGAGTCCGAGCAATGCGGTACTTATATACTTGCTTCTAAAAACGGTAGGCAGGTATTTGTAACGGGGCATCCGGAATATTCTGCGTTTACCTTAAAGCAGGAATATTTCAGAGATGTAGAAAAAGGACTAAAAATAGAAATACCAAAAAATTATTTTGAAAACGATGACACTTCAACTTCTCCCATAGTAAAATGGCGAGCTCATTCCTACATGCTTTTTAACAACTGGCTAAATTATTATGTATACCAAGGAACTCCTTTCAATATTAAAGAGGTAAATAAAATTAGCGAGTAAGAATAGGCTTATTTGCTATGTAAAATATATTCTTAGAAAGGAAGTGATATTATGAAATTTGATACTATTTTGGTACGAGGCGGTTATGACGCCAAAAATCCACCCAGAACTATTGCAGAACCTATATATCAAACTGCGGCGTATTATTTTGACGATGCAACTTATGCCAAGGAACTTTTTGCATTACAAAAGGAGGGGTTTATTTACACCAGACTCGGAAATCCCACGTTAGATATATTTGAAAAGCGTATGGCTATGTTAGATGATGGTGTGGGTGCATTAACAACATCCTCGGGATCCTCGGCTATTATGCTTGCAATTCAAAACATTGCAGTGGCAGGAGACGAAATTGTGTCTGCGTCCTCCTTATACGGTGGAACGTACAATATGTTTTCTAACACATTTAAAAAGTTTGGCATAAAAGTAACTCTTGTAGATGTAGATAATTTAGAGCAAATTAAAAATGCGGTAACGCCCAAAACAAAAGCAATTTTTGCAGAGAGCATAGGAAATCCCAATGCAAATATTCCGGAATTTGAAAAAATTGCAAGTATCGCCCATAATGCTCAAATTCCACTAATTATCGACAATACCTTCGCCACTCCCTATCTGTTTAAATCCAAAGATTATGGTGCAGATATTGTGGTTTACTCCACAACAAAATATATTAATGGGCACGGTAACTCTATTGGCGGTATGGTTGTGGATTTAGGTACATTTGATTGGACACAAGGCAAATTCCAAGAAATGTGTACCCCCGATGCTTCCTATCATGGAGTTGTATTTACGGATGCCTTTAAAAATGCGGCATACATTTTGAAAATGAGAACGCAACTAATGAGGGATTTAGGCCCGTGTGCCTCCCCCTTTAATACCTTTTTAACAATGCAGGGCATGGAAACATTGTCTTTGCGTATGGAAAGGCATGTGGCAAATGCAAATAAAATTGCCGAATTTTTAAGTAAGCACAAGTATGTTACCTTCGTAAATTATCCCGGCTTAAAAACGGATAAATATTACGAGAGACAACAAAAATATATGCCTAAGGGCGCAGGCTCTGTGTTTACCTTTGGGGTAAAGGGAGGTAGATCCACCGGAGAGAAATTTATAAACGAGCTTAAGCTGTTTTTACATGTAGCAAATGTTGGCGACGCCCGCTCTATGATTATTCACCCCGGCTCCACCACCCACTCTCAGCTATCCGACGAGCAACTTCTAAGTGCCGGAATCAGCAACGAAACGGTGCGTATTTCCGTAGGTTTAGAGGACTGGGAGGACTTAATTGCAGATCTTGACTGTGCACTTGAGGCTTCTCAAAAGTAATTATTTTATAAATTAATATTAAAGAGGCTGTATCGCAATTCTTCTTTTTTGATACAGCCTTTTTGTACAACATTATATATTTGCTATGCCACATTTTGTACTATACGTTGCTCTTAGGTCTTTTAGGGCTCGCTATACTCTACTTCTTTTATCCATTCTGCCTTTGCTTTATGGTAATACAGGGATATTTTTGCGTTTTTGTAGCTTTGGCGCTTCTTTATTTTCCGTTGGTGATGTTGCAAAAGCTACGGTTGTGCCAAATATCAGCATTGCGGAAATAATTATACTTACTATGGTTGTTTTTCTAATCTTCATAATTGCGGTTATCCTTTCCTTAATAGCGTTTTTGCTAAAGTTGTTGTAAAATGGTATATGGGCATCATCATCACCATAATTAAAATTATTGATGAATGGGTTAGCCACCATTTCTGCTTGAATAATGGCTGTATTTTGTGCAATTAAGTTGTATGCGCTAAATTGTGAGGGTACGCTTAGCGGTACTAACAGCCTTGCTAATACTACTCAAATTAAAGAGAGCATAAAGAATTTGCGCCCTCTTTTATCATCATCACAGTAAAAATGAAAATTTTACTTATTTTTTGCCTTAATAACACCTCTTGCAATAGCTTTTGTAATCTCGCAAACGGGTATTATTACTATACATGCAAGGAATACAATGCCCCACTCAAAGGCATTTATTGCTTCTAACTCGAAGAAGGAGGCAATTTGAGGTACAAGCACCACCATCAGTTGTAAGCCAAGAGACACGGCAAAGGCGGCATACATCCACAGGTTTTTCTTTAAGCCTGCAAACATTGTTGTATACTGGCTTCGCACATTAAACATATAGAAAAGTTGGGATATGCCCATTACCAAAAACGCCATTGTATTGGCTCTTTGAGGCCCTTCGTGACTGTACGACCACACGTAAACCGCTAAGGTTACAAGCCCTAAGGTTACCCCGTAAATAATTAGAAAAACACCCATGCCGTCGGCAAAAAAGCTTTTGCGTGGGTCTCGTGGGGGTACGCTCATATTGTTTGCCTCGGGGGCTTCCATACCAAGGGCAAGTGCCGGGAAGGTGTCTGTTACTAAGTTTATCCAAAGTATTTGGGCAGGACTTAGCACGGTATAGCCTAAAAGCATACCGAAAAACAGCGCAATAACCTCGCTTAAATTTGCAGATAGCAGAAATTGCACCGTCCTTTTGATGTTTGCGTAAATTCGTCTGCCCTCACCCACCGCATTTACAATGGTTGCAAAGTTATCGTCCGTTAGAATCATATCTGCCGCACCTTTAGACACTTGTGTGCCTGTAATGCCCATTCCTACCCCAATATCCGAGCGTTTTAGCGCCGGAGCATCGTTTACTCCGTCTCCCGTCATGGCTACTATTTTCCCTAACGATTTAAAGGTATCTACAATTCTGACTTTATTTTCCGGAGAAACTCTTGCATAAACAGAAATATGATTTATCTTTTCTTTAAGCTCGTTTTCGCTCATTTCGTCTAAATCCGCTCCTGTTATTGCTAAATCGTCCTCCTGCAAAATTCCAAGCTGGGTTGCTATGGCGGATGCCGTGGTTTTGTGGTCTCCCGTTATCATAACCGCACGCATACCTGCCCCTTTGCACACCTCTACCGCCGCTTTAACCTCAGGGCGTGGAGGGTCTATCATTCCTACCAGGCCTAAGAAAATCATACCGTTTTCAAATTCTTCCATGGGTGGCGGAGTGTCAAAAACTTCCTTTGCCGCCCCTAAAACTCGCAAGGCTTGCTTTGCCATTCCCTCGTTTGTTTGCATTATTTGATTTTGCAAATCTGCCGTCATTTCCTTGATTTCGCCGTTAATTAGGGCATATTTGCAGTTGGAGATTACCACATCGGGTGCGCCTTTTGTGTATATTACCGCCTTATTATCCACCATAGTGGATAGGCTCATCATCTTTCTGTCGCTATCGAAGGGCTTTTCTATAAGCCTTTGATAGTTAAAGATGCTGTCCGTATCCTCTTTGCCGTAAAATTTGTATGACAGCTCTATTAGCGCTGTTTCCGTAGGGTCTCCGATTAGCCCGTCTTTAGAGCTTTTTGCATCGTTACATACAGACAATGCAAAAATAAGCTCTTTTGCGGTGTCTGAAAATTTAGTGTCCGCCTCTTTTTCTTCCATATCGTAAAACAGCTTAACTACCTGCATTTTGTTTTGGGTTAGTGTGCCCGTTTTATCCGAGCATATTATTTGGGTACTGCCGAGAGTTTCCACCGCCGGTAGCTTTCTTATTATTGCCCCTTGTTTTGCAAGCCGGGTAACTCCCATTGTAAGCACTATGGTTACCACCGTTGCAAGCCCTTCGGGAATTGCCGCCACCGCAAGAGACACCGCAAACAAGAACATCTCGAAGTATTCTTTGCCTTGTGCCACTCCCACAAAAAACACCACCACCGCTATTGCCAAAACCGCATAGGTCAGTATTTTGGAGAGCTGTGTCATCTTTCTTTGGAGGGGAGTTTCTTCGTTTTTGGCACTTTCAAGCGCCTTTGCAATGCTACCCATTTGGGTTTGCATACCAATTTCCGTTGCCACACCCGTTGCTGTGCCGTAGGTTACGTTAGTACCTGCAAACGCCATGTTAATTCTGTCCGCAATGGGCGCTTTTTCTTGCAAAATTACCTGTGCGTCCTTTTCTGTGGGCACACTTTCCCCTGTAAGGGTTGCCTCTTCTATTTTTAAACCTGCGCTTTTTAAAAGACGCATATCGCAAGGCACGTTGTCTCCTGCCTCTAAAAGCACAACATCCCCAACCGTTACCTCTTTTGCCGGTATAACCTCAACATCACCATTACGCAAAACCTTTGCATACGGGGCGGACATCTCGCTTAATGCCTCTATTGCCGCCTCCGCTTTGGACTCCTGCACCGTGCCTAAAACCGCATTTAGCAGTACAACTATAAAAATTATTACGCTGTCTGCCACCTCGTTTAGCAGTAGGGAAACCACCGCCGCCACTATTAGCACAATTATCATAAGATTTTTAAATTGGGATAAAAAAATCTTTAGCATACTTGTACGCTTTTTAGCGGTAATCTCGTTTTTGCCGTATTTAGTTAGGTTTTGCTCCGCTTGCTCTTTGGTTAGTCCGGTTTCTTTGGAATTTAAGTCGGCTAAAACTTCCTCTTTACTCTTAGAAAACCACTCCATATTATGCTCCTTCTACACTTATTTTATGTATTTTGACAGATACTGCCCTGTATAGCTTTCTCTAACCTTTACAATTTCTTGGGGAGTACCTTGGGCTATTACCGTGCCTCCTTTGTCGCCCCCCTCCGGGCCTAAATCCACTATATAATCCGCACATTTTATTACATCTAAATTATGTTCTATTACTATTATGGTATTGCCTTTATCTGCAAGTTTGTTAATAACTTTAATTAGCTTTTGCACATCTGCCATATGCAAGCCTGTTGTGGGCTCGTCTAAAATAAACAGGGTGCTTCCCGTTTGTCTTTTGGACAAATGGGTGGCAAGTTTTACCCTTTGTGCCTCTCCCCCCGATAGTGTGGTGGAGGGTTGACCTAATTTAATGTAGGATAAACCTACATCCATAAGCACCTTTAGCTTGCTTTCTATGCGCGGCAAATTCTCAAAAAATTTGTAAGCATGCTCCACCGTCATATCCAAAACCTCGAATATATTTTTATCTTTATACTTTACATCTAAGGTTTCTCTGTTGTACCTTTGCCCTTTGCAAACCTCGCAAGGTACGTAAACATCCGGCAAAAAGTGCATTTCTATCTTAATTATGCCGTCTCCTTTGCACGCCTCGCATCTTCCGCCTTTAACGTTAAAGGAAAATCTGCCCTTTTCAAACCCTCTTATTTTTGCATCGTGGGTCATGGAAAATAAGTCTCTTATGGGGTCAAAAAGCCCGGTGTAGGTAGCAGGATTGGAACGTGGCGTTCTGCCTATTGGGGATTGATCTATATCCACCACCTTATCTATATACTCTAAGCCCTCTATGCTTTTGTGCGCTCCCGGCTTGTCTTTGGAGCCGTAAAACCTGTGCATTGCCGCTTTTTTAAGTATGTGGTTTATAAGCGTGCTTTTTCCGCTGCCCGAAACCCCTGTAACTGCGGTAATTACCCCTGTGGGAAAGGAGACATCTATATTTTTTAGATTGTTTTCCGTTGCACCCTTTACCGTAAGCCAATTTTGAGGCTCTCTTAGCTTTTTGGGCACTTTAATTACCTTTTTGCCCGATAAATACTGCCCTGTTATGCTTTTTTCGTTTTCCATTATTTCTTTTGGTGTGCCTTGGGCAACCACATAACCGCCGTGCTCGCCGGCTCCGGGCCCTATATCTACAATGTAATCTGCATTAAGCATTGTTTCTTCATCGTGCTCTACTACTATTAGGGTGTTGCCTAAGTTGCGTAAATTAGTTAATGTTTGTAGCAATTTTCCATTATCTCTTTGGTGCAAACCAATACTTGGCTCATCTAAAATGTATAGTACCCCCATAAGCCCACTACCTATTTGGGTTGCAAGGCGTATACGCTGTGCCTCTCCCCCCGATAGTGTGCCTGCCGCTCGTGAAAGTGTAAGATAGTCTAATCCTACGTTTAGGAGAAAATCAAACCTTGCGTTTAATTCCTTTAGCACCCTTTCTGCAATAAGCCTTTGCTTTTTATCTAATTTTACCTTATTTAAAAACTCGCTTGCGCTTCGTATGGATAGGTCGGATAGTTCAGCGATATTTTTATTACCTATTTTCACCGCCAATGTTTGCTCTTTGTACCGCTTGCCTTTGCAGGCGGGGCAGGGGGTTTCCACCATGTAGCTTTCTATTTCACTTTTCATATAATCGGAGGTTGTTTCTCTGTATCTGCGTTCCAAATTATGTATTATGCCTTCAAAGGCGGCGTTGTAATGCCCTGTGCCCATACTGCCGTCGTACTTTATTTTAAGTTTTTCCCCTTTTGTGCCGTATAAAAGCACTTCTTTGACTTCATCGGATAAATCTTTAAAGGGTACATCCTCTCTAAAATTGTACCGTTTTATAAGGGCGTCCATATAGTTTCTTGCTATTGTGCCGGGTGCACCGAAGTTCCAACCGCTTACTTTTATTGCCCCTTCCTCTATGGATTTTGTTTTATCCGGCACTACTAAATCTGCATCTATCTTCATTATATTGCCTAGCCCCGTGCAATCGGGGCAAGCGCCAAAGGGGCTGTTGAAGGAAAACATACGTGGGGTAATTTCGTCTATGGAAATACCGCAATCCACACAGGCAAAGTTTTCGTTCATCAGCACTTCTTCCTTTGTATCCATATTTTCTATTATTACAAGCCCGTCCGCTAATTTTAGCGCGGTTTCTACCGAGTCGGAAATTCTTCCGTTTATGCCCTCTTTTATTATTATTCTGTCTATAACTACGGAAATACTGTGCTTTTTTTGCTTTTCTAAGTTGATTTCGTCCGCTAATTCCACTATTTCGTTATCTATTTTTGCCCGTACATAGCCGTCTTTAATTAGGGTTTCTATTACCTTTTTATGCTCCCCCTTTTGGGCACGAATTATGGGAGACATAATCATTAGCTTTGTGCCTTCCTTGTTTAGCATTATTCTGTCTACTATTTGGTCTACCGTTTGCCGAGTAATTTTTTTACCGCATTTAGTGCAGTAAACCTCCCCTGCCCGTGCGTAAAGCAACCGCAAATAATCGTGAATTTCCGTAACCGTGCCCACGGTGGAGCGTGGATTGCGTGCGGTGGTTTTTTGGTCTATGGAAATTGCCGGGGAAAGCCCTTCGATTAAATCCACATCCGGCTTTTCCATCTGCCCCAAAAACTGCCTTGCATAGGCAGATAGAGATTCTACATACCGTCTTTGCCCCTCCGCATAAATGGTGTCGAATGCCAAAGAGGATTTTCCGCTACCCGAAAGCCCTGTAATTACGATAAATTTGTCTCTGGGCAATGTGATGTCTATGTTTTTTAAGTTGTGCTCTCTTGCGCCTTTTATGTGTAAAAATTCCATTATTTCTTCTTTTTCGCTCCTTGCTCTTGTAGTTGTTTAATCATATCTCTAAGTTTTGCCGCCACCTCAAACTCCAGCTCTTGTGCCGCTTGTTTCATTTGTTGGGTGAGCAAATCTATTCGCATATTTATTTCCCCTTTTGGAATGTTAATTTCTTCATCCACCTTTTGAGTTACCATTAGGGATTCGGAAACTGCTTTTATAATAGATTGAGGCGTAATACCGTTTTCCTCGTTATATTTTTGTTGCAGATCTCTACGTCTATTGGTTTCATTCATTGCGGATTGTATTGAGTCTGTGATTTTATCTGCATAAAGTATGGCTCTACCCTCTATATTTCTTGCCGCTCTGCCTATTGTTTGAATGAGTGAAGTCTCATTACGCAAAAACCCTTCTTTATCCGCATCTAATATGGCAACCAAGCCGATTTCGGGTATATCCAGCCCCTCTCGCAGCAGGTTTATGCCCACCAGCACATCAAACTCTTTTAGTCTTAGCCCTCTTATGATTTCTATACGCTCCAAAGTATCTATATCCGAATGGAGATACCGTACGTTTACACCCATTTCCGTATAATATTCCGTAAGCCTTTCCGCTAATTTTTTGGTAAGGGTGGTAACAAGCACCCTAAACCCTTTTTGCGTGACTTCTTGAATTTCTCCAAGTAAATCGTCTAACTGTCCTTCCACCTTTCTGATTTCTACACAGGGATCTAACAAGCCTGTGGGGCGTGCTATTTGCTCCACTACTACATTTCCGGCAAGTTCCCTTTCGTACAGGTTTGGAGTTGCGGAAACGTAAATTGCCTGATTAACTTTATCGTTAAACTCGTCGAATTTTAAAGGGCGGTTGTCAAAGGCGGAAGGCAGTCTGAAACCGTAGTCTATAAGCATTTTCTTACGTGAGTGGTCTCCGTTGTACATCCCCCTTACTTGAGGTAAGCTAACGTGAGATTCGTCCACAAAAAGCAGATAATCATCGGGGAAAAAGTCCATTAGTGTGTAGGGTGCCTCCCCCGGTTTTCTACCGTCAAAATATCTTGCGTAGTTTTCTATACCCGAGCAAAAGCCTAATTCCTTAAGCATTTCTATATCGTACATGGTGCGTTGGGTTATTCGCTCCGTTTCAAGCAATTTGCCCTCGCTCTTAAAAAACTCTATTTGTGCAAGTAAATCCTTTTTAATTTGCGGTATTTGTGCAAGCACGTTTTCATGCTCCATTGCATAGTGAGACGCCGGAAATATCATAATGTAGGACATCACGCTGAGTTTTTTTAGGGTTAGTGCGTCAATTTCTGCAATTTGCTCTATCTCGTCTCCGAAAAACTCTATTCTTATGGCTTTTTCGCTTTGGCTGACGGGGGATACTTCCACCACCTCCCCTCGTACTCTAAAAGTACCTCTTTGAAGGTCTAAATCGTTTCTGGTGTAATTTATTTCCACTAATTTTGTAAGTAGTTCGTCTCTTGTTATTTGCATCCCTTGTCTTAGGGATAGCGTCATATTTGCGTAAGTTTCCGGTGCACCTATGGAATATATGCAAGACACGCTGGCAACCACAATAACATCTCTGCGCTCAAGGAGAGCCGCCGTGGCGCTGTGACGCATTTTGTCTATTTCCTCGTTGACGCTGGAGTCCTTTTCTATATATAAATCCTTGCCGGGAACATAAGCCTCCGGCTGATAGTAGTCGTAATAGCTTACAAAAAACTCTACGGCATTGTTTGGGAAAAACTCCTTAAACTCGCTACAAAGCTGTGCCGCAAGTGTTTTATTGTGAGCAAGGATAAGCGCCGGCCTGTTTAGGCGAGCAATTACGTTTGCCATTGTAAAGGTTTTACCGCTACCCGTAACCCCTAAAAGCACTTGGTCTTTCTTGCCTTCCTCTATACCCTTTACCAAATCGGCAATAGCCTTTGGTTGGTCTCCCGATGGGCTGTAATTTGAGTGCAGTTCAAAATTTTTCATCTGTGTATTAATTCCTTTTTTTTATTTACTTACCCCTGTTTTATCCTATAAAAACAACTATTAACGCAAAAATACGTTAATCTTAATTATATCACATATAACAACAATTGTGTGTATTTTTTTGTAATTTGCTTATATATGTTTTTTGCAATATTGGGGATTAAAAAAGCAAGCATATTTTTTATACACTTGCTTTTTTGGTTGATTGTTTGGAGGTATTGCAATATTTTTACTTGTTTTAAATAATTTTAGAGCTGTTTCTCAGCTCTTTTTGTTTTTCAAAAATAAATTTAATTACCGCATTTTCGTCGCTGTGCTTTAGCCCTTCAAATGCGCAAGCGCATTGGCTTTTTGGGTAGTGCTTCATAGAAGTACGAATAACACGGCATTTTAGCTCGTGAATTTCTTTGTTTAGCTGTAATTTTAGTATGGCAACATCATTTTTATGCAAGGTTGCATCCGTCTCAAAAAGCAAGCCCCCAAGGCTAATATCCAAAACATCTGCGTAGGCGCTCTCCCCATTTGGTAGCACTACCTCCCCTTTTATTTGGGTGGATATTCTGCAAAAATGCCTTTTGTTTTCGTGGGCAACGTGTTTTACATTAATAACTTCTATATGGTTGCCGATTAATTTGTTAATTCTGCCCGACCATGTCTGAAAAGGCAGTTTTCTGCCGGAGATATGCAGTTTAATTATGCCGTGTTCTTTAGCGCCGTCAATACTGCCTTTTGTAAGTAGCATGAGTTTATCCTCTGTTATTTCCGTAATTGTACCCATGCCCATAATTACGTTGTCCGTATCGTAAATTTCGCATACGCTGTTTACATACCGCTCGTCGGATACGGCATTGTACTCCTCACAAAAATTAATAAAGGATTTATCCTCCTCTAAAATATGGGTAACCAGCCAATCGGACGCAAACTCGAAAACTTCTTTAAAATAGTTTTCGTTGCTAATATCGCTCTCCACCTTTGCCTTTACTTGCGCTACGCTTTTTACAAGGTTGCCGTGTATGGTTTTGTGGTTTTCGTAATAAGGATAGTCCATCTTTTCCATATATTCTTCCTCTATGGAAAAGTGAGATTTTGCGTAAGAATTAAGCTCGTTTAAGAAATGAATTACATCGTAAAACTTTGCTGTTTCCTCTTTCTTTCCAAAAGCATTAATAATGCCAAACAGCTTTTCGTGATAAATATCGATTTCCTCGATATGCGTAAAAAATTGAGGTCCCCACTCAATATAATACATTTTAAATTTTCCCCTTTATTATTTCTTAATTTTTTATTTTCGCAACATTTGCCACGAATAATTTTGACTCCTTTTATTAATTTTATACTAAAGCAACAGAAATTGCAATAAGCATTAGTCCGCAAAAATAAGTTATCCAGTTTAAATTTGCATAAAGTCTTTTGTTTTTGTAAAAGCTCCACACCCCAAGGAGTACATCTGACGCAAAAAAAAGGCTTGCCCCCAAAGCAAAAATTAGGTTAGAGAGGGAGTAGTGCATAAATAAAGATATAAATGCTTTAGATGTCATAAGTGCAATTAAAAATGTGTAAGCGGACAGAAAAATGCGTGAGTCGCCAAGCTCCCAATTTTGCTTGTTCATAAGCACTACCGCTATGCCTAAGGGTACAATCAGCAATATTAGCTCCGCCCAACCAAAGCCGTAGTTCATAGTCATACTTACAAGGAGAAATATTTGGGTTATGCTAAAGCACACCACTCCAATATGAAACATTTTTCTGTTTTTCTTAATATATTGTAAAAAGAAATCTCCAAGAAAGGCAAAAGCAAGCCCTACAACAATTAAAATGTTAGAGTAAAAAAGAATATCCCGCGTACCTTCTTTTATATACAAAAGCCCAAGTATTCCCGTTAGGGTAAAAATTAGGCTTAGCAACAGCTTAAATGCGGTGGCGGCTGCAAACCCGAAACTTTTCTCGGCTTTAATATAAATGGGTAAAAGACATATAAATGCAATTATAAGTATATAGAAAAAAGTGCTGTTCATTTTGTCCTCCTTTGTGGCAGACCGTTGCGACAGCCGATTAATTGCTATTTTACAGTAAATCTCCGTAGCTGCCGAACTTTGCATAGTTTTGTGCGTTAGCCGATGTAATTGTTTGGGTATTTAAGTTGGCAAATTGAGGAATATTCAACCCATTTACCGCTTCTATTGCGTTTTTTACGGCTAAATCCGCAATTTGATTAGGGCTTATAAATACCCCTTCTTTAATTTTCCCCGATTGAATTAGCCCTATAATATCCGCACTTGCTCCAAAGGCAATTATGTTTATTTCCTTTCCGCTTTCCTCAACCGCCTTTACCGCACCCTTTGCAATAGCCTCTGTGTAGGCAAATATTGCGTTAATATCCTCTTCTTTAAGCTTTTGGAGTATTGCGTTGTAGGCGGATTCCTCCTCGTCCTCCGTAATTATTGCGTGGGCTATCCTTACGTTTTTGTACTCGTCCGCCCCTTTTTGCAAGCCATCATGTACAAGCTGGTTTACAAAGGCGGCGGATTTTTCCTCTACGGATAAAATATTTATATTATCCCCCCATTTTGACACATTTTGCGCAACCGTTTTGCCTATTTGAGTAAAATCCGGAGATATTAGCATTTTAACAATGCCGTTTATGGGTACAAGTGCGTTTATTACAGGTATTTTTTGGGAGTCGCACTCCTCTAAAACCACCTGTAAGTTATCCATATCCAACGGCTCTATAATTATTGCCTTCGTGCCCTCTCCTATTGCAGAATATATGTTATCCACCTGATTGCTTGGGCTTGTGCAATAATAGGAAAGCAAATTATAGCCCATTTTTTCTGCCGCCGTTTTAGCTTTTTCCTCAAACGCATTATTAAATGGAGTATCTTTAGCCAAAACAAGGGCAATTATGGGTAGGGTTGGTGCTTTTGACGGCGTAGCCGTCATTTGTGCCGTTTGCGGAGTTGCAGTTGCTTCCTGTTGCTCCCCACAGCCAAACAGTAGCGCTACATATATAGTTATTATTAGGCATAATAACAGCCTTTTCATATTATCCCTCCAGATAATTTAAATAATTATTATCTGTTTTCCACAGCCTTTCTAACTGATAAAACTCCCTTTCTTCTTTATGGAATATGTGTACTAATACATCGCCGTAATCTATTACTACCCATCTGCCTTCCTTAACACCTTCCATACGCAAGGGTTTTTCTCCTGTTTTTGCTTCCACCTCTTCTGCAAGAGTTTGTACATGAGTGGTGGAAGGGGCACTTGCAACCACAAAGTAATCGGAAATTATGGTCATATCCGAAACCTTTAAAATTACAATGTCCTGCCCTTTTTTGTTACTTAAAATACTTGCTATTTTTTCCGCTCTTTCTGAAATTTGCATATTATTCTCCCGTTATTTAATATTTTTTGCAATAGTAGTTGTAGGCGTTTATAGTGTCTGAGTCTATTTGGTTTCTTCCTTGTATTACGTTTATTACAGACATTTCAAGCCCTTTTAGTATTGCTTTTTCCAAACTGCCGTAAGTTAGTTTTCTTAAAGATTTTACCCCTCTGAAATCTCTTAGAGGCTCTATATAATCAGCCAAATAAATAATTTTATCTAAGGGTGTCATTTGCGCTCTGCCCGTTGTGTGATATTTTATTGCGTTTAAAATTTCGCTGTCTGTACACACACCCATTTCAAGAAGCACCGCCGCCGCCGTATGCCCGTGCAACGTTTTTTCGCTAAAAATAGGTATATTGTATTTTTTTGCAAGCTCTATATTGTTTTTTTGCTTTGTAAAATCGTGCATAAGCCCTGCAAAGCCTGCTTTATTTACGTCTACATTATACCTTTTGGCAAGCTCTGTTGCCGTTTTTTCCACACTTAAACTGTGTTTTAGTTTCTCCCCTTTTAAGTTGCATTCCAGCAATGCCACAAGATCTCTTCTATTATTTATATAGTCCATTTTTTCTTATGTACTCCTCTACCCTCGCATCTACCAAACCATCCACACTTTTATTGCTTTTGATGCGGTTTCTTATAAGTGTTGAGCTGATGTCCGGCCCGGTTACCTTGGAAATATGTATATTTGCCCCGTAAGCCTCCTTTAGCCGTGCAATTTCGTTTGCCATTGCGGTGGGAGACGCATTGTTTCTCCTTACGCAAATAAACTCCGTAAGTTTGCAAATAGCCGGAATTTCCTTCCAGGTTTCCAAATCAAAAAGGGTATCCGAGCCTATAATATAGTAGTATGTGGTGTCCTTTTTTTCTAAAGACCTCATAGTATCTACCGTGTAGGTAAGCCCGTCTCTGTCGCACTCGATTTCGCATACCTTAAGGCAGGGCAATTTTTCCGTGCTTAGCTTTAGCATATTTATTCTGTCCTGCTCGGAGGCAATTTCGTAGTGCTTATGGGGTGGACTGCCCACAGGAATTATAAGCACATACTCTAAGGCAAATTCTTCCCTTAATTTTAAGGCAATTTCTGTATGCCCTAAATGTACCGGATTAAATGTGCCTCCCAGTATACCTATTTTTTTTGTGTTTTCTGCTTTAAAGTGCCTTTTATCGCAAAAATCGTACAAATACTCCATTACATACCCAAAATATTTTTTTCTGATTTTTTATATAAAACAAACCTTCTGCCCATAACACTTACGCTTTCCGCATCCGTTTTTTCGCAAAGGATTTCGCAAGCCTCTTTTGCGGTGTAACTGCTGTTTTGCTGTACCGTGCATTTAATAAGCTCTCTTGCTAAAAGTGCATCTATTCCCTGTTTTATTAGGTTTTCGCTTATTTCTTCCTTGCCTATATGTAAAATAGGCTCTTCTTTTTGTGCCAAACCTCTTAGTTTAGCTCTTTGTTTACTTGTTATCATATATTACTACCTTTATTCCACAAAATCAAATTCTTCTCCGTTTAACCGTACGGTGTCGTTGTCTTTTGCACCTGCTTTTTTAAGCATTTTTATAATACCCATATCCTTAAGCAGTTTATGAAAATGCCTCATAGAGTCGGGCTCGTCCGGATTTATTCTAGCAAATATCTCCTCTATTAGCGAGCCGTTAGCCTCAAGCACTCCGTCCATTCCTCTCTGTATTTCTATGGTTAGCGTTCTGTCCTCGTTTGCCCATTCCTCGATTACTCCCTCGTCTTCTATGTATTTTTCCTCGGGAAGTGTTTTTAAAATGTTTATCATGGCGTATTTTATTTCTTCTATACCAATATTTGCCGCCGCACTGCACAACAGGATATTTTTGTCCTTTAAAGCACTTTTTAGCTCCGCTAAGTTTTCCTCTCCGATATCGGATTTATTGGCTATTATTATTTCGGGTCTTGTGGCTAACTTCTCAGAGTATTTTTGAAGCTCTTCTCGTATTTTATAGTAATCCTCTAAAGGATTTCTGCCCTCGCAGCCGGAAATATCTATTACATGAGCTATCATACGTGTGCGCTCTATATGCCTTAAAAATTCGTAGCCTAACCCTGCGCCCTCGCTTGCCCCCTCAATAAGCCCCGGAATATCTGCAATAATAAAGGAGTAGTCGTCCGTTTTTGCCACCCCTAAATTTGGTGCTAAGGTGGTAAAGTGGTAGTTATCTATTTTAGGACGAGCAGAGGTTATTACAGAAAGCAGGGTAGATTTACCCACATTGGGAAACCCAACCAAGCCCACATCCGCAATGGATTTCAGCTCTAAAATAATCTCTCTTTCCCCAACCTTTTTGCCGGGTGTGGCAAACCGTGGGGTTTTTCTGACGGAGTTTGCAAACCGTGCGTTCCCCTTTCCTCCTATACCGCCGTGCAGTACAAGGCATTTTTCCTTAACGTCGGCTACCACTCTGCCAGTGGGTGCATCTATAACCACCGTGCCTAAAGGCACTTTAATAACTAAATCCTCCCCGTACTTGCCGTGCATATTTTTCTTTTTGCCCATTTCTCCGTTATGTGCCTTGTACCGCTTATTATAGCGAAAATCCATTAAGGTACGCATATTTTCGTCAGGCTCGAAGTACACACTTCCGCCGTTTCCGCCGTCCCCCCCATCCGGGCCCCCGTTGTTTACGTATTTTTCTCGGTGAAAGGAAATTGCGCCGTTTCCGCCGTCTCCTGCCTTCACAAATATTTTGACTTTATCTACTATCATTTATTAATATAAGGGCAATACTTGTTTACCACACAATCATCACAAAGAGGTTTTTGTGCCTTACAAACACGTCTGCCGTGCCATATAAGCCAATGATGTGCATCCGCCCAATCCTTTTTTTTAAATATTTTTTTTAAGTCCTCTTCTACTTTATCCGGGTTGTTGCTATTTGCAAACCCAAGTCTGTTTGCCACCCTTTTTACATGGGTATCTACCGCAAAAGCAGGAATATTAAAGGCATTGGCAAGCACCACATTTGCGGTTTTTCTGCCTACACCCCCAAGGCTTGTTAGCTCCTCTAAAGTATTTGGCACCTCTCCGCCAAAATCACCCATTAACTTTTTTGCGCATAAACTTAGGTTTTTTGCCTTAGTTTTATACAGTCCGCACGTTTTTATGTACCCCTCTATTTCCTCTATACTTGCATTGCTTAATTCTTTTGGCGAGGGGTATTTTAGAAATAATTCCTTAGTTACAATATTAACCCTCACATCTGTGCATTGCGCCGCCAGTATTGTTGCCACCAAAAGTTCGTAAGGGGTTTTGAAGTTTAGTGCAGATTTTTCGTTTTTGTATTCCTTACTTAAGCAATCTATGATATTTTGTCTGTTATTCATAAGTTTTGTTTGTAAGCATGCTTTTTACTGTTACACCTTCTAAATTACCCAGTTTGCCGGCAAGTGCGCCTATTTGCTCGTTGGTTGCCTCCACTATTAAGGAAATTATATATAAATCTTTTTCTTTGTTGGGCACACCCATTCTTGCACAAATAAAATCCGAGTATTCGCTTAGTATTCTGTTTACTTCGCTTACACTTTTTTTATGCTGTTCTACAACTATTGCCACTATTCCTATTCTGTTCATTGCTCACTTCCTCCAATTTCCTCGTTTAGTATTTCAAGCGCTCTTTTTAGTTGAGTATCCGTATCGAATGTCATTTTAGTAATATCTGTTGGGAGTTCTACCACCTCGTTTGGTATTAATCCCGTTTGATATACGGTATTACCGTTTGGAGTGTAGAAAACCGCATTGGTAAGCTTTACACCGCCGCCGGAATAAGGCATATCTATTACCGCCTGCATAACACCCTTGCCGTAGGTTTGTTGACCTATAAGCTTGCCTCTGTTTCTGTCTTGAATTGCCCCCGCAAAAATCTCCGCACCGGATGAGGTATATTCGTCCACCAGCACTACTAAGGGAATATCGTTATACTCTGCGTCTGCAAGCCATTCTGTACGCTGACCGTCTTTATCTAAAGTATAAGCCAGCAGCCCTTCGGGTACAATTTCGTCCAGCACATCTACCACATCTTTAATGTTGCCAAGCATATTTGAGCGGACATCAATAATTAATCCTGTGGCTTCCGATTGGTCTATAAACTCCAGCGCCTTTACAAATTCCGCCGGTGTTTTAGACTTAAACTCGTTTATTGTTATGTAGCCTATGTTTTCGTTCACCATATTGGAAGAAACGGTTTGTACGTCCACATCCTTTCTTACTATGCTTAGAGCTTTTCTGTCCGTGCCGGAGTTTATGCCTAATTTTACAGTACTGCCACTTGGACCTCTAAGCATAGACATCGCCCCCTCGTGATCCATATCCGTTAGGGAAGTGCCGTCTATATCTGTGATAATATCATTATCAATAAGCCCTGCCTCCTCTGCCGGACTGCCCTTATACACCGATTTTACAAGTAAATGTCCGGAGTTTTTATAGGGCACCACCGTAGCACCGATGCTTACAAAGTTAGATGCGTTTTGCTCGTTATATTCCTTAAACTCTTCCTCGGAATAATAAACGGAAAAGGGGTCGTGGAGGGAGTTTACCATACCTTTTAGCGCTCCGCTTACAAGTTGTGCTTCCTCCGGTTTTTTGTAGTAGTTGTCCATGATAATTTTTTCCAAATCCCCAATATCCATATACTTTTTTACCGCTTCGTAGTTGCCTGTGCCTATACGTAACTCGTTTCCCGTTTCTTTGGAATTCATGTAGTTATACATAAATATACCGGTTACAACACAGCTTGAAATCGCCACAACAACAGCAAGTATTATTACTCTGATTTTTTCCAAAAAATCTCCTCCTATTGATTACCCATTTTATAGGCGTATTGCACCGCCGCTTGATGCCTTGGGCATTGTGCACTTGTTTGATGCACTTTGCTTTGATACAAGTGTATGCAATGATGCCCTTTAAAATTATTGTTGTTAATTGTCCACGATAGGTGAGGCATGCCGTTTATAGAGCCTGCCATTGTAACACCGTCTACCGTTATCCAAACCGCACGTCTGTCCCAGCTCCAGCTACCGCCGTAGGCTTTCTTCATTTTTGCGGTATCCTCTGCGGTTACAGGCTCGCTGTCTGCATGAAACCAACCGCCAAACCGTTTGGCATTCCAGGAAATCCCCGTTTTTACATCCGTTATTTTTGCCGTCGTGCCTTTGGAGAATATGTGCTGAGCCTCGCTCCACGGCAGTAACTTAACCTCTCCGCCCAGCCCCATTCTTTCGGCAAAAGTAATTTTAATATCGTTATCCCCATACAGCATTTCTAAGGTTTTTGGCCCTGCAATGCCGTCTTCGGGTAAGTTTGCTTTTCGTTGAAACAAAGATATGGCAAGTTTGGTTTTCTCTCCAAACTCTCCGGTTGCGGAGGCGTCAAGGAAACCTCTTTCCTTAAGCTCCCTTTGCATTTTAACCACTTCTGCCCCTTGCATACCCTCTTTTAGTAGGTTTGCCGCCTGTTTTGATGCGCTTAGCTTAATTGCATCCTTTGCCACATAACCTGTTTTTTGCACATGGGTTGTTGAAACGTCCCCTTCGGTTTCAAGGGCGGTGTCCGTAAAATCCTCGCTTTGTGCAGGGGTTTGTGCGGAAATTCCGTCATCTACTGGGGTTTCCTCCTCGTTATTTGTTTCCTCCGTTGCCTTTGGAGGTGCTTGGGTATTTGCGGAAGTCAGTATAGTTTGTACCTCATTTTCCCCTTGGGGTGATGATGACGTAGGCAGAGGTGATGCCCCTTCATTTACTTGCGCCGTTGCACTTGGTGAAGGAGATGGGCTATGCTCTGCAGTTGGAGTAGGCACATTGCTTGCCTGCACAGTTGGTGATGGCTGTGCACTTGGGCTTACACTTGGGCTTGGAGATGGGGAAGTTTCTTTAACTTCCTGTGAGTATTCCACAAGGTAGTAATCTCCCGAGATACTTTTAACCATAACACCCACACCTGCATTTAGGCTACCCACAACTTCGGAAAACTCCCCTGCATTTTGGTAAACGGGAGTTTCGTCTGCAAGTACGTTGCCCACTAAAATATCTGTGGAGGGTAAAAACACGTAATCTTTGCTTATATACCCTCTGTAATTGCCGTAAATAACCCGATACCAACCGGGTACTTCCTCGCTAAACACGCCTATGCGTGTATCTTTATCTAATTTAAGCACAAATGGGGAGTCTGTGGAAGGTCTTAGGCGCATATTAACATCGTCCCCGATTACCGTTGCCTCTTCAAAGTTGGGTATTGCGTAGGAAGGCGCTACTATTGTAAGCATAAGCATTATACATACTGCTATTGAAATAATAATCCGTTTCATAGTTTTATATTGTTCTCCGTTGCTTTGCCTCGTGTACCATTGGTAATGTATGCAAAGTTAGTTTTAATTATACCATATATTAGATGAAAAAAGCAAGCCGAGGGCTTGCTGGGGTAGTTTTTTTAAGTTTTTTTAACATTTTTTAAAGTTAGGCTACATATCCCTCCGTCCCTCAATAGCTTTTGCTAAGGTAACTTCGTCTGCGTACTCTAACTCTGCGCCTATGGGTATGCCATGGGCTATTCTTGTTATTTTAATGTTAAATCCGTCAAGAAGCCTGCTTATGTATGCCGCCGTAGCCTCTCCGCCGATGTCGGGGTTGGTTGCAAGAATAATCTCTTTTACCTGTGGGGTTAGGCGTGCCATAAGCTCTTTTATTGCAATATCGTCCGGCCCTATGTTTTCTAAAGGGGAAATTACCCCTCCTAAAACGTGGTACACTCCTCTGTACTCGTGGGTACGCTCTATGGCAAATACATCCTTTGCATCCTTAACTACGCAAATTGTGGATGTATCCCTTTTTGCATCATCACAAACAGAGCAGGTGTCCTCGTCGCTTAAATTACCGCAAATTTTGCAATACTTAATTTTTACACGGGCATCGTACATATCCTGTGCAAATTGCTTTACCTCTTCTTTTGGCATTTTAATTATAAAATATGCCAGACGTTGTGCGGTTTTTTGCCCTATGCCCGGCAATTTTCCAAGCTGTTCCGTAAGTCTTCTGAAAGACTCTATGGTTTCCAAATTACAGTAAGCCTCCGAAGTTTAACCCACCTGTTATTTTATTCATTTCCGTTGCCATCATTGTGTCTGCATTAAACAATGCCTCGTTTACTGCGGCGATGATTAGGTCTTGTAGCATCTCTATATCGTCGGGGTCTACAACCGCCTCGTTTATTGTAATGCTTTTAATGATTTTTTGCCCGTTTGCTTTAACAACAACCATGCCGCCGCCCGAGCTTGCCTCCACCTCTTTTTGCTCTAACTCTGCCTGCACCTTTTCCATTTGTGCCTGCATTTGTTGAGCCTGCTTCATCATGCTTTGCATATTCATCCCACCCGGGAAACCACCTTTAGACATTTACTTTTCCTCCAATTTACTTAATTATTATATTATCCTTACCGACAATATCGGCAAGTGCTTGTGTAAAATCTTCTTCTGTTGTATGTACTATTTGCAGTTGCAAAAGTTTGCCTGCAATTTCCTTAATAATAGCGTCTATTTTTTCCTTGTATGCCTTTAGCAAAAGCATTTCCACCAGTACGGAATCCTCTTTTGATACGTGTAATTCCAGCACATTTCCGGTAATTTTAACTTCGGATATTTTACTTACACTCGGCGCAAGTTCGGGTATGCTTTCCTTAATTTTTATGGTGAACCCTTTTAAAAAACCTTTAGCGTCCGTAGTTGATTGTGATTGGTCTACCATAGTTTGTGTTTCGTGCGCCTGCGCCTGTTGGGGTGCAATATCTGTGGGTGATTGAGCCTGCTGTTGTTCCTGTGCCGTAGGTGCCTGTGCTGAAGGCGCTTGTGCCGTAAGTGCTTGTGCCGTTGGAGTCTGTGCCGTAACCGCCTTTGTTGCCTCCGCCGCCTGCACATTTGTGACATTTGCCCAATCTACAATTCCGCCGTTTTCTAATTTTTCTATTCTGTTTTCTATGCTTTTAATTCTATGCTCTATATCCTTGGTATCCACATCCGTAGAATTTACCGTTGCCCGTAAAATTGTGCAAATAAGGGTTTCTTCGGGTGTGTAGGAGTATCTTAAGGTGTTTTGGCTGTAAATAAGCACCTCTAAACTCCTAAGAATTTTTATACAATTATAACTGTTTGCAACCTCTTTTGCAAGTGTTTGGGAGAGGGTAACTATAACATCGCTTAAAATATTATGTGGCTCTATACCCCTTTGGCACATTTGTGATGTTAGTTCTAAGGCTTGTTTTGCGTTTTCTCCCGTTATGGCATCGCAAAGTAAAGCGATTTTTTCGTCCTCGGGGCTTCCTATGGCATTTTGCACCCCTTCTGCCGTTAAGTTATCTAAGCACGTATCCATTATGGAAAGTGCGTCCCTTAGTGCTCCTTTAGCGGAAGTGGCAATTATTTCCAGCGCTTTTTCCTCGTAGCTTATCCCCATACTGTCCCCAACGTATTTTAAACGAGCAATAATATCTTGGGTGGTAATACGTTTAAAGTCGTACCTTTGGCATCTTGAGCGTATGGTATCGGGCAATTTGCGCAATTCTGTTGTTGCAAGTATAAAAATTCCGTGGGGTGGCGGTTCTTCCAACGTTTTTAAAAGTGCGTTAAAAGCACCGGAAGAAAGCATATGCACCTCGTCTATAATATATACTTTGTACTTGCCAAGCACGGGTAGTAACGCAATTTTATCCCGTAAATCTCTGATATTATCCACGCTGTTGTTGGAAGCGGCATCAATTTCTATTATATCCATTAAGGCATCCTTTTTAAATGCCTTGCACACCTCACATTCGAGGCATGGGTTGCCGTCCTTGCTGTTTAGGCAGTTAATGGCGTTGCCGAAAATCTTTGCCGTACTTGTTTTGCCCGTGCCACGTGGTCCGCATAACAAATATGCGTGCGACACCTTATCATTTACAATTTGAGCCTTTAGTATATCCGTAATATGTTTTTGACCGTACACATCATCAAAAATTTGAGGTCTGTATTCTCGGTATAATGCTTTATAAGACATATATTTCCTTTCTGTATGTGTTTATTTAGTTTGCAAACAATTCCGCAATTTGAGGTACCGTTGCCTTTGAATATATAAACCCCGAGGGCATATCCTTAACTTTATTGTAGTATTGCTCCAAATTTTCTTGAGTTATTACCTCGCTACCTTGAATTTCCACCACATAACCGGGTGTGGTTATACTCTTGCCAAGAGCGATATTAAGTGCAAGCTCAAAAAGCACATCCCCTGTGTTTTCGATTTTGGTTATGGCGTAGCCTGCAAATTCTCCTTCCTTAGCCTCTACACTAATTGGTTTAGTATTTTGCCTTTCGGTATTTCCCGCCACTTCGTCCTCTACGGCAGGGGTGGAGATTTCCGCATTCTCATTGGGATTTCCCGTAGTACCGCCGTTTATAAGCTCGTACCATGTTTTTATGTAGTCCACCGTTGCATAGGCTGCGTAGGCATTGGGATATTCCCCTTTGTTTACCCACACTTTCAGCATATTTCCGGGGTTGTTGTCTAAGCAGATCATAGAGGTTATGGGGGTTTTTTCCTTTATGGAGTTTTCCACCGCCGCACCTGCCGTTTGAATATCCTCAAAATTTTCTTTAACGGGAATAATTCCGCTTATTTCACCTATTTGCTTTGGGTTTCCTCTAAGCACATAGGTTTGTGCTTGTCCGCTGTTTTTTATAAAAGTGGCAAAATCCTTTGGGCTGTCATCCTTTTCTATTACATTTGCCTCCAGCCCTTCCGTTACCGCAGAGTTTAAGGCAAGGCATTTTACCTTATTGCTTAATGCAATATCTATTATTTTAACCGTGTTATAGTCTGTGGTATTTACTATAATTAAGGTATTTATACCGCTATTTATCATAGAAAACACATCTTGTATTTGCTGATTTTCGTCTCCGTCAGCATCGTACACATAAAAATCATTTATGGTGTCCTTGGTTATTTCCTGTGCCGCCTGCTTTTCTAAGGTTTTTAGGGTGGAAATATCGGCAAGGTTGAAGTCTGTCATGGTTACACCTATTTTTATCCCCTGCCCGGAAAACTCCCCTTCCCCTACTGTAAGTGCGCTGTCCTCCCCTATTAAGCCTGCCAAAGTTTCGCTGTCTATATCTTCAGTTTGTGTCTTTTCGTAGGCTTGCGTAGTTGTTTGTGCCTCGCTAACATCACCCATATTAATAGTTTTATCTATAACCAAAGGTTTTATTACAAGAAAAAACACCACCGCAATTGCTACCGCACCGATTCCTATAATTACATATTTTTTGTTGCGCTTAACTAAAATACGTACTCTTCTGTAACTTTTTCTCCCCGAACCCCTGTGTCTGCCTTTCATTTTTCAACCCTTTGTTTTCGCTCATCTATGTATTTTGTAAACGTTTGCAAGTCCCTGTTTACCACTAATTCTCTAGGGAAGTCCGCTTCCTTTAAAGCTTGCAAAACGTAATCGAAGCTACCCATATTATAACACATATGGGCATCCGAGCATACAGCAATTCTAATATCTTTTTCCTTACAAAGTTGCAATATTTTTTTGCAATTTACATCGCTACCCTTTCTGAAGGCAAAGGAATGGTTGTTAATTTCGCAAACCTTATTTTGCTCTTTAATTTTATTGGTAAATGCTTCAATATCTATTTCAAAAGCCGGATTTCCCGGGTGTCCTATGCAATCTATGTAAACGTTTTCAAGTACCTTTAATAAAGTATTTGTGTGCTCTGTTTTTGTTTTGGGTTTTATTACGATTTCGTGCAAGGACGCTATTGCAAAATCTGTAAATTTTAAATAATAGTTGTGAATATCTATGCCACCGGCATAATCAATAATATTTGCCTCCGTGCCTGTAAAAAGCCGTACACCCTCTATTTCTTTTGGTGCATATCGCAAGCAGTTAATAATGTAGTCTTGAGCGCCGTCTACTATTTGTGGTCCGTGGTCTGTGCATACAAAGCCTTGCATGCCCTTTTCAAATACCGCTTGTGCGTTTTCTTTAAGTGTGGAATAGGCATGCCCCGAGGCTACCGTATGTGTGTGAGTGTCTACTAATATCTTCATTTTTCCTTCCTTACCTGATTAGTTCTGTACCAATGAAATAAATACTGCTGTGCAATTCCCGAGTGTATACCGAATTTTTCTTTGGCAAAGCTGTATAACTGCATATCCTTCCCCGTAAACCCGTATAAGTCCTCCATAACCCGTTTTATCCAAACATCACAAGGGAAGGCATCGCTGTATCCCAAAGAAAAAAGCAAAACGCAATCCGCAACTTTAGGACCTACCCCCTTTAAAGTTGTCAGCCTTTTTTTTGCTTCTTCGTACCCCACCGTTTTTAGCTCCTCTAAGCTAAACCCCTCCGCAATTTTTTTTGCCGTGTCTGTTATGTAATCTGCCCTATACCCTGCTCCGCACTCTACTAACTGCAAACCGCTACCCTTGCTAAGCGCCGTTGGTGTAGGGAATTTGTGATAAATTTTGCCCTCGAAAGTAAATTCCTCCCCAAACATAACGCACATTTTTTCAATTATGCCTCGTATCCTCTTAATATTGTTGTTTGCGGACACTATAAAGGAAATTAGTGCCTCAAAAGGTTGTTGATTTAGCAAACGCAAACCCTTAGCATACTCGCACCCTTTCTGCAAGCCGATATCATCACAATGAGAAAAAAGGTTGGCGTAATCTCTTGCTAAATCAAGATAGTTATACCAAATTTCTTCAAAATCCTTTTGGGTACAAGGGTATAGCACAACGGCATTTTCTTCCTCCGTAACACGCAAGTATCTGCCAAATGCCACACCTTCGTAGCCATTTTTTGTTTTTGTAAACCTAAATGCCTGCCCGTTGTCGAAAATATGCTCTGTATCAAAATTTTTTATGTCCCTTAAATATGCCTTGTTTTCCTTGTATTCTACATTCATAGAGTATATTATATCATAAAAATAGGGAAAATAAAACTGTTTTACAAGTGTTGGCAAAACAGTTTTATTATATACATTTTTATTAATTATAGGTCGTATTAAAGCTATTTGTCTCGCATTTCCCCAATGCTATTCTTAAAAATCCCCCAGTCCGTAAATATAGGTGTATTCTTCCACCAAATCTACAAATTCCGCTTTGTACTCGTCCATGTAATTATTATCTATCCTATTTAAACTGTTTAACAGCCTTGTGTAGTTTGTTTTGCCCTTGTACTCCGAGTCTCTGAGCAACATGCCAAACTGCGCAACACTACTTGCAAATTTAAGGTCGTTTGAGGCCACCCTGCTGTAATCATTGCTGTCCACAACCCTGCTTATTAACTTGCTTTCCTCTGCGTCAGGCTCTTTGTAACGCAATTTTACCGTAAGCCACTCCGGACTGCCCGTAGATACCTGCTCTTGATATTTAAGACCGCTGTCCTGCTCATCCTGCTTGTTGTTTGCCGGAATTATCTCATACAATGCGGTTACCGTATGCCCTGCGCCGATATCTCCTGCGTCCTTTTTGTCGTCATCAAAATCCTCGTCGTTTAGTTTTCTGTTTTCGTAGCCTATTAACCTGTATTCGCTGATTTTATCCGGATTAAATTCCACTTGAAACTTAACATCCTTTGCAATGGTGTTAATAGTGCCGGAAAGCTCTTTTTGTAATACTTTTTTTGCCTCTCTGATAGAGTCTATATAAAAGTAGTTGCCGTTGCCGTTGTCTGCCAGCGTTTCCATTTTGTTGTCTTTAATATTGCCCGTGCCAAAGCCCAGTACGGATAAAAACACTCCGCTGTCTCGCTTTTCTTCCACCAAACGCTTTAAATCCCCCTCGCTTGTAACTCCAACGTTTAAATCGCCGTCTGTGGCTAAAATAACCCTGTTGTTGCCCCCTTCTATAAAGTAACGTTGAGCAATTTCGTAGGCGGTTATTATACCTTTACTGCCTGCCGTACTTCCCCCTGCGGAAAGGGAGTTTATGGCTCTTTTAATAAGTCTGCCGTCGCTACCTCTTGCACCTTCGAGTATAACCCTCTCCTCTCCTGCATATACCACTATGGAAATGGTGTCCTGCGGTCTTAAATTATCCGTTAATATGCTAAAAGCGTCTTGTAGTAGCGGTAGTTTGTCGTAGTCGTTCATAGACCCCGAAACATCCAGTAGAAATACTATGTTTGAGGGTGGCATTTCTTCCGTTGCTATTTCTCTGCCTTTAACCCCTACCATTAAAAGCAGAGCATTTCTGTTCCATTCGCATCCGGAAATCTCTGTTGTAACGGAAAAAGGTACTTTGCCCTGTGGGCTTTTATAATCGTAATCGAAATAGTTAATCATTTCTTCTATTCTTACCGCATCGGGCGTAACCTGCATGCCGTCTGTAATCATTCTTCTTATGTTAGAATAGGAGGCTGTGTCCACATCCGATGAAAAGGTGGAAAGAGGCGCTTGCTTAACCTTTTTAAAGCCGTTATCCTCTATTGAATTGTATTCCTCCGTGTTAAATGTGTCGTCGTAGTATTTGCTGTCCTCGTAATAGCCGCCTTCCGCTATTTCTCCTTTGCTGTATGCGTCAGGAGCTTGTGCCGGTTCTATGGGTGCCGGTGCCATAGATGCCGGTGCTTCCTCAGCGCGAGATTGCGGGGGAGCTAAAGCCTGTGATGCCGGTGCGTTAGATACGGGAGCGGCACACCCCACCAAAGTTAGTACAAAAGCTGTAAAAATTGCTATTGCGGATAAAATTTTACATTTATTACATTTTTTCATTTCTACGTCCTCCTGTTTTTTTGCATTGTAATCTATAAGTTTGAATTAATTATGAACCAAAAATGAAATTTCTTTTAACTTAGCACTATATTACCTTAACCTTACAAAGCTGTTAAATATTGGTTACGTTTGTGTTTTTAGTGTAGCTTAAAAGCTAATTTTATATTACATATGGCTTACATTTATGCTTTTCGGCAAGTTAATTTTACATAAAGTGTTTTTTGTTGCAATTATAGATTACTTTCTTATGATTTTTTTACATAAAAATACCCTCGAGCAAACGAGGGTACTTGTTTTTAAAATTATTTTGCTTCGTAAACGCTAACCTGTTTTTTGTCTCTGCCTTTGCGCTCAAATTTTACTACGCCACTTTCTAAAGCAAAGAGGGTATCGTCGCTACCTCTGCCAACGTTGATGCCGGGATGAATTTTAGTACCTCTTTGACGTACCAATATATTGCCAGCAAGCACCGCTTGCCCGTCGCTGCGTTTAACTCCAAGTCTTTTACTGTTTGAATCTCTACCGTTACGTGAGCTTCCTACACCTTTCTTATGTGCCATTTATAAAACACCTCTCTTTATATTATTCGCCTATTTCCGTTATTTCTACCATTGTATATGGTTGTCTGTGCCCTTGCTTTTTTCTGTAATCTTTTTTTGCTTTGTACTTAAACACAATAACTTTTTTTGCTTTATCGTGTAAAATTACCTTGCCTTTAGCCACTACATCCTTAATTACAGGTTTGCCGACTTTAACCGTTTTACCGTTTGCAGTCATTAGTACATCAAAAGCAACCTCGCTGCCTACTTCTGCATCTAATTTTTCTACTTTAATTCTGTTGCCTTTTTCTACTTTGTACTGTTTTCCGCCTGTTTCTATAATTGCGTACATCTATACTCCTCCTTGGGATTTAATCTCGCCACATTTGGTATTAGCTTTTAGCTAATTTGCAACCAAATTATGTGCGGTTACGAAATAATATTTTATCATATATAAACTTAAATGTCAACAAAAAATCTCTGTTCCGTTTAGCATTCTGTTGAAGTGTCAATGATAGGTGACACTTTATCCAAAAAAATAATGTTATTAC
>CAZVNZ010000032.1:0-31986 GCA_964628515.1 uncultured Christensenellaceae bacterium
AGAGCCTGCCTATGGATACTGTGAAAACTATAATATTTAGATGGATATTTACTTATTACAACAGATATAGAGTTTATACTTCAAATGCCGGTGGTTATCCGCCGTTGGTAAAGCGTGATAAGTTCAGTAATGAATTTTTAGATTTGGTGGCTTAATATTTTGTTCGAAGTTTTTTACTCTACTTTTATTTACAATTCCAGTAAATATTTATGAAGGCGATATGGTTGTATGCACGCTGGGTTGCATGACGGACAATTCTTCTATGGGTAGTGCCACAAAACCCGCCATTAAAGATGACAGCTATCCTATGAGCGCTATGCTTTGGAAAAATATTGTGGCAAAAAAAGAGAATTTTGGAGACCCGGATAAGTTTTTTGCTCACCCGGACAAGTCCGGTTGGATGACATTTAACTGCACATTCATGGGAAACACCCTGATGGACTGGTTGGAAAAATATACGCACAACAAGACCGGCGAGGGCGTTGTGACCATGTTTACAGGTTCTCCTTGGCATTTAGAGCTTCGTAATCCACTGCCTCCGTATTTTCAAAATCAGCCGGACGGATATTCTTTTCTGTGGACTTGCTCCTTCTATCCGGACAAGCAGGGACGATTTGTAAAGAAAACCGAGTATGAGTGTAACGGCATGGAAATTTTGGAGGAAATACTCATGAGTCTGCCTATGGACGATTGTACCAGGCAAAAGTGTCGTGACGAAGTTGTAGCGGCGATTCCGGTCATTCTGCCATACACAAATGCACATTTTATGCCACGGGCCATCGGTGACAGGACTAAGGTGGCCCCCAAAGGCTCTACAAATCTTGGGTTTACAGGGCAGTATTGCGAAATACCGGAAGATTGTGTATTCACAGAAGAATACTCTGTCAGAGCTGCCCGCACGGCTGTTTATACATTGCTTGATATGAAAAGGGAAGTCGCGCCTGTAAAACCGATTCGCTATGATGCAAGAATTATAATAGGTGGAGTAATGGCCTATTTGAAGTAATTCCGTCACTAATATGTAAAAGGAGGGGTGCTTAGTAGCCCAAATGTCATTAAATAAAGGAAATAACCTTAAAAAATACTAAGCAAGTAATCCCAAGACATACCCACATACACAAAAAGCCCATTAAAATGGGCTTTTATATGGAGCTACTATCGGGATTTGAACCCGAGACCTCGTCCTTACCAAGGACGCGCTCTACCGACTGAGCTATAGCAGCAAAAATTAATACTTGTTTATTATATGCTATAACTAAAAAAAATTCAATATTTTTTTAAATAAAAAAAAGGGATTTCCAAATTAATGTAGAATATTATATTATAAACATCAAAAGTGTTGTGGCAAAATGCCTTAGGGGTAATGAGGCATATGGAAAATAAGGTTATAGATTTTGTTTGAGCCACAAGGGTTTTGGTAAGTAGGGGCTAATACCCCACATGTAAAGGAGAGTGATGCCTATGTATAGCACGGAACCATTTATATGTGGCACACCTTTTGGTAAAAAATAGTAAAGGCTTAAATTAATGCCTAAAAACATACGGATCAATTTCCATGTAAGGTAGATTGTGTGGCAGTTTGTATATAAAGCCGTATGTGTGCTCGTAAAGAAGGGCGCTTACAACTGTGTTAGTTGCAAAGGGTACTATTAAGCAAATGGCAACTATAATGTTGCATAAAATAATACCGATTGTGTGCAGTAAAAGAGCAAAAGTGTGCAATAAGCGGATTTTATGTAAAATTTATAGTAGATGTTTATTACGTAAAATACGGCTAATCGGCGGTAACTGACTGAGGGACGCATGACGTGAAGGCACAATAAAATTTAATAAAAAATTCGACCACCTATGAAAATAGGTGGTCTTTTGTCAATTTTAGCATACTAATGCGCTTTTTACTGCCAAGCAACAACCAAAAAAGTAACAAAACCCTAAAAAATGGGGTAAAAGCAAAAATACAGCCTTGCACAAAAAAGCAAGCAATCAAAAACGACAACAATTAGGAAAAAAGGTGATTATAATGGAAGAAAAATTTTGTCCGGGAGCAAAAAACATAACAGGAACACCCACCCTATCAATAAAAGAGTGCAAAAAGTGCGGTCACGGTGTGGAAATGTTTTCCTCAGACCCATTTAGAGTGTGCGAGAAATGCGGTTTCACCATTTACAACGATATTCAATCTTGTATTATGTGGTGCCAGAGCGCAAAGGAATGTGTGGGAGAAGAGATGTACTACAGCCTGCTTGAAGGCATGCACCAAGCGCAAAGAGCAAGAGAGTTGAATAAATGAGAAAAATCGCATTAATACTATTGTTTGCAATAATACTTACAGGCTGTGCAAATAAAGGTAATACTAGGGCAGAGCCTTCAAAAATCGTAGAAAAGCAAAGGGTACAGACCCAAAAAACCGAGGAGAAAGAGGCGGAGTACAGGGAAATTTCCGGGGAGGAAGCGTATAGGCGATTAATGGAGGAGGAGGGAATATTTCTGATGGATGTAAGACCCTCTCAAGCCTTTACGGATGAGCATCTTACAGGGGCATACAGCCAGCCTTTAGATGAGGAATTCGAGCAGAGCCTAAAAAGCACACCGCTAAAAGCAGATACCGTAATTTTCTTTTATTCGGATGATGAGGCTACCAATAAAAAAGCCTTTGAGGAGCTTACAAGGTTGGGATACAGCAATATCTACAGTATCGGCTTGTTTAAAAATTGGGATAAAGAGACTACCATAGGAGCATGTCCGGCGCCAAATCCCTATCCGGGTCAGCAGGTGTGGGACGAGCTTTGGACAGAGTGGTGGGAGGATAAGCAAAAATAGTATTAAGCAATATATATAATTGACCATCAAAAAAGACCGATTTTTGCACTTTTGCCAAAATCGGTCTTTGCGGTTGTTTAGAAACATTATTCGGCTTTGTTTTCCTTTTGCTCAACGTCACCATTGGTTGTAGCTTTTTCGTTATCCAAAGCTCCGGTTTCAATAGCTTTTGGAGCATTTTCGTCTCCGATGTTGTGCTTTTCTTTGTAGTCTTCTTTTGCCATTGTTGTTTCCTTGGCATTTTCCATGCTGTCCATTGCCGATTTATTGCTTTTTGCAACATAGCCCATGGCAACATCCATTTTTCTGCTTGCAGATTTAGAAACAGATTTGTAATAATCCGCTCCCTTTACACCGTCGTAGCTTTCGGCAACTCTTAACTCGCCTTTTGCTTGGGTGTACACCTGTTTTGCGGCGGCAGAAACTTCTAAGTTTGCAGATGCCGCAGCCACTCCTGTTGTTAGCTCCTTATCCACCGTTTGAAAACCTTTGTTTGCAAGATTTTCCTCGATAGCATCGGGCTTTTCTTCCTTTTCTCCCTTTTCCTTGGCTTTTTCTAACTGCTTTTCTTGCTCTTTTAGCATAGCTTGAGAGATTTGGTCGTCAATGTCTTGGATAGCATCGTCGTAGGACTTTATCTGCTCTTTTAAATCCGATACATCAATGCCTTTTTCAATAGCCTTGCTTATAACCTTGTTTTTAAGGTCAAGCATATTTTGCTTTTGTTGCATTAAAGATTCAATTAGTTTGCCGTGCTTTTTGTTTTGAATGGTATTTGGCTGTTTTTGCACAGTAGTGCCGTTAGCGTCGGTTTTTGTTTCCTCTGCTTTTTTGGCATTATTGCCAACATTAAGCTTACCATACATAAAATAGCTGGAATTGGGTGTGGAATTTAACCTAATTTGCATAAAATCTGACTCCTTTCAAATGCACAAATCCATTAAAATTAGTATATGCAATTAACTTTATTATATTACCGTAAAATACGGATGTCAACTATAATAACGGTAAAAAATTATTTGTGAAATACGTATTATTTTATCAAAAAAAGGTTTATAATATAACTAAATATAAAATTTTTTAAAACAGGAGGAAAAATTATGAATTTTACAGACTCGATGAAAAACCGAAGAAGCTATTATAACATCTCTAAAGAAAGCACGGTGAGCGACGAAAAGCTAATAGAGCTTATTAAGACGGCAACCACCCACACACCCTCCGCATATAACAGCCAAATACAGCGTGTGTGCTTGCTACTAAAGGATAACCATGATGATTTATGGGATATTACCCTAAACACCCTAAAAGCCATTGTACCAAAGGAAAACTTTGCGCCCACTCAGGAAAAGATAGACTCTTTTAAAGGGGGCTACGGCACAATTCTTTATTTTAACGATACAAGCATAACAAAGGACCTGCAAGAAAAATTTCCTATGTTTAAGGATAATTTTCCAAAATATGCAATGCACGCAATAGGAATGCTACAATTTGCAATTTGGAATATGCTTGAGTTAAATGGCTTAGGAGCAAGTCTGCAACACTATAATCCGCTAATAGACGAGGAAGTTAAAAAGCGTTTTGGGATAGAAAGCAGTTGGGAATTAATTGCACAAATGCCCTTTGGCAAACCAACGGGAGACCCCGGCGAAAAAACCTTTGAGGACATAGAAAAAAGGGTTAAGATATTCATATAATCAATAAGATAAAAGCATTATAATAATTAAGGAAAAAGGCTAAGCTGTTTATAAGTGTAGCCTTTTTTATAGTTGTAGGTAATCTCGTTCATTTTGTAAAATAAGCCGAGTTTTTCGCATTCGTTAGCCAAAACTGCGTATAACCGCTTGTTGTTGGGAGAGGTGCAAACGTACCTTTCTGCGTAGCGATTAATATACTTTTCCTTAATATTTGGGAAATTTGCATCAAGCGCACGGTAAAAATAATCCCTTTGCACATCTCTTAATGTAACGCCAAAAGAGGGATACACAAACCGCCCTCCGCTATCCTTGGTTTGTTTAACCAATGTTTTTATATTTTCTACATCATCATTAATAAAAGGCAAAATCGGCATAACAATACTGCCTGCGTACACCCCCTCCAAAGATAGCTTGGACATGGCATCAAACCGATGTTTTGTAGAAAGTGCATGTGGCTCAATAATTTTGCACAAATTCTCATTTGCGGTTGTAACGGTAATCTTGCAAACGACGGGGGAGTGCTTTTGTATATCCTTTAAAATGTCGAAATCCCGTGCTATCAGCGGACTTTTGGTGTCTATGGCAACGCCGAAGCCGTAGGCGTTCAACAGCTCTAAAGCATTGCGTGTCAGCTTGTATTTTTTCTCAAAAGGGTTGTAGGGGTCGCTCATTGCCCCTGTGCCCACCACTCCTTTTTTTACTTTTGATGATAAATTATCACGTATAATCCTAAGTGCGTCCCTCTTTGCTTTTACAACGTGAAAATCAGCATTACGATAGCATAAGCTACGGCTGTCGCAATAAATACAACCGTGGCAACAGCCTCTGTAAATGTTCATATTATAGTCTATTCCAAACCAGTAAGAGCCCTTGCCCTTTACTTTAATTACAATGTTTTTTGCGTCTATGTATTCCATGGCATCTCCCTTTTTCTAATACTATCACAAAAAAAGTAATAAAAAAAGAGTTGACTTTTACCTAAGGTAAAACTGTATAATAAGCTCATAGTCGACTATAAGGAGAGAAAAAATGTTTGGAATAGGTGAATTTTCTAATTTATGTATGGTTACAACCAAAACTTTGCGCCATTACGATACAATCGGGTTACTAAAGCCTGTTTTTCAAAAGGAAGAAACGGGTTACAGATACTACACGGTAAACCAACTAAACACCATGATGATAATAAAAAAGCTTAAGGACTACGGATTTTCTTTAGAGGAAATAAAGCAACTAAAGGATGCGGATGCAAAAGATTTAAAGGTACGTATTGAGGAAAAATTAGCTGATCAAATGAATTTTTTTGATAAACAACAGCTGTTAATTAACGAAATGAAGAAGGATTTATTAAGGTTAGAAAAAGGAGAAAAAATTATGGGTACAAAAGAAATTAATGTAGAAATTTTAGATACGAAAACAATCAACACAGTAAGTGTCAGAGAAGTTATTAATATGAAGGATTTTGATGTTTTGCTGGGAAAAGCCTTTGCAAAGCTTCATACTTTAGGTGCAACATGTGCCTCCGGTCCTATGGCGATTTATCATTGTAAGGAATTTAACCCTTTAGAAACGGATGTGGAAATATGTATACCCGTTTTGGAAAGTATGGAGGGTACAACACAGCTAAAAGGCAAAAAATGCGCAATGGGAGTGCATACCGGCAGTTACGGCAACATTCCTCAAACCTATACGGCTATTGCAAAATGGGTGGAGGAAAAGGGCTACAAGGTTAGCGATTACCCTTACGAAAAGTATATAAACTCGCCAAAAGAGGTAAAAGAGCAGGATTTAGTAACGGAAATCTACTTTCCCATAGAAAAATAAGAATTTAAGTATCACACTAAAAAAGGGGCGCAAGCCTCTTTTTTTATGATGTAAAACAGTATATAATGTACCGTAACAAAGGGGAAGAAGGGTTGCAAATACTAAAGAAAGTTAGGAGAAAAAACTATGTACAAATGCAAAATAGAAGTGCTAAAAACCACATTAGATGAAGAACTTGCCAAAGAATACGGCTGTAAAAATTTGGGTAAATGTCCCATTCATAAAGTAGGGGAGGTTTTTTACGGTGATTATGAAAAACCCGAGGGCTTGTGCGACGAAGCGTGGAAGGCAATGTACCAATACGTTTTTGCATTGTCTCATAACTGCGAAACCTTTTATTACGAGGATTGGATAGAAAAGAGAGGGGTTGCAATTTGCAGTTGTAACGACGGACTTCGCCCTGTTATTTTTAAAATTACGAAAACGGAGGAGGTTTCCACTAAATAATTAGGCAGTAGGATAACAAAAAGGGAAAAGCCCGCAAGACTTTTCCCTATATTGCAATAAGATATTATTTTTTTGCGCTTGCACGTTTGTTAAGCACAAAGAACAGATACACAACACCTAATGCAGAGGCGGTAAGCAACATATACCAAAGTGAAGTATTTGCGCTGTCGCTTGTTTTGGGGGATTTTGCTACACTTCCGCTGTCTGTGGGAGTTTCAACCAATATAAAGGCGAAGTTGCCAAAGCCGAAATCATTGGTGTCTTCGGGCGCATTTTGTAAATTAACCGTAAGCATACCGTTGGCTAATGTGGTTAAATCAGCCGAGTGGGCTATTACACCCCCTGTCATTGCATTATTTTGCAGTACAATTACTTTGTCTCCCGTTTTGCCGAAAGGGAAGGGAATGGTAAAGCCGTAAGAGCCCATTGTTTGATGCATCCAAGTATATAAATGACTATCGTAAACATCTATATCCACACCGTAAATTAGGTTGCCCGAAATACAATGGGCTTTTTTGTAATCCCCAAATATTTGCATTTGTGGTGAATTTTGGTTATATACGGTACGAATGTACGCACTTTGTCCGCTGGGCAAAGAGGGGTTTGTGGTAATCGGGGCATTAGCGGTGGAAGTAAGTACAAATCCAAAGCTACCAAAACCAAAACCGTTTTGCGGCGCATTTAGCAAATCTACCGTAAGCACACCGCTATTTATGGTTGCAATACTCGTTGGGTGGGCTATTACGCCACCTGTCATAACATTACTTTGCAGTACAGTTACAATATCTCCGTCTTTACCGTAAGGGAAGGGTATAGAAAATGAGTAAGTACCCATATTTTGATTTATCCAACTGTTTAAATGGCTGTCGAAAACATCAATATCTACACCGTAAACTAAATTACCTTGCATACCTGCCGATTTCATATAATCTAAAAACATTTGCATGGTTGGCGTGGTTTGTCCGCACTCTGTACGAATAAATGCCTCCTCACCACTGGGCAAAGTAGGGTTGGTAAGTATAGGCAGTCCTGCGGGAGAATCTAACAAAAAGGCGAAGTTGCCAAAGCCAAAATCATTTGTACCTACGGGTGCATTTGCTAAATTCACCGTTAGCATACCGTTGTTTACAGTTGCTAAATCTGCATTATGCACCAACACACCACCTGTCATAACGTTATTTTGAAGTACGGTTATGTTGTCTCCGTCTCTACCGTAGGGGAAGGGAATTGTAAAGGTGTAAGCACCTGTATTTTGATTTAACCATGTGTATAAATGGCTATCGTAAACATCTATATTTACACCGTAAATTAAACTGCCGTGCATATCGTTTGTATGTACGTAATCGGAAAAAACCGCCATTTGTGGAGAATTTGGATTAAACTCCGTGCGCACATAAGCGCTTTGTCCGCTGGGTAATGTGGGGTTTGTTGTAATAGGAGCACTTCCGGGGGATTCCATTAAAAATGCAAAGTTACCAAAGCCAAAGTTATTAGAGCCGGCAGGGGCATTTTTTAAATCCACCGTAAGCATACCTTCTTTAATTGTGGCTAAACTGTGGGGAAAGGATATTACCCCTCCTGTATTGCCATTATTTTGCATTACCACAACTTTGTCTCCGTCTTTGCCATAGGGGAAGGGAATTGTAAAGGAATAACAACCTGTAACTTGCGCCAACCAAGCCGCTAAATGAATATCGTAAACAGCTATTGTCACACAATACACAAGATTTCCGGTTAAATTGTGGGCGGATACATAATCTGCAAATACTTGCATTTGAGGGGATCCTGTGCCGTAAGTACCGATAATATACGCACTTTGACCGCTTGGAAGGGTTGGGTCGGTGGCTAAGGGCGTACCCGTGGGCGTTACGGCTACTTTTAGCGGTGGTGCTTCCTCCGGCTCTTGCAGAGAAGTTGCCTCTTGCAAAACTTCCGTAGAGGATGCCACTTCGGCTACCTCTTTAGTCTCGAAAACTTCGGGGTTGCTTCCTATTGCATTAAAGCGTGCAGAAAGGCTTTCGTCGAAATAACTTTCTTCTTGCTGTGCAAAGGCGGTAAGCCCTGTGGTTAGTGTAAATAACACCACAATTAAGCAAACAACAAAAATTTTTGTTTTCTTATACATACTCTCACTCCTAAATATTATTTAATTTTTAATTATGCCTCACTAATGATTTTTAAGCAATAAAATTATGTTTTCCTCTTAAATTTCGTGTAAATATATTGCCTTTTATGTTAATATAAGTATATTACAGTATAAACCGATATGCAATACTTAAATGCGGTTTTTTGCCAATTTTTTGTTAATTATTAATGTAACATAACAAAAAAACCGCTTTGTCTTTCCAAAGCGGTTTTTATACGGTTGTTACTTAATCGTTATTTATAATACTTTTTACTTGGGCGTCTGTAAGCTCGTTAATACTTGTTATTTCTCCCTTTGTATTTCTGATTATCTCCAGTTTAACATCGCTTTTCTGTCCTTCGTTTAAATTGCAAGCGTATACGTGGTTGTATTTGTCATATAAGAAGCTTACATGCTTGTTTTTATAGTACATACAAGGATTTTTGCTGTCCTGTGTAATGCCAAACTTTTGGTATTCTTTATACTCCTTATCGTTACTGACATCGCTATTTATTGCAGAATCCTGCACTACGGTTGCGGAATATTCCTTTGTATTAGAAAAAGCAACTTCGGGGAATACTTTTGTTGAAACAGCGTCATCTTGCACTACATTAAAGTTTTTGTTATCCTTGTAAAAGCTAAACTCGGAGCTAAATTCGGTGCCAAAATCCCCAAAATCATTGTCCTCGTCGGCTGTGGCTACTGCACTCTCATATACGGGTTGCTCATTTGCCGTGTTTTCGGAGGCTTCAACTTCTGCTGCGGTTTCCTCCTTAGCGAAAAACTCTATTTTTCCTGTGCTTGCAGAGCCGGAATTACCGCTGCTGCTTTTAGAATATTCTTGGCTAACGCTGTTTGCCGAATTTTCTTTTGTTACATCTATATCGTATAAATCGAATGCGGTAATTTTGTTGCTTGCATTGCGTACTACATTTATGCCTACCATACCGCCTGTTTGGCTAAAGTGGTTGTAAACGGCGTTGCCGTCTTTGTCTTTGTAGAGCTCATCTGCAAAATAGCCCACAACTTCATTTTTATAGTAGTACAATCCGTCCGATTTATCGTAGCGCAAACCTAACTCCTCGTACCTTCCAAATTCATCACAATCGAAAAACTCCGGGCCTTTGTACTCCCCGTCCTTTGTGTAGTATTCTTTGGATATACCTGTGGTTGCAAAGGCGGTGGTTACACTAAATACCAGCAATGCTGCTATAATTATTGCTCCTATTGTAAATTTTTTATGTTTCATAATAGATTTTATCCTTTCTTCAATAGCGTTTTTGCTAAAATTGTTGCACAAATAATATGTGCTTTGTTTTTGCGCCATACCAATTAATGTGTAGGCATAGCAGGCTTTTTTTGTACTGTTTAATTTGTTTAGAACACTTTCGTCGCAGGCAAGCTCTATGTCTTTGTTTGCAAGTATGTACATTACCCACACAAGTGGATTGTACCAAAAAATTGCCAGCACGACGGCTAAAAACAGTTTTGTAAGCACATCAAAATGCTTTATATGGTAAATTTCGTGGTAAAGCACATACTTTAGCTTTGTTTTGGTAATGCCAATCATACTTTTAGGTATAAGCACTACCGGCTTAAAAATTCCGTAGGTTAGGGGTACACTTAAAGTATCTAAGGTGCAAACCCTAATTTTTCGCCTTAGTTTAAAGGAATTTACCGTTTGCAGTATGTATTCGTCTTTTACGGGAATTGCCGTATTATATAATTTTTTGTATTTAATATGCGTTAGTGCAAAATATAAGGTTAGGCACAAAACACCGCACAGCCATATAATAAGTAGGGGGGATATGCTTGTGCTTTCCGGTTGTATTTGGGTGGAATTTTGCACAAATTCTCCTCCACCTTGCTGTAATACAGGGGTTGCAACGGGTATTACGGCACTTGCATTACTCGCAATGCCAAAATCCGTAAAGTTATAAATACTTAAAGCTGATTTAATTTCTATGGGAACAAGCAATCGTACCATACATATTAGCCACATAACAACAAAGGTTTTTTTTGGCAGCTTGTCTTTTAAAAATCCCCTTGCAACTATGGTTATGCCTATTAATATTGATGGAATTACTAAAGTATTTAGGAAATTCATGGCACTACCTCATTTTTTGTACAAGCGCTTTTAGCCTGTTTGTTTCCTCCACCGAAAGCCTTTTGCCGTCAAGCAGGGAGGCTACCAGTTTATCTGCAGAGCCCTCGTACATCTTTTCAATAAGCTCGTTGGTTTCAAATTCTCTTGCTTGTTTTTTGGTGATGATGGGGCTACATATAAAATTTGGTTCTGTGCGTAAAACCGCCCCTTTGTCTATACATTTTTTAATTATAGTATAGGTGGTGGTTTTGCTCCAGCCTACCTGTTTATTTAATTCCTGTGCAAGCTCTTTTGCGGTTGTATCGCCTTCTTTCCATAAAATTTCCATTAGTTTAAGCTCGCTGTCAAATAATTTCATCATTGGTTATTTTCTCCTTACACATATGTTCTATTGCAATAGAATGTCGACATCTATATTCTACTGCAATAGAACATACTTGTCAATACATAAATTAAAAAATGTATCATAAAATTGCAAAACATATAGTGCCCACATACATAATGTGTCAGAATAAATATAATTGAAATAATTATATAATTTTTAAAAATATACCTTGACAGGCGAGGTAAGTTATTGTAATATATACTTGCAAGTAGGAAATTGTGCACATTTCCTTATATACAATGGCAAAATCTACAAGAAAGGTGGTAAATTAAATTGTCTATTGCTTCGGATTTAATTAGAGGACATACAGAAACAATTATACTAACTCAACTGGCAATTAAAGACAGCTATGGCTACGAAATAAACAAAAATCTACAAGAAAAAACCAACGACAAATTCGAGCTTAAAGAAGCAACGCTATACTCGGCATTTCGTAGGTTAGAACAATCGGGTATGATAACTTCCTATTGGGGCGACGAAACAACAGGTGCAAGAAGAAGGTATTACAGCATAACAAAATTAGGCTATGCGTTGCTTGAGCAAAACAAAGAGGAATGGGAAAAAACCAAAAAACTAATCGATAGTCTGATTTTACAGTAAACAAGAGCTATATATAACGCAAAAAAATAATTGCTAAAGGAGAATATAATAAAATGGAAGACAAAATTAAAAATCATGTAAACGAGCTTTTTGAAAATGCACCTAAAACCAAAAATACCGTAGAACTTCGCCAAGAAATAATAGCAAACTTAATGGAAAAGTATCACGATTTAATTAAAAACGGTGCAACGGAAAGTGAGGCATATAATATAGTAATAAACAGTATAGGGGATGTAGACGAGCTTATAAAAGGGGACGGCGCATCTTCTGACGGAGTGGACACACTAACTAAAAAGAATGCCTTACTAAAAGCAATTTCCGTAGTGCTGTACATTACTTGCGCCCTGCCTATAATTGTACTATCCGTGTACGGACAGCCTATTTTAGGGCTTGTGTTTCTCTTCGTGTTTGTTGCTGTTGCAACGGCAATACAGGTGTACATTTCCGCAACCCGTCCAAAATACGAAAAAGTGGACGATACTCTTGTGGAAGAATTTAAAGAGTGGAAGGAAACAAACAAAGGCAGAAAAGAACGCAAAAATGCATATTCCGGAATTTTATGGGCTTTAATAGTGGCATTATACTTTATAATCAGCTTTGCGACGGGTGCCTGGTTTGTAACATGGGTGATATTTGTAATTGGCGGTGCCATTGAAAGCATCATTAGTCTAAACGTAAAGTGAGGTAATAAGTATGAGCAAACAGGGTAAAACAGCCATTTGGATAGCCGTTGTGGTAGTGCTTACCACGCTTATGGTAGTAGCTATAACAAGTTTTTCGGGCTATACTAATAAATGGGGCTTTAACGGCAATTTCTTTAACAGAATAAGCGCAAAAATTGATGATAAAGGCGGAGTGGTAGCGCAAAACTATGTTTCTAAAGGGAATGTAAACAAATTAGAGATTTCTTTTATAGATGAAAGTGTTATAATAAGAGAATCCACAGACAATACTTTAAGAATAGAGCAAATTTCCTCGGAAAACCTTACCGAAGAGAGAAAAATGCGTGTTAAAGAAAGCAACGGCAAATTAGAAGCTTATGTACGAGGGATGGATTTTTGGTTTGGTGGTTGCACACCGGGCGTATTTAAAAGCTCGGAAATAATTGCCTATATTCCGGAGCAAACGGTTTTGGATATTGAAATCTCCACAGTTTCGGGTAGAATCAGCGACGAGCGAGGGGGAGATTATACAAAAATGGAGTGCAACACAACCTCGGGAGAAATAGACGTACTTGCAGGCAATATGTCTAAGGGCGATTTTAACACAGTTTCGGGTGGTGTCAGAGTTGAGATGGCAAACACAGAAAATGTGGATATCAGCACAATAAGCGGTGGCGTAGACTTTATAGGCACGGTTGCACAAAAGATTGATGTCAGCACAACTTCCGGCGGAGTGGACTTAGACTTAGGTGTAATGCCGTCAAAAGTAAGTGTGGACTCCATTTCCGGAGGAGTAAAAATAGTAATACCCCAAAATAGCGTGTTTGATACGGAATATGACAGCATAAGCGGTAGCCTAAACAGCGATTTTCCCGTAAACAGCGGTAACGGCGGTGGAAAAATCAGCGTAAACACAACATCGGGCAGTTGCGACATAGTAAAGAAATAACTCTTGGTGGGGATTTACATTAATTTTTAGCAAATAGTAAGGAGTTTAAGATGAGCACCATCACAAACAGCGAAGAAACTGTATATGCTAAGTATGAAACGGCAAACAGTATAGGCAGGTTGGATTTAAAGTTTATATGCGAGGATATTATAATAGATACCGCAACGGACGATAAAATAACCATAGAGCAAGTTTCCCACAAAAAAATCCCCGATAGATTTTTAATGAGTGTTAAAGAAACAAACGGTGTGCTGAAAGCCTGCCTAAAACCCACAATTATATTAGGGTGGTCTTACAATTACAGCGCAACAATAAAAGTATATATCCCCAAAAACTCAAGAATAATGGATATTTCCATAACTACGGTATCGGGTGGCATTTATCATAAAAGAAAAGGGGAGTATAACGATTTTAACTGCTCCACCACCTCGGGAGAGTGCAAAATTATTGCAGATTTTATAGATAATGGGTGCTTTAAAAGCGTTTCGGGAGATATGGAGATAGCCATAAAGAGTGTAAATATTTTAGAAATTAAGCAGGTAAGCGGAGACATAAACTTTGAGGGAGATGTAAAAAAGAGGGTAGAAACCCAAGCGGTAAACGGAAAAGTAGTTTTGGATTTAGATAAAATGTGCGAGAAAATAGAAATTTCCTCCGTATCGGGCAAAGCAAACTTATATTTGCCACAGGACAGCGCATTTAGCCTTAACTACAAGAGTGTTATGGGTATTTTGAACAACGAATTTGCAACAAATAACGGTGTGGGCGGAGTGGTAGAGTTTAGCACCACATCGGGAAATTGCAAGATTTACAAAAAATAGGACTAACGCATATTAGGAGGTATCACCATGAAAAAAGTTCTGCCATTACTTATTATTATACCATTGCTTATAATTTACGGTTGCAATGCCCCAAATCAAAACAGTATACTTGAAATGTCAATGAATAAAAATTACGATACACAAGACCCGTTTATTCACGAAAAACTAATTTATGTCTCAGAGGATACAGACAGCTTAAAGCTTAACGTCTCTTTGCAATTTGAAGGGGAAGGGTGCTTAATGGAGATTGCAGACAACGAGACAAAAGAGGTTATTTGGGAGGATTCTTGGGAAAATAAGGCAAATACTACATTTCCCATTTCCTTAAGCAACATTGGTAAAGATAAGGAGTACGTAGTTAGGCTTACGGGCACAAAAGTTATTAACGCAAAAGCAGTCATTACTTCGGACAACAAGCTGGTTAAAGAGCGAGAAAAACCTTTAAAACCCGATAAAGCATAGGTTTTTAGCAGGTAATTTCGGCTAAGCACTACCATCATCATCACAATAAAAAAAGGCTGTAATTTTTACTTAATACACAGCCTTTTTGCTTTACATAAAAGGGGTTTTAAACTATAATTTAATTAAGAGGGTATTTAGAAAAAGCGAGGTAAAACAATGAATACTAACGGAACGCTAATGCAAATGTTTGAGTGGTATTTGCCACAGGATTGTAACCATTGGAAAAAATGTGCCGCTGAAGCAAAAAACCTTGCAGAAACAGGAATAACAGCGGTTTGGCTGCCTCCTGCATTTAAGTGCGCAAAGGGAAAAAGCGATGTGGGCTACGGTATTTACGATATTTACGACTTAGGAGAGTTTAACCAAAAGGGCACAATACCCACAAAATACGGTACAAAGGAAGAGTATCTGCAAGCCATAGATGCCTTTAAAGCAAATAGTGTTCACGTTTATGGTGATGTAGTGCTAAATCATAAAATGGGTGCGGATGCCTTAGAAACGGTGCAAGCCCACTGCGTAAGGGGGGATAACCGAGAATGCGAGGAGGGGGAGTGCAAAACAATAGAGGCATGGACCGCCTTTAATTTTGATGAGCGCAACAACAAATACTCGGATTTTAAGTGGAATCATACCCATTTTAGCGGTGTGGATTGGGACGAAAAAACGGACAGCAACAACATTTTTTTAATACAAGGCAAAGACTGGGCAGACGAGGTGGATAAAGAAAAGGGCAACTACGATTATCTAATGGGCGCAGATATTGATTTTGAAAATAAGGAAGTGGTGCAGGAGCTTATAAACTGGGGAAAATGGTATATTTCCCACACCAATATTGACGGGCTTAGGTTAGATGCGGTAAAACATATAAGTGCGGATTTCTACAAAAAATGGATTGAGCAAATGCGGTTAATTACAGGGGCGGAGCTTTTTTGTGTGGGGGAATACTGGCACGGAGACGTTTCTCGCCTTAATTATTATTTAGGCGAAACGGAGTACAGACTTTCTTTATTTGATGTGCCCCTGCATTATAATTTATACAATGCCTCCACAAAAAAGGAGGGCTTTGACTTACGCAGAATTTTTGACGGCACCCTTGTAAGCCAAAACCCAATAAAAGCGGTTACATTCGTGGATAACCACGATACACAGCCAAATCAAGCATTAGCATCTTTTATTGAACAATGGTTCAAATACCACGCATACAGTTTACTGCTGCTTAGAGAAAGTGGCTATCCTTGCGTATTTTACGGGGATTATTACGGCATACCCACCCACAATGTACCAAAACTTGACTATTTGCCACGGCTAATACATATCCGTAAAAACTTAGCCTACGGCTATCAGCATGATTTCTTTGAGGACTACAACACAATAGGCTTTACAAGAGAGGGAGACGAGGGGTACAAGGACGGCATAAACGAGGTAGAAGGGCATAAAGACTCGGGTATTGCGGTGCTTTTAACCAACGCAGGCGCAACCCAAAAATATATGTACATAGGCAAAAAATTTGCAAACAAAGAGTTTTACGATGCCCTAAACGCAAATAAGCCACCGGTTATTATTAATAACGATGGCTGGGGTTGCTTTAGTGTAGAGGAAAAAAGCGTTTCCGTATACACATTAATTAAAAATTGGGATTAATGCTATTTGCTTTTTCTGCTCATAATAAAAAGCCCTAAAGCGTAAAACACGACGGCGCAGGCAATAAGGTATATTAGACTTATCCCGGGGGTTATTGTAATGCCGTCTATTACAAATTGTACCCCCAAACCTTGCTCTACGGTGTCAACAACACTGCTTGGTGCATCTAAAAACACCTGTTTGGACGGTGTTTGGGTAAAAATCTGTCTAAACAATAAAGCGCTGTGCGAGGTGGGAAACACTTTTATTACAGATTGCACTCCTTCGGGAAGCTGAGAAATAGGCACATATATTCCCGTTAAAAAGCCGATTAACGTACCCACAACCGTACTTATTGCAACAAAAACGTTTTGCGTTTTTATAAAAGTGGCTATAAAAAACATCATAGCACTGCCACTAAGCACGGAAACCAATATTACTAAAAGCACATACCCTAACTGATAGGCAGCTAAAAGCTCTCCCCCTGTGGATTTAATATAAATTTGTGCCGCTACTAAAGTAATTAAGCTCATAATAATGCCTACAATACAGGTACTTAAAATATAACCACCTGCAATTTCCCAACGTTTTATGGGGGAGGCGTTAAAATCCTTAATTATTTTTCTGCCTTTGTCGTCTATCATACTGCTAAAAGCGCCCAAAGTGGTGGTTACGGACACAACGGCAAGTATTCCTGCCATTACCCAACTGTTTGCGTAAAACTCGCCACCTTCCACGCCATCAAAAGCACTTATTAAACCATCGCCCAAAAACAAAGCAAATAGCGCTATTATAATAAGTACGGACAGCAAGGAGTAAAAAACTCCTGCCTTGTCTCTAAAATAAAGTTTTATATTTCTGCTTATTAATGCCTGCATAACTCTCTCCTAACTAATTTTTGTTTTTAGTACGTTTAAAAAAACATCGTCCATACTTCCGTTTATTATCTCTATGTTTTCAATGTTTTCTTGGAAGTTTTGAGCAATTTCTATGCCTTTTTTAGTGTTTGACAGGGGTATTATAAATACCTCGCCTTCACATATGTACATAATTTTTTGCTCGTTTAGTATTTTGTGCATTTTTTGAGTATCTATCGGTTTTATTTTCAGTAAATCTTTGGCAAATTCCTGTTTTAGTTGTATAGGACTGCCATTTGCCAATATTTTTCCCTTGCCTATTATGGTAATAAAATCGGCTAAAGATGCCTCTTCCATATAATGAGTGGTTAAAAATACCGTCATACCCGTGTTTTTCCGCAAATTTTCTATGGTGCTCCAAATAAGCTTGCGAGTTTTTGGGTCTAAGCCTGTGGTAGGCTCGTCTAAAAACAGTAGTTTTGGGGTATTTATTAGAGCTCTTGCAATATCTCCACGCCTTTTTTGCCCTCCCGAAAGTTTGCCGTATTTACGTTTGCGAAAGTCTGTACAATCCGTAACATCAAGTGCATAACTTACCGCATTATGCAGATGTTTGCCTTTTAGTCCGTATAGTCCCCCTCTCATTAATAGGTTTTCTTCCACCGTTAGAAGCCTGTCAAGCACACTGTCTTGAAAGACAATTCCTGTAACATTACGTATTTTGTTGTCATCTCGCCCAAGCACTCCGTCGTCTATTACTACGGTGCCGCCGTCCTGCTTTAGTATGGTGCAAAGTATATCTATGGTGGTGGACTTTCCTGCACCGTTTTCTCCAAGAAAAGCAAACAAACTCCCTTTTGGTACGCTAAAATTTATACCCTGTACTGCGCAAACATCACCATAAGACTTCTTTAAGCCTTGCACTTCTATAATATTACTCAAAGTTTTTCTCCTTAACTATTTTATTTATTTTATCCGCATCCGCTTTGTTTTTAAAGTAGAGCATCAAGTATACCACTGTATAAATTGCTACTGTCATCAGTACCACAATTATTATGTTTGCAAAATCCAAGGCTATAAAGCCAAAAACTACAATGCCAAAAAACAGGACTATTAAGCATATCATACTAAAAGTGGTAATAATATATAGGGGGGTGCTAAAATTAATAAAGCTATCCACCAAAAACAACGCCACCGCAATAACCGTCTGTAAAATAAGGAGTTGCCCAATTAAAAAGCTGTCTATGGGGGTAAAATTTAATATAAAACTTAACGCCATAAGTATGGCAACATTTATGGTAAATGCTATGCAAAAAATATTGAAATAGTGCTTAAATCTGTTCATCAGTTCCTCCCTAAGTTAAAATGAGCCTTAAAATCGCTTACATAATGGCGGTTTATTATGAGTTTTTCCCCGTTTTTAAGGGTTGCCTCGTATTTGCCGTTTAACAGGGCTTTTACACTTTTCAGTTGCTCCACATTTAAGATTGTAGACTTGCTTATACGCAAAAACCGTGTGTCCGCTAAGGTTTCTTCCAACTCGTACAGCTTTTTATCCGATTCTAAAACATCGCTTTTTAAATATATGAAAGTCTTGTTATCCACACTTTCAAAATAATAAACTTCCTCTATGGGTATTACAATGCTCTCGCCATCCCTTCTGCCAATTACAGAAAAGGAATACAACCGTATTTGCCCAATTAGTTGCTTAAGCTTGTCATCAATTATATTGCACTTTACGGTAATTTCTACTTCCGAGTATTTGTCCGATTGCTCTAAAATAAATTTCAAAATCGCACTCCTTAAGTATTTTACATAACTAAGAGTATCAAAAACAAAATAGTTTTACAATGCTTTTTGGGTAAGTTGCATATTCCCTCGTATAAAATGCACAAAAAAGTCGGTTTTTACTGCCGACTTTTTTGTTAGTGTAATTATTTGCATATGTATGCTATTAGTATCCGCAAATTAAGTGGGTTGTGTAACTGTCGGATAAAATACAGGGTAGGTTTTTGGGTTTAAGTAGTTTTAAAAGGGATTTTGTGGGTTTTGTTGGGTGGGCGCTTCGCCTTGTGGTTTGGCTATGTTGCCCTTTGCCTGCCTTGCACCTCTAACCAAAGGGAGTCTGCCTTCCTCCCTGATTTCGGCGGTTTCCTCCGCAATGCGAGCCTTTAATTCTTCCGCCCTTGCCTCGTCTAAAACACCGAATTCTACGTACTTATCTATAATTTTTCCGTTTATTTTCTGTGTTTCCTCGGAAAGTGCGTATAATTCCTCTCTTTGAGCATCTGTAAGTGCTTCTATTTTAGATTGTGCTTGGGCACGTTGCTCCTCATTTTGAGCATCTCCTTGCTCAAAATCTTTAGTGGGTTTTTGCGGGGTTGCGCCCTCCTCCTTTCCTTGAGTGTTATCTCTGTTTGCCGGTTGATTGCCCCTTCCTTTTTTATTTGCGTTAGGACGGTTTTGTGGGGCTTGCCCGTCTTGCTTTTCTTGCCCTTCCTGCCCGTCTTGTTTTGCATCGGGTAGGGGGGTGTCTGCTGTTGCGTCTTTTTCCTCTGGGGCATTTGCATCTTCTTTAGGAAGTGCTTGCACTTCCTCGGTTGCTTCTTGTTGTTGCGGAGTTATTGGCGGACGTGTGCTTGGTGCGCATCCTGCGGTAAATCCTATTGCTGTTAATAGTGCCATGCTTGATGCAACTATTATAATTTTTTTTAATTTCATTTAGTTTTGGTCTCCTTTATTAAATCCCCTGTACATATACTAAATTAATCTGTAAATGTGAAGGTTGGCTGAACTTTCTATGACGGTAGAAGGGATTATTTTGAATAGATTGTTAAGGGTTGGAAGGGAGTTTTAAAGTATATACAAAAGCATTGCTTTTTTTAGAATTACTTCTTATAATAAATTTAGAATACAATATATTTTTACGAAAAAAGTAATGTATAAAGGTGTATAGTAAATGAATATTTTTAAGACGGCATACAAAGTAAAACGAGAAAACAGCGAAGAAATCTACAAAAGCTTTGGCTTTAAGCACTTATCGGATGCAACCCAATATTATGTGCATCAGGATAACGAATCCTACAAAGGAACTACAACCCTGTGCCAACCCATAGGCGAAGCCATAACTTTATTTTCTCTCTTACTTTCAAGCATAATTAACGAAGAAAACTCTATTGGCGATTTTTACGTGGGGTACGACGGAAATACGGCGTTTTTAGATATAAAAAAACCGCAAGATTGGCGAGAAAACGGGGTAGTTGCACAAGACATACACCGCTATATTGCTTATTGTGATGGTGATGAAATTACTGTATCCGCCTACAATTTCTTTGATGCGTGGATAGACGGAGATATGCAACATTTGCGTTTGCTGTATAAACTTCTGCCTGCCTTTTGCATTAGGCTTGCGCTGGATATGTATACAAACAGCGATTTTCAAAGTATTTTACTAAGCTACGCAGAAAATCCCATGGCGGACACTTTTGTAAATATTCACGAAGATTTTTATCAAGAGCATAAATACGACGAAACACAGCTTAATTATGCAAATTTAGCCGGTTTTGAAACGGAAGAAATGTATTCTTACAAAAACAGTTACAGAATAATAAAAGAAAATAAAGCGCAAGCAAAGGCAAATGTAGCACACGAAATTACACCATTTAATACCACCGATTTTTTGGAAGAGTATTTAAAATACGTGCCAAACTTGCCGGAAGAATTTGTTTTACCCACAAGGCTTAACAGCGTGTGTAGTGCGGTTACAAACAATGATGCCCTTGCGGTGCTTTTTCACGGGCCGGCAGGTACGGGAAAAACCATAGCCTGTAAACTTGTTTGTCAAGCCGTAGGACTGCCCATAATGGACACTATAAACTGCACGGAAAATTTAGACGAATTTGTGCTGGGAAAGTATATTCCCCAGGAGGATAAAATAGTTTTTAAGGAGAGTTTTGTAACTAAGGCAATAAAGTACGGCGGAGGGGTGGTTTTTGAGGAAATTAACTTTGCAAAACCCCAATATTTAGCCTTTTTAAATTCTTTGCTTGATGATAACGGTTTTGTTAGGTTAGACAACGGCGAGGTAGTAATACGACACAAAAATTTCAGATTTTTTGCCACCATGAACCTTGGCTATTTCGGCACTAAAGAGCTAAACCAATCCTTATACAATAGGTTTAATGCAATAATAGAAATTGCGTCTTTGCCGGATAATGCAGTAGCACGAATGTTAGCCATAAGAGTGCCTGAATGTACTAAATTTATAGACAAAATATTGGGAGTGTATCATAAAATTAAGCATAAAATAGATGCAGAGGAGTTAGAGGTGGTTATTTCTCCGAGAAATCTTGAAAACTGGGCAAGACTTGCAAAATACGAGGGATACATTACGGCTGCGGAAAAAACAATAATACCCATTGCAAAATGCGACAGAGTGTTGGAAGAAACAATAAGAGGAATTATTGTGCTGTACAAATGGAGCTAAAATACGGTGATATTTAGTGAATAAGAAAGAAAAAGCAAAGCTGATAAAAACCTTTCAATGCGAGCATAGCAGGGAAATAGAAGAGATGTTTGCCCAAACACTAAGCGAAAAGGAAGATTTAAGGCTATTTTTTATTAATGAAGATTGCGCCTTTACGGACGGTAAAAACATAATAGTAGACCCAACCACCCACGATTTATATGATGATTGCCATGCACTAAAGCAAACAGAGCTTTTTATGAGCTTACCCGAGGTTTTTTCTGCAAATGGGTGGAATGCACTAAAAATGATTACAAGGTCTCAAAACATCCACGAAAGCCTGCATATAATGTACTCGTCCTTTCCGCCTTTATGCACAAAGGACAAGCGTGCAACATCAAAAATAAGGCAAAAAGTCCTTTCTCTAATAGATAATATAATCGAAGATGCTTATATAGAAGGGGTAGGGTGCAGTATTTACGACAACTTAGAATTGTTTTTAACTTTTGGCAGAATTTCTTTGGCATATGCAAAAAAAGATGTGCAAGGCACGGCGGAAAAAACAATTTTAGGGGCAGAACAAAATAATAACAATAAAAAAGCGGAATATACAGTAGCTTTAGAAAAACTATGCGCAAGTTTGCTTGAATACCTAAGCTATATGGCAAATTTTTTGCTGTATCCCATGTTTAAAATTACAGAACCGCAGGCAGAAATTGCAAAATACATAGAGCAAACCAAGCTACTTTTTTTAGACGGAAGTATTTGCGAAGATGCAACCAACAGATACAAATACTCTCAAAAAATATTTGATATTATCGAAGATTTAATTCCAAACACCAAAGAGGAGCTAAGCACCCTACCCTTAGAAGCCTTGCTTAGTGGCACAAAAACACATAATCCCAATACAGCAACCATAAATAATAACTTCAGCAAGGGGAAAAACTGCGCTGTATCTCGCAGGCTTTTTACAGATTTAGCCGGCAATTTAGTAAAGCAAAAAAATTTTAATAAAGAGCTTAAGGGCGTTATTGCCTATTTTGAAAAGGAAAAAACCATTGCAGAAAAAATAGCCGAATATAAAGGGGAAACAACAGAATGGTATGGGGAGGATTTTGACAGCACAAATATTCATAAAGGCATAAAAATAATTGAAAACAAGCCAAAAATCAACCTTAATTTAAAAAAAGCGTATCAAAATATTTATAATAAATATCGCATTAATATAAACTCGTATAATTCTCGTTTTGCCCAACTGCTTAAAGGTAAAATTACGGTAACGGAAGAAAAAAAGTTGTTTGGGAGCGGTATATCCTCAAAGCGTTTAGGCGACGTAAAAAAGAGATATTGGTACAAAAACACAGAGGAGTACGGAGTGCCGGACATAGCAATTTTACTACTGGTGGACGGCTCGGGCTCTATGCACGGAGAAAGACAGCAAAGTGCTATGAAATCAAGCATCGTACTGCACGAAGTGCTTAGAAAGCAGGGGATAAAGCATGCAATTATTGAGCACAGAGGACACGACGAGCATAGCATAGATATAAATGTGCTTGTGGATTTTAACAGCAAACCGGAGGAGAAATACAATCTGCTACTAATGGACGCAGAAGAGGACAACAGAGATGGTTTGGCATTAATATGGGCAGAGCGATACATCAACCAAAAATCTTACGCACAGGACAAATTAATTATAGTGCTGTCAGACGGAGTGCCTGCCCACGAGGGCAACGATTACTACCCTCCCGTTTCCGTAAAAGATACGGCAAACGTAGCAAAAAAAATAATAAGAGGAGGCACAAACATTATAGCAATAGCCCTTGACGATAAAGAGGAATATTCGTGCTATAACCAATTAAAAAACATCTATCCGTATATTGTAGCTTGCAACGATTTAAAAAGGCTTACAGGGCAAATACTCACTTTGGTTAGCCGACAGCTTTTGTAGGGGGGGGTAAACACTTATTTTGCATACATCAAAAATCCAAAATCCCTCTATATTAAGCTAAAATCGATGTAGCACCATTACACACTCGACATGTGGGGTACGGGAAACCGTACTCCGCATTTCTATGCTCATAGAGATATACTCTTTAGTAGCTCTGTGTATCTTGTGTATGATAAAGGGCTACAAGCCAAATTTGATGATTATAGGATTATGATATTTTTATAAATACATGTGTTTTAAGTAACAATGTTTTATATCACAGTTATTAGGGTTGTGAGTGCAATACTACCCAAAACTCAACCGCCATTTGCAAATAAAATAAGCAAATGGCGGTTTTTATATATAAAAAAACAAGGAGCAAAACTATGCAAACAAATTTATTTACCCAAACACCTCAAGATATGTTTTTTGAAACGCTAATGCAAAAAAATGTTGGCAATACTCCCCATGGCGGAGGAACTGATAGTTGTGTATATACCCTAATAGATTGCGATTGCAAATACTGTACTGAAAATAAAAAGGATTGCACTATTTCTGAATGTATATGCTTTGATGAACGCTTAGAGGGGGGCGGTGTGCCCTACGGGGAATTGATGACACGTATGTTAAATACTTCATCGTATAGTATAGAAATATTAAAGCGTGCTAAATCTCTTTTGCAAAAAGGCAAAGGGGATTTTTTTATTTCATCAATACATAAGCAAAGGCTGTTTGATGTGATGTTAAAAGGTATGGACGATAATGTAGTTTCCGCAATTTATCTGTTATGTGCAGATGATTTTTTGTGGAGCAAAGCAAACCAATACATTAAAGCTAATTATATAGATTTCAGCTTTAAAATTAAGGATATTCAGCAAAAAAGCTATCCGCTGTACAGAGGTGCAAAAGAAATATATAAAAACCGTTTAGGATTTGATGAAACAGAACTAATCGACGTTAGTCTTATTGATGATAATAACTTTATATTAATACTAAATGCACAAATAATACTGAAATTCGGGTGTATTGTATTTAAGAATTATAAAGCGAGGGAGGTGTTGTAAATTGGAGACAAGCAAAAAATCAAAGACCACAAAGGCAGATAAGGAGGCAAGCTTAGAAGAGCAAATTATACAAATGCCAATTTCCAAAATAAGCGATTTTCCAAACCACCCATTTAAAGTACAGCAAGACGTAAGCATGAGCGAAATGGCGGAAAGCATTAAGAAATACGGAGTGTTGCACCCGGCGCTTGTACGTGTAATAACAGATGGTAGCTACGAGCTAATAGCAGGGCATAGGCGAAAAATGGCATGTATGCTTGCAGGCATTGAAACGATGCCCGTAATTGTGCGAAAGCTGAGTGATGATGAAGCAGTAATTGCAATGGTGGACTCTAATTGCCAAAGAGAACAGCTTTTACCAAGCGAAAAAGCCAAAGCATATCAAATGAAATTGGAGGCGATAAAAAGGCAGGGTGAGCGTAGTGATTTAACTTGTGTTCAAGTTGAACACAAGTTAATAGATAAAAAATCAAGAGACATTATAGGAGAACAAACAGGAGATAGCGGACCGCAGATTTCAAGATATATCCGCCTAAACGAACTTATCCCTGAAATTTTAGATATGGTAGATGAAAAGAAAATTGCGTTTAACCCGGCAGTTGAGCTATCATATCTACCCCAAGAATTGCAACAAGAGCTATACGACTGCATGGAAGCTTATGATTGTACCCCATCACTGTCCCAAGCACAGCGATTAAAAAAAGCATCACAGAGCGGAAAGTTGGATAAAAACGGTATAGAGTTGGTACTATCCGAAGAAAAACCACAGCAAAACAAACTTACTTTAAAAAGCGAAACTCTAAAAAAGTTTTTTCCACAGAACTATACGCCCAAGCAAATGGAGGAGGTGATAGTAAAATTGCTAAGTGTTTGGCAACGCAAACGACAGCATGAACGCTAACTTCATATTGTTGATTACGGCTTAAAATTAATGTATTATATTAATAGTAATAAAAGGCAATGGGAGGAAGGGCAAATGAAGAAGAAAACAATCATAATATCAATAATTTGTGTAATGGTGATTGTGATACTGGGTATAGGAGTTGCGAATAGGAAACCGACGACAGATGTTAAACCAATGCCTACGGCTACTGCAACTGCATTGCCCACAGCAACGGTGGCATCGACGGCATCGGCAGAGCCTACATCAACGGTAAAACAAACGGCTACGGTTAAACCTACTCCAACGGTGGCACCAACGGCAAGCCCGACAGCAACTGCACCGACATCAGAAACACCAAAACCTAAAGAAAAAGCGAAATCAAAACCCATGGCAGAGCCAAAGCAGGAGCAACCAAAAACAGATGTGCCAAAGCAGGAAACCCCACAAACAGAAGAACAAGCACCTGCACCGCCTGTGGCAGACCCCGCTCCACCGCAAGCACCTGCTCCGCCGCCACAAGCAGACCCAGCACCAACTCCGCCACAAGCAGGAAGCCCCGATGCTCCACCTATCGGTCAGCCGGATAATCCTAACATTCCCATAGGTGGCTGGTAAACAAAACAATATATACGCAAAAAAACAGGTAGTAAAATGCCTGTTTTTTTGTTGCCAATTTTGAAAGGAGAAATATTTTCATGTGTATAAAAAAATCAAAAAAAGCATTAACAAAAACAGTGGCAATGCTACTTATAGCCATAATAGTGTTTAGTGTTTTACCATTGACTACACTTGCCGCACCGGATAACGGTTATGTGCTGTACACAGGTGACTCAAATGACGAGGCGGGTTATCAACGTTTACAGTATATTCAAGGTTCAATTAACACGCCATACTATTATAGTGCTGTTACAAATTTTAATAGTACCTACACCCCCTACTACTACATAGGCGGCATAGGCATAGACACACCCTTTGCAACCCCGGCATCACGCTCTTCATTCACAGCATTACAATCATCATCATACGGAGTGCCCTTTAAAGGTTATATCAATAACGTAACCTTACGCACAGACCCGTACAACACAGCAGGTGGCGGTCTTATAGGCTCTACCAACCTATCTAACTACTGCACGGTAACAGGCTCGGGAACGTTTAACGTAACCTTTCCCAGTCTTACAGAACAGGAGCGTATTTTTAGAGGTGCGGTTCGTGAGATAATGTTCAACGGTTATCCCTTTTCCGCAAAAGGTTTATCCGCAGGCAATGGATTTGGTATTTCATGGAGTGCTTGCACATGGGACGAAGCTATGATTGCCACAAACATAGCATTACAACGTCTTGGTACAATGTTTGCCACAGGAAACGATTCGGGAAGTATAGCCCCTTTTGATTCCGGCGGTGTAACAAGAGATAATGTAGCTAAATACACGTGGTATCTGGAAACTTTGGCACATCTATATATTGCCACCGAAGCGGCAAGCACGGGTATGATAATCACACCTCAAAGAAGTGATATGACATATAATGCTACGGAAAATGTGTATGAGAGAAGCGTAAACATTTCTATTCCAAGCATTCAGCCTACAAGCGGATATAACGGTAAGTTTACCGTGCACAATGTGGATTTTCCCACAGGAACAAAGATGTATTTAAATGGCTCAACTACGCCCTTTGAGTTTGGCACATTACAAACATTGAAAGCTGATTTCACCGCAACCGTCCGCTTTACCGTGCCTGCAACTTCAGCTAATGCAGATAAGCTGTTTGGTTTTAACGGCACTCTGCAAACGGTTTTTAATGATTATAAGATTGGGGTGTTTCATAACGGCGGAATTGCAGAGGGCTTTGCCATAGTAGCTGACCCTCAAGAGTTTCCCGACCCCGACCCATCTGCTTACCGTGATTCCACCCCCACATATGCGTATATGCGAACCCCCAACACAGGCACGCTAATCGTGCATAAAATTGGAGAAGGTGACGATTCCGCAGGGCTTGCGGGTGCTGTTATAGGGCTTTATGAAAACAACGGTTCGCTTATAGACCAAAAAACCACCAACGAAAGAGGAAATGTAACTTTCGGTCCTATTGCACCGGGTAATTACAAGGTTAGAGAAATTGCCGTGCCCAATGCAAGTACAAACCCAATTTATGATTTAAACGATACAATGTATAGCGTAACCGTAAACGGCGGTACAACCGCAGAGATAACCATTGCAAACACAAAAACAAGAATAACAATTCAAGCTGTTACAAAAGGGGAAGCTAATAATATGCTTGGAAATTGCATAGTTTCCTTGTATGAATCAGACGGCACAACTTTAATTGAAGAAAAGCAAACAGACACCAATGGCAAAGCGGTTTTTGCCCCTGTACTACTGGGCAATTATATTGTAAAAGAAACTTATGTACCAAATCCCTATGTTTTAGGTGAAAGTGGAACTCAGGCAGAAACGGTGCGTAATATCACAGGCGTTTACGGTGTTTCTCATTATTCTGTGGAAATTAAAAACGCAATAGCCAAAGGCACAATTACCATTGACCGTCAAGATATTGAAACAGGAGTAAATCCTCAAGGTGATGCCACATTAAACGGAGCGAGGTATGATGTATATAATTCTGCAAATGTAAAAGTCGCAACATTAACAACCTTGCCAAATGAAAGAACAATAACAAGCGGACTACTACCTTTAGACACATACAAAATTGTGGAAACAGGCACTCCCACAGGATATTTACCGCCAAGCAATCCTGCAACCACAGCAACCCTAACTTACAAAGATATGTACACTCCGCAAGTAAGCTCCTCTGCCACCGTAATGAGCGAGGTTATACGAGGAATTGTAAGTATATCAAAGTTTGCATCAATAGACCCCACAGGTCTATTACCCGAAGGACATAAATATCCTTTAGAAAACGTAGTTTTTACAGCAACTCTAAAAAGCAAAAACGAGTTAAGCGACACAATAACCACAGATGTTGAGGGTAAAGCACAAACAAGAAGGCTTGCTTACGGTACTTATACAATAACGGAAACGCAGGGCGTAGAAGGCTTTGACCTTGTACCCCCTTATGATGTTTTTATATCGCAAAATGGCAAAATATATTTTTCATATATTGAAGATGCTACTGTACAGCGTGAAATTTCCATAGTAAAAAAAGACGATGGAACAGGAAATGTAATAGCAATGGCAGGCACAAAGTTTCAAGTGTTAAATAGTGCAAAAGAGGTAGTGACATTTGATGTGTTACACCCACAACCAACTACATTAACCGAGTTTGAAACGGATAGTAGCGGAAGTGTTTATCTGCCAAACAAGCTAATAGCAGGCACGTATTATTTGCGAGAACTCCAAGCCCCAAACGGATATTTGCTAAACACAGAAGATATTCCTTTTGAGGTAACGGACAGCTCCCCTCAAACTATTGTAGTTGAAATAAAAGATGTCAATGCAATGGGAATAATCAACATAGAAAAAACAGGCGAAGTATTTGAAGGTATGCAGGGCGGATTGCCTGTATATTCGCAACAACCCTTAGCAGATGTAGTATTTGAAGTAATAGCAAGTGATAATATCATTACCAATGACGGTACTTTAAGAGCAAGTATGGGTGATGTTGTTGATACTCTAACCACCGATGCAGAGGGCAAAACGGTTTCAAAGCAATTATATTTAGGTAGCTATATCGTGCGTGAAAAACAAGTGCCAAAGGATTATGTACTTGATAAAACAGAGCATACCGCAATACTTGAATACGCAGACCAAAACACACCGATTGTACAAGCGGATATAACGGTACAGAATGCTTTAAGAAAGCTAAATATCACCTTTACAAAAACCGCTGAGCTTATGAATAATGATGAGTTATCATTTAATTATGTTGAAAAGAAAGGGATTGAGTTTGGGCTTTATGCCAACGCAAGTATTTTAAACGCAGAAAGTAGGGTTATTCTTGCCAAAGATGATTTAATATCGACTGCAATTTCTGATGAAAACGGCAATGTAAATTTTAAGGGCATACCCAATGTGGACTGCTATATTATGGAAACTAATACAAATAAAAATTACATACCTAATGCTACAAAATACATAGTGGCAAAATCCGAAACCAACCCGGAAGATACAGAAGTTTTCGGCACGATTAATAAAGGAAGAGCAGTTAAAAACCATCTTGTTAAAAAAGCATTGGAAATACTTAATCACGAAAAAGATAAAGAGGAAATTGTTATTCCAAAGGGTGAGTTTGATGTGATATTTCAAAATAAGGTGGTGGCACAAGGCGTTACAGATGAATACGGCAAAATATATATAACCCAAGTGCCTTTAGGCAATTATGTTATTAAACAAACAAAAGCCCACGATGATTATTTGCTAAACGAACAAGCGTTTGAAATATCAATTACAAACACGCAAGATGACTTTGTTGTAAAAGTGCCAAACGAAAAACGCAAGCCCGAAATTATGGTTACAAAATTCGCAGATAAAAGCCATGCAATGTGGGGGGAAACGGTAACATGGGATGTAAAAGTAAAAAATAAAGGTACTTTAAAGGCGATTGATGTTGTTGTAAATGACAACCGCTTTAGAGGCATAAAGCCCTTTGATGAAAATGGAAACTATTACATTGATGTGCTTAATGCAGGCGAGGAAATATTGCTTACATTTAGGGAAAAAGTTGTTGATGATGCGGGCACAACCATTAAAAATGTTGTTGTGGTAAACTCAAAATTGCCTAACGGTACCCCTTTAGAAGAAAAGCAAGCCGAAGCTGAATACATCGTTATTCCTATGCTCCGTCCCGATATTGTTGTAACAAAAGCCGTGGATAAAGAGCAAGCTATGTTAGGCGACAACGTTACATGGACAATTATTGTTGAAAACAAAGGCTCGGGAACAGCCAAAGACGTTGTTGTTAAAGATGAACGTTTAAAAGGCTTCGCACCCTTTGATGAAAACGGTTTGTTTGCCGTTGGTGAAATGAAGTCAGGTGCTAAAAAGGAGATTACCGTTTCCGAAAAGGTGGTTGCCGAAGTAGATACGGTAGTAAAAAACGTAGTTGTAGTAAGTTCAAAAACGCCTGACAACAAGCCCTTGCCCGATGAAAAAGCCGAGGACGAGTATAAAGTTGTTCCTGCTCTGCAGCCCAAAATATCGGTGGCAAAATCTGTTGATAAGCAACTTGCAAAGCCGGGCGACAGCGTTACATGGACTATTACCGTTATGAATACAGGTGATGGCACAGCCCAAGCCGTGACGGTGAAAGACGAGAGATTAAAGGGTGTTTCGCCTTTTGACGCAAACGGTATTTACATCATTGATGAGCTTAAAAAAGGCGAGAAAAAGATTATATCCGCATCAGAAACGGTTACCGATAACATAGGCAGTGTTGTTAAAAACGTTGTAATTGTAACCGTGGGTGATACTCCTGAAATCAAGGCGGAAGCCCAGTATACCGTTGTTTCTAAGGACAGCAATACCACCACAAATACCGCACAAAACAACAGCGGTAAAAACGGTGGCGGTGCACAAACGGGTCAAGATGGATTGCCTGTTTGGGCGCTTATAGTATTAATCGGTTTTGCAACGGCAGGCATAGTTACAGTTATCATTCTAAAGAAAAAGGAGAAGAAGCAGGAAGGGCGTTAAGCCTTTCCCCGCTTTATACAGCATGAAAAAACTATGGATAATACCAAGCATATTTTTTGCAGTCGCCGCTATATGCGGTTTTTTATTTTGGCAAGAATACAATACCGCTCAAAGTGAAATAAGCGAATATACGAAGCTTCAAGCACAATTTACAATCCCAAACGATGAGATAACGACAGCTCAAATAAATAAGTTAGAGGTAAACGGAGAGATTAAACCACGCATAAACATCGATGCCTTAAAGCAAGAAAACAACGAAGCGGTTGGCTGGGTGCGTATTGAAGGCACGCCTATAAACTATCCTGTGGTGCAAGCAAAGGATAACACCAAATATCTAAATACATCATTTAAAGGGGAAAAATCTAAGACAGGCGCGGTGTTTATGGATTGCAACAATTCTGCCCAGCCCCTTGATAAAAACACCATTTTGTACGGGCACAATATGGGAATAGGGCGAGATGATATGTTTGGCAGTTTGCTTAAATACAAAGATGAAGGATATTTTAAGGCACATTCTCAAATACAGTTTGATACCCAAAACCAAGCAGAAAACTACAAAATCTTTGCAGTGTTGCATTTAAATGTAGCGGATACGGATTTTAGCTATTTAACACAGAATTTCAAAGATGAAA
>CAZVNZ010000033.1:0-30948 GCA_964628515.1 uncultured Christensenellaceae bacterium
GGGAGTAATCAATCCTTGAAATCCGCCACCACCCGTGATATAATTTTAATGTTAAACTAAGAAAGAAAGGTGGTAGCTATCTTGGCATATGACGTAACAATAAGCATAGTAAACTACAACAACTACCACAAGGCTAAAGCGGCAATAAAGTCTATTTTAGAGCAAACCCAAGAGGTAAAGTATAAAATATATTTAATAGATAACTACTCAAGCGACGATAACGCAACCACCCTTGCCAACGAGTTTTCCGGAGTGGAGTTTGTGCTTAGCGATAAAAACTTAGGCTATGGGCGTGCTAACAATTTAGTATTAGAGGAGATAGACTCCAGATACCACGCAATAATAAACCCCGATATTATTTTAAAGGATGATGTTTTTACTAAGCTAACGGAGTTTATGGATAAAAACGAGGATATCGGGCTTTTAACACCCTCTATATATTTTACCAACGGAGATCCCCAGTATCTCCCTAAACGCAGACCGAAATTTATTTATTTGCTTGCAAACAGGTTGCCGTTTAGACGGCTGCAAAAGTACAGAGACGAATATAAAATGCTTGATTGCGATTTATCTAAGGTTATCGATATCCAGTTTGCAAGCGGTTGTTTTATGTTTTGCCGTACCAAGCTGCTAAAAGAGATTGGTGGGTTTGACAAACGGTACTTTATGTATTTTGAAGATGCGGATTTAACAAGGGAGTTTTTAAAGTATACACGGGTGGTGCTATACCCCGATGCAAAGGTGTATCACGATTATGTGCGAGCCAGCGCAAAACGGCTGAAATTTTTGGCTATACACGTATGGTCTATGTTTAAATATTTTATAAAGTGGGGCAAATACGAAAGAATACAGAAAAAAACAGAAAATTAGTGAGGTATTTATACGATTATGAAGGGAATTATTTTAGCGGGTGGCTCGGGCACACGGCTCTACCCACTCACCATTATGACGAGTAAACAGCTTTTGCCCGTTTACGATAAACCTATGATTTACTATCCCCTGTCCACATTAATGTTGGCAGGTATTAAGGATATACTTATTATATCCACACCAACGGATTTGCCACGTTTTAAAGAGCTTTTAGGAGATGGCGGTCAGTTTGGCATTTCCCTTTCTTATAAAGAACAGCCCTCTCCCGACGGTTTGGCGCAAGCCTTTATAATAGGCGAGGAATTTATTGCAGGCGATTCCTGTGCCATGATTTTAGGGGATAACATCTTCTACGGCAACGGCATAGACAAGCTAATGGAAAAGGCGGTAAACAATAAGGGCAGAGCCACGGTATTTGGCTACTACGTGGACGACCCGGAGCGGTTTGGTATTGTGGATTTTGACGCCACAGGCAAAGCGCTGTCCGTAGAGGAAAAGCCCCTAAAGCCAAAATCCAATTATGCAATTACAGGGCTTTATTTTTATGATAATCGTGTGGTAGAGCTTGCAAAAAGCCTAAAGCCTTCCCCTCGTGGCGAGCTTGAAATTACCGACTTAAACAGGATTTATTTAGAAAAAGACGAGCTTGATGTGCAAATTATGGGCAGAGGGTTTGCTTGGCTTGATACCGGTACTTTTGATTCTTTAATTGATGCGGCGGAGTTTGTAAAAATGTTGCAAAAGCGCCAAGGGATTGTAATGTCCGCACCCGAAGAAATAGCTTATTCTAAAGGTTGGATAGACGAAAAGACTTTAGAGGAAAGCGCAAAAAAATACGGTAAATCTTCTTACGGCGAGTTTTTGCATGCCGTTGCTCAAGGCAAGGTGCTGGATATATGAAAAAAACAACAACCTTTATAGACGGACTAATTATAATAGAGCCTAACTGCATAGAGGATAACCGTGGTTGGTTTATGGAAACTTACAGCAAAAAAAAGTTTGAGGAGTTAGGCATTTTTTGCGAGTTTGTGCAGGATAATCATTCTATGTCCATGCAAAAAGGCACCCTTAGAGGACTGCATTTTCAGCTACCGCCCATGGCGCAGGCAAAAATTATTAGGTGTACCCACGGCAGAATTTTAGATGTGGCGGTGGATATTCGTAAAAACTCACCCACTTATAAAAAGTGGTTTAGTATAGAGCTTTCCGCCCAAAACAAGACTATGTTTTTTATACCGGCGGGGTTTGCCCACGGATTTTTAACCTTAGAGGACGATTGCCAAATTCAGTATAAAGTGGATAACCTGTATTCTAAAGAGTGCGACAGAAGTTTGCGGTTTGACGATGAGGATTTTGCAATAGACTGGGGTATAAAAAACCCTGTGTTGTCCGCAAAAGATTTAGATGCGCCCTTTTTAAAGGACGTTACCGAAGAATTGTTTTAACGGAGGCTACAAGTTGAAAGTATTAAGAAAAAGCTATGCCGAGCGGGCAAAAAAAACGCAAAATCTTTAAGGGAGGATTGTGCGGACACTGCGTGTGCCGCACGGCACTAAAATGAAATTACTTATTACGGGAGCAGCAGGGTTTATTGGCAGTAACTTTGTGTTTCATATGCTAAAAACTTATCCTAATTATAAAATTGTTGCGCTTGATTTACTTACCTACGCAGGAAACTTAGAAACCCTAAAAGATGTACTGGATAAAATTAAGTTTGTAAAAATAGATATTGCGGACAGGCAGAGCATTTACAAGCTATTTGAGGACGAAAAGTTTGACGTGGTGGTAAACTTTGCCGCCGAGTCTCATGTGGATCGCTCCATAGAAGACCCGGGCGTGTTTTTGCAAACAAACGTTATCGGCACTCAAACTTTGCTTGATGCGTGCAGAAAATACGGTGTAGAGCGGTTTCATCAGGTATCTACCGATGAGGTGTACGGAGACTTGCCTCTGGAGGCTACCGATTTATTTTTTACTGAGGAGACCCCCCTACACACCTCCTCCCCCTACTCCGCAAGTAAGGCAAGTGCGGATTTACTTACCCTTGCTTACTATCGTACTTTTAAGTTGCCTGTTACTATTTCTCGGTGTTCCAACAACTACGGGCCCTATCATTTTCCGGAAAAACTTATTCCCCTTATAATTTCCCGTGCGGTTGCAAACGAGAGTTTGCCTGTATACGGCACAGGGGAGAATGTGCGAGACTGGCTTTATGTGGAGGATCACTGCATTGCCATAGATAAAATTATTCACAAGGGCAGAGTTGGAGAGGTTTACAACGTTGGCGGGCATAACGAGCGCACCAATTTAGAGGTTGTAAAAACCATACTAAAAGAGCTAAACAAGCCCGAGAGTCTCATAACATTTGTAAAGGACAGGGCAGGCCACGATTTACGCTACGCCATAGACCCGGCAAAAATATCCGCAGAGCTTGGTTGGCAGCCCACCACTACCTTTGACGAAGGGATTAAACGCACGGTAAAGTGGTATCTTGAAAACGAAAGTTGGTGGAAGAGCATCATCAACGGCGAGTATCAAAACTATTACGCCAAAATGTACGAGGGTAGATGATGAAGGTACTTGTTACAGGGGTAAATGGGCAGTTAGGCTACGATGTGTGCCGTGTTTTGCAAGCGCAAGGTATAGAGCACCTCGGTGTTGATATTGATGATTTTGATATTACCGACGCTACTGCCACTTTAAAGTTTGTAGATGGGTACAATCCCGATGTAATAGTGCATTGTGCCGCTTACACAGCGGTGGACAAAGCGGAGGACAACAAAGAGTTGTGCCGCAAAGTTAATGTTGTGGGCACTCAAAATTTAGCCGTTGCCGCCAATAATGTTGATGCTAAGTTTATGTACATCAGTACGGATTACGTGTTTGACGGGTTTTCCAAGGATACGGTTTGGGAAATTGACGACCCTAAGCAACCCCAAAATTATTACGGATTATCCAAATACGAGGGGGAGCAGTCGGCGCAAGTCGCCAAAAAGCTATTTATACTGCGTATTTGCTGGGTGTTTGGCAAAAACGGGAATAATTTCGTAAAGACTATGCTACGTCTTAGCGAAACCAAGACCGAATTAAATGTAGTAAACGACCAACAAGGTGCGCCCACATACACTTACGATGCCGCCAAACTCATAGCGGATATGATTAAAACCACAAAGTACGGGGTGTATCATGCTTGTAACGAGGGGTATTGCACATGGTACGAGTTTGCCCTTGAAATATTTAAGCAGGCAGGGGTAGCCGTTAAGGTTAATCCCATTACTTCCGCTCAGTTTCCCACACCGGCTAAGCGCCCAAAAAATTCCAAGCTTTCTCTTAATAGTTTGGATGATGCAGGGTTTAGGCGGTTGCCAAGCTGGCAGGACGCGCTGTCAAGGTATTTGAGTAATGAGTAGCGATGTTTTGGTTTCCGTAGTAATACCCTCTTACAACTGCGAAAAGTATATAGAGCAGGCAATTCTTTCCGTTGCATTTCAGACTTACAGAAATATAGAGCTTATAGTGGTAGACGACTGCTCCACAGACGACAGCTCCGCCCTTTTAAAGCGGTGTATGGAAAAGTATTCCTCTCAATTTACCGATTTTGTACTTGCAAAAAGCAATAAAAATATGGGTGCGCATTACACCATAAACAAGTGTGCCGAGCTTGCAAAGGGCACGTACATTGCTATTCTTAATGCCGACGATTTGTATATGCCCGACCGTATAGAGGTGCTCTTAGGTGCTATGCAGGCACAAAACGCTCGGTTTGCGTATAGTGCTGTTAGGTGCGTGGATAAGGACGGGTTGCCTTTTAAAGAGGATAGCGAGTTTTACAGCTCCGCTTTGCAGTTTGAGGCGCTTCCCACTTCTAACGCCGATACCGATTTTTTTGCACAGCGGATTTTAGGGGAGAATGTAGCCGTATCCACAGGTAATTTTATGTTTGAAAAGTCGCTGTTTACACAGCTTAGTGGGTTTTGTGCGTACAAGTATGTACACGATTACGATTTTTTGATGCGGGCTTGTCTAATTACAGAGCCTATTTTTGTTAAGCACACCGCATATTTATACAGATTGCACGGGCAAAATAGTTTTGCCTCCTTAGCTAAGGTAGGGCTTAAAGAAAACAGGGTGCTTTGGCTGTTGTTTTATAACTTACTAAACAAAGGGAAGCTAACAAACCCCAAAATATTAAATACTCCCGACTATCTCCAAAAACTATACCAATCCGTAACCGCTCTTGGCGCAAAAAAACTCACTTTATGGAAGTGGAGCAAAAACCCTTTTATTATGGTGTTTGTGCGCTTGTATCGGTTTTTCCTTATTGGGTGATTCCTTTTTTCTCTGTTCTTTTTTTCTTGTTCTTTTCTTTTATAGCTTCTTAACTTATATTGTTCCCTTTGCGAACTTCATTAATGTAGCTATATGCGATTGAAAAAAGAAAAGAACCAAAAGAAAACCCACTTTTACTTTTTTTGAGGGTATTGTGGGCTGTTATCTTTGTTAGAGCGAAAAATTTCTTTTTTTGTTCTTTTTTTGTTGAAGTGGGCTGTTATTTTGGCTATTCAAGCTGATTGACAATAGTATATATTGCGGTATATACTATTGCTATGGAGGTGATAGCAATGGAAACTGCTAAGATTTTTGCAAATGGCAAAAGCCAAGCCGTTCGTCTGCCGAAAGATTTTCGTTTTTCCGGCAATGAAGTTTTTGTTAAAAAGGTTGGCGATGCTGTTATGTTATTCCCAAAGGAACGTTCGTGGCAAACTTTTCTAAACGGACTAAACAGCTTTACGCCGGACTGCTACGAGGACGGACGTGACTATGAGCACATAGCCGAAAGAGAAAGCCTATGACGTATATGTTAGATACTAACATCTGCATTTACGCAATTAAAAACAAGCCAAAAAGTGTGCTTACAAAACTACAATTAAAAATGAAAGAAGGGCTGTGCATATCCGCAATTACTCTATCAGAGTTAGAATATGGTGTTGCCGCAAGCGCATATCCCGAAAAAAACTCTATTGCACTCATGCAGTTTTTATCTATCATGGACGTATTGCCATTTGATGATAAATCTGTTGTGCAATACGGTAAAATATGCACGCAGCTCCGCAGAAGCGGCACTCCAATCGGTACAATAGATATGCTGATTGCTGCCCACGCACTATCCGGTGGTTATGTTCTTGTTACAAATAATACACGAGAGTTTCAACGTGTTGAAAGCCTAAATATAGAAAACTGGGTCTGATACTATCAAAACACAACTTATAAAATGACTCTTTTTTAAATCTGCTTGTAGTGCATATGCTATACTTCATCCCGTGTAACTTCCTCTACTATTTCTTTAAAGGAATTATATTGTTTGGTATCTGCACTTGCGGAAATTTCCTCCCCTTCTCTCAATGCTGCCAACGTTGTTGCATTTGGTTTTAATATCGAAGGGCAATCCGCCCACATTTCTTGATTGTTGTATAAAAATATTAATTGCTTGGGTTAGTGTTATTCCGTAATATGCAAATATTTTTTCCGCTTCCGCTTTTGCCGTTGGGTCTAACCGCATATTTAGGTTTGCTGTTTTTGCCATTGTTTTTCACCTGCCTTTGTAGTAATTGTATCACTTTTGCAATACATTTCTTCACCCAAGCCTCCACCCTTCATCTCCGCTATAAACCATAAGCTTGCTCATACCGCCGTCTATTACAATGTTTTCGCCGTTTATAAAGGTTGCTTGCTCGCTACACAAAAACATAACTGCATGTGCAATATCTTTTGGTGTGCCTACTCTTCCCGAGGGGTGTTGTGCCTTATCCTCTTTGGTTAGCTTTGCGTTAGTAGTGTTTATCCAACCGGGAGAAATACAATTTACTCTAATATTTGGTGATGCCGACACCGCAAGTGCGTGAGTTAGGGCCACTATACCGCCTTTGGCGCTTGTGTAGCTTTCCGTGTTTTTTTGGGATTGCATGGCTCTTGTAGATGCAATATTTACCACCGCACCTCCTAAACTAAAGTGGGGCAAAAACAGTTTTGTAAGCATAAAGGGTGCAACCACTCCTATTTGTTGCACATACAAAAAATCCTCGTAGCTACAATTAAGCACACCACCCTTGCTTATACAGGCGTTGTTTATTAAGTAATCTATTTTAGCATACTTTGTCACTACTTTTTTGTGAAATTCCTCCAAAACGGTTTTGCTTGCAATATCTCCCTTAAAAAACAGGTTGCCTTCTTCCTCTTTGTAAATGTCGGATGCGTCCTCAACATCTATTACGCACACTTTACAGCCCGCCTTAATAAATTCTTTGCAAATACACCTTCCTATGCCCTTTGCACCACCCGTTACTACCGCTACCCTATCTTCTTTCATCATCATCACCATAAAAACCTTACCTACAAATGTAAAACAGTATTGCTAAAAAGTGGAAAAAAGAGCCTATAAGCACGAATATATGAAACACGTTATGGGCGTATTTTTTCTTTTTGCCCACTCCGTACAGTACCGAGCCCACCGTAAAAAATATGCCTCCCCACAAAATTAGGCTAAAGCCTCCCCAAGTTAGTGCTCGCATTGCATCACCATAAAAAAGCACTATCAGCCAACCCATTATTATGTAGCATATCATCTCTAATTTGCGATATTTATGTAAATCTATTGCCGTAAATGTAAGCGCTACTGCGGCAAGCCCCCATTCTATGCCGAAAATTACCCATGCTATTGTGGGGTTTACAGTTATTATTGCGCCCAAAGCAAGCATGGTGTATGTGCCTGCTATTAATATATAAATTGCGCAATGGTCTAAAATTTGCAGTACTTTTTTTGCCGTTTTGTGCTTTAAACCGTGGTATATGCTGGAGATGGTATACAGCACTATCATAGATGCGCCGTAAATTGCGCAAGGCGGTATTGCGTAGCTTTTACCCGTATTATTAAGTGCCACCTCGCATAACACCAACGCCACTATGCCAAGCGCCGTGCCTGTTATGTGGGACACCATATTAAATATTTCTTCCCCTCGACTGTAATTTGGAAGCACTCTATCTGCAAGACTTGTACGCATAACTCATCCCCCTTTGGCTTTGTTTTTTTATTATATCATTATATCATACTTAATAATCTTTTTGTTGAAAAAGTATGCACATATGGTATAATTAAATATTATTGTAACACTTTATAAAAAAGGGTTTGTAAAAGTTGAAAGTCCCCTTGTATTGGGGGAAAAACTTATTTTTGCAAGTCTCTTCCAACAACTATAACTATGGAGGTACTCAATATGTATGTCTTTTTTGCTAATTGGCTTTTATTTCAAATAAATAATTATTATTCATCAGTTTTATAAGCTCCATCAATTTCATCAATAATATCAATGGCTATTATATCATTATTGCTTATTGTTGGTACTACCGTAGTTTTTGTGCTAAACATAAAGGGCTTAAATGTAATTGCCAAACGATTGAATATAAATAAGCCTTGGCTTGCATATATTCCTGTGGCAAACTGCTTTACTATTGGGAGAATCGGAGAAGAGGTTACAAAGAATTACGAGCGCAAGCCCAAAAAATATGCTTTACTCCTGTTATGCTTATTTATAATACTAAAAGTTATAAAATCCATCTCCATTTTTTATGTGATGTATTATACAGTTAATCTCTCACAATTTAATCCGCTTAATTATTACTACTTTACAATTTGGATTAATATTTTTAGTATAGGCTTTACGGTGGTTTATTTTGTATTATTTTGTATTGTTTTATTCAAGCTTTATAAATATGTAACAGCCCATTATGTGCTGTTTACCGTACTTTCTGTACTCTTTGGATTAGCGCCCTTCTTTATTTTCTTTTTACGAAACTCCGAAAACGAAAAATTAGTGCATAAAAGCAATCAAGCACTTGAAAACGGGGAAGAAAGTGCACCAACCAATCCGTCTGCACCGCCTAATCAACAGCCTTTTGCCCCACAGGTGACCACTTCTCAAAATCATGAAGAAAATAAGAAAACTACCGGGGATACACAAGATTCCTAAAATACCGAATAAGGTTTACCTAATTGTTTACCGTAGCTATTGTGCGTTTGCTTAATATTTACTTAATAATCTTTTTGTTGAAAAAGTATGCACATATGGTATAATTAAATATTATTGTAACTTTTCTAAAAAAGAAGGGTTGCTTATGTGGTAAAGTTGCTTATATCTATGGAAAAACCCTATATATAAGTAGCATTGCCCACATTTTGGAGGTATTTTTATGAGCTACGATTACTTTGACTTCTTTGATTCTCTATACTACGGCAATTCGCCGGGGTATTTTCCCAACTTTTTGATTTCTGTGCTAATTACAATTTTAACGATAGTAATCATTGTTGCGGTTGCTTTGTATTTGCTAAACGCATTTGGACTGTTTAAAATTGCTAAACGGTTAAATGTGGAAAATACTTGGCTCTCTTTTATCCCCATTGCTAATGCTTATGTTTTGGGCAGAATAGGGGAGGAGGTTACAGCTAAATACGAGCATAACCCAAAAAAATACGCCATAATTTTACTGTGTTTAAGTGTGGCAAGTGTTGTTATGGGAATTATTGCCACAACCTTTTCTCTAAATATACTTACCGCATCCGCTTTTGGCGGTTTTATAAATCCTTTTACGGTAATAACTTCTGGAATGGCAATATGTATTATCGGTGTGATTATTTCCGTAGTTTATGCGGTATTTTTCTACATAGCATTATACAAGCTGTATAAATTCCTTTCCTCTTCTTGTGTACTGTTTTTAGTGCTTTCCATACTCTTTGGTTTAGCCCCCTTCTTTGTTTTCTTCCTGAGAAACTCAACAAACAAAGAATTTGTTGGAGGCAACGGCGGCGGTCAGCCAAACGGACAGTTTTACCAACAGCCAATGGGTCAGCCAAACGGTCAGTTTTACCAACAGCAGGGTCAGCCTATGGGGCAACCCACGGCACAACCTATGGGGCAACCCACCGAGCAACCGCCTACGGCACAACCCCAAGGGCAGCCCACCGAGCAACCTGTATCTAACGGAGAGGAAATATCACCCGAAGGGGTGGCGCAAAACACCCAACCCCCTCAAACTACTAACGAAAATAAAGAGTTGATATGACGGTATCAAATCAACCCCCCTGCCGAGCGGGCAAAAAACGTAAATATTTTAAGAAAGATATGTGCGGACATTGCGTGTGCCGCATGGCACTGATATGATAATATACAAACAAAAATTAGCAACCGAGCTACTACCCCTAATAAACAACGGCGATGGTGGCAATTTACAGGAAATTTTAGATATTTTGGAGTCTCCCCCCGAGGAAAACATGGGGGATATTTGCTTGCCTTGCTTTAAGCTGGCAAAACAATTAAGAAAAGCGCCCCCACAAATAGCCCTTGATTTACAAGACAAGCTAACGGGCAAACTAACGGAATACTTTGAAAAAACCGAGGTAGCCGGAGGGTATCTTAACTTTTTTTACAACAGACAAAGCTATATTAAGGATGTACTAAACCTTGCAAGTGGGGAAAACTACGGTAGCAGTAAAATAGGAGAGGGCAAAACGGTGGTTATAGACTACTCCTCCATAAACATTGCTAAGCCCTTTCATATAGGGCATCTGTCCTCTACAGCCATTGGCGGTGCGCTGTGCAACCTCTACAAGTATTTGGGCTACACCACGGTGGGGGTAAATCACTTAGGGGATTGGGGCACGCAGTTTGGCAAACTTATTTACGCCTATAAAGCATGGGGCAGTAAGGAGGAAATAGAAAAAGACTCCATAAATGCCATGCTTAAACTGTATGTCAAGTTTCACGACGAGGCAGAAAAGGACGACACCCTAAACGAAGAGGCACGCAAATGGTTTAAACGCATAGAAGATAAAGACGAGGAAGCTTTAGAGATATTTAGCTGGTTTTCCAAGCTAACGCTAAAGGAAGCCAAGCGAGTATACGAGATTTTAGGCATAGAGTTTGATTATTACACAGGGGAGAGTTTTTATAACGATAAAATCCCTGCAATAATAGAGGAGCTTAAGGCAAAAAATCTTTTGGAGGAAAGCGAGGGTGCTTTTGTAGTAAAGTTAGACGAATACGAATTACCCCCTGCAATTATACTAAAATCGGACGGCACTACACTATATGCCACAAGAGATTTAGCCGCCGCCAAGTACAGACACGAAACCTTTGATTTTTACAAGTGCTTATACGTAGTTGCCTATCAGCAAAGTCTGCATTTTCAGCAGGTGTTTAAGGTGGAGGAAAAACTGGGTAACCATTGGGATATGGAGCATATAGCCTTTGGCATGGTTTCTTTAGCGGATGGCACAATGTCTACACGCAAAGGCAAAATTGTGTTGCTGGAGGACGTACTAAACAGTGCGGTGGAAAAAACAAGAGGCATAATAGAGGAAAAAAATCCGCAGTTGGAAAATAAGGAGCAGGTAGCAAAAGATGTGGGTGTAGGTGCGGTAATTTACTCCACCCTTAGCCAAAACAGAATTAAAGATATTGTATTTTCCTTCGATAAGGTGCTAAACTTTGACGGACAAACAGGCCCTTACGTGCAGTATTGCCACGCAAGATGTTGTGCGGTTATAGACAAGCACACAAAAAATGAGGAAAGTACCGACTACACCGCCATAGACAACAAAGAAGGCTTTTCTTTAATAAAACAAATAGCCCAATTTGGAGAGGTGCTACTTGATGCGGTGGATAAAAACGAGCCCTTTTACCTGACACGCTACATTACAAACCTTGCCCAAGCCTTCAATAAATATTATTTTGAGCACAGAATAGTAACGGAGGACAGACAGGCAACCAACTCAAGAATAGCGCTAACCACAGCGGTGAGAGACATAATAAAGCGTGGGCTTAACCTACTTTTAATTAACGCACCACGCAAAATGTAGATTAAAGCAACCGCAATGCCAAACGGGCACAAAACGTAAATGTTTCGGAAGGATTTACACAAATTATGCTGGATTTAAGAATACTTAGAGATAACTTTAAAATAATAGCGGACGCCATAAGCAAAAGGGGTAAAGAGCAACCCATGCAAGCAATGGAAGATGCGGTAGATTTAGACAAACAAAAGCGAGAGCTTCTTGTACAAGTAGAGGCGCTAAAAGCAAAGCGCAACAAAGTTTCCAAAGAAATACCGGCCTTAAAAAAGCAAGGCTTTAATTGTGATGATTTATTAAGAGAGATGAAGGAGTTATCCGACACCACCAAGGATTTGGATTTAAAAATCATACAAATAGATGAGGAGCTTAAAAAGCGTATGCTAAGCATACCCAACACCCCTCACGAAAGTGTTCCCAAAGGTGCAGACGATGCAAACAACCAATTTGTAAGAGAGTTTATGCAACCTACACAATTTGATTTCGAGCCAAAGTCTCATTGGGATTTAGGGGCAGACTTAGGTATTTTGGATTTTGAAACGGGGGCAAAGGTAACGGGCACACGGTTTTCCTTTTACTACGGTATGGGGGCAAAGTTAGAGCGTAGTGTTATTAACTTTATGCTAAACACCCATACGGAGTTGTTTGGGTTTAAAGAGGTACTACCCCCCTTTATTGCCAACGAGGCATCCATGACAGGCACGGGGCAGTTACCTAAATTTGCGGAGGATATGTACAAATTAGAGGGTTTGGACTACTACCTAATACCCACCGCCGAAGTACCCCTAACCAATATATACAGAGACAGCATTTTAGAAGAGGAGGCACTCCCCCAAAAATTTGTTGCCTACACCCCTTGCTTTAGGGCAGAGGCAGGAAGTGCCGGCAGAGACACTAAGGGGCTTATACGTCAACATCAGTTTAATAAGGTGGAGCTTGTAAAGTTTGCCACTCCCGAAAACTCTTACGACGAATTAGAAACTCTGCTTGCAAGTGCGGAAAAAATATTGCAGTTACTAAAAATACCATACAGAGTGGTGCTTTTATGCGGTGGCGATTTAGGCTTTGCCTCCGCAAAAACTTACGATATAGAAGTGTGGATGCCAAGCTACAACAGGTTTGTGGAAATCTCCTCTTGTTCTAACTACGAGGATTTCCAAGCAAGACGGGCAAACATACGGTACAGAGACAAAAACAAAAAGCTAAACTTTGTACACACCCTAAACGGTAGCGGACTGGCGGTAGGCAGAACGGTGGCGGCAATTATGGAAAACTATCAGCAAAAGGACGGCTCTATACTTATACCCGAGGAATTACAGGTGTATATGTTAGGCAGAGGCGTAATTACCAAATAAGCGGATGACTAAAGAGGTAAACTATGGAAGAAAGAGCAAAAATAAACCCAAAATATAAATGGAAGTTAGAGGATATTTATAAAACCGATAAAGATTTCGAGCAGGATTTTATAAAGTTAGAAGAACTTACCAAGCAAATTCCCCAAATAAAAGAAAAACTTACCAAAAGCGGTAAGGATTTATACCAATGCTTAAAGCAGATGGAGGAAATGGAGCATATTGCCTCTAACCTATACGTGTACGCACGTATGCGTAAGGACGAGGACAACACCATTGCCAAATCTCAAGAAATGGCGGAAAGAGCCATGGCTTGTAATATAAAGCTATCGGGAGCGTTATCCTTTGTAAGCCCTATGCTACTCACTTTAAAAAGCGAAACCATAGAGGAATACATTGCAAAAGAAAAAGGCTTGCAGGAGTACGATTTTATGCTAAGGCATTTAATAAGGGGCAAAAAACACGTGCTTAGCGCAAAGGAAGAAAAACTGATGTCTATGAGTGCGGAGATTTCTTCTGCACCCAAAGATGTTTTTAATATGCTAAACAACGCAGATTTAGTGTTTGGCAGTATAAAGGACGAAAAGGGCGCAAGGGTAAATTTAACCCACGGTAGCTACATTGTGCAAATGCAAAACGAAAACAGAGAGGTTAGAAAACGAGCCTACAACACCTTTTACAAGGCGTTTAAAAGCCATGCAAACACCATTGCCACCACCTATTTTGCAAGCGTAAAAAAGGACTGCTTTTATGCAAAGGCACGTAAATACAAAAGTGCAATAACAAAAGCACTTTTTTCCGATAACGTACCCGAGAGCCTTTATAATAACCTAATTAAAACAGTTCATAAAAATTTGGATACCATGTACGAGTATCTAAATATAAGAAAGGAAAAGCTAAATTTAAACAAGTTAGCCATGTACGATATTTACACCCCCCTTGTTTTTGGTGTGGATGCAAAATACCCCTACGATAAAGCCATGGATATGGTAACGGAGGGGCTTTGCGTGCTTGGGAGCGAATACACAAGCCTGCTTAAAGCCTCAAGAAAGGACGGCTGGATAGACGTTTACGAAACTAAGGCAAAAACTTCGGGTGCATACTCTTGGGGAGTTTACGGCGTACACCCCTATGTGCTGTTAAATCACAGAGAGGATTTAGACAGCGTGTTTACCATAGCCCACGAGCTTGGGCATGCCATGCACACTTATTTTTCCAACAAAAGCAACTGCGAGGCAAAGGCAGGGTACACCATTTTTGTGGCAGAGGTAGCATCAACGGTAAACGAAATACTCCTTACCCATTATTTACTTAACACCATAAAAGACAAGGCACAAAAAAAATACATACTAAACCACTACTTAGACCAATTTAGAACAACGGTACACAGGCAAACCATGTTTGCGGAGTTTGAGCAAAAGACCCACGCAACCTGGGAGGAGGGCACCCCCCTTACAAAAGAGCTTTTGTGCGAAATGTACGGCAGTCTAAACGCAAAATACTACGGCAAGGACGTAACCTCAGACAACACCATTACCTACGAATGGGCAAGGATACCCCATTTTTATAATGCCTTTTACGTGTATAAATACGCAACCGGTTTTTCCTGTGCGGTGCAAATTGCAACGGATATTTTAAACGGCAAAAAGGATGCGGTTAAAAACTACATCAGTTTTTTAAGTGCCGGCGGTACAGACTACCCCTTAGAGCTGTTAAAAATAGCAAATGTAAGGTTAGAAACGGGAGAGCCTGTAAATATATGTATGCAGGAGTTTAAAAGGGCACTTGGGGAGTTTTCCGAGATTTAGCTTTAAAAAGGGCGGTAATACGTTTGGTTTAACCCATTTATACCAAAAGCCGATACATAACTTTTGACAAAATGCTATATTATGATATACTTAAAAGGTATACCAAAACAGGTACGCAAACCAATAATTAACAAAACGAGGTAATAACAATGAAGATTTCTTTTTCCACATTAGGCTGTCCGGAGTGGTCCTTCTCGGATATTATTTCCACAGCTTGCGATTTGGGATATAACGGAGTAGAAATAAGAGGAGTGCAAAACGAGTTGGATGCTCCCCGTATTCCTCAATTTACAAAGGAAAAAGCACAAGCAACCAAAGATTTACTTGCAAAAAAACAACTAACCATAGCCTGCCTTACCTCCGCTTGCTATATGCACGATAAAAATTTGGCGCAAGCAACACTAAAAAGCGCAAAGGAATATATAGACACGGCATCTCTTATGGGCATAAAATACGTTAGATTACTTGCAGATTACGGCCCTATTCAAGGCGGAGATATAGACCTTGCCTTTGTTGCAAAGCAAATAAAAGAGGCGGCGGTGTACGCAGGGGATAAAAAGGTAGATGTACTTATAGAAACCAACGGCTTTTTTGCAAACTCCAAAAAAATGCTGGAGCTTATAGAGTCTGTTGGAGAGCAAAACGTAGGTGTGCTGTGGGATATTCATCACCCTTACAGATATTTTGACGAAAGTGCAGACTACACCGTGGGTATTTTAGGGGATTTAATTCGCCATGTGCATATTAAAGACTCCGTAATAAAAGACGGTCAGCTTAAATACACCATGGTAGGCAACGGGGATATACCCGTGGAAAAATGTATAGCAGAGCTAAACAAAACAGGCTTTGATGGCTACTATTCTTTAGAATGGCTAAAGAGATGGGATTTATCTTTAGAAGAGCCGGGCATTGCCTTTGCCGCTTATTGCAACTACATAAGCAACGTATAAAACGCATAATATAAATATATAAAAATAATACAGGGTTGGGTTTAGTAATAGGACGCATAAGCTATTAAGGGGTTACAGTATTGATAGGCGTATGGCACATAGAGGCGGAGATAATCGCCGCTCTTATTGTTTTTATTTTATTGATATACTCAAACGATGCAAATATGATACCCACCCTAAAAAACAGACTTTTTAGATGGTGCTTGGTTGTATTTAGTATTGCCATAACCTCTAATATCATTTCTACCATACTAATAAGTACCGGCAGTTTTATACTGCTTACCAATATCATCACCACAATATACTACCTATTTACCCCTTTTATGACGGTTATTTACTATTTGTATGTAATTTGCGTAATATTCCCTCTTACAAAATCCGGTGTTAAAAAAGCCTTTTTACTTTCTATGTCCGTTTATTTTATTTATGCCTTTACGGTGCTTGTATTCCCAAGCGTAATTTACACCTACAACGGTGAGTACATAAGGGGAGGGTACAACTTCCTAACCTATGTTGTTGCCTATTTATACGGCATGGCTACCGTTATTATAACGGCGGTTAATCATAAAAGGCTGTTAGGCTACGAGCGTAATGTGCTCTTTGTTTTTCCTCTTGTGGGAGTGGGTATTGTGGGCTTGCAAATGCTTATACCTCAGTACACCTTATCCGGTTTGGGGGCGGCTATTCCTGCTTTAATACTGTATTTGTACCTGCAAAACAAGCAAAAGGGCATAGACTCCCTAACCATGCTTTCTAACCGGCAAATCTTTTTAAACCTACTAAAATATAAGCTGTACAGGCAAGATGCCTTTGTTGCGGTAATAATAGCCCCTGCGGATTTTAAGTATATTAACGAAAAATTCGGCTCTAAAACAGGGGACGAGCTACTGCTGCAAATTGCAGACGTTCTTAAAAATGCGGTGGGATACAAAAATGTTTTTAGGAGCAACGGCGCAAAACTTGCCTTACTGCTAAATAAGAAGGAAGAGGATACAGTAGCCATTTTAAACAGCCTTGCCCAAAAATTTAAAAACACTTGGTTGGTAGGGGAGTACAGCATAAAAATACGTGTTGGAATTGCTTACGCTAATTGCTGGGAGTTTAAACCTGTGGCGGAGGATATTATTTCCGTATTGGAATACGGCGCCTCTTTAAGCAAGCACAAGCCAACATCATCATTAGAAAAATGCGACAACGCCATGCTAAAAAACATAGAGCATAAGCACTACATACTCCAACTGCTAAAAGAGGAGACGGACAAAAAAACGGACAGCAACTTTGTGGTGTACTACCAACCCATGTATTCCTTGCAATCGGAAAAATTTACAACGGCGGAAGCACTCGTGCGTTTGGTGGACAAAAACACAGGGGAGCTTATACCCCCTAACGATTTTATACCCATAGCGGAAGAAAGCGGACTTATTATAGACATAGGCTATATAGTTTTGGAACGTGTGTGCATTTTTTTAAGAAGGATACTGGACGAGGGCAAAAAGATAGATTGTATTTCCGTAAACGTTTCGGTAATACAGTTTATGCAAACGGATTTGGCAAAGCGGATAATACAAATTATAGACAAGCACAACATCCCCCACAGTATGATTAAATTAGAGCTTACCGAGTCTGCCTTTGCAATTTCTTACGACACATTAAAGGACACCATTTTTACCCTCTCGGACAGGGACATAAAATTTGCCTTAGACGATTTTGGCACGGGTTTTTCCAACATATCTTATTTTGTGGGGCTACCCTTCGATTTTGTAAAGATGGATAAAAGTTTGGTTTGGAGCGCAATATCTGACCCCAAAATGGCAAGTTTGCTTAGACATTTAATTAAGGCATTTACACAAATAGGCTTACGTGTTATAGTAGAAGGGGTTGAAAATAAGGCGCAGGACGAGTTTGTCAGAGATTGCGGTTGTACCCTTATTCAAGGCTTTTATTACGCAAAGCCCATGGAAGAGAACGAAGCATATAAATGCTTAACAAATTAGCAAATGTTTAAAACAGCGTAAAAACTTTATATATATTAAAAAGCAACTCTATGGAGGTGCATTTTGGATGTATAAAAGTTTTACAATAAATAATGTTAGGGTGAAAATATGAATAAAAGAGAAACTTTCGGCTCCCGAATGGGATTCATTTTAATTTCTGCAGGATGTGCCATAGGCTTAGGCAATGTATGGCGTTTTCCTTATATTACAGGGCTTTACGGCGGAGCGGCATTTATCATTATTTATTTAATTTTTTTGTTTTTATTAGGGTTGCCCATTATGATTATGGAGTTTTCCGTAGGCAGAGCAAGCAAACAAAGTGTGGCACGTTCTTTTAATGTTTTAGAGCCAAAAGGCACAAAATGGCATATACACGGGTACGTTTCGGTGTTTGGCAACTATTTGCTTATGATGTTTTACACCACCATTGCAGGTTGGATGCTTGCCTATTTGATTAAGATGATTTCGGGCGAGTTTGTAGGGCTTAACGCAACACAGGTAGAAGGTGTGTTTGGCAGTATGGTAGCAAGCCCTCTGCCTCAAATTTTTTGGATGATAGTGGTTACGGTAGTGGGGTTTTTACTGTGTGCCATAGGCTTAAAAAAAGGGGTGGAGAAAGCCACAAAGTTTATGATGACAAGCTTGCTTGCCGTTATGATTATCCTTGTAATACGTGCCCTGACTTTAGAGGGTGCTATGGAAGGCTTGCAGTTTTTCTTGTTGCCGGATTTTTCTAAGGTGGTGGAAAACGGAATTTCCCAAACTATATTTGCGGCATTGGGGCAAGCCTTTTTTACCTTAAGCATAGGCATTGGCAGTATGGCTATTTTTGGCAGTTACATCAACAAAGAAAGACGGCTTACAGGGGAGTCTGTAAGCATTACCCTACTGGATTTACTGGTGGCTGTACTGTCAGGGCTTATTATTTTTCCGGCTTGTTTTGCCTTTGGCATAAACCCGGGCGCCGGCCCCGGACTAATATTTGTTACTCTGCCTAACGTATTTAACGCAATGCAGGGCGGACAGGCTTGGGGGGTATTATTCTTTATATTTATGAGCTTTGCGGCACTAACCACCGTAATTGCGGTGTTTGAAAATATAATTTCCTTCGGTATGGATGTGTTTAACTGGAGCAGAAAAAAATCCGCCTTTATAAATATGGGTATAATGGCGGTACTTGCAATTCCTTGTATTTTGGGCTTTAATTTGTGGGCAGGGTTTACCCCCTTTGGCGAGGGTACAAATATACTGGATTTAGAGGATTTTATACTTAGCAACAATTTACTTCCGGCAGGCGCATTGGTGTACTTGCTCTTTTGCGTTTCCAAATACGGTTGGGGATACGATAACTTTTTACTTGAGGCAAACACGGGTAAGGGGATTATGTTTCCCGCAAAAACCAAGCCTTACCTTAAGTACGTACTACCCTTTATAATTATTATTGTGCTTATACAAGGCTATTTTTCCTTTTTTAGTTGAGCCTTAAACATAGTGGGCTTTGGCTGAGCCTTACCCTTAGAGCTTTTTACAAGGCTTTGTACACGGCTTATGTGTTCCTCGCTGCCTATTACTATTAGGGCATCGTTGTAGTCTAATCTGTCCGTTGCTATGGGGTTTACGTTTATGTTGTTTTCGTCGTGCTTTATTGCAACTATATTTAGGCCGTACTCCCGTCTAAAATCAAGCTCTATTATGCTTTTGCCTATCCATGACTCCTCTACCTCCAGCTCGGCTATGCCGTAGTCTTCGGAAAGCTCTATAAAATCTATAATATTTGAAGAAATTAGGTTGTGAGCAACTCGTATGCCTGTATCTCTTTCGGGGAAAACTATTTTATTTACCCCTATTTTTTGCAACACCTTTGCGTGCTTTTCGCTTCTTGCTTTTACAAGCACTTCGGCTACACCTTGTTCTATACAAAGTAGGGCAATCATAATGCTTGATTGTATCTCTCCCATGCACACACACACCACATCGAAGTTACGTATACCAAGCGCCATAAGTGCATGCTCGTCCGTGGCATCCGCTTGTACTGCGTGGGTTGCGTAGTCTAACGCCTCACTTACTTTATCCTCGTTATTATCTATGGCAAGCACCTCTGCGCCTTGCTCTACCAACGTTCTTGTAACACTCGAGCCAAACCGCCCAAGTCCTATTACTGCATACTGTTTCTTCATATATTTTTAAATTCCTTCCTATCCGATAATTATTTTGCCCTCGGGGTAGCGTATTTTAGAGCTTGCGGTAGATATTCTGTTTGCAAGCGCAAAAGAAAGTGTAAGTAGCCCCACCCTGCCTGCAAACATAGTTATAATAAGCAAAACCTTGCTAGCATCCGCTAAGGTTGCGGTTACTCCTGTGGAAAGCCCCACCGTGCCAAAGGCGGACACCGTCTCAAACACAATGTCTCCTGTGGGGATTATGCCATGCTCTATTATCACCATCACCGTAATAATTGTACAAACAAATGCCACCGCTAAGGTAAAAAAGGCAATGGCTCTAAGTATGGTGTGGTGGTTAATTCTGCGCTTCATAAGCTCTACATCCTGCTTGCCCCTTACTATTGAAAGCACAAACAGTATGAGTATTGCAAGGGTGGTTGTTTTTACACCGCCACCCGTGCCCACGGGGGATGCGCCTATAAACATATATATGGTGGTGAGTGTTTTGGATGCCGGCAGTAAATCCTGCTGTGGAATGGTGGCAAACCCTGCGGTACGTGGAGTTACCGATTGGAAGAAGGCATTTAGGATTTTCTCCCCCCAGGGCATATTGGGATTGCCTAAGGTTTTTGGGTTTTGCGCCTCTATTGCCAAAAACAAACCAAAGCCGGCAAAAATAAGTATAGAGGTTACAATTATAACTATTTTTGCGTTTAGAGATAAATGGTATTTTTTGCCTAGCTTAGTTTTTTTGTAAAGCTCCACCACCACAAAAAATCCAAGACCGCCAAATATAATAAGCAACATTACGGTTATGCAGATTATAGGGTCGTTTGCGTAATTAACAAGGGAGTTGCCGTTGCCAAAAACATCAAACCCTGCGTTACAAAAGGCGGATATTGAGTGAAACACTGAAAAATAAATGCCCTTGCCCACTCCAAGCATGGGTATAAATCTAATTGCAAGAAGGAGAGCTCCCACCGTTTCGCAAGTAATTGTAACAATCATTACGTTGCGTGTCATTCTAACCACACCTTGAAGGTTGTCCTCGCTTAGAGAGTCTCTTATTAATAGGCGACTGCGCAAAGATATTTTTCTGCCCATAACCATATATATCATAGAGGCTGCCGTCATAACGCCTATGCCTCCAAGCTGTATTAAAATAAGAAGTACCATCTGCCCAAAGGGGGATAGTACAAGCCCGATTTCTATTATACTAAGTCCAGTAACGCACACGGCGGAGGTAGCGGTAAAAAGCGCCTGTAAAAAGGTAAGCGGTGCATGGGTAGTTACAGATGCCGGCAATGTCAGTAGCAGAGTACCTATTAAAATTATACTGCCAAAGCCTAACGCCAATATTTGTGCCGGTCTTAACTTAAATAATATTTTTTTGATTATAGCCAAAGCAAACCCCTTACTTTACATTAAACATTACGGGTGAAATATTGGTTGCGTTTAATGTAGTTTGTTTAGAAAAATCGAAGGCTTGGGGCACTTCAAAAATTAGTGCCGCAGCAATATCCTCCCCTTTTTGCGTAAGTATTAAGGAAGAACATTCTGCAGTATTTGCGCCGTCAGTAATTTGTGCTTTTTGCTCTGTTGGCGAAAAAAAGTCCGTTTGCAGTTTATCTATATTTGCTTTAGGGGTGATGATTTGCAATACCACAAGGACGTTGCCTTCGGTAGCAGTTGTATCTAAAAAAGAGCTTTCTTTTTTTGCCGATTCTAAAGAATACACGTCTCCTATGGGGATACTTTTAGCACCGCAAGCCACAAGGAGCGTTGCCGTTAGAAGTAATATTAATGCCGTGGATAGGATTTTTTTCATACTGACCTCAATTCTAATAATTCGTAGCTTTTTGATTTATAGCTTCTTACATCTGAAAGCTACACATACCACATATATAATATAGCATTTTGTCAAAAGTTATGCAATAACTTTTGGTATAAAATGTACATATAGCTACCTTATTATAAGACGCAAAGCGTCTAACATAAATCAAGATGCAAATCAAGATGCTATATAACTAATTCTTGACAAATGCAAGCATATAAATTATAGTTTTTGTATGGAAAAGAGTATATTAGGAAAAAATTTTAATTTTGATGATATTAGATATACAAAGCAAGAGGACTACACCGTTATTTTGCTTTTTACCGCCTACAAGCCTTGTATAGATGCCCCCCACGGAAAAATCAATATTTCTAACTATTACGGAGTATCTCAAAAGGGGCACGAAAGGGCAACGGAGGTAATCGAATATTTAACATCTAAAGGATACACGGCAGAATTTTACAAAGAGCATAACATTAAAGCACTTGCAAGCCACACAGGTGGATATTTAGGCAAAAACACCTTGTATATCCATGAGGAGTTTGGCTCGTATACAAATATACAGGCAATAAAAACCAATTTAGACCTGGCAAATGCGGAGATTTTAGAAAGCAAGCCCTGCAGTATGTGCAACAACTGTATAAAGGTATGTAAAACGGGGGCTCTTAGTAAAGAGGGTTTTAACGCAGAAAAATGTTTGCGCAAGCAAATTACCCGTCCTTTAATTGACGGAGATGTTAAACCAATGTTATATCAAATAATGGGTTGCGAGCAATGCCAAAACGTCTGCCCCCATAACGATGTGGAGTATAAAAAGGGTATTTGCTTAGATATTATTGAGACCCTAACCCTAAAAAACTTTGATATTATACTTGAAACGCTGGGTAAAAATTATGCCAAAAAGGTTAATATTATAAACCAAACCATAATTTATGCGGCAAACTCTTGCTACGTGGGCGCTTATGATGTTGTTGCGCAGTTAGCGGAGGTGGAGGAGCATATGGAGGTTTGTGAGTATTATTTTGGTTGTGTGGGGAAGGCGTAGACCCGATTATTATTTTTACCAAAGCTGTGGGCGGTGCGTGCGCTATGTTGTACATTAACCGCTAAAAATGCAACGCAAAATAACCAACCCAACAAACAGTACCACAAAAAGAATATCCTATATTGTTACTTTTAAGAACATATTAAAGAGCCGTTAAACCTAACGGCTCTAAGGTTTTTAGTGCATTTATTACATTTATTTTATGCCGATATTTTTTTCTTCTTTGTTGAATACATGAATTTTGTATTCGTTAAATGTAACAAATATTTTTTTGGTATTTTTCATATCAAATTCGTATTGGTTAATGCTATCCGTGTTGGATATTTTTACCGTTGCGGGGAATTCCCCGATTTTGATATGTACAAATACCTCGCTACCCATCATCTCGGAAACTTCTATTTGTGCAGGAATTGCGTTAGGGTCGCTTTCGTCCACTACGGAAATGTTTTCCGGACGTATACCGCAAATAACATCTTGAGGTTTTTCGTGGTTTGCACCTAATACTTGCTGTTTGTCTAAGGATAATTTAAAGGTTTTGCCAAATAACTCAATAGCATATTTATCCTCGTTAGCAACAAGTTTTCCATCAAAGAAATTAATTTGTGGTGTGCCGATAAACCCTGCAACAAAAACGTTTTGGGGGCAATTAAATACATCGCTTGGTGTACCTATTTGCATAATATAGCCGTCTTTCATGACTACTATTCTGTCCCCTAATGTCATAGCTTCTGTTTGGTCGTGGGTAACATAGATGAATGTTGTGTTTACACGCTCTCTTAATTTAATGATTTCCGCCCTCATTTGATTTCTTAGCTTTGCGTCTAAGTTAGAGAGAGGCTCGTCCATTAAAAAAACTTGGGGATGTCTGACAATGGCTCTACCAATAGCCACACGTTGACGTTGTCCGCCGGAGAGTGCTTTTGGCTTTCTTGGAAGATATTCGGTAATATCCAGTATCTCCGCCGCCTCTTTTACCAGCTTGTCGATTTCGTCCTTAGGTTTCTTTTTCAGCTTTAGGGAAAACGCCATATTTTCGTAGACTGTCATATGAGGATAAAGCGCATAGTTTTGGAAAACCATTGCAATATCTCTGTCTTTGGGGGGAACGTCGTTTACCAGCTTATCGCCAATAAAACATTCGCCTTCGGTAATATCTTCAAGCCCTGCAATCATACGCAGAGTAGTGGATTTACCGCAACCTGACGGTCCTACGAATACAACAAATTCTTTGTCTGTAATTTCTAAGTTGAAATCATGTACAGCCGTTACGTTTTTGTCGTACACCTTCTTTACATTTTTGAGTGTTACACTTGCCATTCTTCTTCGCTCTGTACTGTCTGCCTCCGCAAATCAGCACTTGCAGTTAATAACACTGCTTTATGACACGTCTCCACAATGCCATACCGCGAGCACACGGAATTTCCTCCTTTTTTTTTCGGGAAAAACGCTAAGAAATGGAGTAGCTGTTTTTCCTATATAATTATTATTTCAAAAAAGTGAGCTTGCGCCCCTTTGTTTGACGAGGTTAATTGTATTTATCATAGTATATTTTTGGGTGGGTGTCAAATATTTTTTTATCTACATCCTTACAAAAATTTACAAATTGCTTACACATTATGTTAAAACTTATGGTATAATAACATCACCGATAAAAGAAATGTTTATTTTTTTTAAAATCGGTTATAAATAATATAGGGCATAAAGTAAAGTACGGGTTGCGCCGGATCCGGTTTGTACTTGAAAAATGCTTTATAACTACAAAAAAAGGAGGTAGCACTATGAAAGGCAATGCTAAATGCACAGGTAAGTCCGGCGTGGAAAGATTGTTTGAGCTTTCTAAAAAGGACAACATAGAAAAAGCAATCATAATTGAAAATAACCGAGTGTATACCTACGGTTACGACCGCTACTACGACAAAAAGTCGAGATAATGTGAGGTTTAATATTGTGATAATTAACTAAAAGGCTTTATTGCTAAACTGCAATAAGGCTTTTTTTTTGTCTTTTTTGTGATGATTGCTTAAAACTTGCAGAGCGGTTTAACTTGTGTGTGCACACCGGTTTTGACACGCATACTACACCGATATAAATATTACATTGACAGACATAGTAATGTGAGTTATAATAGCTTTAGGAGGTGAAGGTATGAGCGAAAATAAAATTACCTCGGATTTGCTAAGAGGGCATACGGATACTATGATATTGCGTTTGCTAAGCGAGGAGGACAGGTACGGCTACCAGCTTGTAAAGCTGATTGCAATAAGGTCTAACGGGGAGTACGAGCTTAAAGAGGCTACCATGTACTCTGCGGTAAAGCGTCTTGAGACGGAGGGGGATATTGAGTGGTACTGGGGAGACGAATCTCAAGGGGGTAGGCGCAAATATTTTAAAATTACTAAAAAGGGCAGGGAGACTTATGCTCACAATAAAAGTAATTGGGAATATTCTAAGCGCATATTGGAAAATTTATTATAGGAGACAGGTATGAAAGACAAAATAAACGAGTATTTAGAAGATGTTTTTTCCGCTTATAACGGCGTTAAAAGTGTTTTTGAGCTAAAAGAGGATTTACGCCAAGATTTGCAGGAGCGATATATGGATTTAAAAGGGCAGGGCATGGACGACACTACCGCTTTTGCCCAAACAATAGACAGTATTGGAGATATAGAGCAGACAGTTTTAGACATTGCCAACCTTTCGGGAACGCTGGAAAGACAGCTTGTGGTTAATTTTTCCGCAAAGGATTTACAAGGCAGCGATTTTGCCAAAACTAAGGTTAGCAGCGGAAAATTTGAGGCAAGCAATTTGGCGGATGCAGATTTTTCCAATGCGGATTTAAGCGGAAGCTCCTTTAAAAGCAGTGATGTAAGCAATGCAAATTTTGATGATGCAAACTTAACCGATTGCGTTTTAACCGTGGTTAATTTGTGTGGCTCTAAGTTTAACCGCACCAAACTTGTACGTACAAGTTTTTCAAAATCTGATTTATCAAAGGCGGTTTTTAAGGATGTGCAGTTAGTGGATGTTAATTTATCTATGACGCAACTTACGGATGCGGTGTTTGAAAACTGCGTATTTGACGGAGTAAACTTTAATTATGGGGATTTACGTGGGCTAAAGCTGGAAAATCAGACATTTAAAAATATGAAGTTTTCTAAAGTGGCTTTGGATAATGCTTCTTTTAGAGGTTCTACCTTTTTAAATGTGTCCTTTACACCGCCCCCTACAATATTTAATAAGTATTACAGGGGCATTAAATCCATAGATTTTGAAGGTGCGGTTATGGACAAACTTACCTACAACGCACTTAAAGGCATGGGGGTAGATGTAAGTAAAATAACCGTAATATAAGGTAATACTCTAATATTACCCATGCTATGTTGGCAAAAACGCAAATACCTAAAAGGAGGTTTGTGCCTACATTTATTGTAGCGCACAGCAAAATATGAATAATTTGGTTATTAAGGTAGAGGGGCTTAAAAAAGCTTACAAGAATCTACCTGTATTAAAGAATGTAACTTTTGAGGTAGAAAAGGGGAGTGTGTTTGCGCTCCTTGGGGAGAACGGTTGCGGTAAAACTACCACCGTACGTATACTAAGCACTCTGCTTAAAAAAGACGGAGGGGAGTGCTTTGTAAACGGCTACGACGTGCAAAAAAGCGCGTTAGAAGTGCGTAAAAGCATAAGTTTAACAGGGCAATTTTGTGCGGTGGACGAAGTTTTAACAGGTAGAGAAAACCTAATTATGATAGGAAAATTGCGCAATGTAAAAAATCCAAAAGAGGTGGCGGAGAGTTTACTCGAAAAGTTTGGATTGACAAAAGCGGCGGATAAAAGAACCGCTACCTACTCGGGCGGAATGACACGCAGATTAGACCTTGCTTTGAGCCTTATTGGCACACCTTCCATAATATTTTTGGACGAGCCTACAACGGGGCTTGACCCAAAAGCAAGAAAAGAGGTTTGGGATGTAATTGCAGGGCTTGTGCGTGGGGGTACTACCATATTTTTAACCACTCAATATTTGGAGGAGGCAGAACAACTTGCAGACAGAATTGCAATTTTGCACGAAGGCGTAATAATTGTAAACGACAGTTTAAGCGAGCTTAAAAAGTTGTTGCCTAAGCCTAAAATTGAGTATGTGGAAAAGCAACCCACTTTAGAAGAAGTGTATTTTGCAATTACCGAAGGGCATAGCGCTAACCCGCAAAACCAAATGGACAGCAAAAACAAGACTATAAATGATAACAATGTAGATGTATCATCATCATCACCAAAGAAAAAGGAGGAGAGGTAATGGAAGGCAGTAAAACCCATTTTTTTAGAGAAGTCGGGGTTATGTTTGGACGGACTATCCGCCACATAACTCGTAGCGTGGACACCATCATCACCGTTACAATTATGCCCATTGCAATCATGCTTTTGTTTGTGTATGTGCTGGGGGGCGCCATTAACACGGGTAGCGACAATTACGTAAATTATTTACTTCCGGGCATTTTGCTTATGGCTATTGCCACCGCAAGTTCCTACACCGCATACAGGTTGTTTATGGACAAAACCAAGGGGATTTTTGATAGATTTAATTCCATGCCCATAGCCCCTTCCTCGCCTTTGTGGGGGCATGTGCTTACTTCTGTGGTGTCTACGGGAATTTCTTTGCTTATTATTGTGATTATTGCGCTTTTTATGGGCTTTAAGCCTCGGGCAAATATTTTGGAATGGTTTTGTGTGGTGGGCATACTTGCTTTATTTACCTTATGTTTAACATGGATTGCTTTAATTGCCGGGCTTGGTGCTAAAACCGCTGACGGCGCAGGGGCGTATTCTTACCCCATTATGTTTTTGCCCTTTGTAAGCTCCGCTTTTGTGCCAACCGAAACTATGCCTTATGCTTTAAGGGTGTTTGCGGAAAATCAACCTGTTACTTTTATTGTTGATGGTATACGCTCTTTACTGAATGGAGAGGCTGTAAGTGCGGACGTTTGGTATGCGGTTTTGTGGTGCGTGGGTATTTTGGTTGTTGCCTTTTTACTTGCAATGTGGGTATATAAGCGGAAAATTACCAAGGCGTAGCAGTGTGCTTAATATTACATACTTTTGTGGGAGCTTTTATATTGGTGGGAGCATCCCTAAGGCATGGAAGTTTAAAGTGCTACATACTTTGGCAGGCGGGGCAAAAATACACATTGCCCCCCATATATGCCTGTTTTACAATGCCACCGTTGCATTTTGGGCAGGGGTTTGAGTGGGTTTTTGCACTTAGTATGGTGGAGTAGCCACCTTGTTTACCGTATATATTCTTTTCCGTATCCCTTCCACCTTGTGCCGTCATTTCTTTTAAGGTGGAAATTGTACTGTTATAAAGTATTTCTGTTTGTGCGTCCGTTAGTGTATTTACCTTCTTTTTAGGATGCATACCGGCATTAAACAGTATATCTTGCAAACAGCCGTTGCCAAGACCGGGCAAACGTTGTTTGGTGGCAAGCAAGCCTTTTAGCGAGAGGCTTTTTTCTCCCTCAGCTATTAGATTTTTGAAGTGCTGTATACTAAACTCTTGTGTAAATACCGAGGGTTTTTCTTTTGTTACAAGGTAGTAGGGGTTTTGGTTTTCACCTTTTTCAAATGCCCATATGCCACCGTACATTTGTATTGTACACACTATACTGTTGCCGTCGTCAAACTCTATATGTAGTTGGTGTTTTTCGGGAATTTTTGTTGTATACCTAATGTTTGTGCCGTCTCCAAATAAAATACGCATGTTTTCGGCACTTATTTCCACTAAGCCTGCTAAGGAATACACGTCATCTATTTTTAGTCCTGTAAGCATTTGAGAGTAGTCTTTTGGGTCGCCGCTAAAAAAGGCAAAGCCGTGAGGGGTTTTGCCTGCTATTACTTTTGTTATTGTTTTGCCTACTAATTCTGCTTTTAGTTGGCAGGATATTACTGTGCTTTCGGGAATTTCTAACATTATTGTGTGTCTCCTGTTGTTTTTGGTTGTATTACTTTCTTTACGTTTTGTGTTGTTCTCTATGCTTTTTGTGTTATGCTCTTTGCATTTGGCTACATTACCCTCTTTGCGCTTGTTATTATCATTTTGCGTTTTTTGTTATAAAATCGTAAATTTGCTCTAACTGCTCTTTATTGTAATACTCTATGGAGATTTTCCCTTTGTTGAAGTCTCCTAAAATACTAACCTTTGTTTCAAGGGCAACGGATAACTCTTCTTGTGCTTGGAGTATCTCTTTTGGTATGTACTTTTTTTCCTTGGATTTTTGCTCTTTTTGGGTTATTAGCCCTTTAATATATTTTTCCGTCTGGCGCACGGATAATTCTCTTAATGTAATTGCGCTTGCCGCTTTAAACATCTTTTCTTTGCTGTCTAAGGCAAGTAGTGTTCTTGCATGTCCTGCGCTTAGTTTGTCCTGCTCAATTAGAGTTTTTATTTCCTCGGGTAGGTATTGCAGTCTTACTAAGTTTGCTATGGCACTTCTGGATTTCCCCACTCGCTTTGCCACTTCTTCTTGGGTAAAGCCAAACTCTTCCATTAATTCCTTTAGTGCCGTGCTTTGCTCTATTGCGTTTAAGTCCTCTCTTTGGATATTTTCTATTAATGCAAATTCTTTTGCATCCTGCTTGGATAGAGATTTTACAAGGACGGGTACAGTCTTTAGTTGTGCCATTTTTGCCGCTCTAAAACGTCTCTCCCCTGCTACTATTGTGTATCTGTCTTTATTTTCAACCACTATTAAGGGTTGCATTATTCCGTGCACCGCAATAGATTGGCTTAACTCCTTTAGTTTTTCTGCATCAAACTTCTTTCGTGGCTGGTTTACATCGTTGTCTATCAGTAAAATATCCACTTCCAATACGGATACACCCCTTACGTTATCTACATCAACATCACTAATTAAGGCATTTAGCCCTTTGCCTAACCCTCTTTGCGGTTTCATAATTAATAATCTCCCTTATTGTTTACCATAAATTCCTCTGCAAGCTCCTTGTAGGCTTTTGTGCCTATACATTTATCGTCGTAGAGCACCACCGGCAAGCCGTAGCTTGGCGCCTCCCCTAAGCGCACATTGCGAGGTATTACCGTTTGGTAAACCTTATTTTTAAAGTATTTACGCACCTCTTCCACCACCTGCAAGGATAAATTTGTGCGTGCATCGTACATTGTAAACACAACCCCCTCCACTTCTAAGCCTGGGTTTAGGCTTTGCTTAACTAATTTTACCGTGTTCATTAGTTGAGACAGCCCCTCTAAAGCATAGTATTCGCATTGTATTGGCACAAGTATTTTATTTGCCGCCGTTAGTGCGTTTAGGGTAATCAGCCCAAGAGAAGGTGGGCAGTCCATAAATATGTAGTCGTACTCCTCTTTTATTTCTTCTAAAGCACGTTTTAGCACCGTTTCTCTTGCAATTACAGATACAAGCTCAAGCTCCGCTCCCACTAAATTTATGTTTGCCGGCATTACCTTTAGCGTGTCTATCATGGTGGGAAGTACCGCCTCTTTTGCGGATGCGTTAGAAATCAGTACATCGTAGGAGGATTTATCTACCTCTAAACGTTGCAGTCCAAGACCGCTTGTAGAGTTGCCCTGTGGGTCTATATCTATTAAAAGCACTTTTTTGCCTGTAAGTGCCGTGCAAGCACTAATATTTATTGCGGTTGTGGTTTTCCCCACACCGCCTTTTTGATTTGCTATTGCTATTATTTTACCCAAATTTTCTCTCCTGTTTGGTTATTTTGGTGGTTGTTTTATAATAAATTGCGTACTATATTAGTATAGCATTTTGTCAAAAGTTATGCAATAATTTTTGGTATAAAATGAACATATAGCTTCCTTACTATAAGACGCAAAGCGTCTAACATACATTAGATGCTACATAGCATTTTGTCAAAAGTTATGCAGTAACTTTTGGTATAAAATGAACATATAGCTTCCTTATTATAAGACGCAAAGCGTCTAACATAAATTAGATGCTACATAGCATTTTGTCAAAAGTTATGCAGTAACTTTTGGTATAAAA
>CAZVNZ010000034.1:0-6868 GCA_964628515.1 uncultured Christensenellaceae bacterium
ACGCCTTACAGGCGTAATGTGAAATACCCCCAGCTATGCTGGGGGATGTTTATTTTGTGACACGAGACTACGTTGATCATTATTATAACTACTGCTCTCTTACTTTTCTTTTAGAAAAAAGAAAAGCAAGCAAAAGAAAACCAAATTCGCAACTCGCATTTTGTGGGTTGCGTTTTTTTGTGGCACGAGACTACCTTTTATCACCATCACCATAAAAAAGAAAATGTTAAAAACTAACATAAACTGATTAAATTCTATTGTTTGAGCGATACTCTTCTCTATTTACCTTATTACAAATAAAAGTAACAAAAAGTTCACAAAAAAAATCAAAATTTCCTTGTAAAAGGTGTAGGGAGAGTATATCATTATACTTGAAATGATTGACAAACATTTCACAAAGTAGTAAGAAATAAAAATTTATATAAAATTTGGAGGTCATAATATTATGGCAAAAGAAGAGAAGGTAGCTCCCGTAGCAACGGTCAGCGAGGCAGACGAGCTTGTAAGAAAGGCAAAAAAAGCCTTAAGTGAGTTTATGAGTTTAAATCAGGAGCAGGTGGACAAAATTGTGCGTGCTATGGCAAAAGCCGGAAATGCGGCGCATATGGAGCTTGCTCACGCCGCTATTGACGAAACCAAAAGGGGTGTTTTTGAGGACAAAGTTATTAAAAACATCTTTGCCACAGAGTACGTGTACAACAGTATTAGAGAGGAAAAAACAGTAGGCGTAATAAACGAAAACGAGTACGAGGAGTACGAAGAGGTTGCAGAGCCTGCCGGCGTTATTGCCGCCTTAACTCCCGTTACCAACCCAACTTCCACAACGATGTTTAAGGCACTTATTTGCATAAAATCCAGAAATCCGGTTATTTTTGCCTTTCATCCTTCCGCACAAAACTGCTCTGCACTTGCGGCTAAAATTTTGTACGATGCGGCAATAGAGGCAGGAGCACCCAAAAACTGTATACAATGGATTAAAAACCCAAGCGTTGCGGCAACGGGCGAGCTTATGAAAAACGAGGGGGTTTCCCTTATACTTGCAACGGGCGGTAGCGGAATGGTGCAAGCCGCTTATTCCACAGGCAAACCTGCCCTTGGCGTAGGCCCGGGAAATGTACCTTGCTACATCAACAAAAAGGTAAATTTACGACGTGCGGTAAACGAGCTTATTATGTCCAAAACCTTTGATAACGGCATGATATGCGCTTCCGAGCAGTCTGTAATTGTGGATAAATCCATAGCTCAATTTTTTGAGGTGCTTATGACGGAAAACGGCTGTGCCTTTCTAACAGAAGAGCAAACCAAAAAACTTGAAGGCGCTATTATGAAAGAACACGGCGTTAATGCAGAAATCGTAGGTAAGCCGGCAACGGAAATTGCAAAGCTGGCAGGCATTAAAGTACCCGATAAAACTAAGATACTTATTGCAAAACTGCATGGAGTGGGGGAAAAATATCCCCTTTCAAGAGAAAAACTGTCTCCCGTACTGGCGTATTATGTGGTAGATACTACCGAAGAGGCTATAAAAACTGCGGCGGCAATACTTGAGTTTGGCGGTTTAGGACACTCTGCGGTACTGCATACCGACGATAAAGCGGTGGTTGATGCTTATGCGGCAGCAATGAAAGTGGGCAGACTTATAGTAAATGCACCATCATCACAAGGAGCAATAGGCGATATTTACAACTCCAACACACCTTCCCTAACCCTTGGTTGTGGCTCTTACGGACACAATTCTACAACATCTAACGTAAGTGCTACCAATTTAATCAACGTAAAAAAGGTTGCAGGAAGGAGAACAAATATGCAATGGTTTAAAATACCCGATAAAATTTATTTTGAGGCGGAGTCCACTCAATATTTAACCGCAATGCCCGGAATTACAAGGGCGATGATAGTAACAGACCCTTTTATGGTGGAGCTTGGTTATGTGGATAAAATTAACTATTATTTGGAAAAACGCACAAACGACGTGCAGGTGAAAATTTTCTCCGAGGTTGAGCCCGACCCGTCCATAGAAACCTTAGAGCGTGGCGTTGCCGCAATGAAGGATTTTAAACCTGACGTTATAATTGCCCTTGGAGGCGGTAGCGCTATTGATGCGGCAAAGGGTATGTGGCTGTTTTACGAAAGCCCGGACATTAACTTTGCAGACCTTACACTTAAATTTATGGATATAAGAAAACGTGTGGTGCGCTTCCCTCATTTAGGCAAAAAGACTAAATTGGTGGCAATACCCACCACAAGCGGTACAGGTAGCGAGGTTACTTCTTTTGCCGTTATCACAGATAAAAGTACAAACACAAAATATCCTTTAGCGGATTACGAGCTGACACCGGACGTTGCAATTATAGACCCTACACTTGTTATGTCCGCTCCTAAAGGCATTACAGCGGACACAGGTATGGACGTGCTTACCCACGCAATAGAGGCTTACGTTTCCGTGCTTGCCTCCGATTATACGGACGCACTTGCCCTAAAAGCTATTCAAATGGTATTTGAGTATCTGCCCCTTGCCTACAAAGACGGACAAAATGCGGTAGCAAGAGAAAAGATGCACAACGCATCCACCATGGCCGGTATGGCATTTGCAAATGCCTTTTTAGGAATTAATCACTCTATGGCGCATAAATTAGGGGGAGAGTTTCATATTCCTCACGGCAGAGCAAACGCAATAATACTCCCTTATGTTATAGAATATAATGCGGAAAAACCCACAAAGTTTGTGGCGTTCCCTAAATATGAGTCCTTTATTGCTCACGTTAGATATGCGGAAATCGCAAAGGCAATAGGTTTGCAGTTTAACACCACTAAGGAAGGAGTAGATGCTTTGGTTGCAGCCGTTAAGGATTTAAACAAAAAGCTAAATATCCCCTCAAAAGTGCAGGAATGTGGCATTAACGAGAAGGAGTATATGTCAAAAGTGGCTATGCTTGCGGAAAAAGCCTTCGAGGATCAATGCACAACCGCAAATCCTCGCTATCCATTGGTTAGTGAGTTAGAGGAATTGTTTAAGAGGATTTATTGATAGAAAAGTCGTGAAGTCACTCGCTAAAATATAGATAGAAAAAAGCTCTTGTCGGTAAAACGGCGAGAGCTTTTCTACATTATATATAGTAGTTTTAGATTTTCTTGGTTTGGAGGCGTAATACCTTTCCATAGACACAACTTACCCATCCAATATTTCACAAAAACTTTACACCCCCCCTATTGACAACCACCAAACAAAGTGCTACACTTTAACCATAAATGAAATCGATTTCAACTTCTTTGCAATTTTACAATACAAAAATACATAAAAGGTATTAAAAAAAGGATAACATGAAGAAAAAAATAATAAAAATAACAGCCCCTGTGCTTATCGTTTTTATAACGATAATTTGGCTTACAGCCTGTGCTCCGCCTAAAAAATTGTATGTTGGGTACGTGTGTAATTTTGCTCAGTACGAGTGGGATTTAAAGGTTAGTCAAGGTGCGGCAAAACGAGCGGACGAGGTGGGAATAAACATAGAAATCGGAGATTCATCGTTAAACGCAGAAAAACAAACTACCTTTGCCCTAACTTTTTTGGAAAAAGGGGTAGATGTGCTTGTAATAAGCCCCATAGACGAAACACCCCTAACGGAAATTATGGAAGAGGCAAAAGCACGTAATGTACCTGTAATTACAGATACAATTTACGTAGAGGGTGCACAGGTGTGTGTGGGTATAGATAATAAGGATGCAGGCAAAAAGGCAGGAGAATGGTTTGCCAAGCAAAGTACGCAGGCTACCTTCCTACTTTTAAGCTATCCGGAACAGCAGGAGTGCATAGACAGAATTAACGGCTTTAAAGAGGGGTACAACAGCATAAAACCCATAAATATTGGGGCGGAAGTGCAAGGCTTGCCAAGCTTTGAAAGCGGAAAAGAGGAGGGGATTGCCTCCTACCAAGAAAACAACGGCATTAATGCGGTTTTTGGTATTAATGATGATTGCACTTACGGGGCTGTGGAAGGTCTAAAAGAGGCAGGGGCTCTAAATATTTCGGCGGTGGGCTTTGGAATGCTGGGCAAAAAAAGCGAAGACATGCTACTAAACAGCGAGGAAGTAATAGCGGAGCTTGCGGTTTTTCCCGAGTATATCGGCGCTACTTTGGTGGATGTTGCAGTAGGCATAAAAAAAGGAGAGGACTACAAAGAGTATTTATACACTCCCACTACCATCATCACAAAGGAAAATATAAAAGATTTTTATACAGAGGTTGAGGGGAAGTTGACGGTAAATTTTAATGCGGTAAAGGCATTAAACGAGGATATAAACCAACAATAATAATAAAGGTGAGGTAAAAAATATGTTTGAAACTGCGTTTAATTTGAAATTTAACTTACACAAGGCATACATAGACATCGGTGTGGAAAATAGCGATGTTCGTTTAATGGAGACCTACGGCTTTGGCAGTATGGAGGAATTGCAAAATGCTTTAAACAGCTTTAAAGAAAGCACAAAAAATGCCGCAAAAGAGGTGGTTGCAAATTGTGCCAAACAGGCAGAAACAAATAAAGAGGTTACAATTACATACATTGGGGATTCCATTACAAGCGAGAGGGAAAGCCATATGCACATAATAAAGGCAATTTTGGCGCAAAACCCCAACATTAAGGTATGCGACACGGCAATTTCCGGCTATAAATCGGGGGATGTACTTACTGCAATGCCCATAAATATTATACCCACCAAGCCAAATATTTGTGTGGTGATGATTGGTACAAACGATGTACGCAGAACCAACGACGGCTCGGGAATTATGCACACCTCTCAAAGAGAGTACGAAAGAAATTTAGCCTATATTTTAGACCAACTTAAAAAGGCGGGCAGTAAGGTACTTATTTGCACTCTACCACCCTTTTCTATGGCTAAAATAGATGTTGCTTTAGCGGATTTTAAAATTTTGTATACCGAGGAAGATTTATGTGCGTACAATAAGGTTATAGAAAGCCTTGCGTCTAAGTTTAAATGCACTTTGATTGATATGCGAGATACCTACAAAGCCCATAAGCCGGAGGATATTACCATAGAGGACGGGTTGCATCTAAATGTATTTGGGCAAACGTTGCTTGCAACAAAGGTGTGGGACAGTTTGGCGGATGAAATCAATTCCATATAAAAATATCCCCATAACTAAGTAAAAAGTTATTGACAGCCCTCTTGATTGGTGCTATTATCTATATTAGGACTGAAATCGATTTCATAACAAGACAGATTGGCTAAATATAGGTAATAAAAATGACGATAAGCGATGTGGCAAAACGTGCCGGGGTTTCCAAAACAACAGTTTCAAGGGTGCTAAACTATCCGGAATTGGTAAAAGAGGATACCTTAAAAAAAGTAAAAAGTGCAATGGAAGATTTAAACTTTGCACCAAACGTACTGGCACAAAGTATGCGTATAAATAAAACGTACACGGTAGGAGTGGTTATTCCCGACATTAAAAACCCCTTTTACACCAAAATAATGTACGAAATAGAGCTGTCTTTAAGAAAATACGATTATATGATGATGATGTGCCCCACATCCGGAGATTTTGAAAGGGAAAAAGGGTGTATAAACAGGCTACTTCAGCGAAAAACGGACGGCATTTTGTTTTTTACATATAACAACAGTAAGGAGCATATAGATTTTTATACATCAATCTCCAAAAACATACCTTTTATACTAATGGACGAATCCTTAGACGGAATAGAAATCTCTCAAGTGGTTGTAAACGGGTATGCAGGGGTAAAAAATGCGGTTAATCATTTAATTGCCAAAGGGCATAAAAAAATAGCATGCTTATCCTCTAAATACGAGGCAGGTAAAAAGCGATTTTATGGCTACACGGACGCACTTTTAGACAATAAAATACCATTAAATAAGGATTACATCGTAGAAGCGGGGTATTCCACGGAGGAAGGCTACAAATCTGCCTTACAGCTTTTAAAATTAAAAGAACGCCCCACCGCAATAGTTGCGGTTGCGGATTCTATGGCAATAGGTGCTATAAAAGCAATGGCGGATAAAAATATACAAGTTCCCGAGGAAATCGAGGTAATTGGCTTCGATAATATAGAATGGGCAACAATAGTAACACCAACACTATCCACAGTAAACCAAAAACTTGACGAAATTGCTCAAAGTGCGGTGGATATGCTGGTGGATAAAATATCTCATCCCTCTAAAGTTAGGGAGGTAAGCAAAAAATTTATTAATTGCGAGCTTATTTTAAGACAATCAACAAAATAACATAAAAAAAGGAGAGAAAAATGAGTATAGCTAATGGCTACACATATGCAAAACACGCATATGCACAAATAGGAGTAGATGTGGATGCCGCCATTAAAATTATGGAGCAAACACCGATTTCCATACACTGCTGGCAAGGGGACGACGTTATGGGGTTTGAAAACATAACTACGTCTTTAAGCGGAGGAATACAAACAACGGGTAACCACCCCGGAAGAGCAAGAAATCCCGAGGAATTAAGGGCAGACATTAAAAAGATGCTTTCCTATTTACCCGGCGAAAATAAAATCAGCCTGCACGCATCCTACTTGGAAACAGGCGGTAAAAAGGTGGACAGAGACGAGGTTTTGCCCGAGCATTTCAACAACTGGATTGCATTTGCAAAGGAAAACAACATAGGACTTGATTTTAACTCCACTTCCTTTTCTCATCCGTTAGGGGAGGACGGATACACCCTTTCCAACAAAGATAAAAAAATCAGAGATTTTTGGATAGAGCATACAAAAAGAAGCAGAAAAATAGCTAATTATATGGGAGAGCAATTAGGCAAAAAATGTGTAAACAACATTTGGGTACACGACGGCGAAAAGGAAGTGCCTATTGACAC
>CAZVNZ010000034.1:6968-29445 GCA_964628515.1 uncultured Christensenellaceae bacterium
TACTCCACGTTTCAAGACCAATCCGTTGGGACAGCGACCACGTTGTAGCTTTTGACGATGAAACCCGTGCGCTTATGAGAGAGGTGGTTAAAAACGATTTACTTTCCAAAGTATTTATTGCCACAGATTACTTTGATGCGTCAATAAACAGAATAGTAGCTTGGGTAACAGGGGTGCGCAACACTAAGAAAGCACTTTTAGAGGCATTGCTTATGCCGATTGATACCCTTAAAAAGTTAGAGATAGAAGGGGATAAATCCTCAAGACTTGCACTAACAGAGGAGCTTAAAACAATGCCCTTTGGTGCAGTTTGGGATTACGTATGCGAGAAAAACAATATGCCCAGCGGTTTTGAATGGGTAAAAGAGGTTTTGGCATACGAAAAAGAAATATTGCTTAAAAGAAAATAATAATAATAGGGCGGAGGTAGCTATGAAAAAGTATTTATGCGTAATAGAAGTAAAAGCGCAAAGTGCAAAGGAATACGTAGAAATTCATTTAAACCCATGGAGAGAGATGCTTGATGCAATAAAATCCGTTGGTTATGTAAATGAAGTAATTTACTTTTACAAAAATCAATCCATAATTTACTTAGAATTACCCGACGAATTAAACCACGAGGACTGCAACAAAAAACTTAGGGAGACGGACGTTTGCAAAAAATGGGACGAAACGGTATGCCCTTGGTTTGCGGCGCAGCCTGTAATGTGCGAAAAAATATTCGATTTAAACCAACAGCTTGAGGGTAATTTACTTCCCGATTAATACATAATAAATATTATTTTAAAGCTTAATAGCAATTATACATTAATTACTTTATTGGTTAGTGGGTGTCATGCCCTCCAACCAATAAAGCAAGTATAAAGTATAGTTGCAGATGTAGGCTCTATTGGTGTGCCAAAAAACACATTTTATAATACGTAATACACAATTATGTAACGCAAAATACACAATATTAGCCGATAATCTAAGAGTGTTTCTTAATATAAAATAATATTTACCGGCAAATGTGCTCATCAACACATATGCAACAAAACCGCTACAAGTGTAACATAAAGTATGTTGGATTTAAGTTTAAGGTTAAATTTTTTAAGCCCTAAAAAAGCTATTGACAAATTAAATAATAAGAAATATAATTAATTTAACGATAAACTTAATAGCAATTTCAATTAGTACAATAGTATATATTACGTTTTATGAAAAAACGTCTTAAAAGATTTCCTTAAAATAATTTAAGGGAAAAATACCAATCTATTTTAGGAGGAAAAAATGAAAAAAATCACAGTATTAGTAGTAGTAGCATTAGTAGCATTGTTTACTTTTGCGGCATGTGCGCCGGCTGCACCTGCACCGGCGAGCGAGGCTCCTGCATCCGAGGCTCCGGCAAGCGAAGCACCCGCAAGCGAGGCACCGGCAAGCGAGGCTCCGGCTTCCGAAGCACCGGCAGAGGGTGGCGATAAACTTATTATCGGCTACAACGCAGGAACAGAAACTTTAGAGTTCTTTAATAACGTGTACGGCGGAATTAAAGACCAAGCCGCTAAAAACAACGTAGAGCTGTTATATGCGGTATCTAACTTTGACCCTGAGCAAATTTTGCCAAAAATCGAAACATTGCTTATGCAGGGTGCAAACGTAATCGTTGACTTTAACGTTAATGCGGAAATCGGCGGAAACATTGTAGACATAGTTAAAGAAAAAGGTGGCAAGGGTGTTATCGGCATAGACGTAGAGTATTTCTCCGGTAACGGCACAGACAGATCCTGGTTTATGGGTGCAAACAACCAACAAGCAGGAGAGCTTTGCGGAATTGCTATTGCAGACTATGTTAAAGCTAATAAAGACGGCAAATTAGAAAAATTAGTGCTTTTCTTTAATTCGGAAAACGGCGACGAAGTTAAAAAGAGAATGGGTGGCGCAATAGACGGACTTAAAAAGAGCGGAATAGAGCTTGCAGAAGACCAAATTGAGTGGATAGACTTAGGTGGCGGCGGTTCTGATACCACTATTGCCGGTAAAGACAAATTTACTTCTTGGTTGACTGCAAATCCGGATGTTAAAAGCGTGGGCGTAGTTTCCGTAAACGACGAAACAATGCAAGGCGTTTTAGCGGCAGCAGAAACAGCAGGAAGAGCAGACGATGTTATACTTGCTTCTCATAACGTATCTACACAATTTATAGAGCAAGTTAAAGCAGGCGGCAGCGAAAGCTGGGTTGGCTCTGTAGGATATTATCCCGAAAGATACGGCGAATACATTGTGCCTTTAGCAATGGATATATTCTCCGGTAAAAACACAGACCCAAGCAAACTTATAACAATGGAGCACGAATTTGTAACACGTGCTATGGTACCCGACTACGAAAAAGCATACAACGAGTATGTGTCAACATGGAAATAAATAATTAACTAAAATGAGTGTCGCCATTTAGGTGGTGGCACTCATTTAACCATACATCCGAGTGTTTGGCAGGTGGAGCATTAAAGAGCAAATAATTTGCTTTTGGGTGTATACAGACTTTTACGCAAGTATTGGGGGAAAAACTATGACTAGTGAATTTAGACTGCAAATGAAGCAAATAACTAAGCAATTTCCCGGGGTTTTGGCGTTAGATAACGTGGATTTAGAGGTAAGAGAGGGCGAGGTTTTGTCTTTAATAGGAGAAAACGGCGCAGGAAAATCTACCCTAATGAAGATATTATCCGGCGCACTGTTTGCCGATAAGGGCGAGATTTACTTAGACGGTAATATCGTACCTCCGGATAAAAATCCAAAAGACAGACAAGACATGGGAATTGCCATAATTTATCAAGAACTAAACTATTTAGACGACATGACAATAGCGGAAAATCTTTTTATGGGTAGTTTGCCCACTAAAGGCCCGCTAAAATTAGTAGACTACAAAAAACTCAAAGAAGAATCCAAAAAATTACTGGAAAAATTTCAACTAAATTACGATCCCTTCACTTTGGTTGGGACACTTACGGTTGCCGAAAAACAAATGATAGAAATATTAAGAGCGGTTTCTAAAAATGTAAAGGTGCTTGTTATGGACGAGCCTACATCTGCTCTTAGCGAAACAGAAATAGAACGGCTGTACGCTTTTATCAGAGATTTATCTTCCAAAGGGGTTTCAATTCTATATATATCTCATAAATTAGACGAGGTTTTTGCGGTTTCTCATAAAGTACAGGTAATGAGGGACGGAAAGCGTGTGGCATATTTAGATATTAAAGAAACGGATACGGACAATCTTGTGGAGCACATGGTAGGCAGAGAAATTGCAGACATGTACCCAAAAGAGAGTGTGGAAATCGGCGAAACGATATTAAAGGTGGAAAACCTTTATTGCGAAATAGCCAAAGATGTCAGTTTTGAAGTTAAAAAGGGTGAAATACTGGGGTTGTTTGGCTTGCTCGGCTCGGGCAGAGGCGAGGTTGTGGAAGGCCTAATAGGCAAAAAAGAAATGACCGGCGGAAAAGTCTTTTTGGAAGGCAAAGAAATCACAATTAAAAACCCCATAAATGCAAAAAAAGTGGGCATAGCCTATGTACCCAGCGATAGAAAAAAAGAGGGTTTGGTATTGATACACAGCGTAAAATACAATACAACCGCAACCTATATAGACAGCCTTAAACGGGGCATTGTAATAAATTCCAAAAAAGAAATCAAAGTAGTAAACGAATGGATAGGCAAACTTAAAGTAAAGACGCCAAACATGAATGTACAAGTAGACTCCCTAAGTGGCGGTAATCAGCAAAAAATTGTTATAGCAAAATGGCTTTTAACAAACCCTAAAGTGCTAATTTTAAACGAGCCCACAAGAGGTATAGACGTAGGCGCTAAAGTCGAAATATACAAACTTATGGAGGAGCTGTGCCGTAACGGAATTGCAGTTATTATGGTAAGCTCCGAGCTACCCGAAACTATTGGTATTGCCGATAGAATTTTGGTGTTTAAAGAGGGGCAAATTAAGGGCGAATTTTTAAGATCGGACTTTACACAAAAAGATATATTACATATTGCTGTAGGAGGAGAACAATGAGTACCAACGAAACTGTAACCACACGTACCATGAAAGAAAGATTGGGGAGCATGGGCAATAATTTAAGCTTAATTATTGCGCTTATAATAATTTTTATTGTATTAAGCTTTGCATCTCCGTACTTTTTATCATTAGATAATATTATGAACATTCTGCTTGCATCCGCTATCGTTATTATAAGAGCATCGGGTGCTACAATAGCTATGCTTACGGGAGGGCTTGATATTTCCCAAAATGCCGTAGGCGCAGTATCCGGCGTTTTACTTGCCACATTGTCTTTGCAAGGCGTATCCTTGCCCATACTAATACTGTTATCTATTGTATTAGGGCTTGCAATGGGAGCAGTAAACTCCACACTAATTTCTATATTTAAAATAGCACCTATTATTACAACCTTAGGTACCATGCAAATTTTCAGAGGTATTGCATGGACGGTTGTGCCAAAAACGGTAATGATTATAGACAACAACTTAATTACCATGGGCAGAGGCAGATTTTTTGATAACGTAGAGGGTATTAACGCAGTTGTGCCTTACTCCGTTGTAATTGCCATAGGCATATTCCTTGTGGCGGTTTTCGTGCTGAAATATACCACTTTTGGCAGAAAGGTATACATGATAGGCGGAAACGAAAATGCCAGCTATCTATCGGGTATTAATGCAAAAAGAGTAAAATTTGTTGCCTACTTAATCAGTGCGGTAACGGCATCTTTTGCAGGTTTCTTGCTTGCTTGTCAGGTAGGCTCTGCACTTCCTCAATCGGGGCAGGGCACAGAGATGGTAACACTATCCGCAATCATATTGGGCGGTATCAGTCTTGCAGGGGGTAAAGGCTCACTTCTTGGCTCGCTGCTTGGTATTTTAGTGCTTTCCACAATAAATAACGGACTAACTTTGCTAAGTGTAAACGCATATGTACAAATGATTGTTACAGGCGCAATACTAATTTTGGCTGTATTGTTAGACGTAATAAGAAGCGGACAACTAAAGAAAAACTAATTAAATTAACTATGTACAGATGTAATTATTGCATCTGTACATAGCTTTTCTAACAACAACAATCACAAAAAATTTTTTTAAGAAGAAATAACTTTAATACGGAGAAATAAAAATGAATATAGAAAGTTTAAGAAAACCTAACAAAGAAAGAATTGTTGCCACTCTGCGAGGGGAAAAATGCGACAGAGTGCCTCATTTTGAGGTGGCAATAGAAGAGTTGGTATGCAAGGAAATTTTAGGCAGAGATGCAGGTTCTACTTTAGCGGCGGCAAGGGGAACTTCGGACGAGCTTTTTGTGGCACCCCCTATGAATCCTAAAGACTACATAGAAATTGTAAACTTTACAGGGCAGGACGTTATAGGCTTTGAGGCACTTTGGGCACCCTTTAAATATAAGGACGACAAAGGGGATTTACATATTGTAAACGACGGACGCATTAAGAGTTTCGAGGATTTGGAAAAAATCGTACTTCCCGATTGGGAGCTTGATTTTGCCCCACGCAAAAAGTATTTTGATATTTACAACGATGCTATAAAAGGCACAAACATTGGCACATTTATTTTAACGGGCACAATTTTTCAAACCTGCTACCAATTTTTGGTAGGCTTTGAGGACTTTTTTGCACTTGCCTACACAGAAACGGAATTTATAGAGTTTTTAATGGACAAATGCCTTGATTACTATATGAAGGTAATAGAAATAGCATTAGACAGCGGAATTTCTTTCTTGTTTTTGGGTGATGATATTGCCTTTGGTTCGGGGGTGTTTATGAACCCCGTTAAGTTTAAGGAAATTTGGTTGCCACGGTATAAAAAAATGGTAAATTTGGCAAAACAAGCTGGTGTACCCGTGCTTTTCCACAGTTGTGGAAATATTTCGGAAATTTTTGACGATGTAATTATGGAGATGGGCATAGACGGCATAAACCCCATAGAGCCATACTCTATGGATATTTACGACATTAAAGCTAAGTATGGCGATAAAATCACCATTAGCGGAAACATAGATGTTGCAGGGCCTCTTGCCTTTGGCACACCCGAGGAGGTAAAAGCAGAGGTAAAAGAGCATTTAGACAAACTAAAGGTGGGGGGCAGATATATTTGTAGCTCTAACCACAGCATTATGAACGACGTAAAAATAGAAAACTACAAGGCTATGATAGATACAATTTTAGAACACGGAAGGTATTAGTAATGAGCGATTACCAAATTTATACAAATCAAGCGGATGCAAGTGATTTCGGAGAGGTTGGCTTAAAACCAACAGACGAGGAAAATGCACGGCTAAAAGAGCTTGCACGTAGGCATATGGAAATTGCAACAAGCGAGGATATGCGTACAAAAAAAGTAAATTGGAAGGCACTTAGAGACTTAAAGCCAAACCGCCCAATGATTTTATTTGAAACAATTTCCGTTGCAGGCTTTATTACGGAAGGCGAGCTTACTTGCGTACACCCTTTTTTAAGAAATGTGGAAAAAACCTTACTTCAAGGCATAAAACAGTACGAAGTCGTAAAAGACGACGTGGTTTTGGAAGAGTATTACAGAATTGCCTGGAGGGTAATAAGGGGAGATTACGGCGTTAAAATAGAGGAGCACCACGCAGAAAATTCTATGGGGTATATGTCTAACTTTCCTTTGCAAACTCCCGAGGATTTAAAAAAGCTAAAGGAGCGCACTTTTCTTGTGGATAAAGCACGTACCTTAGAGCTTAAGCACACCTTAGAGGAAATTTTTGGCGATATTATGCCTGTGGTGGTGGGCAATTACGATAATTGGTTTGGAGATGTGGGCTACACCCCATTTTGCGGTAACAATGCCCCGGTGCTAACCATGGACTTGTTTAAGTTGGTGGGAAACGAAAATATGATGTTTTGGCCTTTTGATTATCCCGATGCCCTAAAAGAGCTTACGGAGTTTTTAAGTAAAGACAGAAAGCGGTTTTTAGCTTGGCTAAAAGAAGAAGGTATTTTGGCGCTAAATACGGACAATCAGTTTGCAGGGCCTTCCGGCTACGGCTATGTATCCGACTTGCCCTCGGGCATCACCAAAGAAAATATAGATTTTAAAGATTGCTGGACATGGTGCGAATCGCAAGAGACTAATTTAGTTTCTCCGCAGATGTTTGATGAGTTGTTTTTGCCCTATCTTGCGGATTATTGTAACAACTTTGGGCTTGTGTCCTACGGGTGTTGCGAGCCTTTAGACGACAGAATAGAATACATTAAAAAGGCAATACCCAAACTAAGAACGGTGTCCGTTTCCGGTTGGAATAACTTTGAGAAGATGGCGGAGGCTTTAGGCAAAGACTACGTATATTGCAGAAAACCAAACCCCACCTACATTAGCGGTAAAGAGCCAAATTGGGAGGGAGCAAAAAAGGATATTTCTCGTACTTGGGACTGCACTAAGGATAAGGTTGCAGAGTTTATAGTAAGGGACGTTTACGATGTTGCAGGCAACATAGATACCATTTCCAAATGGGTGGAGATGGCTAAAAAAATAATAGGAATGTAGTGAAGAAAACAACAATTTACGATGTGGCAAAAAAAGCAGGGGTTTCCAAAACCACCGTTTCTAAGTTTTTAAACGGCAAGGGCAATGTAAAGGAAAGCACACGTACAAAAATTAACAATGCAATCTGCGAGCTTAACTACATACCCAACTGCTTTGCCCAAAGTATGCGCACCAACAGCACAAAAACCATAGCAATACTACTGCCCGAGCAATATAACTACGGCTATACATCCATACTTAAAAGCGCTCAAGAGTACGCAAATAAGGAGGGGTATCTCTCCCTTGTGTGCTCAACGGGTACTCACGGAGAAAATGAGCTTGACTATTTAAAGGAGATGTATAGGCGCAAGGTGGACGGAATACTGTTTTTTACCTATTCTCGAATAGAAGCAAATATTGCCTATTTGCAAAGTATTGCAAAGGATATGGCGATAGTGGTTATGGACAACATACTAAAAGAGGAAAAAATAGACTGTGTGCGTACAGACGGCTACACCCTAAGTAAAAAAGGGGCGCAGTATTTAATAGAAAGCGGATGCAAAAGCATTGCCTACATAAAAGGCAAAGACATTTATCTTGCCACTAAAGAGCGGTACGCCGGGTATTTAAGTGCGGTAAGCAAAGCAGGGCTTTTACCTATGGTGATAGAAAGCGAGTTTACGGTGGAAGGGGGATACCTTGGGGTTTTACAGCTTTTAAATGCAAAAAGGCTACCGGGGGCAATAATGTGTGCAACCGACTTGCTGGCAATAGGAGGTCTAAACTGCCTAAGAGAGCATAATATAAGTGTGCCAAAGCAGGTAAAGCTAATGGGGTTTGACAACACCCCCTTTTGCAAGTGGACAACCCCAAAACTAACAACCATTTCTCAAAACCACGAAGAAATTGGGCAAACAGGGGTAAAACAACTACTGTTACGCATAAAAAATAAGGAGCTACCCACCACAGAAAAACTCATAAAAGGGGAGCTTATTATTAGAGAAAGCACCTAAAGGACTGTAAAATGGCAGTCTATTGGTGGAAAAAACAGCACTAAAAGCAGTTATACTGCAAATATAGCTTTAACGCATAGCTTATGGCTATGCTAAAAAAATAACAAAAGTGGTATCGATGACACTTTTACAACCACTTTTATCATCATCACTAAAAAAAGAAAAAAAGGAGATTGAATTAATGAACGAAAGAGAACGCTTTTTAAACACTTTAAGGTACAAAAGTGTGGACAGAGTGCCAATGTGGCCACCCTTAGATGTGTGGAATACCACCTGGCAAAGATGGAAAAACGAGGGGCACACAAATATGTTTGCCGAGCAAATCGGAGAGCACGGAGGGGCAGGAGATTTAAACTTTTGGGATTACTTCGGCTGCGACAGACAGGACGAAATTGGGATATACTACGGCTTTTCTCCGGGGTTTGAGTACAAACTTATAGAGGAGGACGAAACCACCGTAACCTTTAGAAATCACGAGGGCATAATAATGAGGGAGCTTAAGGTGGGCAGAGAAACCTCTATGCCTCATTGGCTGGACTTTCCCATTAAAACAAGGAAGGACTTCGAGGAAAACCTATACAGATGGGATTTAAACTACGAAACACGTTTTCCGGAAAATTGGGCGGATAAGTGCAAGCTGTGGAAAAACAGAAAAATCCCACTAAGAATGTGGGCGGACAGAGAGGGCGGTTTTTTTGGGCCTCTTAGAAATTTATTCGGCTTAGAGGGGCTTTCTTATATGTTTTATGATGATATAGAGCTTATAGAGGAGGTGCTGGACAGAAAAGTAGAATGTATGATACGCATAATAGACGAAATTATGAAGAGCGTAACCTTTGATTATTTTGTTTTTTGGGAGGATATGTGCTACAAAAACGGCCCCTTGCTTGCCCCCGATTTATTTGACAAATACCTGGTGCCACGGTATAAAAAGGTTACAGACCATCTGCGCTCTAAAGGCATAGACATTATTTTTGTGGATAGCGACGGCGATGTAACCAAATTAGTACCCCTTTGGCTTAAAGCGGGGGTAAATGGCATACTGCCCTTTGAGGTGCAATGCGGTATGGACGTTAATAAATTCAGAAAGGAATACGGCAAAGATCTACTGATTATGGGTGGTATAGACAAACGTGCTCTAATTACAGGGGGTAAGGACATAGACAACGAGCTTAAAAGAGTTGCGCCCTTAGTGGAAGAGGGTGGGTACATCCCATGGTTAGACCACTCTGTACCGCCGGATGTTAGTTACGATAATTTCCTTTATTATATGGACAGATTAGAGGCACTTTGCAACGGCAGACTTTAATGTTAACTAAAATTAACATATAGCTACATTAATGCTGTTCGCAAAGCGAACAATGTAAATTATGTTGCTATAATTAATGTAAACCAAAATAAACTAAAATTAAATACAAAATACTATTGACATATTTCAACTTTAACAATAAACTAATAGTATCATAACAAAAATAAGGGTGTAAAATTATAAATAAAGTATATTTTGCGCCCTTTAAACTTTTTTTTCAACGGGAGGCAACCATGAATAAACCTGTTACCCTTAAAAGTATAGGGGAAAAACTTAATTTATCCGCAACCGCAGTTTCAAAAGCGCTAAAGGGGGATAAAAGCATAAGCAAGGCAACCATACAAAAGGTTAGGGCATTGGCAGAAGAGCTTAACTACCGCCCAAACTCCATTGCTCAAAGTTTGCGTACCAACGAAACCAAAACCTTGGGGCTTGTAATTGCAGACAGCAGTCTCTCCTTTTTTGCCACCATGATAGAGGGGATAGAAAAAGTAGCTTCCGAGTACGGTTACAGCATAATTTTGTGTAATGCTCATTCCAATGCGGAAAAGGAAAAACAGGCGGTACGCACGTTGGTAAACAAGCGAATAGACGGACTTATGATTGCAGCCTCCATGCTTACGGGGGAGGAGCACAAAGGGTTTTTTGACTCCTTAAACATTCCCTATTTATTTTTGGTGCGAAAGTGCGATTACGACGAGGGAGACTACGTAATAAACGATAATTACTTCGGCGCCTTTCAAATGGTTAATCATTTGATTAAAACGGGTAGCAAGCGTATTCATTTTATTAATATTTCCAACGGCTACTCTACCTACTCCCAAAGGGAAAAGGGTTACAGAGAGGCGCTTGAGGCAAATAAAATTAAGTTTGACGAAAAAATAGTGTACAGGGTAAAGCCCACCTTCGAGGACGGGTATCATCAAATGACTAAAATTTTAGATGATGATGGCGGTGTAAATACCGTTTTTTGCGGTTGCGATATGATAGCCGTTGGGGTTATGGACAAAATTTTAGAAAAAGGGCTAAAAATCCCCGAGGATATTCGTGTTGCCTCTTACGACGATATAGAATTTGCCCCCTACCTGCGTGTGCCTTTAACCACCGTAAGACAACCAAAATACAAAATTGGAGAGCTTGGCACTCAAATGCTTATAGAAAAGCTAACCACAGACCCAAATATGCACATTAACAGAATTATTAAACCGGAATTGGTGCTTAGGCAATCTACCTGATTGCCTATCTTGGCACTTTACACATCTAACATTATAAAACTACATATCACTTTTTCAAAAAAAAATTAAAAAATATAAAATCTCTTATTGACAAACGGCTAAAAAAGTCTTAAAATTAATTTAACGATAAACTAACGAAGTTTGCACAGTTACTTAAACTAAAATATATGGTGCAAAAACTACTTTAAGACAATCAAAAGGGCATAAGCAGTATATTTTCAGCAAAAAGAAGTACTAAAAATAAGGGCATACGGTACAAATGCACTAATTGCGTACCGCAAGTACAATATAAGATTTTAGTTTAACGTTAAATTAAAAGGAGATAAGAATAAATTATGACAAGCTTTCAATTTCTTGGGTTTTCAACCTTTTTAATTACAACACACGACGGCACAACAATATTAATAGACCCATACTTAGACGATAACGAAAAAGCGCCTGTAAAAACCAAAGATCTACCTAAAATAGATTTAATTTTGCTAAGTCACGGTGCTTTTGACCATATGAAAGACGCCCCAATAATTGCAAAGAGGGACAACAGCAAAATAATTTGCGGTGGGGAAACCATGAATTTGCTAATAGACCAAGGGGTGGATAAATCTTTAATTACCCAAACGGTGTGGGGGCTTGCGGTTAGGCAATGCGGAATAACCGTGCGCCCTGTGGTTAGTATGCACCGCTCTTCCGTAAGGCTTTCGGACGGTACGGCAATGGACGGTTTTGCCCTTGGATTTATTATATATCTGCCCGACGGCACAAGGGTGTACAACGCAAGCGATACCGCTTTATTTTCGGATATGAAGTTAATTGGAGAGTTGCACAAACCTCACATTGGGCTTATGAATGTTACCATAGAAAACTGCTTTGACTTCCTTCCCGAGTTTTTAACGGGGGAGATGACGCCCTACGAGGCGGCGTTGGCATCAAGTTGGTTAGGGCTTGACTATGCGGTTGCTTGCCACTATACCAAAAAAGATTGCAAAGATGTGGAAGAGTTTAAAACCGCACTCGAATTAATGAAGGACAAACACGGGCACGGAGCACAGCCCATTATTATGGATATGGGGCAGACATTTGAGTACACCCCTGCAAAAAGCAGTTACTCAATAAAATAGCAACTTGCTTTTATAACGGTAAAATAACAAATTTAAAACATATAAAGGAGAAAACTAATGGAGAAAATAGGATTTATAGGTCTTGGCATAATGGGTAAGCCAATGGCAAAAAACCTAATTAAAGCAGGCTACAACCTTGTGGTTTACGACATTGTTGAAAAAAACGTGGAAGAGCTTGAAGCCCTTGGGGCAGAAAAAGGCTGTTGCCCCAATAATGTAGCCGAGCAAGCAAAAATTATTGTAACCATGTTGCCAAACTCTCCCCACGTAAAAGAGGTGGTGTGTGGGGAAAACGGTATTTTGGAAGGTGCGCAGAAAGGCACAATAATTGTGGATATGAGCTCCATATCCCCCATTGTATCCAAAGAATTATGGGAGAAATGCAAAGAAAAGCAAGTTACATTATTGGACGCACCCGTTTCCGGCGGAGAGCCTAAGGCAATAGAGGGCACTCTTGCAATTATGGTAGGCGGAGAGGAAAGCGCTTTTGAGCAGGTAAAAGAAATGCTTTTAAAAATGGGCAGTTCTGCCGTACATGTTGGGGAAATCGGCAGCGGAAACGTAACTAAACTTGCAAACCAAATTATAGTGGCACTTAATATTTCCGCTATGAGCGAGGCTATGGTGCTTGCGGCAAAATGCGGAGTAAGTCCCGAAAAGGTGTACAACGCAATTAGGGGAGGGCTTGCAGGCTCCACCGTTTTAGATGCTAAAATGCCAATGGTGTTAAAGGGCAATTTTAATCCCGGTTTTAGAATAGAATTGCACATTAAAGATTTGCAAAATGCTTTAGATGCCGCCCACGAAGTAACTTCCCCCGTACCGCTGACGGCACAGGCAATGGAAATTATGCAGGCGCTAAAGGCAGAGGGCAAGCAAGGCAACGACCATAGCGGTATTGTGGAATACTACGAAAAAATGGCGGATGTAAAAGTAAGAAAATAAGGAAAGGAAAAAAGCTATGAATAAAAAAGAATTGGATATTATCAAAAAGGTTATACCCTGTTACACAGAATACACCGTTCCTAAAGACATTAGTTTAGAGGAGCAAAAAAGGATGCTTTTACAAATGTGCCGTATAAGAGAGTTTGATTCTCAGGTACGCACACTTTGGATGAAAAACGAAATCTACGGCTTGGCACACTCCTATGTGGGTGCAGAAGCCATTGGCGTAGGGGCTTGCGAGGCAATAAATCAGGACGATTTTATATCCTCCACACACAGAGGACACGGGCATTGCATAGCAAAAAATGCAGATATTAGAGGGATGATGGCGGAGCTCCACGGCAAACACGAGGGCTTAAACAGAGGTAAGGGTGGCTCTATGCACATTGCAGATGTAGATAAGGGCATGATGGGTGCAACGGGTATTGTTGGTAGCGGTATGCCCCTTGCAATAGGCTCTGCAATCTCGGCAAAAGTGCTTAAAAACAACAAAGTTACCATTTGTTTTCATGGTGATGGTGGCACAAATCAAGGTGTGTGGCACGAATCTATAAATATGGCGGCGGCATGGAATTTGCCCGCAATCTTTTTAATAGAGAATAACCAATATGCTATTGCAACCGAGCTTGGCTGGGTGGCAAAGGAAACAGAGTTATATAAGAGAGCCGCAGGCTACGGCATAGAGGGCGTACAGGTGGACGGCTTTAATGTGTTTGAGGTGTATCACGCTGTTAAAAAAGCGGCGGATAAGGCAAGAAAGGGTGGCGGTCCTACCTTAATAGAGGCACGGTTTATCCGCTTGTTAGGGCATTTTGTAGCGGACGACCAATGGTACAGAGACATGAGCAACGATAAAATTTACTGGCAGGCAGAGCCTATTGTTCGTATGAAGGAATACTTTGTTAAAAACAAACTGTTAAGCGAAAAAGAGGTAGAGGCAATCCACAACCAAGCAATAGACGAAATAAACGATGCTATCGATTATGCTCAAAACAAATGTACCGAACCGCCGGCAGAAACATTGTACGATGATATTTATGCAAACGGCGAAATAATCTATTAATTGCGGAGGAAACAAGAATGGCTCTTATAACGGTAAGACAAGCATTAAATGATGCTTTTAAAGAAGAAATGAAGATAGACCCAACAATTATAATAATGGGTTGCGATATTGGTGTTAGGGGTGGCCCTTTTGGCATAACCTTAGATTTAATGAATATGTACGGCAAAGACAGGGTAATAGATACCCCCATTTCCGAGTCCTCCTTTGTGGGCGCAGGTGTGGGTGCGGCGGCAACAGGGTTACGACCTGTGGTAGAAGTGCTGTATTCCGATTGGATTACCCTTGGAATGGACCAACTGGTAAATATGGCGGCAAAAATGCGCTATATGTTTGGCGGTAAGGTAAATATGCCCTTGGTAGTGCGTGCGCCCTTTGGTGCAGGTGGCGGTATTGCGGCACAACACTCTCAATCCTTTGAGGCATGGTTTAACCATGTGCCCGGCTTTAAAGTGGTTGCGCCAATAGAGCCCTACGACATTAAAGGTATGATGAAAGAAGCTCTAAGAGACGATAACCCCGTAATTTTCTTTGAGCATAAAAGAAGCTATCAGGTAAAAGGGGAAGTACCCGAAGGCAAAGAGGGGGAAACTTACACAGTACCCTTTGGAAAAGCGGCGGTAAGAAGAGAGGGTAGCGATGTTACAATAGTTGCCTACTCCATGATGGCGCTACACGCAAAAACGGCGGCGGAGGAACTGGAAAAAGAGGGTATCTCTTGCGAGGTTATAGACTTGCGCTCCCTGCTACCTTTAGATTACGATACGGTTATGAATTCCATAGGTAAAACCAACAGAGTGGTTGTGTGTCAGGAAGCTAATTTAAGAGGGGGTATGGCAGGAGATATTATTGCAGAAATTATAGACAGAGGCTTTGATTTACTGGATGCCCCACCAACAAGAGTGGGTGCGTTAAATGTACCTATGCCTTACAACAAAGGCTTAGAGGCAATGTGTATTCCCGGTGTTGAGCAAATTAAAAGGGCAGTATACAAAACTTTAGAGAAATAAGAGGTGTATTATGGCTAAAAAAATGGCTTTGCCTAAAATAGGCGTAAATATGACAGAAGCTGTTATTGCAAAGTGGCTTGTTAAAGTAGGCGATACCGTAAAAGAAGGGGATGCAATAATAGAGGCGGAAACGGATAAATCCACACAGGAAATATACGCAACCGAGGAAGGTATTGTTGCAAAACTCCTCTTTGACGAAGGGCAAACGGCACAATGCTACGACGAAATAATGGTACTTACAGAAGTAGGCGAAACATACAGCGAGGAGGTTGCAAAAACTGCACCGCCCACGGCGCAAATAACGCCACAACCAACGGCAACTCCCGTGGCACAAAGGGTTGTACCTGTACCATCATCATCACCATCGGAAAAAAAGACGGCGCAAGGCAGAATTATTGCCTCCCCTCTTGCCAAAAAAATGGCAAAGGAAATGGGCATAGATTTAAGCAATGTGGCGTACGAGGGAAAACGCATTAAAAAGGATGATGTCCTTGCATACAGCAAAATTATGGGCTCCCTTAGTGCAGGCAGAAGTTTAGCTCAGTCTTTTGGAGAAAATTTGGATATTATACCAATGTCTCCCATAAGAAAGGTTATTGCAAAACGTATGAGCGAAAGCAATTTGGAAAAACCTTGTGCGGCACTTACCCTAAGTGCAGATGTTAGCGAGTTTTCCGCTTTGCGTGCCTTGTATAAAGAAAAAGGTATTAAGGTGGGCATAGACGCACTTATGGCAAAGGTGGTTGCAAAAGCGCTTTTGGTGCACAGAAACATTAACTCCGTTTTAGATGGGGATAACATCTTAATTAAAAGGGATATCAACATTGGTGTGGCGGTAGATACAGCAAAAGGACTTACAGTGCCCGTGCTTAAAAATGCGGACGTTAAGCCGTTATCCGAAATGGCGGAAGAATACATTAATTTGGTACAGGACGCACAAGATGGTAGTTTAAGCACAGATGCCCTATGTGGCGGTACTTTTACAATTACTAACTTAGGTATGTTTGGCATAGAAAGCTTTACCCCCGTAATAAATCCGCCCGAGTGTTGCATTTTAGCCTTAGGCGCAATAAAAGATGAGTTTGTACCGGACGCAAACGGCTTGCCCGTACTTGCCAAAAAAATGCAGATGACATTGGTTTTTGATCACAGAATAGTGGACGGCGCACCGGCGGCAAAATTTTTAAAGCTAATTAAAGATTATGTGGAGTGCCCTCAGCTTTTAATATAGTAATATAAGGGGTAAAAATTAAAGGCGGTTGCGTAAGAAGTAGCGGTTAATGCAAAAAATACGCAACCAATAAACTCCGTGTTTTATGCAAAAAGGAGGTGCCTAATGGCACAGCAAAAGTTTGATATAATTGTACTTGGGGGTGGCCCCGGCGGATATGTAACCGCAATTAAGGGGGCAATATCCGGCAAAAAAATTGCGCTTATAGAAAAGGAAAATTTAGGTGGTGTGTGCTTAAACTGGGGTTGCATACCCACAAAATCGCTACTTAGAAATGCAGAGGTAATAAGGGATTTACACGAAGGGGAAACCTTTGGGTTTAGTGCCACAAATATTACCGTAAGCTACGAAAAGGCGCAAAAGCGCAGTAGAGAGGTTAGCGCAAAATTAGTAAAAGGCATAGAATACCTAATGAAAAAGAATAAAATTACGGTATTTAAAGAGGAAGGCAGTTTTAGCGGTACTAAAGAAATCACCCTAAAAAACAGCGGTGAAAAACTAAGTGCAGACAACATTATTATTGCCACAGGCTCAAAACCCTTTGCCCTTCCCATGCTTGATTATTCTATGGAAAACGTGCTTGATTCCAAAAAAGCATTACAGCTTACAAAAGCGCCCACAAGCATTGTAATAGTGGGTGCAGGGGCAATAGGTATGGAATTTGCCACCGTTTTTGCCTCCTACGGCACAAAGGTTACGGTGGTGGAAATGCTTGGAGCTGTTGTACCAAACGAGGATAGGGAAATTTCCGAGGTTGTAAGAAAAGCCTACATAAAAAGAGGCATACAAATACACACAAGCACCAAACTAATAAGCGTTAAAAACAACGGTAAAACTGCCGTTTGCACCATAGAATGCGAGGGCAAAAAGTCAGAAATTACCGCACAATATATTTTAGGTGCAACAGGCATTAAACCAAACAGCGATAGGCTAAACCTTAAAGCTTGCGGTGTAAATACGGACAATCGTGGGTATATTCCTATTAATGATGCTATGCAAACTAACGTTAGGGGCATATATGCCATAGGGGACGTTACGGGCAAACTTGCTTTAGCCCACACGGCAAGCGCACAAGGTATGGTTGCAATAGACAACATTTGCGGTAAAAAAACCAAACCCATAAACTACTACAACATACCAAAATGCACCTACGGACTGCCCGAATGTGCAAGCGCAGGGCTTACGGAAAAACAGGCAAAAGAGCAGGGCTACAACGTTGGTGTGGGGGTGTTTCCCTTATCTGCCAACGGCAAAGCCATTTCCTATGGTGATGATTGTGGCATGGTAAAAATTGTATTCGACAAAAAATACAATCAGCTTTTAGGGGTGCATATGGCAGGTATACACGTTACAGAGATGATATGGGGGATAGCAGGCTACCTAAATACAGAGATGACAATAGATGAAATGGCGGAGGTTATACATCCGCATCCAACGGTAAGCGAAAGTATTATGGAGGCGGCACACATTGCTATGGGGCATCCTATACACATTTAAGCTACTGTAATAATGTGGGAAAGGGGATAATATGGAAAGAAAAATAGAATGTGACGACATATGTCCGATTTGCGGATTGCAGCATCTTGAAATAAAATAGCGCATACTGCGCACTACTAAAGGAGTGCTGCATAGCATTTTCTTGCAAATGGCTACCAGTAGCCATTTGAGAAACTGCAATAAAATTAAGTTTTATAGATGGGGTGTGCTTCTGCCCGGCGGAATATTGCGGATAAAAGAAGTAGAAACTAAGCCAAATTAATTGCTATATAATAAGATGTGCCTGCGTTTGCTTGTTTAATAATTAAAGCAAGCAAACAAAGTGTGCATCAAAGCGAGGTATATTATGGATTTTACTAATAAAACAGCTATTGTAACAGGGGGCGCACAGGGGATAGGAAAAGGCATTTGTACTTTGCTTGCTCAAAAAAACGCAAATGTAATTATTGCGGATTTGGACGAAGTAAATGGGGAAAACACGGCTTTAGAGCTGACAAAAAGTGGTTTTAACGCAAGTTTTTATAAAATAGATTTAACTAATGTAGGCAAAATTAAAGAAATGGCGGAGTTTACCGTAAAAAAGTACGGCGATATAGATATATTAATAAATAACGCAGGCATACTCCATTCCACACCCATAGAAGAGATAACGGAAAAAGAATGGGATTTTATAACCGCAATTAACTTAAAGGCGGTGTTTTTTGCTTGCCAAGCGGTTGTGCCCTACTTTAAAAGAAAAAATTACGGCAAAATATTAAATATGTCCTCAATGGCAGGGCGAAACGGCGGTATTTCCGCAGGAATGGGGTACAGCGCAACCAAAGCAGGCATTATTGGGCTTTCTAAAGGGCTTGCAGGCCAACTGGCAAAATACAAAGTAAATGTAAATTGCATTTGTCCGGGTACTACAAAAACGGCTATTTTAGAGAGTTTTACAGAAGAGCAAGTAAGGGCAATAGAGGAAAAAATACCCATAGGCAGACTTGGCAGTGTGGAGGATATTGCAAATGTAGCATGTTTTTTATGCTCGGATTTGGCTAAGTTTATAACGGGGGCAACCTTAGATGTAAACGGTGGCTTATACATAGGCTCGTAAGGGCTGTAAATTACAGGTTTATTTGGAGGTATAAAAGTGAATTATAAATTTACAAATTATAAATACGCAGGCGCAGATTTTACCTTTCCTTTGCTTTCTCATATCAATGCGCTAAAAGTGGTAAAGTTGCTGGAATTTGACGGTGTGGATATTGGCTTGTTTCAAGACAGGACGCACCTGCAACCGTCCACGGTGCTTGTTAATGCAGAAAAAAGCGGTAGAGAGCTGTTAGAAAAGGTTGTGGATACAGGGCTTGAAATTGCAGACGTGTTTTTGCAATGCCATTTGGATTTTGACAAAAAGGCTATTAATCATCCCTGTGATGATGTGAGAGCGGAGGTGCGCAATGCCTTTGAAAAAACGGTGGAGTATGCCCTTTCTTGCAAAAGTAAGCATGTAACCATATTGCCCGGTGTGCATTTTGAGGGGGAAGACTACGAAACCTCTTTTAAGCGAACACAAGAGGAGCTTTTATGGCGGTTGGAAAAAGCCCAAAAAGTAGGGCTTATACTGGCGGTAGAGCCTCATATCGGCTCTATTATAGATACACCCAATAAAGCCCTTAGATTAGCACAGGAAACCAAAGGGCTTACACTAACGGTGGATTACACTCACTTTGCAAAGGTGGGTATTGCAGATACGGAAGTAGAGCCGTTGTTGCAGTATGCCTCTCATTTTCATGGCAGAGGAGCAAAAAAAGGTATGCTACAATGCGTACTTGAGGACAACACAATAAACTATCCAAACGTAATTAAAGCGATGAAAAAATACAACTACAAAGGGTATGTAGGCATAGAATACATTTGGACGGCGTGGGAGGATTGCAACAAGAGCGATAATATATCCGAGTGTATATTACTTAAAAAACTCTTAAAAGAAGCGGAGTCAAGTATATAGTAAATAGATTACGGTTACCATTATTATCTATTTTCCGTAATTATATAAGGAGGTAAATCAAAATGGCAGGAAAACTTATAAACAAGGTTGCGTGGGTAAGTGGTGCCAATAAAGGCATAGGAGAAGGCATTGCAAGGCTTTACGCAAAAGAGGGCGCAAAGGTAGCTATGATAGGCAGAACCACAAGCGAGGGGGAAAAAATTGCGCAGGAAATTAAAGAGGCAGGTGGCGAGGCATTTTTTTTCAAGTGCGATGTTACAAAGGAAGAGGATATAAAAGCATCTATTGAGGAGACGGTAAAAAGATACGGCACAATAGACATTCTGATAAATAACGCAGGTATTGTTGACATTAAAATGCTACACGAATATACTGTAGAGGATTGGGATTGGGTGATGGATTTAAACGTGCGCTCCATGTTTTTATCCTTTAAATATGCCTTTCCTTATTTAAGCAGTCACGAGCACAGCTACGTGGTAAACGTAGGCTCTATTTCAAGCTTTGTGGGGCAGGACAGCACCCCCGTTTATACCGCATCTAAAGGGGCGGTACTTAATTTATCCAAATCCATTGGGTTAGATTACGCAAGATACGGCATTAGATGCAACTGCGTTTGCCCGGGCATTACAGAAACTCCCATGCTGTTTACCCATTTAAATTCGGAGAAAAATCCGGATGCCCACTACAAAAAACGCTTGACGAGAGTACCCATAAATAAACCGTTGTTTCCCGAAGACGTGGCAAAAACCTGCCTGTTCTTCTCTTGCGAGGATTCCTCGGGGGTTACGGCAACATCACTAATAATTGACGGAGGCTACATTAGCTGTGCGGAATGGGACGCAAGCAAGTACGAGTAAAAACCTATGAAGATTGTAATAGCACCCGACTCCTTTAAGGGCTCTCTAACCTCAATAGAGGGCTGTAATATCATAGAAAAAGCGGCACTTAGCGTATTTTCCACGGCAGAAATTGTAAAAATACCCATAGCGGACGGTGGCGAGGGCAGTATAGAGGCAGTAAGCTCCGCTTGCAAGGGAGAGATTGTCTCCGCACAGGTGCAAGGCTCTTTGCCAAACACAACTCTCAGCGCTAACTATTTCATCACAGGGAAAAAAGGGGTGGTGGAAATGGCGCAGGCAAACGGACTTACTTTAATCGAAGAAAAAAACCCTCTGCTTGCCAATACTTACGGTACAGGCGAGCTTATTTTGCATGCAATTAATAGGGGATGCACAGAAATTGTGGTAGCAATAGGGGGTAGTGCCACTAACGACGGTGGTTTGGGGGCAATGCAGGCGCTTGGTTTTTCCTTTTATGATGATAATGATAAGCGGATAGACAGAGTGTGTGGGCAAAATTTAAGTAAAATAAGGCGGATTTCCGACGAAAATGCGCTTTGCAATTTAAAAGCTATTAAATTTACGGTAATGTGCGATGTAAACAACCCTCTGACAGGCAAAAAAGGCGCTACTTACACCTTTGGCAGGCAAAAAGGGGCAGACGACGCCACCCTTGCAATTTTAGAAAAAGGCATGAAAAACTACGAGAATGTGCTAAACAGCTATGCCGGCTTTAATGTGGGCGAGGTAGAGGGCACAGGTGCCGCCGGTGGTTTGGGCGGTGCGCTTAAAGGGTTTTTAAAGGCAGAAATGAAGCCGGGAATACTGGCGGTGTTAGAGCTTGCTAAATTTAAAAAAAAGATTAAAAATGCCAACCTGATTATAACGGGGGAGGGCAGGGTAGATTTTCAATCCGCTTACGGCAAAGTCCTATGGGGAATAGGCAAATCCGCCGAGGGCATACCTGTTATTGCCTTTGCCGGAGGAGTGGGAGAAGGGATAGCCGAGCTTGAAAAAATAGGTATAAATGCGGTAATTCCCATAGTTAATAAGCCTATGGAGCTAAAAGAGGCAATAGGAAATGCAAAAAATTTACTGTATAACAGTGCGGTAAATACATTTAAATTACTAAAAATTTCCCTTTAAAAAATTGCTATTATTATAATGTAATAAATTCTTAAAGCAGATAATTTTTTTCACGTAAAAAACCTTTATTTATAGAGGTTTTTTACTATTTAAAATAAAAAGTAAAAAAAAAGTAAAAAAAATATCAAAAAATTGTTGACATTAGAGAGGTAAAGTGATAATATAAATGAGCCGCCAAAAAAGGCGGCGCACATTGAAAAAACAATACAGTACCCAAGCATAGTGAAAACTATGCAAAAGAAATAAGCTTGAAGCGGAGCCACGGAGTCAAAACTAAGTTAAAAGATGGTGAAAACCATTTAAGATTTTAATTAAGAGTTTGATCCTGGCTCAGGACGAACGCTGGCGGCATGCTTAACACATGCAAGTCGAACGGACGACCGGATTACACCGAATGTTTTCAAAAAAACATAAAGCAACAGAGAATATAGTTGCAAAAAGGTGTATGAACTACGGAAACCTAAATAATGTTTTTTTAGAAGAAGAACATTGGGTGTAATCCGGAAGTTAGTGGCGGACGGGTGAGTAACGCGTGAGCAACCTAC
>CAZVNZ010000035.1:0-28349 GCA_964628515.1 uncultured Christensenellaceae bacterium
AAGACGTAGCCCTCTCACGGCTGAAACTGGGGTTCGATTCCCCATAGGGTCACCATATTTTAAAAATCCAAACTTGTTTGTTTGGATTTTTTGCTTTTAGAGGGGGGTTACACAGACACCCCCAAAACCCTATTGACACCGTACTTAAAAAAGTATATACTATGTATATACAAAAACCGGAGGTGGTAGTATGCAATCAAACATAGTAAAATGGGGAAACAGCTCGGCTGTAAGACTAACAAAAAGCATTTTACAAACAGTAAAAATGAAGGAAAACGACCCTGTTTCCATAATAGCAGAAGAGGATAAAATTATAATTTCCAAACAAGAAGTCTTTAAACATAAATCCTTACAAGAAAGATTTGCAAATTTTAATGAGGAATATACCCAAGAAGAATTTAACTGGGGCAAAGAAGGCAAGGAAATATGGTAAGAGCGGAAGTTGAAAATTTAAACCAAGGTGATATTATAAGTATAAACTTAGACCCCACCAAAGGACACGAGCAAGCAGGCACTAGACCGGCTTTAGTTATTAGCAACAATTACTTTAACAAAAAATGTAAAATGGCGATTGTTTGCCCCATAACCTCAAAAACAAAACCTTTCCCCCTACATATTAAAATAGAAGGTGAGTACAACACAAAAGGCTATATACTCTGCCAACATTTAAAATCTATTGATGTAAATGCAAGGGAATGTTATTTTGTGGAAAGAATAAAAACAGATTTACTAAACGAGGTAATAGATTGCGTTTACGGCGCAATAGAAGTTAGCTAATTTACCACGTATACTAAGGAGCCTAACTAAAGGCTCCTTTAATAGTTTTACAAACATAAAGCCACACACACACCCTACCCCCTCTCACACTCAATCAAATAGCATAAAATACGGGAAATATCCTCTTCTCCGTCAAACTTAACCACCATTTTATCCCACTTTGGCATAGTTTTGCAATTAAGTAAAGACTGCATAAAATCCCTTTGTTGTGCAAAATCGTATGCCTTACCGTCAGGGGTAATTAAGGTAAGATTGCAGCTGCATAAATCTAAAGTAGAAAATAAATCGGTATAATTGGATATATTGTGAATTGTCATGAGTTAAAACCTCCTTGCATAATTTAATTGTTTTCTGTATAATATAAATATATAGAAAATATTGAACACAAACAGGGTATATAAAGTCAAAAAGTATAAAAATAAAGACACAAGCAGTATATAACAAGGCAAAAGCTAAAGCAGGCAAAAAATGACACATAATTTGCAACTAAAAGAAATAGTAACGGACAAAACACTAAGAGAGCTTACCCAAAGAGGCACTCTGTTCTTCCCCATAGAAATGTACTGCAACGATATTTCTTTGTTTGTTACAAGAAATGTGCCATGGCATTGGCACGAAGAATGCGAGCTTGTCTTTGTTAAAAAAGGGGAAATACTCCTAATAAGCAACGGCAAAAAAACTCCCATGCAAGAGGGGGCAGGTGCTTTTATCAATAGCAATCAACTACACAGCATGCAACCCGTTAAAAATAAAAAAAGCGAAACCATAAATATTGTTTTTAACAAAGAGGTTATTGCAGGCGCTCCTCAAAGCATTTTTGACACAAAATACGTTATGCCTCTAACCGCAAACAGCAATATTTCAACAGTAGATTTTGCCCCCCACATTCCGTGGCAAAACAGTGTGCTAAAAGGGATTAAACGGGCATTTTCCGTGTATGAAAAATCCTCCTTCGGTTACGAAATGCACATACGCAGCTACCTTTCGGAAATTTGGCTTAATATCTGGGAAAACTCGGAAGGGGTAAATTTTTCCACGCCAAATCCGGAAATTAAAAAACTTCTAACCTACATTCAAACTAACTATATGCACAATATTTCTTTGGGTGATATTGCAAAAAGTACAGGCATATGCCAAAGAACATGTTGCAGATGGTTTAATACCACACTAAGAATGACGCCCTTTCAATATCTAACGGAATACAGGGTTAAAATGGCTGCCACAATGCTGACTACTACCACAAACACAATTACAGATATTTGCTTTGCCGTGGGCTTTAACGACACAAGCTATTTTACAAAGGTGTTTAGCAAAATAACAGGGCAAACACCAAAAAATTTTAGAAAAACAAAAAGTATGGATAAGGATTAATCATCACCAAGAAAAAAATCGTTTTGGCACTTTTTACATATAATGTAACATTTATCTCACATTTGTGATTTTATTTTTTATGAGACATTTACGCAACAATATAAACATAAAAGTTTTTGCAATAATTGACACATAAACCCATTTATTCTATTATTACAGTATATCAAATTTAAACGTTAAAAAAAGATGATAAACGTTGAAAAACGGGTATGTTATTTATGATAAAATTATTTGTATGGTGAATGAAAACTCAAAATTATTAATAGCAATTTGCGACGATAATAAGCAGGAGCAAAATGTTACATTTAGTTTGATAAGTAGCTATTTAACGGAAAAAAAGATATGTTTTGGCATAAAAGTATTTATTAGCGGAGAGGATTTAATTACGGCATTAAAAACACAAACTTTCGATATTTGCTTTCTTGATGTGTTAATGCAAGACAAAAACGGTATAGAAACTGCATATGCAATTAGGCAATTTAATAAGGATATTGCTATAATATTTTCCACAAAAAGCACCAAGTACGCAGTACAAAGTTACGATGTAAACGCTCAATACTACATCGTTAAACCTGTAACTATGCAGGAGATAGAAAAAGCTTTTTTAAAATGCGAGGATATTTTATACAATTCCTATAAATTTATAGAGGTAATATGCAGGCACGAGAATATTAAAATATACGTTAAAAATATTATTTATGCGGAAGTTTTCGGAAATCAGATTGTTATACACACACAAAACGGAAGCTTCGAAACTTATATGTCTTTAGATTCTCTTGTAACAAATGCCGGTGGTATGCTACTTAGATGCCACAGAAGCTATGCCGTTAATTTAGAGCAGGTTAAAAAGGTGGTAGGGAGAGACTTTATTTTGCGAAACAGCACAACGGTACCAATACGAACAAATGGCAGGGCAGAGGTTATACATACGTATAATCGTTACTTAACGGAAAAAGCACGCTAATCGTAGTAATGCAAATTGCGCAAAAAAAAATATTTAACAAAATTAACATTAATACCGTAGTAAATATATTTTGGTATAATATATAATATTGCAAAAAAATACCCGGTAAAAGTTAAGTATTCTCGATGTTGAATTTTTAAAAAAAACTGCCAAAAAATAAATTAAAAAAAGCAAAATAAGTAATAATTTATTTTTGTAATAATTGCGCATAACAAAAAATATTATCCTTGGGAAAAACTACCGTAAGTAGCACAGCAAAGGACAATTTAATACATTTGCATCAAAAACTATGTAAATATTTTGTAATTTTGTAGGAAGTTTTTACAAAATAAGTAACAAATAGTACAATTTATACCACGATTTTACAATAAAATATCCATAGGAAAACATATGCTATTAATATATAATTCTTAGGAGTTCTTATCGTTATTTTCGTATAACAATTTTTTAGAACAATATTTCAAAATTGCACTATATACATTTTTATTATATATGAAAGAGGTATTAATTATGGGAAAACAAAAAATCACCGATGTATTAAAAACAGGCAAAATCTTAGTGTCTGACGGCGCATGGGGTACCTTTCTGTTCGCAAAAGGCTTAAAGCCGGGCGAATGTCCGGACTCTTGGTCGGTAGACAGGTTTGACGACGTTGTTGATATTGCTCAAAGCTATATTGATGCAGGCTCAGACATGGTAGAGGCAAACAGCTTTGGCGGAACATCTTTTAAACTGGAGCATTTCGGTCTTGATGATAAAGTTGCGCAAATTAACGAATGTGCGGCTAAAGCATCCAGAAAAGCGGCAGGGGATAAATATGTTATAGCCTCCATAGGACCTACCGGAAAAATGTTAATTACCGGTGAAGTTACAGAAAAAGAACTCTACGATGCCTTCAAAGAGCAAGCTATTGCTTTAGAAAAAGGCGGAGCGGATGCAGTTTGCATCGAAACTATGAGCGATAAAGACGAGGCTTGCATTGCAATTAAGGCTGTTAAAGAAAACACTGGTCTTGAAGTTATATGCACTTTCTCTTTTGAAAAAACCAAACAGGACACTTACAGAACAATGATGGGCTTAGCACCCGTTGCGGCATCTAAAGCGGCACTCGAGGCAGGAGCTGATATTATTGGTACTAACTGCGGAAACGGTATAGACAGAATGACGGAAATAGTTGCCGAAATCAGCAAAGAACTACCCGACGCATTTATACTCGTACACGCAAACGCAGGACTTCCTGTAAATGTAGACGGCGTAGACTCTTTCCCGGATACTCCGGAGATGATGGCAGCTGCAACACCGGCTCTAATAGATGCCGGATGCAATATAATTGGCGGATGCTGTGGTACAACACCGGCACACATTTCTGCAATAAAAGCGGTTGTAGATGCACGTAACGCATCACTATAAGGGAGGATAATATATGAAACCAAAATTTTTAGGAACAGCCATAGGCTCAATGCCTTACGAAAACATACCCTATGCCATAGAGGTATCTCTACGTGATTTAGACGCACCCATTTGGCCACAACTGCCTAAATTAGGCTTAAAAGAGCAAATGGAAGTACAATACAGTGAGGGTATGCCTTGCGTAGTTTACGATTACGAAAAAAGCAGAATGTATTTTGATACAACTCAAGATTATTCCGATTCTTTTGCAGAATTTTACGAAAACTACATGATGGCAATGGATCCTGACGAAGGCAACGGAGATTGCTCCTCAATGGCAATTTCAGAAGAGTTTTCAAAAGGCATATATGCCCTTGAAAGAGAGCTTGTAAAAAGAGGCGGAGCTAAACTTCCTTGGTTAAAGGTACAAGTAACAGGCCCTTGCAGTTTTGCTCTTACAGTTGTAGACGAAACTAAAAGAGCAATTTACTACAACGAAGAATTCAGAGATATGATTGTAAAAGCCATCGCTATGAAATGCCGTTGGCAGATACAAATGTTTAAGAAATACGCAGAAAACATTATATGCTTTATAGACGAGCCTATTTTATCCGCATTTGGCAGCTCCACATACGTATCCGTAAAAAGAGAGGACGTTGTGGAAATTCTAAAAGAGGTTATAGAGGCAGTACATATGGACGGCGCATATGCAGGTATTCACTGTTGCGGTAACACAGAGTGGAGCATTCTTACAGATGCAGGCATAGATATGGTAAACTTTGATGCTTTTGCATTTGCTCATACAGTAGCAATGTACACAAAAGATATTAAAGCTCATTTAGAAAGAGAAGGCATGCTTGCTTGGGGTGTTGTACCCACATCCAGCGAAGTGCTAGACCAAACATTAGATTCTTTGGAAGCCATTTTGGAAAAAGGTATGGATGATTTAGCTGCAACAGGCATAGATAAAAAACTTATTTTAGAGCAAGCTCTAATTACACCCAGCTGTGGTACAGGCTCACTTTCCGACGAAGAGGCAGACAAAGCTTTTGGTTTTGTAAGGTCGCTATCGGATAAAATGAAGGCTAAATACTTCTAAACAATAGCCTGCATACTCACAGTTTTATGTGTAGGTATGTGTGTAAATGTTAAAAAAGTAACAAACATTAATAATTTGTACTGTTGCAAGTAAAATTGCAACAGTACATAATATACTTTTGCAAGAAGCAAAGGTGTTCCGAATATAACGAAAATAAATAAATTCGGATTATATAATTAACAAGAAAGGGAAAAAATGAAAATAGCAATTTCCGGAAAAGGTGGCGTTGGTAAATCTACCATAGCCGGCATACTTTGTGTAATGCTTGCAAAACAAGGAGGCAGAGTGCTTGCACTCGATGCAGACCCTGATGCAAACCTTGCAGCGTCCTTAGGCATAACTAAGGAGGAACAGGATAAAATTATTTCCATTTCCAAACAAATAGAATTAATAGAAGAGCGTACAGGTGCAAAGGTGGGGCAATACGGACAAGTGTTTAAATTAAATCCCGATGTTGCCGATGTTGCAGATAATTATGCGTACACCAAAAATGGTGTTGCGCTTTTAGTGCTTGGTGCAATAAAAGCAGGGGGCAGCGGTTGTGCTTGCCCGGAAAGCTCGTTTGCCAAAGCCCTTGTAACAGATTTGGTACTGTACAAAAACGATACATTAATTATGGATATGGAAGCGGGAATAGAACACTTAGGCAGAGGCACATCCTCGGGTGTGGACGTTATGCTTGTGGTTGTAGAGCCGGGGCAACGTTCTATTGACTGCGCAAACACCATTTATAAAATGGCAAAGGAAATAGGCATAAAAAAAGTTAAGTTTGTGGCAAACGAAATTACGGACAAAAAGGACGAGGATTTTGTAAAAACCGCACTTAAAGATAAAGATGTAATTGCCTATATACCTTACTCCGACGTTATTAAAAATGCGGACAGAGACGGCGTTTGCGTTGCAGATTGCTTAGAGGGAGAGCTTAAAGAAAAATTTGTAAAGCTCTTAGAGGAGGTTACCAGATGAGTTGTATTATTGCAATTTCCGGTAAAGGCGGTGTTGGAAAAACAACCATTTCCGCACTTTTTATAAAAGAGCTTGTAAGGATGAAAAAAACCCCCGTACTTGCCATAGACGCAGACCCTAACAGTTGTCTTGATAACCTACTTGGAGTGGAAGTAAAATCCTCCATAGGAAGTGCAAGAGAAAGTGTTAAGGAAGAGGCACAAAATGCGGCTATATCCAAGCAGGAGCTGTTAAAGCTAAAAATTGCGGAAGGGTTGGTAGAGCAAAACGGTTACGATTTAATTTCTATGGGCAGGCCCGAAGGGGCAGGGTGCTACTGCTATGCAAATAATGTACTAAAAGGTGCAATACAAGAGCTTGCAGGTGCTTACCCATATGTAGTTTTGGATAACGAGGCAGGGCTTGAAAACCTATCTCGCCGTATAGTAACGGAAGTGGATTCTCTACTTTTGGTTTCCGATGCCTCTAACGCAGGGCTTAAAACCTTAATGCGTCTTTACGATTTAGCAAAAGAGATGAACGTAAGCTACAAAAAACTGTATGTGGTTATAAACCGTGTACGCAAAGACGGCGACGTAAAACTGGTAGAGGACATTAAAAATTACACAAATGCAAACGAAGTTATGCTACTCCCCTACGATGAAGAAATAGCCATGTGCGCAGAAAACGGAGATAACATCTTTACAGTTAAGGAAGACAACGTAGTTTGCAAAAAAATAGCAGAATTAATTAATAAGATAATATAGGTTACATATTGTAAGAAAGGAGAAAATATGAGCGAAGTACAAAACTTTGAAAGTAAAGTTAGTGATGTGGCATCAGTAGAAATGATGTGTAAGGCTCAATGCGATTGCGTTGATACTTGTTTTGATCGCTACGAGACACAAAAAAATCAATGTTTATTCGGCAAAAGCGGTGTGTGCTGTAAAATATGCCACATGGGTCCTTGCAGAATAACAAAGAAATCACCAAAAGGTATTTGCGGTGCAGATGCAGACACAATAGTTGCAAGAAACTATTTAAGAGAGGTAGTGGGAGGTACGGCCGCTCACTCGGATCACGGCAGACATCTTGCGCTACTGTTTAAAAGAGTTGCTCACGGAGAAGGTAACGGATACGAAATTAAAGACGAAAAGGCTTTAAAGTATGCCGCTAAACTCTACGGTGTAGAAACTCAAGACAGAACAGTAAACGAAATTGCAATAGAGCTTGCAGAAATTTTCTTAGGCGAGTTTTCTTGTCAGGAGGATTATTTAAAAACCTTATACTTAGCTCCGGAAAAAACAAGAGCAGTTTGGGAAAGTACAAAAATTATGCCTTACGGTGTAGACAGAATGTGTGTAGAAGCAATGCACAGAACTCATATGGGCGTAGACCACGACTATAAAAGCCTCTTAATGCACGCATTTAGAACATCTTTAACAGACGGTTGGGGCGGTTCAAGAGTGGCATCCATAGTATCGGATATTTTATTCGGAACTCCTAAGGCTTTGCGTGCATCCGTAAACTTAGGCGTACTAAAAGAAGATACGGTAAACGTAATAATACATGGTCACGAGCCTGTACTTTCGGATATGCTTGCAATAGCAATCAACGATCCGGAAATCAAGGAATACGCAAGTAAAGCAGGCGCAACGGGTGTAACCCTTGCAGGTATCTGCTGTACTGCAAACGAAATTTTAATGCGTCACGGTGTGCCCGTTGCAGGTAACTTCCTACAACAAGAGCTTGCCATTGTTACAGGCGCAGTAGAAATGATGGTTGTAGACGTACAATGCATTATGCCAAGCTTACCCGAGGTTGCGGCTAAATATCACACAGAAGTAGTATCCACCGTAGAAATGGCTAAAACCATTGGTGCTACCGCTTTTGAGTTTGATGAAGAGCGTCCTATGGAAAGCGCAAAAGACATTTTAAAGCGTGCAATAGACAACTTTAAAAACAGAGATAAGGCAAAGGTTAAAATACCGGCAGAGAAAAAGCCTATGATAGCCGGCTTTAGCGTAAACGAAATTAAATATATGTTAGGCGGAACTTACAGACCATCCTTCAGACCTCTAAACGATGCAATTATTGCAAACCGTATTTTTGGTGTGGTAGGCATAGTTGGCTGTAACAACCCTAAAATGAAAACAGACGATTACGGCAACGTACTCGTAAAAGAACTAATTAAGAGAAACGTACTTGTATTAGAAACGGGCTGTAGCGCAATAGGCTCAGGTAAAGCAGGTATGCTTACACCCGAGGCGGCTATGGAATTTGCAGGACCCGGTCTTAAAGAGATTTGCGAAACTGTTGGTATTCCACCCGTACTACACTTAGGCAGTTGCGTAGACAACTCAAGAATACTTGAGGCGGCAAGCGAAATTGTTTGGGAAGGCGGACTTGGAGATGTACTGGCAGGCTTACCCGCAGTTGGTGTTGCACCCGAGTGGATGAGCGAGAAAGCCGTTGCAATCGGCTGTTACTTTGTAGCATCCGGCGTAGATGTTGTTTTAGGACAACCCTTCCACATCGAAGGCTCGGAAAACGTTTCTAACTACTTATACAAAGAGACAAAAGAAATTTTCGGCGGTTCGTTCCACTATATTGCAGATCCTATGGAAGCGGTAGAAAGCATTATGGCAATTCTTAACGATGCAAGAGAAAAATTAGGCATCAACAAGAAAGCCGAAAGAAAACTTTTCGATATGAAAGATAGGAGGGATCTATAATGTCTAAACTGATATGTAGCAGTGCTATTTTAGGTGCTATTGATTGGGTAAATCAGGCAGAAGATATGGTTAAAAAAGCCATTGCGGAAAAAGGAGCAGATCATCCTGTTGGTTTTCCGGATACATTTTACTATCTGCCGGTTATATATTCCTTCACAGGCAAAAAGATGGAAAAACTTGCAGATTTAGAAGAGATTTTAAAAGATGCAAGGCAGTTACTTCCCGAAACTATTACAGAAACAATGTGGCTACCTTACCTTGGTAAAACCCTTGATGCAGGTGTTGCGGCATTATTTGCTTGCGAAGTAATAGAGGCTTGCAAATACATAATTGGGCCAAACCCAATAGACGGTATATTCTTAGGCGCAGCCAACGACGTTATAATGCGTGAGCGTGGTATAGAGTTTGTTGACGGCTCTGCTCCCGGATTTGCGGCTATTACAGGTGCGGCTCCGGATAACAAAACAGCGGTTAAAATTGCAAAAGAATTACAAGAGAAAAACCTATATGTATTTATGGGTGGTAGCACAAACGGCGTTCAATTTGCAGAGCAATTAGCGGCAGAGGGTGTTCAATTAGGTTGGGAAACACGTCTTGTACCTTTCGGTAAAGATGTTTCTTCCTTAATATATGCTCTCGGATTTGCAAACAGAGCGGCGCTATCTTTCGGTGGTGTATCCCCCGGAGATTACGAAGCTAACTTAAAATACAACAAGAACAGAATATTTGCGTTCGTACTTGCCTTTGGCGAAGTTACAAACGACAAATATGCGGCAGCCGCAGGTGCAATAAACTACGGTTTCCCAACTATTGCGGATACGGATATTCCGGAAATTCTACCCACAGGTGTTTGTACTTACGAGCACGTTGTATCTAATGTTGCGCACGAGCAAATGGTAGAAAAAGCACTTGAAGTTCGTGGTTGCAAAATCAAAATTACTAAGGTTCCTATTCCTGTGGCTTACGGTCCTGCTTTTGAAGGTGAAAGAATACGTAAAGAAAACACAAGAGTGGAATTTGGCGGAAACAAAACGGATGCTTTCGAGTATGTTACGAGTGTGGAGATAGATGCCATCAACGACGGCGATATCGAAATTATCGGTAAAGACATAGACGAAGTAGAGCCGGGTACTGCACTACCTCTCGCAATTTGGGTAGAGGTTGCAGGACGTAAAATGCAATCGGACTTCGAGCCCATTTTGGAAAGACAAATACATCACCTTGTAAACGGTGCAGAAGGTATTTGGCATATGGGTCAAAGAGATATCGTGTGGACACGTGTATCTCAAGACGGTTTCGATAAAGGCTTACGTTTAAGACACTACGGCGAAATTCTCCACGCAAAACTGCTTTCCGACTATCCTGCAATCGTAGATAAAGTTAAAGTTACTTTAATTACAGACCCGGACCTTGTTGCAGAAAGATTAGCGGAAGCAAGAGCAGTATACGATATGCGTAACAGACGTTTGGAAGCTATGACAGACGAGAGCGTAGATATTTTCTACTCCTGCTTGCTGTGTCAATCCTTTGCACCAAACCACGTTTGTATTATAACCCCAGAAAGACTTGGTCTTTGCGGAGCGTACAACTGGCTTGACGGTAAAGCGGCTTACGAAATAGACGAGACAGGTGCTAACCAACCGGTTAAAAAGGGCGAGTGCTTAGATGCCGAAAAGGGTATTTGGGCAGACATTAACGAGTACGTTTACCTAAACAGCCATAAAGCAATAAAAGAGTTTGCGGCTTACTCCATTATGGATAAACCTATGACAAGTTGCGGTTGTTTTGAGGTAATTGTAGCATATGTTCCCGAGTGTAACGGCGTAATGATAGTAAACAGAGAATACCTAAACGATACTCCGGTAGGTATGACATTCTCTAGCCTTGCAGGTAATGTAGGCGGTGGTATGCAAACACCCGGATTTATCGGTTGCGGTAAAGTTTACTTAACATCACGTAAATTCTTATCCGCTGAAGGCGGTTTTGAGAGAATAGTTTGGATGCCCAAAGAATTAAAAGACTTACTTGGAGACGACCTTAAAAAGCGTCTTGAAGAAAAGGGTTGCCCCGAACTGTTAGACAAAATAGCAGACGAAACAGTTGCGGTTTCCGCAGAAGAAGTTTTGGAATACATGAAGAAGGTGGATCACCCTGCACTAAAACTAAAAGATATGACAGAATACGTTGGAAGTGTGGAAGAAGATGCTCCTAAAGCAACATCCAAAAAAGCGGAAGCAAAAGAAGAAGCAGTTACAGAGGAAGTTGTTACAACCACCGCAGGCGATATTGAAGCTATTAAAGCGGAAGTACGTGCGGACGTAACAAAAGAAATTGTAAACAGCATTATAAATGTACTATCCTCTCAATTCTTAGGCACAGCACCAATGATGCCTATGGCAGGAGCAGCTACAGGAGATGCACAAGCACAATCTGCACCAATCGTTAGCGCTAAAGACATTGCGGCTAAAATTACAACATTCGATGTAAGAGAAGACGCATGCGAGCTACCTATTTGGGAAGTTAAATTAGGCGCAACCAAAGAGCAAGGCGGTACAAGAGGCAAAACCATAACAATAGGCGGAGAAACCTGTATGCCATTCCATTTATGGGAGGGTAAGGTACCTAACAGACCTGTTGTAGCTATGGAAGTATTTGACAGCGTTTCGGAAAAATATCCCGAAGAGCTACGTAAAATATTTGGCGAGCTTGTACACAATCCGGCAGATATGGCTAAAGAGTGCATAGACAAATACGGCGCAGATTTAATCTCCGTACGTCTTGACGGCACACATCCGGAAAGAGGAGACAAAAACGCTCAAGAAGCCGTAGATGTTGTGGGCAAGGTACTAAAAGCGGTAGATGTTCCTTTAATTATTACAGGACACAGCCACTTTGACAAAAACAACGAAGTTATGAAGGCGGTTGCCCAAGCATATGCAGGAGAAAACCTACTGTTTAACTGGGTAGAGCAAGATAACTATAAAACAATAGCAGGTGCGGCTATGGCTTACGGGCACAGCGTTGTTGCTCAAGCACCTATTGACGTTAATATTTCCAAGCAGTTAAATATATTGCTGACAAATATGGACTTCAAGAAAGAAAATATAATAATGGATCCTATGACAAGTGCAGTTGGCTACGGTATAGAGTACACTTACTCCGTTATGGAGCGTATAAGACTCACCGCATTAAATGGCGATGCAATGCTATGCGGACCAATGCTTGTAAATGCAGGTTACGAATGTTCTAAACTAAAAGAATCCAAAGCACCGCAAGCGGATTATCCGCTATGGGGCGACTTAGGGCAAAGACTTGCACTTTGGGAAATATCCACAGCAAATACGCTGTTATATTCCGGCGCAGACCTACTTATAATGTACCACCCGGAAGCACTAAAAGCAATAAAGCAAAATATCTTTGATTTATTGGGATTAAAAGGAGGTAAATAATAATGGCACTAACCGGTTTACAAATTCAAAAGCTTTTGCCAAAAACAAACTGTAAAGAGTGCGGAGCAAACACATGTCTTGCGTTTGCTATGAAATTGGCATCACAAAAAGCAGAACTATCAGAGTGTCCTTACGCTTCCGATGAGGCTAAAGAAATACTTGGAGCGGCAAGCGAACCTCCTGTAAAAACAATAACCATTGGCGAAGAAAAAGTAGGCGGAGAAACGGTGCTTTTCAGACACGAAAAAACTTTTGTTAATCAAACATTGCTGTCTATAAACATCAACGATAACGATGCAGATGCAAAAACGGTGTTAGAAAAGGTAAGAGATTACAAACTGGAGAAAGTAGGAGAAATCCTAACCATATCCGCTATTTGCGTAACCAAAAAAGACGGCGGAGCAAAATTTGTAGAAGCCGTAAAACTTGCTAAAGACATTACAGGACTGCCCGTAATACTAAACACTTGCGACGCAGGAGAGGTAAAAGAGGCGGCTGCCGTACTTAAAGGTACAAACAGTTTAATTGCCAACGTTTGCCCGGAATGCGCAGACGAGTACAAAGCTATTGCGGTAGAAAACGGTATGGCTATGGCAATTTGCGGAAACAGTATAGACGATATTTTTAAGACTACCGCAAAACTGAAAGAAGGCGGATTTAACAACTTAGTGTTGCAGTTTGGCGCAAAATCCATATTGGAAGCATTTGCTCTAAACATTATTGCAAGACGTGCGGCTTTTGATTCCGTTAAGGAAATGGGCTACCCAACCTTAGCTATAATTGAGGGCACGGATGTAAACGACATCGTAATTAAAGCAAGCAACGAAATTAATAAATACGGTGGTATTTGCGTACTTCCAATATTTAATGAAGCTGTGTTAAATGCTTTGATGACACTTCGTCTAAACATCTATACAGACCCACAAAAACCAATACAGGTAGAGCCTCAGGTTTACCCAATAGGCGAGCCGGACGCAAACTCTCCTGTGTTTGTAACAACAAACTTCTCCCTTACATACTTTCTTGTTTCGGGAGAAATCGAAAACAGCGGCATAAGCGCACATTTGGTAATACCCGAGTGCGAAGGCTTTTCCGTACTTACGGCATGGTCTGCGGGAAAATTCTCCGGCGGTCATATTGCAAAGTTTGTTAAGGAAATGGGCTTAGACGAGTCCCAAAAGAACAAAACAATTATTATCCCTGGCTACGTTTCCCAAATAAGCGGAGAGGTAGAGGAAGGCTTACCCGGCTGGAAGGTTATGGTTGGTCCTCAAGAAGCAGGCGATATAGAAAGTTTTGTAAAGCTTATGCTTAAATAACTCTACCAAAATTAATATCTAAATAATAAAAACAACAAGAGGCGGTTTAATTAGTTTAAACCGTCTTTTGTAATGCAATCCCACCTAAAAAAAATTTATCAAACCATCAGCATAATTTGCAAAACCCATAAAATTATGTTAAAATAAACTATCAAACAAAAAGGATATATAAGGTGAACGACAAAACGGTTTTAATTATTGAAGACGATACCAGCATACAAAATTTTTTAAGGCTGTCTTTAAAAACAAACGGCTACAAAACCATAGAAAGCGAGACAGGCTTAGGTGGTATAGCTTTATTTATGGCAAATAATCCGGATTTAATTCTGCTTGATTTAGGTTTGCCGGATATAGACGGCATGCAGGTTTTAGAGCAGATACGGCGTAGCAGTAACGTACCCGTGGTAATAGTTTCCGCAAGAGGACAGGAAAAAGAAAAGGTTTTTGCCTTAGATTTAGGTGCGGACGACTACCTAACAAAGCCTTTTGGGGTACAAGAGTTACTTGCACGAATACGTGTGGCGCTACGCAAATCCAAGCCCACGGCGCTTAGAAAAGAGTTTAGTTTAGACACTTTGCATATAGATATAGACAAGCGCAAAGTAAAGGTAGGGGGGGAAGAAATCCACCTAACGCCTTTAGAATACAAGATGATGATACTTTTTATAGAAAATGCGGGCAAGGTGCTTACCCACAAGTTTATACAAAAGGAGGTTTGGGGTTACGAAACGGGGGACGACTACCAAACTTTACGGGTGTTTATGGCAAATATCCGCAAAAAAATTGAGGTTAATTCCGCTTGCCCCAGATTTATTATCACAGAGATGGGTGTGGGGTATCGGTTTGCGGATGAGTGATTTTAGTGGTTAGTGATTAGTTATTTGGGTATTCCTTTGGGGGCACTCTTTCTAATTTCAAAAAGTTGGTTTTCTTTTGGTTCTTTTCTTTTTTCTAAAAGAAAAGAACAAGAAAAAAAGGAATACCAAAAAAATCTTTATAACATATTAATATCCACCTATTTTTTATAAATGGTAACTTAATATGTTTTTTATTATTATATATATAAGGGAAAGGGGTAAAAGGAGTTAGAATGGTTACTAAGTTTAAAGACAGAGACGAGCTTGCAATATTATGCGAAGAATTTCGCAGGTTGGTACTGGCAAATAGATATAACGACTGCTACGATTGCATATTAGAGGCGTTAATACGCTATCCTCATGCACCCCAACCACACAACTTTTTGGGTATACTTCTTTTAAAAAAAGGAGACAAAGCCACTGCAATCAAGCATTTTTTAGCGGCGGAAGCTTTAGACCCAACCTACGAGCCTGCACGGCTTAACTTGGAAAATCAAGTTTCACCCTTCGCCAAAAAACGTTGCTTTTTTGACGAGACGGACTGCCCCACAAAAACCGATTGCAAATGCACCGTAAAATATACGGACGAGGGAGTAGGGCAGGTAATAAGGAAAAATTTTTTGCTAAAAAAGGTTAAGGCATACAACAGCTTTAGCTAAGAAAATAAAGAGTTGTAAAAAATTAGTATATGGCAATAGAAGTAAAATCAATAAAAGATTTTGCTAAAATGCTGTAAAAGACATCAAACGCTGTAATACCGCTTTTATATGTTCTTTATATAAAATTTATATTACAGCGTTCTTTATTAATGGCAAATTGATATATATATGTATTATTATAGAAAAGCGAAAAAATCAAATGGAGGATGTTTATGGATATTATTATGATAGCAAGTGTACTGGTAAGCGCAGTGTCGGTATTTTTGTTAATGAAATTTTGCAATAAACAAATACAAAAATAGGAGAAAATTATGTTAATATTATTGATTATTGTTTTTGGTTTGAGCGGTTATCTTCTTTACGCTCTTATAAATCCGGAAAAATTTTAGGAGGAAGATAAAATATGCTTCAAATTATACTTAATCTGCTAATTTTTATTGCAATAGCAATACCTGTGGGCAACTACTTGTATAAAATTACAGATAAAAAAAGAACCTTTGCCGACCCGGTATTCGATAAGGTGGATAACGCTATTTATCGTGTTTGCGGAATAGACGGCGTAGATATGAACTGGAAAAAATACTTCTCCGCACTACTCATCACCAATATTGTGATGATACTGGTGGGGTATTTGGTTTTAAGAATACAAGACGTATTATTCTTTAACCCAAACAACATAGGTGGGATGGAGGCAACACTATCCTTTAACACAATTATAAGCTTTATGACAAACACAAACCTTCAGCATTATTCGGGAGAATCCGGACTTAGCTATTTTTCTCAAATGTTTGTAATTATAATGATGATGTTTACATCGGCAGCTACGGGTTATTGTGCTTGTATGGCAATGGTTAGAGGTTTTTGCGGTAAAAAAATGGGCAATTACTTTGTAGATATGGTGCGCATAATAACACGTTTGTTAATCCCACTTTCTATAATAGTAGGACTTGTACTTGTATGGCAGGGCTCTCCCCAAACTTTAGACGCAAATGCTACGGTTACTACAATAGAAGGGACACAGCAAGACTTACCCTTAGGGCCTATTGCATCGTTGGTATCCATAAAACACTTAGGTACTAACGGCGGTGGCTTCCTTGGTGCAAACTCTTCAACACCATTTGAGAACCCCACAATACTAAGTAACTTGGTAGAAATGTTCTCTATGATGCTAATACCCGGCGCTTGCGTAATCGCGTTTGGCTTAATGTACCATTACAGCAGAAAAGAAAAAAACGGTACACAAATGCAAATCAAAAAACACGTGGTATTTGGCGCACAAGGCAAATCGGTATTTATTGCAATGTTTGTAATATTCTGTGCAGGACTCATGGTAATCTTTGCTTCCGAAAGTGCAGGTAACCCCGTGCTCGGCTCTATTGGAATAGACCAAAGTATGGGCAGTTACGAGGGCAAGGAGGTTAGGCTGGGTATAGCCCAATCGGCGATGTTCTCCACCGTTACAACCTCCTTTACGACGGGTACGGTTAATAATATGCACGACACCCTAACGCCATTAGGAGGCATGATACCCCTGCTTAATATGATGCTAAACACGGTATTTGGCGGTGTGGGCGTAGGGCTTATGAATATGCTGTTATATGTACTGCTTGCAGTATTTATCTGCGGACTGATGATAGGCAGAACTCCCGAATACTTAGGCAAAAAAATAGAAAGCAAGGAAATGAAACTTGCGGTAATAAGTATAATAGTACATCCCTTGTTAATATTAGGATTTAGTGCGGTTGCCGTTTCTAACAACTACGGTTTGGAGGGTATATCCAACCCGGGGTATCACGGACTCTCTCAGGTGCTTTACGAGTATTCCTCGGCGGCGGCAAACAACGGCTCCGGCTTTGAAGGTTTAGGCGACAACACATACTTCTGGAATATAACCACTGGGCTTGTAATGTTCTTTGGCAGATACGTTTCCATAGTATTACAGCTTGCAATAGCAGGCTCGCTACTAAGCAAAAAACCTGTAAACGAATCTATTGGTACATTGCAAACAGGCACAGTTTCTTTTGGTGTAATAACTGCCGTGGTAGTAATTATATTTGCAGCACTAACATTTTTACCGGCAATTTCCTTAGGACCTGTGGCAGAATTCTTAACTTTAGGGAGGTAACGCTTAATGAGTAAAGCAAAGAAAACGAAATTTATTACAAAAGATGTGCTGCTATCTGCCGTAAAAGGCGCATTTAAAAAATTAGACCCACGTTATATGGCTAAAAACCCTGTAATGTTTGTGGTAGAAATAGGGTTTATAATAACGTTGTTGTTATCCTTATTCCCGGCTATGTTTGGAGAGGTAGACAGCAACCTTAGGACATACAATATAATAGTATCTATAATATTACTAATAACCGTACTGTTTGCAAATTTTGCAGAAGCGGTGGCGGAAGGCAGAGGTAAAGCCCAAGCGGCAAGCCTTAAAAAAACCCAAAAAGATACAACCGCACGCCTAATCGGCAAAGACGGCAGCGAAAGTATTATAAGTGCATCACAATTAAAAAAAGGTGATGTTGTACTGGTAAAAGCAGGAGAGCTAATCCCCAACGACGGCGAGGTTATAGAGGGCATAGCATCTGTGGACGAATCCGCAATAACAGGGGAATCCGCCCCCGTTGTTAAGGAATGTGGTGGCGACTTTGCCTCTGTAACAGGTGGCACAACGGTAGCATCCGACTGGCTAAAAATAGAGATTACTTCTCTACCCGGCGAAAGCTTTTTAGATAAGATGATAGCAATGGTAGAAGGGGCAAAAAGACAAAAAACCCCTAACGAAATTGCACTTACTACATTACTTGTAAGCCTTACCTTAGTGTTTATTATAGTAATTGTAACCCTGTATCCCATTGGTGTGTACTCCGGAATAACAATTTCCGTATCCACATTAATAGCCTTAATGGTGTGCTTAATACCCACAACCATTGGCGGACTGCTATCTGCAATAGGTATAGCCGGTATGGACAGAGTAACACGTTTTAACGTAATTGCAATGTCCGGTAAAGCGGTGGAAGCCTGCGGAGACGTAGATACCATGATACTGGATAAAACGGGTACAATCACCTTTGGTAACAGACTGGCGGCAGATTTCTTTCCTGTGGGCGATGCCACAAAGCAAGAGATTATAGATTACTCCGTACTAAGCTCTTTGCACGACGATACCCCAGAGGGTAAATCCATTGTGGAATTAGGGCGCAGACTGGGTGCATGTGTAAGCGAAAAAGACTGTGTAAACGCATCTTTAATAGAGTTTACCGCACAAACCAAAATGAGCGGGCTTGACACTACGGACAACATAGCAATACGTAAAGGCGCGGCAAGCGCCATAGAAGAATACATTAAAGCAAAAGGCGGAGCAATACCTCAGGATTTAGCTCTAAAAGTAAACGAAATTTCTCAACTGGGTGGTACACCCTTAGTAGTGTGTGTAGACGATAGAATTTTAGGTGTAATCTACCTAAAAGACACAGTAAAACCGGGACTTATAGAGCGTTTTGACAGGCTAAGAGCCATTGGTATTAAAACCATTATGTGCACAGGGGATAACCCTCTAACAGCGGCTACTATTGCTCAAGAAGCAGGTGTAGACGAGTTTATAGCAGAATGTAAGCCGGAAGATAAGATGAACTTTATCAAAAAAGAGCAAGCGGCAGGCAAATTGGTTGCAATGACGGGAGACGGCACAAACGACGCACCGGCACTTGCACAAGCAGATGTAGGGCTTGCCATGAACAGCGGTACAACAAGTGCAAAGGAAGCCGCCAACATGGTGGATTTAGACAGCGACCCAACAAAAATATTGGATGTTGTGGAAATAGGTAAACAACTGCTAATAACCCGTGGGGCACTAACCACCTTTAGTATAGCAAACGATATTGCAAAATACTTTGCTATAATACCGGCAATGTTTATGATGATAATACCTGAGATGAGCGCACTAAACATAATGGGGCTTTCCACCTCGTACAGCGCTATACTGTCGGCGTTAATCTTTAATGCGGTAATAATACCCATACTTATACCCCTTGCAATGAAAGGCGTAAAATACACACCTATGAGTGCAAGCAAGCTACTGGCAAAAAATATGGGTATATATGGTATAGGCGGTGTAATAGCACCATTTATCGGCATTAAACTCATAGATATTATAATAACACCCCTGCTAAGTTTAATAGGGATGTGAGGAGATAAAATATGTTTGTAAGTAAAGTTTTAAAACCATTAAGGGTTATAGTAGTTTTTTCGCTGGTAATGTTTCTCATATGCGGTCTACTCTACCCATTAGCACTAACAGGGCTATCCCAACTGATATTTCCCTGGCAGGCAAACGGCAGTCTTATTTATATAGATGATAAACCGGTGGGCTCTGCATTAATAGGGCAAAATTTACAAGACCCTCGCTTTATGAAGGGGCGTCCTTCTGCGGTAAACTATAATGTGTACACGGCAGAGGAATTAGCGGACGGCACCTACGGCGGAGTTGCAACAGGCTCTAACAACTATGCAAACTCCAATCCCGATTTAAAAGCACGTGTAGAGGCGGATATAGAAACCTTCTTAGCCGCAAATCCAACGGTTAAAAAGGGAGAAATACCGGGAGACATTCTAACAGCGTCAGGCTCCGGCTTAGACCCTCACATTACCCCTATAAGTGCGGAAATACAAGTGCCGGCATTAGCGGAAAACTCCGGCTTGTCCGAGGAAAAGCTAAGGGAGATTATTGCTAAAAACACCACGGGCAAAGGCTTTGGAGTTTTTGGCGAGGACACGGTTAATGTGCTTTTGGTTAATTTGGATATTGCAAAAGAACTTGGTTTAATCTAAACCGCAATAGCTTATTAATCAACAAAAGTGTAGCAAATGCAAAGTAAATTTGCTATAATACAAATATTGAAACCCAAAATAAATAACTGTTAAATGCTACTGCATAAAAAAGTGCCTATATGTACTATTTTATGCAGTAAGCTAATTTATGGAAGTATTGTTACTTCGTAGAAAAAAACAGTATAAGGCGGTATACTATGACGGAAAAACGTCCGGATGCAGACAGGCTTTTAAAGGAATTAACGCAAAGTGACGAGCAAAAAAACAAAGGTAAGCTGAAAATATTTTTCGGTTATTCCGCAGGGGTGGGAAAAACCTACGCCATGTTAGAGGAGGCTCACGCCCTTAAAAATGCAGGGGTAGATGTAGTAATAGGGTATGTGGAACAGCATCAACGTCCGGCTACACTTGCATTAATAGAGGGACTGCCCCAAATTCCACCCGTACCAGTAACCTATAAATCCGCAACCTTTTACGAGTTTGATATAGACAGCGCACTAAAACGCCGTCCCAAGCTTATTTTGGTGGATGAGTTAGCCCACACCAACGCAAACGGATGTCGCCATTTAAAGCGGTATCAAGATGTAGAAGAGCTTTTGCGTATGGGGATAGACGTATACACCACCATTAATGTACAGCATATAGAAGGTTTGCACGATGTGGTACAGTCCATAACGGGCATAGCGGTTAGAGAGCGTATACCGGACAGCGTATTTGACAGCGCACATAAAGTGGAGCTTATAGACATAGAGCCGGAGGACTTAATAAATCGTTTGGGGGAGGGTAAAATCTACAAAGAAACCCAAGCGGCGCAGGCGTTACAAAACTTTTTTACTAAAGATAATCTTATAGCACTAAGAGAAATTGCACTCAGAAGAACGGCAGACCGTGTAAATATTGCGGTAGAAAAAAACAAAACTTCATCTCAACATACAGAGTATTATACGGACGAGCATATTTTAATGTGCCTATCAAGCTCACCATCCAACCCCAAAGTTATACGCACGGCGGCAAAAATGGCGGAAGCATTTCACGGCACCTTTACCGCCTTGTTTGTAGAAAGCCCCGACTACTCGGAGATGTCCGAGGAAAATAAAAAGCGGTTGCGAGATAATTTGCGTTTGGCAGAGCAGTTAGGTGCAAAAATAGCCACCGTATACGGAGACAACATCGCCTATCAGGTAGCGGAGTATGCAAAGGTAAGCGGTGTGTCCAAAATTGTTATGGGGCGTCCTGTTTCCAAATTTATTTTTGGGATAAAACAGCAAAACAGCGTGGACAGGCTAACGGCATATGCCCCCAACTTAGAAATTTACGTTATCCCCAATAAAATGACGGAGACCTTTCAAAGTACGGAAAGGCGTAGGTTTAAACCACCTGCATTTACCTTTACGGATACCCTGCGTGCTATTATGTGTTTGGTGATAGCCACGCTAATCGGGTTTTTGTTTCAGTATTTAGGGTTTAGCGAGTCTAATATAATTACTGTATATATTTTAGCATCCTTGTTTACCGCTGTTATTACAAACGGCAAGGTATACAGCTTAATATCTTCCATATTTGCGGTACTTTTGTTTAACTTCTTTTTTACAGACCCCACCCTGTCCCTATCCGCCTACGACCCGGGCTATCCTGTAACCTTTGTAATTATGTTTGCATCCGCATTTATTACAAGCACATTTACAAAGAGGGTAAAAGACCAAGCAAGGCAATCGGCAATGAATGCACGCAGAACGGATATTTTGCTGGAGACAAGCCAAAAATTACAGCTTTGCAAGGACAAAAACGGCATAATTTTAGAGAGTATAAGGCAAATCCAAAAACTTTTGGATAAAGCAATAATAATTTACCCCGTTGTAAACGGAACATTAGGGGATGCAATAACCCAAGACAGCCAAAAGGACGCAGAGTATTTAACCACAGACGAATATGCGGTTGCCCAATGGGTATTTACCAACAACAAACACGCAGGCGCCTCCACCAACACTCTTTCGGGCGCTAAATGCCTGTATATGTCTGTAAGAAGCGGAAACAACGTGTTTGCCGTAATAGGCATACCAATGGTACGAAACGAAAAGCTGGATTCGTTAGACAAAAGTTTGCTTGTGGCAATGCTTGCGGAAAGTGCCCTTGCTTTAGAAAAGGAAAATCTGTTACTTGCCAAAAACGAAATGGCAATAAAGGTAAACAGAGAGGAGTTGCGCTCCAACCTACTTAGAGCCATTTCTCACGATTTAAGAACCCCTTTAACAGGTATTGCAGGGGGTAGTAGCTTTTTGCTGGAAAACTTAGAAACATTGGATAAGCAAACGCTAAAACTAATGTTAGACGACATTACAACGGACGCCCTTTGGCTTTCTAATTTAGTTGAAAATCTGCTTAATATGACACGTATCCAAGACGGCAGACTAACGGTAACCAAGAAAAACGAGTTAGTAGACGAGGTAGTTTCCGCCGCCTTATCTAAGGTGATGAAGCGCAGTAAAAGCAAATCGGTAAAAATAAACAAACCGGACGAATTAATTTTTGTGCCTATGGACGCTCAACTTATGATGCAGGTAATAATAAATTTACTGGATAACGCATTTAAGCACACCAAGCCAAACAGCGTAATCAACTTAGATTGCGAGCAAAAGGACAACCACTTTGTATTTTCCGTAAGCGATAATGGCGGAGGAATACCAAAGGAAAGAATAGGCAAGATATTCGAGCCATTCTATACCACATCAAACCTAAGCGACGACAAGCAAAGAGGCATGGGTTTAGGCTTAAGCATATGTAAATCCATAGTAGAAGCACACAGGGGGAGCATTAAGGTAAAAAACAACAACGAAGGCGGTGCAACCTTTACGGTTACTTTGCCTATGAGTTAGTGGTTAGTACATAGTGATTAGAAATTAGAAAGAGCACCCTCAAGCACAATCCAAGCAAAAAAAGGAATACCCAAAAAAACTGACCACTGAGCACTGTTCACCGACCACTACTAAAAAGGAACACCCAACAAACAACCCCCACCAACCATCATCATCACAAAAAAAGGGGGGAATTGCCCAAGCAAAACCCCCAAAGGAATACCAAAAAACTAACCACAGAAAAAGGCTAAAAATCAAAGATTTTCATAAAGCATGACACCCTTTTTCTGTATGCTCATATAAAGCCATATATCCACGGCTAACACCGCTACTAAAGCAATATACATAACAAACGACCCAAAAAACAAAGTAAGTAAAGCCGGCACCGCAGACGCACCAAGGGCAATAAAAGTCGCCATCATGGTGGATCTGCTCTGCTTAATTACTTTTACTTCGTTTTCCCAATCTAAAACCGCATGGTTTAAATCTATCCACAAACCTAAGTAGGCGGTAAATATTGTATATAAAACGGGAAGTACATACATTAATATACATAAATCCAAAGCAGGCTTTAACACTATACAACATACGGTAGACGCAAAAGCAATGGCAGGCAAAGTTAAGGTTAAATTAACCCGTATTTTGCTCCTAAGCACCTGCATAGTATCCACGGGCAAAGAGCGGAGAATCCATAAAGTCTTGCCGTCTAAAGATACAGAGCAACAGGTGGTGCAGGTAAGGGCAATTAAAACGGAAATCCCTATGGGCGCCAATGGTGTTATAAACTGCATACCTGCCTCGCCACTAAATACCAAAGCTAAAAAGTCCGTGCCGAAAAATATTAAGGCAAAACCGCCAATTATTAGAAATAATACACCTACACTTGTGTTAAAAATATACATGGTGGAGGAGGTGTATCTCTTCCATTCCCTTTTAAATAAGGCTTTTTTTGGTGATGTTGCCTCAAGAGTACCAAGTTTGTAATTCCCCGAAGTTTTTACGGTGGACACATAAGTGTTTATTTTTTTGTAGTATTTGCCCACAATAAGCACAAAGGCAAAAAATACAACTGCATTTAGCGCAATAAACAAAATTAAATCGGGCACACTAAAGGTGGTTATTGCGTTTAAATACCAAAAAGAAACAGGGTATACAGCGGTTAGCGTTTTTAGCAAATCTCCTGCTATTAATTCTATGCCGGATACAAAATTGCCAATGTTGGCATATAACAGAAAAAATCCAAAAAATAAAGCAAATGTTACAATAGTTTGTATTGCCGTCTTCTTTTTTAGCTTAGATGTTGCAAGGGCTATCAAAAGTCCTACAAAAGAGGCAATAACTATGGGTATAATGGGCACAAGAAACATAAATATCGTGCTTAAAACATAATACCCCACACCTTGTGCGGATAGTATGCCGTAAATTATATTTGCCGGAAGCATTACACCAATACAAAATAATACATTAAAGCTGTACAGGTTTAATATTCGGCTTGCAATTATTGTGCCTGAGTTTATGGGCAAGCTCATTAATAACTCGTAATCGTTAAAATTAAAGAGTATTCCGCTTGCCTTAAATAATGTAAACAATAATGTAGTTATTGTAGATATTATCATAGCAAGGGCAGGCAATAGGTCTAAAAAGGGTGTACCTTGTAATGCCAAGCCAATACCCAAAAATATTGCAAACGCCGCAAACAGTATGAGTATACCGGCTACAACCATAAGTACAACAAAACCTGTGGCTTTAGAGCGCTCTTTATTGTCCTTCGTATATCTTGCTTTGTTAAGCCCAAAGGTAGCAAGCATAGAGGGTCTTAATATAAGTAATAATTTTTTCATTTTGTTGCCAACTCCAAAAATACATCCTCCAAACTGGAATCTCCCAAAACATCATCCATATTTCCGGAAATAAGCATCTTTCCGCCTTTAATTATGGCAACCTTATTACAAAGTTTTTCCACCACCTCCAAAACGTGGGTGGAGAAAAATATAGCACCGCCGTTTGCGCAAAGGTCTGTCATAATTGTTTTTAAACTATGGGCGGCAAGAGGGTCTAACCCCACAAAAGGCTCGTCTAATATAAGCAGTTTGGGGGAGTGTATAAGTGCGGATATTATAGCGGTTTTTTGCTTCATACCATGAGAATAGGTGGAAATTAAATCCCCCAAATTCTTTGTAATTTCAAACAAATCTCCGTACTTTTTTATCTGCTCTTCCCGCACACTTGCAGAAATATCAAATACATCCGCAATAAAATTTAGGTATTGAATACCTGTCATATGTTCATATAAATCGGGATTATCGGGAATATATGCAATTATTTTTTTGCATTGCACAGGTTGCTCTTTTATGGACATCCCTGCAATAAAAATCTCTCCTTCGTCAAAGTCGTGAATACCGCACACCGCTTTAATGGTTGTGGTTTTTCCTGCTCCGTTGTGCCCTATAAAGCCGAAGAGGTCCCCCTCGTTTACGGTTAGGCTTAAGTTATCCACCGCCTTTGCTCCGCCTTTATAGCTTTTCGTAAAGTTTTTGATTTCTAACATTTCTACCTCCAAGTCATTCTAATTAGTTAATTTTATGCCAAAGCCTTGCATATTACCTTGTTTCCGTCGGAAAACACCGCAATATCACCGCTTTTATCCGTCCTAAAAGTCCTAACGTTGTTTGCGTCCAAAAGCGCCGTAACTTCGCTGTGGGGATGCCCGTAGTCGTTGTTTTTCCCCACTGTGATAATGGCGCAAAGGGGTGTTACCGCTTGTAAAAACTCTGCGGTAGTTGCTTTTGACGAGCCGTGGTGGCTCACTTTTAGAAAATCGCTGTTTAATTTATCCCCGTATTTTTGGGTAACACTCGCTATCGCCTGTTCTTCCGCATCACCCGTAAATAAAAATTTGCTGTTTTTGTAGGTGATTAAAAACACCATACTCGCCTCGTTTGCGTCTGTGTATTCCACGTCTTTGGCAGGGTTTAGCACTTCTATTTTTGCCTCGCCCACCTCAAAAGTATCCCCCTCGAAAAGCTCTCTTTTGGGTATTTGCTTGTTTTGTATTTTCTTCTCTATATTATTGTAGGTTTTGGAGCTGTCCTCGTATTTTATGGTGATATACTCCAAAACAGGCTTGCTGTCCACAATTTCCCCCAAAGACCCTGTATGGTCCGCATGGGGATGTGTGCTTACCACAACATCAAGCTCATCAATGTTTAAAGCATTTAATGTAGAGATGATTTTGTCGCTGTCGTCAGAATCTGCGCTGTCAATAAGCATTGCCTCCCCCTCAGGTGTTTTTAGGATGATGCTGTCCGAATTTCCTGTGTCCATTACATAGAGGAGTAAATCGCCGGTATTATCCTTTGTAAGCGCTTGTACAGAGGCATTTTGCGTGCTGCCCGTGCCTACGGTGTTATTCCAAATATTCAGCAGTTTGTTTTTGAAGCTTTCCCCCGTTGTGCCGTAAACAAATATCAGGATAACGCCAATTAAGCATAAAATAGATATTATTATTTGTATTACAAGCCTTTTTTGCCGTTTTTTTGTGTTTAAATTTTTTTTTGTAGCCATAGCACCCTTCCGTGTATTATACTAATAATATATAATATCATTAAAAAGGACGGTAGTAAATAAAAATGTGCAAAAAACGTGTAATTGTGGGTATGTCCGGAGGAGTAGACTCGGCAGTTTCCGCATTACTCCTAAAAGAAGCAGGCTACGATGTGGCAGGTGTTTTCATGAAAAACTGGGACGACAGCGCACAAGATGCTGATTGTACGGCAACGGAGGATTACGAGGATGTGCGTTTGGTGTGCAACAAAATAAACATACCTTATTATACAGTAAATTTTGAAAAGGAATATTGGGAGAGAGTTTTCACCTATTTTCTTGAAGAATATAAAAAGGGCAGAACGCCCAACCCCGATGTTTTGTGCAATAAAGAAATTAAGTTTGCCGCATTTTTGGATTTTGCCAAAAAAAGCGGAGCGGATTTTCTTGCAACAGGGCATTACGCAAGGTTAGAAACTAAAGAGGGCATCACCTATTTAAAAAAAGGGGTAGACCCAACCAAAGACCAATCCTACTTTTTGTGCATGTTAAGCCAAGCGCAAATTAAAGATGCAATTTTTCCCATTGGCGGTATAAACAAAAGTGAAGTTAGAGAAATTGCCCTAAAATACGACTTAAATGTAGCTAAAAAAAAGGACTCCACAGGCATTTGCTTTATAGGAGAGCGGAGATTTAAAGAGTTTTTGGCAAAATACCTCCCTGCAAACAAAGGAAAAATGCTAACTTTGGAGGGCAAGGAAATAGGGGAGCATGACGGGCTGATGTACTACACTTTGGGGCAAAGACGAGGGCTAAACATAGGCGGTTGCGGTACGGGGGAGAGATGGTTTGTGGTAAAAAAGGACTTAGAAAACAACATATTATATGTAAGTCAAGGGGCGGACAGTCGGGAGCTTTACGCAAAAACCCTTATTATGACAGGCTTTAACGAGATTTCTCCTCTTAATAGTGATGATTTTGAGTGTAAAGCAAAGGTGCGGTACAGGCAACCGGACCAAAAAGCCCACGCAAAAAAAATAGGTGAAGGGGTTTTTGAGGTTAATTTTGAGGCAGAGCAAAGGGCAATAACCCACGGACAATATTGTGTTTTATACCATAATGATATTTGTTTGGGAGGGGGTATAATCGAGGAGGTAAAAAAATAAAATAAATTGTAAAAAAACTGTTGACATTAAGCAGGTAAAGTGATAATATAAATGAGCCGCCAAAAAAGGCGGCGCACATTGAAAAAACAATACAGTACCCAAGCATAGTGAAAACTATGCAAAAGAAATAAGCTTGAAGCGGAGCCACGGAGTCAAAACTAAGTTAAAAGATGGTGAAAACCATTTAAGATTTTAATTAAGAGTTTGATCCTGGCTCAGGACGAACGCTGGCGGCATGCTTAACACATGCAAGTCGAACGGACGACCGGATTACACCGATTGCTTTTAGGAGTGACGGATGTATGAGACAAAAGGATATACCGAAACTTGAAAGAGTAATGGGTGTAATCCGGAAGTTAGTGGCGGACGGGTGAGTAACGCGTGAGCAACCTAC
>CAZVNZ010000036.1:0-25014 GCA_964628515.1 uncultured Christensenellaceae bacterium
GGCGCAGGCCATTTATTTACCCTTGATACATATTTTTAATTTTGCTACTCATAGCCTTCTATCATACATTATACAAAGCTCACCGTATACTTTTCCCCAATTTCTAATGGGTTGACTCCACTTTTTGGTTGCTTGGTAATTAGCAAAATATAGTGCTTTTAATAATGAAGTCGCTTTCTTTTTTAAACAATGGGGAACTTGGGGTGCTGATGGAGTAAAGCGAAATAAAAAAGCAAACGGTAAAGTACTTGATGGGAAAATAATTCAAATGATGCCACAGTTGGCAATGAGATAGAGGAATACCCCCCCTAACTACTAAGCTCCGCATGAGTAGTCTCTTTATCCAAATACATAGAAACGCAATACAAATCCTTGCTTGTGGTAATAAATTGGTCGCTGCGTTTAACTAAAGGATACTCAAAATTAAGAGGGTTTACATGAGCAACCTCCGCAATGGAGTTGTCCGAGAGGAGTACCAACTTGCCTGTAAGTTCGTGAGGCATATAATTTAAGAATACATTAACAAAATCAATATCCAAATAGGAATATTTGCCGTTAAAAAATTCGTTTAGAATTTCAAAGGGAGAGTGGGCACTTTTGTACACACGTTTAGAAACCATGGCATCGTAAACATCCGCAACCGAAACAATACGAGAGTACAGGGGAATATCTTGGAAAAGTAGCTTGTCGGGGTAGCCTGTGCCGTTTACCCGCTCGTGATGATGAAGCACCGCTTGCAATATTTCCTCGTCCTTAATGCCCGACTCCACCAGCATATCGTATGCGTGGTTGGAATGTAGCTTTATAATATCAAATTCTTCTGCCGTAAGCGCCTCTTTTTTGTTAAGCACCTCGGGAGGTACTCTTAGCTTGCCAATATCGTGGAGTAGCCCTATTTTAATGAGCTTTTCGCATTTATCTTTGGGAAACCCTGCCCATTTGCCTATTAAGTTGCTTAGCATGGCAACATTTACGCTGTGAGTGTATAAGTACTCGTCTACATTACGTATACCGTTTACGCATTGTAAAAGCAGGGTGTTGTCTATGGTCTCCATTTTTTTGCTAAGCATCATAGATAGGGTGTTGGTTACAACCGCAGGCACTTTGTTGTCCGTAGTTATAATATCAAACATATTTTTAGAGGCATTTTTAACCTCTGTATATTGAATGGCATCCTCTAACTCTTTTTGCGCCTCTTGCATTTTAACGTAGGCATTACCGTACATAAGCCCGTCTCTTACAGTCATAGGCACATAAATGTTTTTAGAGAATCCCGAAACCTTCCGTAATTGGTTAATAAGTTTTTCCGTTAGTGTAACATTGCGACATAAAAGGACGTAGTTGCCGTCTTTCCTAAAATAAATGCTGTAATCTATTTTTAATCCGTCCACCAATACATCAAAGCTTACAGGTACAAAATTTGATAAAATATTCATTAGCAACTCCAACATCTGTTACAAACGCAACAGTAAATAATATTTCTACAATTAGATTATATTACTAAACGGCTAAAATTGCAACATAGTTAAATATACATTTATAGGAAATTTGACAATTAAATATCAAATAAATTAAAAAGGGGCATAGAAAATTGGCTATAACCCTCTATGCCCTAAGAAATGCTCACAAATATGTGGCGTTTTTTTAGTAAGTGTAACTGCCGAAATAAAGTTTTTTCTACTCCATTTTTGCCAGTTTTAAATCGAAATCCCGTTGCCAGTTACTTTGTTTTTGGTTGGCGTTTAGCATATCCAAATACCATTGATAGTTTTTATCCACCCTGTTGTTTACATTGGCGGAAAAATCTTTGTAGGCGTCTAACTTTGAGTTGTTGTAGCTGTTTTTTGCTGCGGCGCTTTTGTCGTAGTAGTCGTTCATTCCTTTTAGCACATTAGTTTGCAAAGCGGTTACATCCGCTAATTTTCCGCTGTTGTACTCCCGCATAAGCTCGTCTAAAAGTTGTGCGTATTGCCTTTTTGTTTGTGCCGTATTGTTTAAGTGATTTTGGCTAAGCTCCCCCGATTGCTGTGCGTATATATTACTTGCGTTGTTAAGAGCGTTTTGGTACCCCCTGTTTACGTCCATTAAAGCGCTTTCGGACGCACCCCCCGTAATGCCTACTGCGTTTAACATGGCAGGTAGGTTGTACTTTGCGTATTCGCTGTTTATGTAAGCATCTTTTTGTGCAGATTTATGTTGCCCGTCCAGCAAGTTTTGGCTGTAATCTCTGTTTTGGTTAAGCAGGGCTAAATCTGCCGTTTTTTGATTGTTTTTGGATGCTACCGCCAAATTGTACAGGTTGTCCTGCATGGCGGTTTTTGCGTTGTAAAACTGTTGATTATGGCTAACCAAATCATCGTACTGCCTTTGCAAAATATCTTGTTGCCCTAAAAAATCGCTGTTTATTACCGCATTTGTGTAGTCCCCCTCCCTTTGAATATTTTGCGCCTCCTTACTGCCTCTCCAGTTTGTTAAAAAATCATCGTAATTCATAATTTCCTCCTTTCTTAAATTACTTTATATTGCCCTTAACCAAATACCTAACCTTGCAGGAAAACACACCAAACGCCTCTGCACTACTGTTTTCAAACCTAAATTGAGTCAACTTGACCTTTTTTTCTTTGAGTCTGCGAGTACAAATTATACTGCAATCGGAATTTGAGTTAAAGGAAAACCGGTTAAAATCAACATCATCAAAATAAAGCATATCCAAAAGTGTGCTGTCTATCTCCTCCCAAGCGCCATCACGCTTCATAAAAATTTTTACGGAAGAGCGAGAGGCAGGCATTAGCCTTGTATATAAATCGGTGATGGTTTTGTAATGCTCGTAGGTGGAAAAATATACGAGGGGTGTTTCCATGTAAGCGTATATGGGTTTTTCGTTATCCGTGTAGGAATGTGGCGTACGTTCGTTGTGAAACATATTTACCCCGTCGCCGTTTCCAAAATACAGCACCCCCTCTTCCGTGTAGAAACACTCAACATCAATATTATCCCATAAAAACCACTCGTAAGAGTATTCCTCCGTGTTGCCCCCTGTAATGTAGCTTTTGGGTTGGTTGCCGTCCGCCAAATAGATTTTGTTGTTAAGCGCAAAGTAAGCAAACCCCTTAAAAGTTGTGCAAACCGCCTTGTTTAAATCTGCTTCTTTAACGAGTGCCGGATTTACATAACCGCTACGATTGGCTAAATACCGCTCTGCGCTTACGGTGTTTACATATAGCGCCATTACTCCGTTTTTGGTTAAAAACATATGGTCGTTGCCTAAGGATACAAACCCTTGGGGAGATACCGCACCCTCGCCTGCCGTTGCCTGCTTTAAATAAAAGATGTTTTTTGCAATACCCTCCGTTTGTATAACCTCGCCGTTACGCAAAAAAACGGTGGCATCTTTGTTGTTTTCTTCTTTAATTACTGCCAAATACCCCGTTACTTTATGATACCCCATAATTTTGGAGTTACTTTGCCCTATTATGCTGTAACTTGTATCCGCAAAATAATTGGGTTGGTTGTTCCCCGAATAAAAATCGTAGTTGGGGTAGTCTTTATTGCCTGCCACAAAAATAATATCCTGACTGTTTATACCAAAGCTTGCGTAAATAGTGCAGTTATTAATTTTATCCCCATGCCCTGCAACCTCTTTTTTATAGGTGATGCGCAAATTATCCTTTTGCAGCACGGCAGCCCCAATGGGAGATGTAAAGGTAACCGTGCCCTGTGCGTTGTTTACAGTATAACCGGTTTTTGAAATCTCGCTCCATGTTATGCCGTTACTTTTTTCGCACTTTACCACCTCTGTAATATTAGTTGAGTCTAACTGATACACCGTATCCGTTGCCGTGCCTGTAAATTTGTTTATTCTGTACGGGCTTAACAGGTTTACATCCTCTAATTTACTGCCCTTGCCGTTTGGCAAAGAAGCAAAGGTGGTGGTGGGTATATAGCCTACGGTATCTACGGGCACAACCGTAGCGCCGTCGTACACAAGGTATTTTAAGCCGTCTAAAAACCAAAGCCGTGGCTTTTTGTCCTCGCTTTCTTGTTGCAAGGCGCAATCTATCACAAACGAGGTACTGCGCTTTTTGTTGCAACCGGTGTACAGTAAGGTTGTCGTGTTGTCCGTATTCCATAAATACAGCTTGTTTTCTGCATGTATCAGCTTTTTTGTGCCTGTGCTTGTAACAAGCTTGTGTATGCCGTACACCCTGCCTATGCCCTTTACAATAGTTTTGTACCCAAAGCGTTTTATGGGCTTGCCCTTTAAGTCGCAAAGCATATTTAAGCAGTTAGGGGAGCGGTTTTGGGCAACGGCAGTAGGCTCGTTGGCTAAATCTATACCGCTAAACTTGGAAAACTCCATGTCCTTTTTTACCGTGTTTGCAGGTGGGTTAAGTATTGCCATTTTATAAAACCTCCCTATAAATATTTGGGGTTTTCGCCCCAAACTTTTTTATCATAAATACCTCCGTCAAAAGCCTGTAACGCTTACAAACGCCTCTTTTTGCGTGCTTGAAGGAATATTTAAAAACTCTCTTTTTTTGCCTTCGTAAATGTTGTTGTACATTACCCCAATCCCCACATCGTAATCCATAATAAGTCGAGATGCCACATAGTATGCCATAATAGCGTTAATGTCGTCGCTAAATTCCAACTCGAAGCTATCCTCCGTACTTTCCTTTAAGGGTTTTGGCAGATAGTCGTACTGCAAGGTAAACTCCCCTATTTTTGCCGATTCTACCACTACTATGCTGTTTTGCTCCAAATAAAAGACGGCGTTGTTGTCGTAGCCACCGTTTTTGTAGATTAAAGGCCTTTCGTTTAGGCGCAAAAAAGTTATCCGCCCATCCTCTTTGGTAAGCTCTTTTAAATCGTATTTGTTGTACTCCGCATAATCGGGGATTTCCTCCCTTGTTGGAAAGGTTACGGTGTACCCTGCCATATTTTTAACGTTGTACATAAACTCCCCTTTAAAAATAAGCTTTATCCCGTTGCACAGCCGTTTGTACTTGATATAGCCTGTTTTTTCCCATGGTGATGATGATGCTACATGTACTACCTCCTCCCGTGGTGCTTCGCCACCCTCTTTTTGTGTGGGTGGAGTGGGTGCAGTAGCCTCGGTGTTAAAAATAACCTCGGTTAAGTTGCCCTCCATATCGTACAGCTCTACCTGTGCATTGCCGTTAATCTCGAAACTAACCGCTAAAGCGGTGGGAAATTCCACCGTAATATCGTAGTTTGTATGCACTATTGTTTTGTGACTGCTACCTGCACAAAGGGGTAGGGGGGATTGCACAAATGTGTATTGTTTTATTATGGGTAGGGTTTTTGCCATATCGTAATTAGCGTAGTTTAGCCCTTCAGCCATAGAAATTAGGCTGTCTTTATTGTTTGCGTTAAACATTTGCACATTGCCCTTGTTGGAGTAATCAAACATTAGCTTCATAACTTCTTTTTTAAAATCGCCGTACTGCATTTGTTACACCTCGTTTTGCGTAGTTTGCTCGGTTGGCTCTGTTGCGGTTTGCTCGGTTGGCACGGTTGCGGTTTGCCCCTTTTGCTGTTGTGTGGTTTCCTTGGCTGTTTCCTCCAAAGTAATTTGGTTGGTTGCTCGTGGTTTTCTTTTACTACCGCTACCCTTTGCCTTAAATTTTTTATAGGTGGTTTCGTCCGTAAATTCCCCCACAAACAAACCGCTTTTAACATCCGTTAGTTTTATGTATTTGGAATTGCATAAAATAACATCCCCTATTTTATGGTTGTTCATAAAAAATTGCCTCCTTTTGTTTGCCTAATAATTAAAAAAGGGGGAGGCAAAGCCACCCCCCTGCAAGCGGAAATATTTATGGTTTTGTTTATACTAAGGTGCTTCCGCCGTTACTGCCACCTATTACAAAGGCTCTCCAATCGTGGAAAGCCGCCGTATATCTGGAGCGCCCCGTAATTTTTAGGTTTCTTGTGTTTTCCGTTTTAAAGGTATCGTAGGTGGGTGTTATTCTGTCCGCCCACACAGCCCCCATTGCTCTGTTGTTGTAGTCGAGGTCTGCAATTATGTACTGCTCCTCCGTTAAGTATTGGGCAAGGTAAGGGGATACTATAACCTGCCAGTTGCCAAACAGGTAGTTGTACTCGTTGTTTGCACTTTTAGGGTCTTTGTCCGAGCCTATAATGCCAAAGAGTGTTTGCTTTAGTGCGTGGTTGTTGGGTATTATTATGGTGTTGGGCGTAATGCCTATAATATCCCCTTTGTCGTCCTTGGTGTTTTGCATTCTTGCCACAATTTCTCCAAACACATCCTTTTCTAAGGGGTTGGAGTATTTATTGGTTTGGGTAATGCTACCGTCTATATTGATATGCTCCGTAGAAAACAGAGGTTTGCCGTCCGCCGTTGTGGTGTCAAAGGTTTTGCCTCCCCACTCAAAGCTTGGTAGTGTGCCGTTTGCAAGCATTAGCGCACGGAATTTTTCTCTTGTGCGAGGCTCGCTTTCTCCAAAAATCCCTGCTCTGCGTTTAATATCCGAGGTTTTGTTGTCCTCCATCATAGTTTGGGTAATCTCTATGGAGTTTGTCCATTCCACAAACTCTCTTTGGGTTTTAAACCCTTCTCTAACCGTAGATGATGCGTACTGTGCCCCTTCATCCGTGGGCATAAAGTCGCCCACACCGATTTCGTCCACTAAAGAAAATCCGAAACCGTCGTGTTTTTCCCTTACAAACACGTCTTTTAGCACCGCCATATTGTTTTCGTAGTCCTCCCCCTTGCTGTTTATTACTTTGTAAATGGGAAACAGGGATTTTCCTTTAAAGGAGTCCATCATACCGTCATAAGAATTTATTAGCTTTGTCATTTAAAATACCTCTCTTTTATTATTTATTTGTTGTTCTTAAATCTTTGCCCGTTTGGGTTTTGGGCTTTGCTTGGCTTTTTTGGGGCATGGGGGCGGATACCTTTTGTGCCCCTGCATTGCTTATTTTGCCGATGTAAGTTTTTTCCATTACAATAATCTCCTTTCTTGTACAAATTATTTAAAACAGCTTATTTTAAACAGCCGTTAAACTGTTTTTATAGTCTTTAACCGCTTCCTCGTAGGTAAAGCCGAAGTCTTTGTACCCTTGCATTACGTTCGCAGGTACAGAAATTTCCTCACCGCTTCCGTTGTTTACCGTGCTTTGCAAATGGGCTTTGGAATTAAGGGAGTTTCGCACCTCTTGTTTTGCCGCTTTTGCGGTTTTTTCTAAAATTAGCTCTTTATTGCAAATAATAAAGGCGTCCTCCACAGAAATGGCGTCTATGCTTGATTGTTTCAGCAAATTAATAATTTTTTCGCCGTTGGGTAGCGCTGCGATTTCAAGCAGGTTGTTGATTTTGTATTCGGGGTAGTTTTTATTAAAGTTATTTATGTGGTTTTCCACCGTAGTTTTTGCGATATCAAAGGCTATTTTTTGTTGGCTTGATATTTCTGCGTGTAATTCCTGTTGTATTTCTTGGGGTGATGTTTCGGGTAGTACCCCCGTTTCTCCGTGGAGACCTGCTGTTTGGGGTTGCTGCAACTCTTGGGGTTTTTGCAATCCTTTAGGTTGCGGTTCTGTTTGGGTAGCGGTGGTTGGTTGTGCCCCATTGGTTTCCTCGGTAGTGCCGGTTGTTTTTTCATCATCACCAAAAAAGACTTGGGTAGTGGTTGGTTCTGTGGTTTGGTATTGGTTTGTTTCTTCCATAATATATCTCCTTTTATTGGTTGCGTTTGGGGTTGCCTATAAACTCGGGCAGGGGTTGCTCTACAATTTTGTAGTAGTCTTGGCAATCGTTGTTTACGCATCTGTGCATTAGCACTCTGTACAGCTTGGTTGGTGTATCCGGGCTGTTATCCCCCGTTATTTTGTTGTAGGCGTACTCTAAGTACATTGGTTGGTTGCAACTTGGGCATTCCATAATAAATTCTCCTTTTATTTTTTTTATTGTGATTATAACTGCGGAAATCTTGGGGGTAGTCCGCCGTTAATTACGTTTTGGGCGTGAGAGTAGTTAAGCCCTCTTAGCGCTTCCGCCATTTTTTCCGAAATATGGGGCAGTTCTTGCATTTGTGTCGGCTGTCTTGGTTTTAGTTGCGGTTTTTCTTGTGCTCCTGCCTTTCCTTGCATCTGTACTTCGGGTGTTTGGGGTAACTGTCCTTGTTGGGTGTTTTGCGCACCTTGCATGCTTTGCATTTTTTGCATGCTTTGCATACGCAGTATGTTTTCCAAGTTTTGTTGGTCTAACAGGGTTTGTTGCAAGTCTTCTTCTATCCAGCCTCGTACTGTTTTTGCGGTGGGGTAGTGGAAGCTTTCCATAGTTGTCCAAAAACGCAGTAGTGTTTTGGGGTTTTTAGGGTCGCCGTACACACCGCTTTGCAGGTTTAGCCGTGCTTGTTCCCACATATATACTCTGTCCGAGCCTAAAGCGCCTGCCGTATCCGTTGCAAACAAGAAGTTATCGTTGTAGTACCACGTACCGCTTTCGTCTTTTTGCAAAAACAGGTATTTATTAAAGGTCATATATACCGCTTTGCCCCTTTCCTCCGCTTTAAAGTGGCGTGGTTCGTCTGCGTAGGCAAGCATATATTTAAACAGTATTTCAAACAGTTCTTGATAGGCTGCGTCTTTCATTCGGCGTTTGCTCTCAAGCCTCCCCGAGGATTGGCGTGCCGCTATTTCTTTTGCTTTTCCGCTTTGTGCCGTAGGGTCGGGTTTGCCTTGAAAGCTATCCGTAATGCCCAAGGTGTCTTTTGCCGCCTTTATATTTTCTGCTTTGGCACGTATTTCCCAGTTCATGTCCGGTTGCACGTTTATTACTCTAAACAGGTTTACCTCCTCGGGCTTTACTCTAACTACTTTTAGTTGGCTGTCCGTGGTTTCTATGTTCTTTTTTTCGGGGAGCATTACAAAACTCCCTCCCGAAAACAGTTTTTCGTCTATTACCGTATTTATTTTTTTAACTGCGTTTTGTTGGTCTTTGATTTTTTCCATATCCGACCCACCCAGCACTTTGCCGTACTCGGACACGTTTTTTCTTAGTACCAAGGGAAACACGTCCGGCTTGTAGTAGGGTAACTTACTGCCTTTGGGTATTATTTCCGTTTCTGTTGTTATGTCCTCCGCAAGCTCTTCAAGCTCTTTGTCTTGCGTCTCAAATGTTTTGCTGCCACAACTGCATGTTTCCTCGTATTTGGCTGTACCGCATTTGGCGCACACTTCTAACTTTCGTGCAAAGTAGTCTTCCATATATTCCAGCTCTTCGCTTCCTACCCAGCTTATTTTGCCTATACCGCCCTTTTTGTTTTTAAAAAAGCACAGTACCTGCGTTACAAGCTCCTCGGGGTTTTGTTCACTTTGCTCTGTATGCTCTCCCTTTTCTTCTTTTATTTCTTTAAGGTCTACTCCGTACCTGCGTTTTATATATGCTTTGGTTTGGGTTAGGGTTATAAACAGGTAGTCGCTGTTTTTCCAATCTGTTATTCCTTGCTGCAGTATTACCTGCTTTGGGTGCAGTAAGGTTACCGTAATATCCCCCGTCGTTGTATGGGTTTTTAGGGTGTTGTCCCATTCCACCAGATACCAACTGCCACCTTGTATAGGGCAGGTGCGCTCGTCTAAGTCGTTTATCATCTCCATGGGCAACCGGTTAAACTGCCCTTTTAACATCTCTTCGATTATTAGCGCCTTGCCCTCGTTTTCTTTTTGGCAACACTCCACCTTCGGCAAAGGGATGTTGCTGTCAATCTGAGATTCTATTAATTCGTAAGCTATGTTTTGTACGTTGGATGCCTCCATACTTACCTTTTTTTGCTTGTTGGGATTGCCCTCTATCTTGCTCGTGCCCCTATATAAACTCTCCCACTCCTCCATCTTCCCAAGCTGTCTTAAAAAATTTTCCATTGCATTGCTAAACCTTGCTTGCCATTTCTCTAATCTGTTCTCTTTTTCCATTTTTGTCTCCTCTCTTTTTTTCTGTTCTTTTCTTTTAGAAAAAAGAAAAGAACCAAAAGAAAACCCACTTTGCTTGCTTTTATTGGGGTTGCTCCTCTTTTGGTTGGCTTGTAGCGAGGAATTTCGCCTTTTTCTCCGCTCTTTACTCCGGTGTGCCCCATTTGGTTAGTAGGTAGTCTTTGTCTTTTTGAGTTGCGTTATTGTAGTCCTCCCACATGTCTTTTGTCCATTTGCGTTTTTCTGCTTGGGGTTGCACTTCTTGCTTGTAGTCTTGCTGGCTTCTTATTTCGTTTGCTATCATATCCGAAAACAGTAGGTCGTCGTGCTTGCCTTTAATTGCGTCCGGTCTGTTGTTTTTGTCGTATACAAAGGTTAGGGCTTCTCTTAATGTGGGTATGTCGCTAAATTGCTCTAAGTTGTTGTTGATGCTGTCTATTTCTTTGTCTATTAGTATTGGCCTTGTGTTACCGTCCGTTTTAAAGCCGTATTTGCTTTGTATGGCTTTGGTAAAGTCGTCGTATTTCCGTCTTACGTATTGCTTGGGGTAGCCTAAACGTACAAGCTCTTCAACCGGTGCGGTGTTAAAGTTTATTTCTACACCTATAAGTGCGTTGTTGTAGTGTTTGCCCAAACAGTATAGTTGGTGGGTAAAGGGTTTACTTTCCTCGCATTGCATATGCAGGGTTGCTACCCTATCCCCTGTTGCGTTGTTTATTACCGTTGCACCAAAATAGTCTTTTCCTTCCCCTTTTGTATCTGCGCCTATTACGTAGGGTACGCCTTTTTGAGGGTCCTCGTATATCCGTATGCCCACCCCCTTTGTTAAGGTGTAGTCTGTTATTTGGTCTTTGTATTTTTCGTTGTTCCATCTGTATGTGAATATCCCTTCTTTATATGGGGTTTTACTGTATTTTTTTTCTAAGTTGTGTATATGTTTGTGGATTTTTTGGTTGTTAAACACAGGACTGCCACTCATTAAAAAGGCTTCTTCCGCACAGCTTGGGTATTCTTGCTTAAACTTTGCCTCGCTTCCTCTGCAATTATTTTTTATGCACCATCTCCGCCAACTTAGCTGTTCTAAGGATAGGTTGTACAAATCTGTAAGTTGTTTTTCGTCTTTTGTCAGTCTAAAGTTGGTATAGGGCATTTGGTATTCTTCGTGTTCTTGCCATGCGCAAAATACGGGTATAAAGTCGTTTTCCTTTTGTACCGCTTTGTCCCACATATCTTTAAAGTCCTCGTAGCCGTTTGCCGTGCTTTCTATTATTACCATTGTGTTTGGTTGGTTGGGGACTGCTTGCAGTAGTCCTGTAAGCGTTTCTTTTTTGTCCCCTTTCCAAAAGGCGTATTCGGATATATGCAGGTTTTGGAAGGTGTCGCTTCTGCCTATGGAGCTGTTGCCCGCCGTCATACATTTTATGGAAGATGTGCCGTTATTAAAGCTAAAAACAAGCTCCTTTGCGTTGCTTGCTTTAAGTGCAGGCTTTACCCCTTCTTCTAAGTTGTCGTAGTACCGTTTAGATATTTTAAACAGGTTGTTGGTTGCCGCTATTTCGTGGGTTACTATTCCGCTTGCCACATTGCTTTTTGTTACGGTATTTTTAAAGATGATGCCTTCCGTCAGAGTGGAAAAACCCATTTGTCTTGCTTTTAATATAATCACCCTTATAGGCTTTTTTTGTTTGTGCTGTGTTGCTATTGCGTTATACAGTTTTAGCTGAGAGGTGTTTAGTACAAAGGGTGTTATTTTGCCCTCTTTGGTTTTTATTTTAAGAAAGTGTTGTATATACCCTTTAGTGTTTACTGCCATACTAAAAATCCTCGCCTTGTATTAGTTTTAGTTTTTGCTCTAAGTCTATGGTTTCCTTTTCCTCTTTTTCCGGTGTGGCGTATCCGCACATTTTGTTACATTGCTCTATTGCTTTTATTGCCGTGCCTGCTATTTGATAGTTAAAAACAATCTCGCCGTCCTTTTCTCTAACTGCCGACTCCGCCGCCTGTTTTGCAATTTGGCTTAGCATAAGTAGTGCATCGTTTTTATCCCATATGCTCTCCTTGTTGCTCACACCATACCTCGCATTGCTTTGTATTTGCACAGGCACAGACGGCATTGTTTTTTGGTGTGGTTGTATTTTTCGCATTGGTTACAGTTTTTTGGGGTTTGTATAAATACTATTTCTTCTCTTGGTAGTGTTTTTTTCATGGTTAGCTCCTTTTATTTACCAATACTTTATTTGTAAAGGCATAATAAAAACACCCAATTTTTCCTCGGGTGTTTTTTTGTTAGTTTTTCACAGTTTACATATTAGCATAGTTTTAGCGGACAAAGCGGACAACTTTAGTTTTTTGCACTTCCTCTTTTGTACGCTTAACTATACCCTCTGTGTTTTCCTCTGCCGTTTTTATGTCCGGTAGCTCTTCCGTGGTGCTCTGTGTAGCTTTGGTGGTTTGCAGGGTAGTTGTACTTGCTGTTACTTTATCATCACCATAAAAGAGGGCGTGGGTGCCTTTTAGGTTGTTGCCTGTTATTGCTATTACCTTCTATTAGTTTTAAAAAAATTTTAACCGCAAATTATGGCTTTTTTTGTATGTAAAAATCCCCCATTAATTCTTTTTAAACAAGACAGGTTTGTGTCTGCTTATAAGGGTTATAATAAGTGCAGACAGTAAAAGAAAGCTGTTATAGCAAAAAATAAGCAAAAAAAGGAGATTTAAAGAGATGACTGAAAACTATTGTCAAAGTTGCGCAATGCCTATGGAAACAGAGGATTTATACGGCACAAATGCAGACGGAAGCAAAAACTCCGACTACTGCAAGTATTGTTACGACAAGGGAGCATTTACCGCCCATTGCACCATGGAGGAAATGATAGACTTTTGCGTGCCTGTAATGGTAGAGCACGGACAAAAGGAAGAGGAAGCAAGAAAAATGATGGAAGAATGTCTACCCCAACTAAAACGTTGGAAGAAAAGCTAAACTAAAAAAAAGCTAAACTAAAAATAAACCTCTAAGTTGGCATAGCCCAACTTAGAGACACAAAAGCAATTAAACCCACAAATAATCATCATCACAAAAAAAACTAACCACTAAAAACTACCGCCCCACCGCTTATTTCGTACATTTTGCCCGTAATGTCAAGTTTGGAGATGTCCGCTACGCTAATAAAGGTTTGTATGTTTTTTATAACCTCCATTAAGTTGGTTTTTCGGGTGTTGTCAAGCTCGGAGAATACGTCGTCTAATATAAAAACGGGGGTTATGCCTGTGGTGTCTTTAAGTATTTTTAGGCACCCTATTTTTATGCTGAGCATTGCGGTGCGCACCTGCCCTTGAGATGCGTAATTTTTAATGTCCATACCGTTTATTTTAATTAAAATGTCGTCTCGGTGAGGGCCTATATTACACTTTTTTTCCTCTTTTTCCTTTTGTTTGTTGGCAGTAAGTGTGCTTAGTATATTAGTCTCGTCTATGGAGTATAGGTATTTTATTTCTATAAACTCCGAAGTGCCGCTTATTTTGTTGTGTATTTGTTGAATGTGAGAGGCAAGTTTTTCTATGTATTTTTTCCTGTTTTTAACGATTATTTTTATAAACGGCTCTAATTGAGTGTTGTATACATCCACCATTGCGTTTTTTTTATCCTCGGAAAAATTGCGTAGCACCGCATTTTTTTCCGAAATTAGCTTTTGGTAGTTTTTTAGGGCGTCCACATAAACGGGGCGCAGTTTGGATATTTCCAAGTCTAAAAACTTACGGCGAAGCCCCGGGTTTTCCTTTGCCGTTTTAATGTCCTCCGGACAAAAAGAAACCACAAAAATATTGCCCAGTAAATCTTTAAAAAACTGCTTGTTTATACCGTTTACCTTTATGCTTTTTTGTTTGTCCGCAGAAAGTAGCAACTCTACATTTCCGCTACTTTTGTTTTTTTGGTACTCCGCTTTAATATAGGCATGGGAGGCGCCTTCTTTTATAAAACCGCTACTTGCCCGAAAGGATTTACCGTTTGCGCACATATTTATGCTTTCCAGTAAATTTGTTTTACCTTGGGCATTTTTCCCGTAAATTATGTTTAACTTAGGGGAAAAATCCTCAATAACTAAATCTTTATAGTTTCTGAAGTTACGCAAGGTTAGTTTTGTAATGTTCATTCTCTGATTTGCACGGGCAATACTAAATACTCGTAGTCGCTGTTTTGCGTTCCTTTAATAATGCAGGGGCTTATTTGTGTATTAAAGTTTATGGAGATTTCTTTATCATCCACACTTCTTAAAATATCCAAAAGGAATTTTGCGTTTAGGGATATTTTTAAGTCCTTGCCGTTTTTAATTACGGGTATTTCGTCGTCTATATTGCCTATTTGAGAGTTTGTGGTAATATCTACTTTTTTGTCCGTAATATCTAAGTTAATTACGTTGTTGTTACCCTCTCTTGCAAGTATTATTACACGCTCTAAGCTGTCTTTTAGCATTTCTTTGTCTATGGTAAGGTCTGTCTCAAAGGTTTTAGGTATTATGGTTTTGTAGTTAATAAACTCGCCTTCTAACAGCCTTGTAAAAATTTGTGTTTCTTCGATTTCAAAAAGCGCCATATTTGTGCCTAAGGAAATTCTTATAGTTTCCTCCGTATCTTTTAGTATTTTAGCCACTTCTTTTAAGGTACGGGCAGGTATTACGCATTTTTGGGTTAATTCGGATATTACCATGCTTTTTCTTACACCCATTCTAAAGCCGTCTACGCCTACTATGCTTATTTCTTCTTTGTTTATATCAAAAAGCAACCCTTTAAGTACGGGTTTATCGTCCGAAATTGCAGCCGAGAACACCGTTTTGTTTATCATGGTTTTTAGGCTTTCTTGTGCTATTTTTATGCACTTATCCTTTTCCATAACGGGAAACTCGGGAAAATCGTCCGCATTAAGTACGGATAAATTCATAGTGGAGTTAAGACAGCTTACTTTTAAGGTGTTTTCCTCCTCTTCTTTTATAAACTCAATATCGCTCTCGGGAAACCTGTTTATAATTTCGTACAGGAATTTGGAGGGTATTGCAACCGCACCTTCCCTTATTATTTCTGCCGTTATTGTTGTAATTATGGATAGCTCTATATCCGTAGCCTTAAGGGTAAGCTCTCCGTCTTTGGCGGAAAAGAGTATACACTCAAGAATACTTTTTTGCATTTTTGCCGCCCCTTTAGAAACTATGCTTATTGCATTTGTCAACTCTGATTTTGCACACGTAAATTGCATTATTAACCTCCGTTTATTAGAGACATCGCCCGCCCCTTGTGTATTTATAATTTATATATATATGCAGTCGTAGCAGTAGTAGGGGGTGTGTATCATGTGTAATATGTAAAAAACCCTTTAGCCGTGCCTGCCGTGTAGTTTTGTCGTTGAGCATAAAAACTGAAATAGTCTCGTTTTTATGTTTAATTTGTGTGGGGTAATTGTTCATAACTTTTTTGTTTAATAGGTTTATGTAGCTTACCCATATAAAAATATTTGTATATATCAGCCCTTAACTTTACGCATAATATCTTCAAGCACTAAGGCAAATTCTTCGTCCTCGGCTAATTTCTTTTTTATTTGTTTTTCTGCGTGTATAGGGGTTGTGTGGTCTTTTTTTCCAAACAACTCGGCTATTTTTTCTAAGGGCAGCGATGTTTTGCATCTTATTATATACATAGCAACCTGTCTTGGAAAGGAAAGCTCTCTGTTTTTCTTTTGGCTTTTAATGTCCTCTACCTTTATGCCATAATATTTACACACAATGTCTATTATGGATTTTGGGGTAATTGCCTTTGCCGTGGGAAAGAAGTCCTCTAAAGCCCGTTTTGCAATGTCTTGGGTAATGTATTTAATATCCGTTGTTTGTTTATGGAGTTCTGTATACATAAATACCCTTTGCAATGCACCCTCAAGGGTACGTATGTTGGTGTTTGGCTGCTCTGCTATATAATGAAACACCTCGTCTTTAACAGGTAGAATTTCTAAGTTTTGCTCTCTTAGCATTTCGGATTTTTTTTGGAGTATTGCCACCCGAGTTTCAAAGTCCGGCGCCTTTACATCCGCAATAAGCCCCCACTCAAACCGAGAGCGCATACGCTCCTCTATTTTATCTATTTCTTTTGGCGGTCTGTCCGAGGATATTACAATTTGCTTTTTAAGCTCGAATAAATCGTTAAAGGTATGGAAAAACTCGTCTTGGGTAACGTCTTTACCGGCTAAAAACTGTATATCGTCCACTAAAAGCGCATCTATATTTCTGTATTTGTTTCTAAACTGCTCTCGTAAATCCACATTTGCGTTGTTGTTGGTTAGCTGTATCATACGTATAAGCTCGTTCATAAAAGTTTCGCTGGTTACGTACACTATTTTGGCTTTGGGGTTTTCCTTTAGGATATGGTTGCCGACAGCGTGCATTAAATGGGTTTTACCAAGCCCCACACCGCCGTACAAAAACAAAGGATTATAGGCATTACCGGGGGACTGCGCCACAGCAAGCGCCGCCGCATTTGCAAATTTGTTGGATTCTCCCACAACAAAAGTATCAAATGTGTAATTTTTATTTAAGGGAGAGCCTAAAAACTCCTTTTCAAGCTCCGGCTTAATTTCTTGTATTTGTAGGTTGGACGCTTCTTGATTGGTGATAAAATCAAGGTTTATCTCCTCGCAAGGTGTTGCGTTTACCTCTTCATAAGCGGTGCTTATGGCTTTTATAATGTCTCCTGCGTATTTCTCCGTTAGGAGATTTTTATGCAGGGGAGATGATACTTCAAAAAAATAGGTATTGTTGTCTTGGTGAATGGGCTTTAGCTCCTTTATCCACACATTAAACTGAAATACCGGCATATCTTCTTCTAAATAGGATAAAGCCTTTTCCCATAATGCAAAAAATGGTTTCATTCGTACTTCCTTTGTATATTTTTTTTAGATTTCCACATTATAAACCTGCTTTTTTGCTTATTGCTGTTTACTTTTTTTTATTTAAAACAGGTGTTATCCACTTTTTTATCCACAGAATGTGTATAAATCTAAGAGTTTTTCCTTTATTTAAGTATAATTATAATACCAAATTTTACGAGATTAAACAACACTAAATATTAATTTATCTTTTGCTTTTTGGGTAAAAATTTTTTTTGTAGGGTGATGATTGCGTACGTATAAAGGGTTGTGGAGAAATTGTGGAGGGTGTGGATAAGTTTTTTTGTGGGGTGGGGTTAGTTAGGTTAGGGGGTGGGGGCTAAATCTGCAAGTAATCTGTTTTTGATGTCTGTAATATGTTGAATGAATTTGTTTGGGTGTGCAGCTTCCGCCTGTAAAATTCTTTTTAGTTTTTTTTCTATAATAGCTATGGAATGTTTGTTTTTTAAAATAAGATGAATTTCTTTGGAAGTGTAGGGAGCGGATATGTATTTTTCTGTTATTGGAAAGCAGGAGCTAATGTTGAAAATTGCCTTTTTATTTGTATGCCCAATATAATAGTATGCCCATCTAATATCATTTTCTCTAAACGCACAGTATTTTCTATTTTCTCTATTTGTTTAGGGTTTCTGTGTTCATAATCGCTTGTTGGAATAGCCCAATATATTTCTTTAAAATATTTATCTTGCATACAACAGAGGATTGGTCTTGCTTTATTGTCTTTGTATACTCCTGAGGTGCTGAAAATTAAATCAATATAAGATTGTGTAACCTTATAAAAGCCGTTTTCTATCATTTTTCCCCACCTATTAAAACTCCCCGCATAAAGTGAGGAGTGTGTTCTAACCGTTTATTTATCACGCCACACGGTAGGCGTATTATGTCTAACCGCATATTTATCACGCTTGCGGTAAGCGTATAACGACTGCCGTTATTAGCAGTATTTATTTGTGTAAGCATTTATTGCTTATACTAATATTATATATCTATTATTATAATAGTCAATAGAATTATGTTAGTATTATGTTAAAAGTTTATTAAATATTTGGGAAAATGTGCCTTTTGTCGCCCATACCCCCACCCCTCAACCACCCCCCACCACCCAAGCTTTCCTAAAATAACCAAAGTAAACCATCATCACCATAAAAAAAATCCCAAAAATACAATAAAATAATTGACACTTGACACTAAAGAATATATAATAGTATTCGTATTTTTATCTAAATAAACAGGAGAGAAAACTAATATGAAAATGACATATCAACCAAAAAAGAGAAAAAGAAGCAAAGTACACGGCTTTATTAGCAGAATGAGCACAAAATCCGGCAGAAATGTGCTAAAGAGACGTCGTGCAAAGGGCAGAAAGGTTTTATCCGCATAATAGCTTTTGAGTAAGTTAGTAACCTTAAAGAAAAACAAAGAGTTTAACTTTGTCTATAAAAAAGGAAAGCCCGCCTACACCAAAGACTTAACCCTTGTTTGTAAACAAGTGGGTAAGGGTGGTGTAAGAGTGGGGTTTAGCGTAAGTAAAAAGGTGGGTAAGGCGGTTTTACGCAATAAAGTAAGACGTCGGCTAAAAGAGGCATTTATAAAGCAGGAAATTTCCGGCAATTATATGCTTATCTTTATTCCCAAACCATCTATTGCAAATGCGGACTTTGCCTCCGTATGCTTTCAGGTTAAAAAATTACTTACTGTGTCAAAAGTGTTAATTAAAGGTGAATGATGAAAAAAGTATGCCTTGCACTAATAACATTTTATCAAAAGGCAATTTCGCCCTATTTTCCGGCGTGTTGCAGATATACCCCTACTTGCTCTTTATATGCAAAGCAGGCAATATTAAAATACGGTGCGCTAAAAGGCGGTTTTTTGGCACTAAAACGGATTTTAAGATGCAATCCTTTATTTAAGGGCGGTTACGACCCTGTTCCTTAATTTTTTTATTCTACCGATACTACCAAAAAAGGAGTTATATTTTGGAGTTTTTAAGTAATAATTTTATATCCGAGTTCTTTGTATTGTGCTTAAGTGGCCTGCAAAGCTTTTTTGAAGGCTTAGGGCCTGCTTGGTCTTTTGCTATTGCAATTATTGTTCTTACTATATTTATAAGGGCGGCTATGTTGCCTTTAGATATTAAGCAGAGAAAAAATCAACGTAAAATGAGCCAAATGTCCGTAGAAGTTGAGAATATGAAAAAGCGGTATGCCAACAACCCTCAACAACTGCAAAAAAAGCAACAGGAAATGTATAAAAAAATGGGTATAAACCCAATGCTTGGTTGTTTGCCGGCACTAATTCAACTACCTATTTTATTTGCGTTTTTTGGTGCTATGCGTGTGCTTGCCAGCGAGCAAATTGTAGGTCTTGTCCTTAATGCCGCTCAATACGGGCCGGATGCCGTAGTACTTCCTAATTTTATGTGGATTCATAACTTCTGGATGGCAGACAGCGGACTTGCAAACATTTTGCCAAACTACGAGGAATTTTTAGGGCATATTCAACAAAATGCGTCCTACATTACCCCACAAGCGCTTATGCTTTTAAAGCATCAAGGCTTAATTACCTTTCAATCGGGAGTGCTTGAAGTTGTGCCTACCGTTTATGACAACCTTGCATATAATGTAATAGATGCAAACGGGCTTGTAGGCTTTAGAAACGGTTGGTTTATACTTCCCGTAATTTCGGGTGCGGCGCTGTTTTTACAGCAAAAATTTGGCGGTGCGGGGGCAAACCCCACGGGTGTGGACCCAACAGGTGGGGCAAATCCTCAAAACCCCATGGCAGGCGGAAAGTTTATGCTTTGGTTTTTCCCGTTGTTCTCAATATACATTTGTATGACATCTAATACGGCATTTACACTTTACTGGATTATGTCAAGCTTATACGCTTTTGGACAATCTAAGCTAATAGATTATGTACGTAACCGCAAGGAAGGCAATCAAAAAATTGTGATTGCAAAATAAGGAGATGATTATTTGGAAACTTTAGAAATGAAAGGCAAATCGGTAGACGAGGCCATATTTGCAGGCTTAGCGCAAATGGGGCTTTCCATAGACGAGGTGGATATAGAAATACTTCACGAGGGCAACAAGGGGCTTTTTGGAATAGGAAAAAATGCCTGCGTTATCCTAAAAAAGAAGGAAAAGATAGTAAGCGCTCCCGAGCAGTTTTTAAACGAAGTATTTTCCCTTATGGGAATTTCTGCAAACTGCATCACTTTAGAGGACAAAGAGGCATATAAGCTAAATGTGGAGGGGGAGGATACGGCAGTTATAATAGGCAGAAGAGGGGATACCTTAGATGCCTTACAATACCTTACAAGTTTAGTTGTAAATAAAGGCAAAGAGGACTACAAACGTGTTTCCTTAGATGCGGAAAATTACAGAAGCAGAAGGGAGCAAACCTTAGAAAAGCTGGCAAAACGCCTGGCAAGTACGGTTGCTAAAACGGGCAAACCCATTGCCCTTGAGCCTATGAACCCCTACGAGAGACGGGTAATACACGCAGCCTTGCAACAAAACCCAAGAGTGGACACCTACTCGGAGGGAGAGGAGCCCTTTAGACACTTAGTTATAAAACGTGCAGACAAAAAGGAGCAGTAACCTTAGTTTTTATTTCATCATCATAATGATGAAAAACCTAAGTGGGATTAAGTAGATTTAGTTGGCTAATTTTAGCCGTTTGCAGTATCAGTAGGGCTTAGGCTTTTACTGATATTGCTGTATTTTGAGGTATTATGGACACTATTGCAGGCATTGCAACCCCTCTTGGCACGGGTGGTGTTGCGGTTATAAGAATCAGCGGTGGCGAAAGTTTGGGTATTATAAGGCGGATTTTTTCAAGAAAAGTACCTTTTGAGCACGCAAAAATGTATCACGGGCATATCATCCATAACAATAATATTTTGGATGAAGTCATGGCGGTGATGTTTTATGCGCCGAAATCCTTTACGGGTGAGGACGTGTGCGAGGTGCATTGCCACGGCGGAAGTGTGGGCGTTTCCCTTATTTTAGAGCTTATTTGTGATGTTGGGGCAAGAACCTCCGAGCCGGGCGAGTTTACAAAACGAGCGTTTCTTAACGGCAAAATCGACTTAACTCAAGCAGAAGCAATATCCGATTACATTTTTGCCACGGGTAAAAGTAGCGCAAAGGCATCGGCAAACCAACTAAAAGGGGTGCTTAGGGAAAAAATTGAGGAATACAGATCCACTCTTACGGATATTTTGGCGCAAACCTTTGTTGCCATAGAATACCCGGAGGAAGATTTAGAGGAAGAAATAACCGGAGATATTTTACAGGATTTAATTGCTCTACATACAAATGTGGTTAAACTTGCAGGCACCTTTGCCTCGGGAAAGCTCATTAAAAACGGCATTGAGTGCGTGGTGGCAGGCAAAACCAATGTGGGAAAATCCTCCCTGCTAAACGCTCTTTGCGGTTTTGACAGGGCTATTGTGTCAGATATTTCGGGTACAACAAGGGATACGGTTATGCACACCTTCTACATTAACGGTGTGCAGGTAAACCTAACGGATACCGCAGGCATAAGAGAAACCGGAGACGAAATAGAAAGGCTTGGTGTTACACGCTCCAAAAGTGCCATGGAAAATGCAGATATTATTTTGCTTGTGTGCGATGCTACTTTGGGCTTAACTTCCGAGGATAAAGCCTTGCTTAAATACACAGAGTGTACAAACGTTATATACGTTTATAATAAGTGCGACTTAGTACAGGAGCACAGTAGTAATACGTTAAATGATGATGAACTTTACGTAAGCGCAAAATCTTTTGTGGGCTTAGATGCACTTAAGGCAAAAATATATGGTATGCTTATTGCGGATAGCTTAAATCAAGAGATTTTAATAACCTCCCTTCGCCATAGAGAGCTTTTAGAAAAATGTGGGGAGTATTTAAAAGAAAGTATTGAAGGACTTAAAGAAGAAAGGGATATGGATTGCATTACCATTGACTTAAACAATGCCCACACAGCCCTTGGAGAAATTACAGGTAGTAACGTAAACGAGGAAATTATAGACAGGATTTTTGAGCGTTTTTGTTTGGGAAAATGATGCTTAGTACGTTTTTTAAAAAAATAATTAACCTGAGAGGGTTTTAGAGTAAAAAGGGCTTGGCAATGGGGTTTTTGGGGGTAGGTTTTACGTGGCACACTTGTGTAGGTAGGTAGGGTGGTTCTATGGCAGCAGGCAAAATATATTTATTGAAGTAGCTGAAGTTGTTTTGCTACTATGTGGATTTGATAAAAATGCGTGCAAAGGCGACAAGCCTAAATTAAAAAAACGAGGACGTGGGAAGTAACAACATAATTACAACCGGACTAAAAAGGGCAAACGAATAAGCAGAAAAAATATGTTTCACGTGAAACAATTTAAAGTCGGAAAAACCAACTAAAGTTGTTTCACGTGAAACATATAAACAATTTATATAATAGGTAAAAGAGGAAACAATTTGACAAACTTTGATGTTATAGTGGTAGGTGCAGGGCATGCCGGAATAGAAAGTGCCCTTGCTTGCGCAAGAATGAATAAAAAAACATTACTAATAACCCTTAATTTAGAGGGTATAGCGCTAATGGCGTGCAATCCAGCCATTGGAGGAAGTGCAAAAGGGCATTTGGTTAGAGAGGTAGACGCATTGGGGGGGCAAATGGGACTTAGTGCAGATGCAACCTTTATACAAATAAAAATGCTAAACACAAAAAAAGGTCCTGCCGTACACTCTCTAAGAGCCCAGGCGGATAAAAAAGAATATCAAAGTTTAATGAAGCATATAATAGAAAACACCCAAAACCTACAACTAATGCAAGGAGAGGTACAAGGGTTAATAGAAGGGGACGGGAAAATCGAGGGTGTTGTCACCACCTTGCAAGAAAAATACTATGCAAAAGCGGTAATACTTGCAACGGGTGTATATTTAAAAAGCAAAGTAATAGTAGGCGATTATACGGCAAACGAGGGGCCAAGCGGTTTGCTTGGGGCAAACTTTCTATCTCAAAGCTTAAAAAGTTTGGGCTTTGATATACTGCGCTTTAAAACGGGTACACCTGCACGGGTGGACAGCAGAAGTATAGATTTTACCAAAACCATACCACAGTACGGAGACGATAAAATAGTACCCTTTTCCTTTTTAAATAAAGCTATTGAAAGGGAACAGCTCCCCTGCTATCTTACCTACACCAACGAAAAAACCCACGAAGTAATACGACAAAACCTCCACAGAAGCCCATTATACAGCGGAGTAATAGAGGGGATAGGCCCAAGATATTGCCCATCTATTGAAGATAAAATAGTGCGTTTTCCGGACAAAGAAAGGCATCAACTATTTTTAGAGCCTGAGGGTAAAAACACCAACGAATATTATGTGCAGGGTATGTCCTCAAGTTTGCCCGTAGATGTACAAAAAGCGCTGTACAGGACAATAGCCGGGTTAGAGAATGTACACTTTACAAGACCGGCCTACGCAATAGAATACGACTTAATAAACCCCCTTAGCCTAAAGGCAACCTTGCAAACAAAAGCAATAGAAAATCTTTTTTGTGCAGGGCAGATAAACGGCACCTCCGGCTACGAGGAAGCGGCGGTGCAAGGAGTAATTGCAGGGATAAACGCAGTAAAATACATAGACGGCAAGGAATGTGTAATACTAACCAGACAGCAAGCCTATGCAGGGGTGCTAATAGACGACCTTGTAACAAAAGGCACAAAAGAGCCGTATAGAATGATGACGGCAAGAGCTGAGTACAGATTGCTGTTAAGGCAGGACAACGCTGACACTCGCCTAACAGAGATAGGCAGAGAGGCGGGGCTTGTGTGCGACAAACGGTACGACAGGTTTATGTACAAACAACAAGCAATTAGAGAGCAAACAAAGTATTTAGAGTCAAACTATATAGATGTAGAAAAGCTAAATAGCTTTTTAGATAAAAACAATGGAGATACGGAGCAAAGAGGGGTAAAGCAAGTGGATTTTCTTCAAAGGAAAAATGCCACCATAAAGGATATAGAAGAAATGGACGCAAACTTCCCCAAATACGACGAGGATATTACAGAGCAAACGGAGGTTACCCTTAAATACAAAGGGTATATAGAAAAGCAAAAAAAGCAAGTACAAAAGGCAGCGGCATTAGAAAGCAAGCAACTACCACAGGATATAGATTACACCCAAATAAAAGGGTTGCGGTTAGAAGCACAAGGAAAGCTACAAGAAATACGTCCACAAAATATAGGGCAGGCATCAAGAATATCGGGGGTTTCTCCGGCGGATATTTCTGTGTTGCTAATATATTTAACGGCAAACAAAAAATAAGAAAGCAGGCAAAGAAGAGGTAAAGTGAGTATATTTACAGAAAAGTTAATAGGGCTTTGCACAAATGCAGGGTACGAAATTACAGAAAAGCAACTTAATTTAATGTACGAATATCATAAAAAAATGGTGAATGCACCCTTTAATTTAACCTCGGTTAAGGAAGAAGGGCAAAGCGCACTAAAGCATTTTTTTGACAGTATTGCCATATATAAAAATATAAAGGCAAAAAGTAAGGTAATAGACATAGGTAGTGGAGGAGGATTCCCCTCTGTGCCCTTAGCAATTATGAGGGAGGATATTACCATCTATCCCTTAGAAGCAAGTAAAAAGAAGTGCGATTTTATAACGGATAGTTGCAAAGAGTTAGGCATAACCAACATAAAAGTAATAAATAAAAGAGCGGAAGAAGCAGGGCAGGGGGAAGATAGGGAGAAGTACGACATTGCCCTAAGCAGAGCGGTAAGTGCATTAAATATTTTGTTAGAGTTATGCGCACCCTTAATTAAATGTGGGGGGGAAATATACGCATACAAAGGTGACTACACCCAAGAATTACAGGCAGGAAAGCAGGCAACGCAAGCACTAAATCTAAAATTAGAAGAGACAATAGTGGTGCCCACAAAGGAATTGGAGCATAATATTTTAGTTTTTACCAAACAAAAAAGCACACTACATAAATATCCAAGAAATTACAGCGCAATAACAAAAAAACCTCTTTAGTTTACTTTACATATTTTAAAGAAAGTATTATATAGCATCTAATTTATGTTAGACGCTTTGCGTCTTATAATAAGGAAGCTATATGTT
>CAZVNZ010000037.1:0-22020 GCA_964628515.1 uncultured Christensenellaceae bacterium
AGTAATAACATTATTTTTTTGGATAAAGTGTCACCTATCATTGACACTTCAACAGGTGGGGGGAAACTCAAAAAATTCTTTTTATTGAAAAAAACAAAAAAAACATATATAATTAAATATTAGTGAATAAAAGGAGTCTTAAACTATGGAGAAATATTACATTACCACGCCAATATATTATCCCAGCGATAATTTACATATAGGACACGCCTACTGCACCACGGTTGCAGACAGCATTGCTCGCTTTAAACGTATGTGCCGTTTTGATGTGCACTTTTTAACAGGAGCGGACGAGCACGGGCAAAAAATTCAAAAGTCGGCAGAGCAAAACGGTGTAAGCGAAATAGAGTACGTAGATAAAATAGTGGCTACCTTTCAAAATTTATGGAAGCTGATGGACATAACCAACGACGATTTTATTCGCACCACAGAAAATCGACACAAGGCTACGGCAGGCAAAATATTTGAAATTCTTTATAAAAAAGGGGATATTTACAAAAGCGAGTACGAAAGCTATTACTGCACCTCTTGCGAAACTTTTTTTACGGACAGGCAGGTGACAGACTCAAAATGCCCCGATTGCACTAAGGAAATCGGCAAAATTAAAGAGGAAAGCTACTTTTTTAAACTTTCTAAATATGCGGACAGATTAATTAAATACTACGAGGATAATCCGGAGTTTTTAGAGCCGGCATCACGAAAAAAGGAGATGCTTAACAATTTCTTACTCCCCGGTTTAGAGGACTTATGCGTGTCTCGCAGTACATTTTCCTGGGGTGTGCATGTGCCTTTTGACGATAAACACGTAATGTACGTGTGGGTGGACGCACTTTCCAATTATTTATCCGCTCTTGGTTATTTAAGTGATGATGATGCGCTTTTCAAGCGGTACTGGCCTGCGGATTTGCATTTGGTGGGTAAAGAAATTGTGCGTTTTCACGCAATTGTATGGCCTATTTTACTTTTTGCTTTGGATTTGCCCTTGCCTAAAAAAATATTCGGTCATGGATGGATTACAATGCAGGGGGGTAAAATGAGTAAATCGGTGGGCAACGTGGTAGACCCTATAATACTTATAGACCGTTACGGCAGCGATGCCATAAGATACTTCCTACTTGCAGAAGCACCATTGCAAAACGATCTTGCCTATTCTAACGAGCTTTTGCTTAACAGAATAAATGCAGACCTTGCAAATTCTCTGGGTAATCTCCTTTCTCGCACGGTGGCAATGGTGGAAAAATATTTCGGTGGGGAAATCCCTATGGATGCACAGCAAGAAGAGCCGGACAAGGAGCTTATAAACATGGCAAAAGGACTGCCAAAAGCCTTTGAGGATTGTATGAACAACATAAAAATATCCGAGGCAATAGCAAAAGCGTTTGAATACGCAGGAGCGCTAAATAAATATATAGACGTAACAATGCCCTGGGCACTTGCAAAGGAGGAGGCAAGCAAAAACCGCCTTGCAAGCGTGCTTAAAAACTTATGCGAGGGTTTAAGAATACTAAGCATTGCCCTTGAGTGTGCAATTCCAAACACAGCAATAAAAATAAGAGAGCAATTAGGCATAAGCACCAAAGCGGTGTGGGAGGACATAAGAACCTACGATGCCATTAAAGAAGGCACAAGGGTAAAAAAGGGAGAGCCGATTTTTCCACGGATAGACGTAAAAAAAGAGTTAGAGCAGTTAGGAGAATTAGTTTGATAAAATTATTTGATACTCACGCACATTTACTGGACGAACGCTTTGACACTAATCGTGAGCAAATGATAAATGAGTTTGCACAAAATGATGTAGCCTACGTAATAGAATGTGGAACAAGCGAGGAAGACAGCAAAAAAGCGGTGGCACTCGGAGAAAAATATGACAATATTTATGTAGCGGTAGGGGTGCATCCCGAATATGCAAGCACCTATACCCAAAACACAAGCGAGGCACTAAAAACCCTTGCCCAAAGTAAAAAGGTAGTGGCAATAGGAGAGGCGGGGCTTGACTATCATTACGACGAAACAAAAAAAGAGGTGCAAAAAAAGGCGTTTATCAGCCAACTTATAGTTGCAAAAGAGTTAAACTTGCCAATAGCAATACACAGCAGAGATTCGGCGCAAGACACCTTAGACATACTAAAGGAGCATAAGGACGGGCTTAAAGGTGTTATGCACTGTTTTTCCGGCTCCTACGAGGTGGCAAAACAGGTGTTGGATTTAGGGCTATACATTGCCATAGGGGGAGTGGTTACCTTTAAAAACGCAAAAAAAACCGTAGAGGTAATAGAAAAAATGGATTTATCCAAACTTATTTTAGAAACGGATTGCCCCTACTTAGCGCCCGAGCCTTTCAGAGGCAAGCTAAATATGCCTGCCTACGTAAAATACACGGCGCAGAAAATAGGAGAAATAAGAGGATTGACTTTAGAGGAAATTGCAGAAATTACGTTTAACAACAGCACAAAGCTGTTTAATATACAGTAACGTATATACACTAACCCTGCATCACAATAAAAAACAGCAAAGGATAGATTATGGCAGACATTTATACTTACAAAATAGGACAAAAAATATACATTAACCTAACAAACAAATGCACCAACAATTGCGATTTTTGCATAAGACACACAAGCGACGGTGTGGGCGGTTATAATCTGTGGCTTAAAAAAGAGCCAACCGCAAAAGAAATTACGGAGTATTTGGATAATCACAGAAAAGACGTGGTTTTTTGCGGATACGGCGAGCCTACCATAAAAATAGAAGAGCTTAAAGAAATTGCAAAATTTGTAAAAAGCTACGGCGGACATGTACGGCTAAACACCAACGGGCATGGAAGTGTGTATCATAACAGAGATATTGCAAAGGAGCTTGACGGTTTAGTGGACGAGGCGTCCATAAGCCTAAACGACAGCGATGCTCAAAAATACGAAAGTGTGGTACACAGCGAATATAGCGAAAAGGGCTTTGACTATATGCTTGAGTTTGCCAAAGACTGCATTAAATACGGCATTAAAGTAACACTTAGTGTGGTGGATGTAATAAGTAAGGAAGACATAGAAAAATGCAGAAAAATAGCACATGATATGGGGGCGGAGTTTAGGCTTAGAGTGCATACGGACAGCTAAACTTTGGTTTTTAATGGTGATTGATGTAGACGGTATACGTAATTAGGGGCAAAAACCCGAAGTCGAGGTAGTAATATGGAATATTTGCAAAACTCAAACCCTGTATTTTTGGCATTTTTAGCAACTCTATTTACCTATGCCATGACAGCCGCCGGCGCCGCTTTGGTATTCTTCTTTAAAAAGATAGACAGAAAAGCGATGAACACCATGATAGGCTTTGCCTCGGGAGTTATGGTGGCGGCAAGCTTTTGGTCCTTGCTGGCACCTGCTATAGAATTAGCCGAGGGTGGTGTAATGCCACCGTGGTTTGTGGCTGCAATAGGTTTTTTAATGGGGGCAGGATTTTTATATCTTGCGGATAAACTAATACCCCATATGCACTTTGTAACCTACCAAAAGGAAGGGCTAAAATCCAAAATGCACCGCTCCACACTTTTGGTGCTTTCCATAACCTTGCATAATATTCCCGAAGGGCTTGCGGTGGGTGTTGCTTTTGGGGCAATAGGCGCAGGCATGGATGGTTTTACCATAGTATCCGCAATGGCTATTGCTTTAGGCATAGGCTTGCAAAACTTCCCCGAGGGAGCGGCGGTTTCCATACCGTTGAGGGCTGAGGGGGTTTCTCGGAAAAAAGCCTTTTTTTACGGACAGGCATCGGGTATTGTTGAGCCCATTGCCGCCGTTTTAGGAGCATTATTAGTAGTGGCAATTAAACCCATTTTGCCCTATGCACTTGCCTTTGCCGCAGGTGCTATGATATACGTTGTGGTGGAGGAGCTAATTCCCGAGGCACAAAGTCCGGATAACAAAACAGCGCATTTTGCAACTTTCGGTTGCATTTTGGGCTTTGCAATAATGATGATACTTGATGTAGCCTTAGGCTAAAGAATACAAACAATATATTAGGAGTGTGTAAATGAAGGATAGTATAGCGGTGATATTGGGTGCGGGAGAAGGCACCAGAATGAAGTCGGATAAACCAAAGGTACTGCATAAAGCGGCAGGCTCGGCACTAATTGAGTGGGTGCTTGACGCAACGGAGGATGCCAAGAAAAAAATTGTGGTGTGTGGCAGAGGTATGGAGGATATACAAGCACTTTTGCAGGATAAATGCGAATACGCAGAGCAAAAGGAAAGGTTAGGTAGCGGACACGCAGTAATGAGTGCTAAGGATAATCTGCAAGGGTTTGAAGGCTATACATTTATAATTGCAGGGGATATGCCATTCATCACCAAAAACACCTTGCAGGAAATGTACGCGCAAACCAAAGAGTACGATTGCGTACTTCTAAGTGCGGTTTTAGAAGACCCACGTGCCTACGGCAGAGTAATAAGGGACGACAAAGGCAATGTGTCAGAAATTGTAGAGGAAAAGGATGCAACAGAGGCACAAAAGCAAATAAAAGAGGTAAACGCCTCTTGCTATTGTGTAAATAACACACTTTTGCTAAACGCACTTAAAAAAATAGATAACAACAATGCTCAAAAGGAGTATTATTTAACGGATATAGTTAAAATTTTGCATAGCGAAGGGCATAAGGTTACGGCATATATTGCAAAAGACACCAAAGAATGTATGGGTGTAAACGATAAAATTCAGTTAGCGGAAGTGTCCTCCTATTTGCAAAAACGTATTTTGGAAGGGCATATGCGAGAGGGGGTAATAATAACAGACCCAAACAACACATATATAGACAAAGATACAAAAATAGGCAAAGATACGGTTATTTACCCAAATACCGTTTTGGAAAACGGTTGCGTAATAGGGGAAAATACTGTAATATATAATGGCTCCAGATTAAACGACGCCAAAATAGGCAGCAATACCAACGTGCAAAATTCCGTAATACTAAGCGCAAGCGTGGGCAGTAATTGCGAGGTTGGTCCAAATGCCTACATAAGACCAAAAACCAAGGTAGGCAATAATTGCAGAGTGGGGGATTTTGTAGAGCTTAAAAACTCGGTAATAGACGACGGCACAAAAATATCTCATCTGACTTATGTGGGAGATGCAGATTTAGGCAAAAATATTAACTTGGGTTGCGGAGTGGTATTTGTAAACTACGACGGCAAATCTAAATTTAGGACAAAAGTGGGAGACAACGCATTTATCGGCTGTAATACCAACCTTATTTCCCCCGTGCAAGTAGGTAAGGACACCTACATTGCCGCAGGGGCAACCATAACCCACGATGTTCCCGATGGCGCATTTGCCATTGCACGAAGCAGACAAACGGTAAAAACAGACTGGAAGGATAAACGTAAGAGGTAGTATGTATTATATATTCGGTCTGGGAAATCCGGGTTTAAAGTATAAAAACACAAGGCACAACGCAGGCTTTTTGGTGATAGACGAGCTTTGCAAGCGCCACGATGTTAAGCTTAAAGCAAGCAAGTTTGATGCACTAATGGGCAACGGCTTTATAGGCACACAAAAAGTAGCGTTTATTAAGCCCCAAACCTTTATGAACAACAGCGGTTATGCGGTGGACGGCATACTAAATTACTTTGAAGTCCCATTAAACAAAGCCATTGTTATTTATGATGATATTGATATTCCCTTCGGTAATTTGCGTATTAAAGAAAAGGGGAGTGCAGGTACTCACAATGGTATGCGCTCCATTATGGGCTACACCAAAGACGGTGGTTTTATACGTTTAAGAGTGGGTATAGGCAAAGCGCCTCACAGCCTTACAGGCCATGTTTTAGGCAAATTTGAGGATAAAGAGGACGCAAAAAAACTAATAGAAAAAACGGCGGATGCTTGCGAGTGTCTAATAACTTTAGGCATTGCGGAAGCTCAAAACAAGTATAATATTTCAGAAACGGAAGTAAAGTGAAAAACTTAATTTATCAAGCAATAACAGGCAGTAAAGCATTTAAGGATTTTATTAAGCTTGTAAAAACCACCCTTCCCATAAACGCAGGAGGAATAAGCGGTGTGGCAAAAAGCCACGTTGCAGGGTGTTTGTGCGTCCACGAAAACAAAAAAGTGGTGTTTGTAACCGCAACGGAGGAAAGCGCACTAAGGCTGAGTGAGGACAACGGGGTATACTTTCCCCCCAACCAAATATTTTTAAGAAACGTAAACGCAATTTCAAGAGAAGAGCAAATAAACAGAATTAAAGTGCTCACAGGCAAAGACAAGCTGATTTATATGTCTGTTGAGGCGTTTATTCAAAGGATGATGCCCCCCGAGGTGCTGTTTGCCAACTGCATTAACTTAAAAATGGGTAAAGAGACGGACGTAGACGCCCTATTGTCCAACCTTGTAAAAATGGGTTACGAAAGAGGGGGTAGCGTATATTCCAAAGGGGAATTTGCAAAAAGAGGGGAGATTATAGATATTTTCGTCTCCAACTTAAATATGCCTATTAGAATAACCCTATTTGATACCCAAATAGAAAGCATAAAACTCTTTGATGCGGAAACCCAAAAATCTTTACAAAAAGAGTTAGAGGAAATTACAATACCCCCTGTAATAGAGGTAATTTTGGACAAACCCAAGCTAATTGACCATATAAAAAACCAAAATTGCGAGGACAACCTAAAAGAGCAGTATTTGTACGAAATAAGCGAGGACAGTGTGCTTGATAACGCAAACACATTTTTAGGTGCAATGTACGAGTACAGCGATATTACCCACTATTTTAAAGATGCTTATTATATATTTGATGATTTTGAGCGTATATCCAAAGAGGCAAAACGCATATGGGAGGAGTACACCCGTGAGCATGCAAGACTGGTAAAAACAGGGGAAGCAATGGAAATACAGGCAGGTGCATTAATAGATTTTACAAAGTGCGCAGACAGTATTGTGCATAAAACCATAGATTTTTCCGTGTTTGACAAAAATGCGAAGGCAAACTCCATAGATTTTAATATACACAGCGCAACAGGCTTTTTAGGCAGAACAGATATGCTGGCAAACGCAATTAAAGAGCGCAGAAAACGTGGTTATAAGGTGTTGCTTTTTGCAGGAAAAAAAGCAACCGCACTAAGCAGAGAGTTAGAAAAGCAAGACATAGTAGCCCCAATAACAAAGGACTTTAGTGCAGACATCATAGTAAGCGAGGAAGAGCTAAAATACGGTTTTGAAATCCAAAACACCATTTTGCTGGGGCAGACGGATATTTTCGGCAGGGCAAAAAAACATTCCAAAAAATCTACATCACAAAAAACCCAAGAGGACTTTTTCTCCGATTTATCTCCAGGCGATTATATAGTACACGAAATACACGGCAAGGGCAGATATTTAGGCTTAAAAACTATGGAAGCCGGCGGTGTAATTGCCGAGTACATGGAAATTGAGTATAAAGGTAGCGACAAACTTTATATAAGCACCTCTCAAATAGACAGGGTGCAAAAATACATAGGTAGCGAGGACAGCGTGCCTGCCTTGTCTAAATTAGGGGGCAAAGAGTGGGAAAACGCAAAGGCTAAGGTTAGGGAAGGGGCATTAAAATTAGCTTTTAACTTAGTGGAGCTGTATTCCTCCCGTTTTAACAGTAGCGGTTTTGCCTTTAGCGAGGACAACCTTTGGCAAAGGCAGTTTGAGGATGCTTTTTTGTACGAGGAAACGGAGGGGCAGGAAAAAAGCATTGCGGAAATAAAAAAGGATATGCAGTCAAACAAGGTTATGGACAGGTTGCTTTTGGGTGATGTTGGTTACGGCAAAACGGAGGTGGCAATGCGTGCCGCCATGAAGGCAGCCACAGACTCTAAGCAAGTTGCGGTGTTAGTACCCACCACCCTTTTAGCCAGACAGCACCTAAAAACCTTTAAACGCAGATTTGAGGATTTTCCCGTAACGGTTGAGGGTATAAGCAGATTTTCAAAATCAAAACATAAAGAAATACTTGCCAACTTAAAAAGGGGTAAAACGGATATTATAATAGGCACTCACAGGCTACTTTCCAAGGATGTGGAGTTTAACGATTTAGGCTTGCTTATTGTGGATGAAGAACAGCGTTTCGGAGTTTCCCACAAGGAAAAAATCAAGCTGTTAAAGGAAAGTGTGGATGTGCTTACCCTATCTGCAACACCCATTCCCCGTACCCTTGAAATGTCTATGGTAGGGGTTAGAGATATGAGTACCATAGACACACCACCCCCAATGCGCAAACAGCCACATTCCTATGTGGTAAGATATTCGGGAGGATTGCTTAGAGATGCGGTGCTAAGGGAAATCCAAAGGGACGGGCAGGTGTATTTCGTATGCAGGCAAATAGCCAAAATGGACGGTCTTTTGGCAGAGCTTAAAGAGCATGTACCCGAGGCAAGAGTGGCGGCGGCTCACGGTCAAATGAGCGAAAGCGAAATAGAGCGGATTGTGGGCGGTTTTATAGATAAAGAATACGATGTACTTATTTGCACAACCATTATAGAAAGCGGAATAGATATACCCACGGTAAATACCATAGTAGTGTACGAAGCGGATAAATTCGGGCTTTCTCAGCTATATCAGCTAAAAGGAAGGGTGGGCAGAAGCGATGTTACAGCCTACGCATATTTTACCTATTTAGGCGACGGTATTATGAAGGAAAACGCCACCAAACGTTTAGAGGCAATACGGGAGTTTGCTCAACTGGGCAGCGGTTTTAAAATAGCAATGAGAGATTTGCAAATAAGAGGGGCAGGCAACCTTTTAGGGCCGGAGCAAAGCGGACATATGGCAACGGTAGGCTATTTTATGTACTGCAAAATAATGAAGGAAGCGGTAGCCCTTGCAAAAGGAGGCAAAGTACCCATAGATATAGATTGCAGTGTGGAACTCCACATACCTGCCTATATTCCGGACAGCTATATTGATAACCAAACGGATAAAATGGATATTTACAAACTAATTGCACGCATAAAAACTTTAGACGATGCAAAAGGCTGTATTAAAGATGTTGAGGACAGATTCGGCAAACTGCCAAAAGAGGTAAACAACATAATAGTATGCGCACTAATCAAAAGCTATGGCGCAAAAGCCGGTGTTGCAAGCATCATCAAAAAACAAAAGGATATAGAGCTTAAATACAGCGAAAAAATCCAACCTAATATGAAAAAATTGTTAAAAATAGGCGCAGATTACAAAAAAGATGTTATTATTAGAGGAACAGACACGGTTGTGGTGGTATATACCATAAGAAAAACCGGTTGGACAAACGATTTCTTAACTTTTTTAAGCAAACTCGCACGAAAGCAACAATAAATAATTGCAAAATGTGCAAAGTGCGGTTATAATAAGAAATAGTTTGCAAAATTCAGTATGTAGAGAGGAAAAAAGGTAAATGAAAAAAATCATATTAATTGCCCTAAGTGTTATTATGGCAGTAGCGCTGGTATCATGCTCTATGGTATCGGTAAACGAGGACAAGGACAACGCACAGGTTATCGCAAAAGTGGGGGACACTCAATTATTAAAAGGTGATTTTCAAAACTATATAGACAGCTCCCTGTCTTATTACGGTATGACACTTAATGATTATAAGGCACAAGTGGATAAAGCGTCTTACGATAAATTTATAACGGATGCAATTACAGGTTATGTAGATAACGAAATTATGTATCAAGAAGCGGTTAAAAAAGGGTTAGAGGACAACTCCGAGGAAAATAAAACCAAAATAAAAGAGGAAATACAGGCAACCTACGACAGTTACAGAGAAATGCTGTTGCAAAATGTAGACCCTGCAATTACAGACGAGGCTAAAAGAAAAGAAGAGGCAGAAAAACAACTTCAAGAAATTTTAGGGGATACGGCAGATATAGATAAACAGGTTAGCGACACCATTAAGCAAAATGCAACTAATGCAATTTACGAAGAGCTTACAAAAGACGCAACCTTTACGGAAGAGGACGCAAAAAAATACTACGACGAGCAACTTAAAATCCAACAAGATACAATGGCTAACAGCGAGGACGCAGAGGCGGTTTTGGCTATGTATCAACAGTTTGGAGAAACGGTGTACGTAAGGCCTGAAAACGCAAGATACGTAAAACATATTTTAATAGAAATCCCCGAGGATAAAAAGACGGAAATAACCGCACTAAAATCCGAGGGTAAAGAGGCAGAGGCGCAAAAACTTTTAGACGAAGAGCTTGCAAAGATTAAACCGGCGGCAGACGAAGCTCATAAAAGGGCAACAGGCACAGAAAATTTTGACACACTTATAGAAGAGTTGGGCAAAGACCCGGGTATGACTCAAGAACCCGCAAAAACGGAAGGGTATCTTGTATACAAAGGCTCAGGTATGGTAGCGCCTTTTGAGGAAGCGGCTTTGGCTCTTGCAAAAGAGGGGGATATTTCCGCTCCGGTAGCATCGGATTTTGGATACCACATTATTAAATTTGAAAAAGCGGCAGGAGGTGCAATACCTTTTGAAGAGCTTAAAGACAGCATTATGTCAAACCAGCTTTCTCAAAAGCAAAAAACGGCTTACGAAGAAGGCATAGCCGCCCTTAAAGCAAACTATAAAGTAGAAACCTTCCCAAATGTTTTGGAGAGTTAAGGGTTAGGCAAATAAGTTTTGTAAAAATATGATTAATATAAAATCCGTCGAAAATTAAATTCGGCGGATTTTTATTCTGTTAATTTCTAAGTAATTTTGGTATAATTACAATACATTACAATCTTTTGGAGGAAGTGTGACAGCTAAAAACTTTGTACAAGGGGCAATAATACTTGCAATAGCCGGACTTATTGCCAAAATAATAGGCGCTTTTTTCCGAATACCTTTAGTTAGCGTAATAGGCACGGAGGGTATAGGTTATTACAGTATGGCATACCCTGTGTACTCTCTTTTAGGAGTGGTGGCAACGGCAGGTATTCCGGCGGCAATATCAAAAATGGTTGCGGAAAAAATTGCGGTAAACAAGCCTTTGGAGGCACACAATATATTTAAAGTGGCAGTTAGGGCATTAATAATAATTGGTGTTATTTGCTCTATGCTTTTGTTTGCCCTCTCCCCCCTAATTGCAAGTGTAATTAAAAGCGCACCTGCCATATACTCCCTTGTTGCAATTTCGCCGGCTTTGTTTTTTGCGGCGGTAATTTCTGCGTACAGAGGTTATTTTCAAGGTATGGAGCAAATGAAGCCAACAGCTCTTTCCCAAATTATAGAGCAACTGTTTAAACTGCTTTTAGGGCTTAGCCTTGCCTATGTGTTTTTTCAAAAAACGGGTAAGCCGGAGTTTGGTGCTTGCGGTGCACTGCTGGGTATTTCTCTGTCCGAAGTAATTTCTTGCGGATACATCATCATATATTATAAAATAAGCAAAAAAACGGTTGCTATAAGAGCTTTAAACACAAAAGAAAAAATAGATTACAAACCAATTTTAAATAAACTTGTTAAACTTGCCGTTCCCGTTGTTATAGGCGCTTGCGTTATGCCCATAATTTTATCTTTAGACAGTGTGATTGTAACTCGAGTGCTCCAAGACATCGGGTACTCTCAAAGGCAAACCGCAGCGCTTTACGGTGTACTTACGGGGGTGGTAAATCCTCTTATAAATATGCCTGCAATACTCTCCTTAGCCCTTGCTATGAGCCTTGTGCCCGCAATATCATCATCATATATAAAAAAAGATTTTGAAACGGTAAAGGCAAAAACCTCCCTTGGCATAAAGTTAGCCATAAGTGTGGGAATGCCTGCTACTATGGGCTTTATGGTGTTTGCCCGGCCTATTATTAGCCTGCTATACAAAAATATTTCAAGTAGCGAGCTTGCAGTGGGGGTTCAGCTTTTGCAACTGCTAAGTTTAGGGGTGCTTTGCTTAACATTCGTGCAAACCACAACGGGTATTTTGCAAGGGCTAAACAAGCCTATGATACCCGTCTACAGCCTATGCGCAGGAGCGGTGGTAAAGGTGGTGGTTTCCTTAATTTTAATGTACATACCCTCCATAAATATTATTGGGGCGGCAATAGGTACGCTATGTTGCTTTTTGACAGGGGCGGTTATAAACACGGTGTTTGTGCTAAAATATTCTAATTTAAAAATAGATTTTTATAACCACATACTAAAACCTTTATGCTCTACCGCAACCATGATTATAATTGCTTGGCTTATATACTCGGTGTTTGGGGTGTATTCCAACACAGCCGGTATTTTACTTGCTGTAATTTTTGGGGTAATTGTGTATGCAATGGTACTGTTATTTTCAAGGACATTTTTAAGAGAAGAGCTAATTACCCTGCCCGGTGGGGAAAAACTCCTTAAACTGCTTATAAAACTTAAAATCTTTTAAAAGGTGGCAAAAAAATGCTAAAGCTAATAAGAATTATAAATACGGACGAAATGAGCATTGGTGCAATAAACGCAATAAAACAGGGAAAAAAAGTAGTGTTGCAAAGCAAAAATACGGAGTGCTACAAGGATTTGCTTAAGCTTAACCCAAATGCCGAAACCTTAGACGAATTATTCGAGCAGGCGGAAACTTTTGAGGCGCTTTACCAAAAGGGCGCAGAAAAAATAATAGATTGCGATGTGTTTTGCTATATAGGCAACAGCCACACAAACGGCTTTATAACACAGCTTAAAGGGCTTTGCGAGTACGAATTTATAGGCAGTGCCAACAATTTTTCTAAGAGTATTTTTGAAGCATCCACGCATTTTGATGTGGAAGATATAAATACAATGTGCGCAAAAAATCTGCAAAATGGGTACACAGACACGGCAAAACCCCTGTTAATTACGGATGTAGACAGCAAAAACACCTTAGAGGACGTAAAACTCTACCTTTCGGATTATTATGATGATGATTTAGAATGCGTGGTTATAAACAACTCTAAGGGTACTCTAATAAAAGTTGAGGCTTTGGACAAATGTGAAGTTTTAGACGGCTTAAATATAGTTTTACCTAAAACGGATTTAAAAAGCAAGTGGTGCTACACCCTGCAAGACATATTAAAAATCGTGGAAATACTGCGAGGGGAGGGGGGTTGCCCTTGGGACAGGGAGCAAACCCACCAAAGCCTAAGGGGAAACATCTTAGAGGAAAGCTACGAGGTTATAGAAGCAATAGACAACAAGGACACCTACGCAATGTTTGACGAATTGGGAGACGTGCTGTTGCAGGTGGTTTTTCATGCACAAATTGCAAAGGAGTGTCACGAGGGGGATATTTTAGATATTACCACCGCAATTTGCCAAAAGATGATACACAGGCACCCACATATTTTTGGTGATGTAATTGCAAATACCACCACAGAGGTACTAACCAACTGGGAGGCAATAAAACGGCAAGAAAAGGGGCAGGGCAGCATATCTGCGGATATGAGAGAAATTGCAAAGTCCTTAGGGGCAATGCTTCGGGCGGAAAAAATCCAAAAAAAAGCGGCGCTTAGCGGTTTTGATTTTGCAAATTACAAAGATGCTTACTCAAAAATAAAAGAGGAAGTTTTAGAATTAGAAAGGGAAATAGAAGCAGGTAACAAAGAAAAAATATTTGAAGAAAGCGGAGACTTAATATTTGCCATAATAAATGTGCTTAGACTGCTAAAGCTAAATCCTGAGTTGGCGCTGGGGAGCACCTGCGACAAGTTTATCAGCAGATTTTCTGTCATGGAGGAAAAAGCAGAGGGTAAAATTGCACATATGTCAATAAATTCTATGGAAAAATTATGGCAAGAGGCAAAAAACACAAAAAAGTAGCAACTTTTACATAAAAAGTTGCATTAAATGCAAATTTATAGGTTGATTTATTTAATATGATGTATTATAATCAACTTTAGACACAAATAGAGATAGCAGTATCTGGTATTTGAATATTTTTTTAAGGAGGGTATGGTTTTGAATAAAACTGAACTCATAGCTGCAGTTGCAGCAAAAGCAAGTATGTCAAAAAAAGATGCAGATGCAGCATTAACTGCAATTTTAGGCACTATTGTTGACGAAATTAAAAAAGGTGAGAAAGTTCAATTAGTAGGTTTTGGCACATTCGAAGCAAGAAAGCGTGCAGCAAGAGTGGGTATTAATCCCCAAACTAAAGCACAAATCAAAATCGGTGCTACAACTGTTCCTGCATTTAAAGCGGGCAAAGCTTTCAAAGATGCAGTAAGATAATTTTGAAAGTAATATAACATAAGAGTGTACATATAGTGTGTGCGCTCTTTTTGTTATTCTTTTAAATATGCAATTTATGCCAATTTTTATTTTTTTGGCAAGCAGTGGAAAATATTTGGGGTTTATTTACCGAAGTTTGTAAGCAGGGTATAAAAAAGCATTATAAAAATAATAAAACCAAAGGTGCCAAGCAAAAACCACCAAAATTTTTTAGGTACCTTTTCATTTTCTTTTTTGACTTCAAGCTCCCTTTTGCACTCGGTACAAAATAGGGCATCGTCTGCGTAATTTATTTTACATGACGGGCAGTATTTCATTTTTATTTAGATCTCCTTTTTTCCCTTTTAATGCTGAAGTGTCGATACAGCAGGTATAATGTTAAAAACAAAGCGGAAAGCACGCACACCTCTACTATGGTAAACAGGGTTTGTTGCTCTAAGCAAAAAATACTAATCAAAAAAAGGAAGTAAGCAAATAATGTAAAAAGGCTAAGCCCCTTTCTCGATAGCTCTATTAACATAAATACTACCGCACATATAAAGCACAAAGTGCCTATTAAGTATAGCGGAGAATTAAGTATTGCACTCATAAAACAAATTATAGCATATAAATATTTTTTTTACAAATTACTGTAAAAAATTAGTGAATAGATATTAACAAATCCATCTTTTTATGATACTATTTAACTATGAGCGATATTATTCTAAGAACGCTTAAAAATGCGCTTGAAAATGATAAATCTGTAGTTATAGTGTACATTGGCAGTAAAGAAATATCTCAACGTAGAATATATGTAAGAAAAATTACAGAAGAAAAGGTTACGGGGTATTGCTTTAAAAGTAAGGGTGTGCGTATATTTATGCTAAAAAATATACTTAGTGCCCAAATAATAGAATAGGGATAACCGATGTGGATAGAAACGAATTACTAAAAATGTACAAAGAACGGCAAGAAGAGCTTAAAAAATCAAGAGAAATGCTAAACGCAATGGCTCAGCACAGACTCGTATTAGGAGAGCCCTTAACGGACAGCGATCTTATCAAACAAAGTAATAACTGCAACGAAATAAGCTTGCAAGTTATGAAAATAAAGGAAATGTTAGAAGAAAGTGAGTGATTATATCTTAGACAAGGACTACATTTACTCCATTATTAATGCAATGGGCGATATGGTAAGAGTTATAGGCAAAGACGGAAAAATTGCCCTTACAAACGAGGCTTTTGAAAAAAAGTACGGAAATATGGTAGGAGAGCATTGTTTTTGTGCTTTTGACAGAGATTGCGAGTGCGACGATTGCATATCAAGAGCGGTTATGCAATCGGGCAAAATGGAAAAAAGTATACGGCAATGCAAAAGTAAGGTGTACTCCATTAGTGCCTATCCTATAATCAAAAATAACAAAAACATTGCGGTTGTGGAAATAATCAGAGATGTAACTTTAGAGCATAATATAAAAGAAAGCCTACTTCTGCAAAACTCTAAAATGCAAAAGGATTTACAGCTTGCACGAAAGATGCAACAATCATTGGTGCAGGTAAAATTACCCGAGTTTAACGATATTAAATTGGAGTTTGGCTTTTATCCGTGCGAGGCGGTGGGCGGAGATATTTACGACTGCATAGAGTATAACGAAAACCTAATAATGTATGTGGCAGACGTTTCGGGTCACGGAGTTATGCCGGCTATGCTGTCCGTATTTTTTTCCAGATTAGTAAAAAATGCCTGCTCTTTAGATATTTACACTCCCGCAAAAATACTCGATTTTGTGCAAAAGGAGTTTTTAGAGCTTGATGTTTCGGACGAAATATACATAACCGCATTTATAGCGGTGCTTAACACAAAAACCTATAAGCTAACCTATGCAAACGCAGGGCTTAGCGTACCCCCGATTTTATACGACGGGGGAAAAATACGGGAAATTTATTTCCCCCAAAAACCTGTAAGTAAGTGGTTTTCGGATTTTACTTTCGAGGAAAAAAGTTTTACATTAAACAAAAAATCCCGATTGCTGATATATTCTGACGGACTGCAACTATACATAAACGATGACAATAAAATTTTAGAGTATTTTTCCACCGAGGACTTTAGTGGAAAAAAACTTATGGAAATTATAAAACAAAATATGAATACAAAGCCAAAGGACGATTTAACAATTTTAGTGTGCGAAAGAGTAGGAACATAATTTGATTGATTTTATAGAGCAAATACGCATAAGCATAATGCAGTTTAGCGCAAAGGATGTTGTAGACATTCTTATTGTTGCGTTTGTGATGTATATTTTAATTAAAATGCTTGCAAAAACAAGGGCGGTAAGGGCGCTTATAGGGCTTGGTGTCGTACTTGTTTTGGCAAGGGTGTTTCAGTTGCTCAATTTGCAAACGGTAACTTGGCTTTTAAGCCTTATACTAAATGCAGGGGCAATACTTATTGTGGTGCTTTTTCAACCGGAAATCAGGCGTGCACTTGAGCGGATAGGCAGAGGAAACTTATTTTTAAACAGCCATAGCAGAGCCGCAAATGCGGACGATGTTATTTCCGAGTTTTCTCAAGCAATCTTAAGTATGGCAAAGCACACGGTAGGTGCAATAATAGTTTTTGAGCGAAAAGCAGGACTTTCGGATGTGCTTGATTCGGGTATTATGATTAATGCCATTGCAAGCCAAGAGCTTATAGAAAATATATTTTATCCAAATACCCCTCTGCATGACGGCGCCATGATAGTGCGTGACGGCAAAATTACGGCGGCAGGGTGCTTTTTGCCACTTTCCGACAACAGGCATATAAATTCGGAGTTAGGCACAAGGCACAGGGCGGCTTTGGGTGTATCGGAAATTTCTGACGCTTACGTTTTCGTGGTGTCGGAAGAGAGGGGCACAATTTCCTTTGCCTACGATGGTAATTTAGAGCAAAATCTTACCCCCGTTCAGCTTAAAAACCATTTATCTTCTCTGTTTATAGCGGTAGATGAAGAGGAAAAAAAGAAAAAGAAGGGCGCAAAGGAGGGTGGTGCAAAATGAAAGAAGTATCAACCAAAATTGTAGCCGTTTTAAAAGAGTTTTTTACAAAAAATTGGGGTATGAAGTTAGGCGCTTTGGCATTTGCTTTTTTGCTGTGGACGTTTGTAATGGCGGAAACCAACCCACTAAGAGAGCGAGAGTTTAGAAACATACCCGTTTCTTTTATTAACTTAGAAGCTATGAAGCAGAAAAACTTAACATCACAAATACCATTGCAAGAAATTTTAAGCTCCACCAACGTTACGGTTACCGCAGAGGCAAGTGCTTTGCAGTATATTAACGAGGCTATGATAACCGCAACGGTGGATTTATCTAAGGTAAACGATGTGGGCACATATACTCTTGCCGTTGATGCGGTGTGCTCGTTAGGCACGGTAGCGGCGGTAAGACCTTCGGAGGTTACTTTTACCGTGGAGGAAATTGTGGAGCGAGCAGTACCGGTAGAGGTAAATGTAGTGGGGGATAAGGCGGATTGGCTTTACTACGGCGAGCCGGTACTATCTGAGAGCACCATCACCGTAAAAGGCGGAAGAACGGTTGTGGAAGATATTTCCAAAGCGGAGTTAAACATAGATATTACAGGTATGGAACTGCCTAAAAAAGAGGCTATGCACGTAACTTTAATGGACGAAAACGGAGACGCCATAGACTCCAAACAATTCTCCGGAGTGCCTTCCATTATTGTGGAGATGCCCGTTTATCCCAAAAAGAGTGTGCCTGTGGATGTGGATGCAATTAAGCAGACAATTACAGGGGCAATGCAAGGGTACGAAATTACAGAAATCACCATAGAACCGCTAAATGTGGATATTGCAGGAAAAATAGAAAATATTAACTCGGTATCTAAGGTAGAGTTAGAGCCTATAACATTGGAACAGGCAAATGCGGATACTATGGTAAATGCTAAGGTTATTTTACCCGAGGGGATAGTGGCGGTTGTACCAAGCGAGGTTAAGGTGCACATAAAAATTACGCAACCGGAGGAAACACGAAACTATCCTGCGATTGATGTGACGGTCAAAAATTTAGATAAGGCGCTAAAAGCGGAATTAGATCCTGAGGCAATAGACATTAACGTTTACGGCACGGTCGCCCAGTTTGACGGCTTCAGTGCAGATAAACTAAAACCCTTTGTGGATTTGCAAGGGCTAAAAGCAGGGGTGCATCAAGTGCCGGTTAAATTTGAAAACCAAGCGGATTTACAGGTAAGAATAGTGCCGGCTACCCAAACAATAGAGGTTACAATAGGCTAAAATTGGGCAAGCAAGGCAAAGAGCAAATTACCAAGGAAGGATATTAGGCAAGATAAATGGCATACGGCTTTAAAAAATACAACATTTTTGCAGGCAATTACGGTAGCGGAAAAACGGAGATTTCTCTTAACTCCGCACTTATGTTAGCTAAGGAAAAAAATGTTATTCTTGCGGATATGGATATTGTAAATCCCTATTTTAGAAGTGCCGAGCATAAAGGGATGCTAAACGCAAACAATATAGAATTAATTGCTCCCGTATTTGCAAATACGGCGGTGGATGTGCCATCACTAAACGCAAATTTAAACAAAGCCTTTTTAGGCGAATGTGTTATTTTTGATGTAGGGGGAGACCCTATAGGAGCAAAAGCAATGGGAGGGCTATATACAAGGCTTATTAAAGAAAGGGAGGATACAACCTTTTTTTATGTAATAAACGCAAGACGCCCCTTCCAAAGCAACTCATTGGAACTTGTCAATATTTTAGAGCAAATTCGGACAAATGTGAGACTTGACATAGATTACCTAATAAACAACACTAATTTAGCTTACGAGACAACTGTGGAAGATTTAGTTTTTGGGCAGAAAATTGTGGAGGATATAAGCAAAATTACGGGTATACCCATTGCATTTGCAAGTGGTACAAAAGAAATTTTGCAAGGCTTTACAAAGGAGCAACCTAACATAAATACAATGGAATTAAGCATTTACACAAGGCTTAGCATGCTTGACTAATACCGTAAAAAATGGTATTTTATTAAGTGAATGTAAATAATTAACATTTATATAAGCAGTTAATGTTTTCTAAAATAAATTCGAATACCGTAGGCATTAATTTTGCGGTTTAGGGTTAATGTTTTAGGAAGTGTTTAATTAATTTATAATCATATATTTTTAGAAAAGAGGGAGAACAATGGAGAAGCTTACAATAAGTATAGACACCTGCAAGGGTTGCGGAATTTGTATAGATGCTTGCAAAAAATTGCTGTTGGAAATTGATAACACGGTGCTTAATGCAAAAGGGTATCATCCAATAGGGATTAAAGCACCCGAGGATTGCATAAGATGTGCATCTTGTTGCAGAATGTGTCCGGACAGCGCACTTGAAATTAAATAATTTTAGTAAATGGAGATATAAAAATGACAAAAGTATTAATGAAAGGAAATGAGGCAATAGCGGAAGCGGCAATAAAATCAGGGTGTACCCACTTTTACGGCTATCCCATTACTCCTCAAAACCAAATACCCGAATATATGTCAAGACGCATGCCTCAAATAGACGGCGTTTTTGTACAGGCGGAAAGCGAGGTTTCCGCTATAAATATGGTATACGGAGCATCGGCGGCAGGTGCGAGGGTTATGACATCCTCTTCAAGCCCCGGCATTAGTTTAAAGCAGGAGGGCATAAGCTACATAGCATGCTCGGAACTTCCTTGCGTAATTGTAAACGTAGTTAGAAGCGGACCGGGACTTGGTGGTATACTAGCATCTCAAGGAGATTATTTTCAATCCACAAAAGGTGGAGGACACGGCGATTACAGAATGTTGGTATATGCACCGTCAAGCGTGCAAGAAGCGGCGGATTTAGTAATTAAAGGCTTTGATAAAGCGGATAAATACCGCATACCCGTTATGATACTTGCAGACGGCATAATAGGGCAGATGATGGAGCCTGTGGAATTTGCCGAAAATATAAAAATAAATAAATACGATAAAAAATGGGCAACAAACGGTTGGGAGGATAAAAACCTGCCTCGCCGTGTAATAAACTCTCTGCATATAGAAGCGGAAGAAATGAGCGATTTAAACGACGAGCTACAAAAAAAGTACGCACAAATCGCAAAAGAAGAAACCATGGTGCAGGAGTTTTTAACGGAGGATGCGGACTACATTATTGCTGCCTTCGGCACAACGGCACGAATAGCTAAAAATGCGGCGGTAGAGGCACGCAAGCAAGGCATTAAGGTAGGTGTAATAAGGCCTGTAACCGTATGGCCTTTCCCATATTCTACCTTTGAAAATGCGGCTAAAAAGGTAAAAGGCATACTAACGGTAGAAATGAACAAAGGGCAGATGTTAGAGGACGTAATGCTAGCGGTAAAAGATAAAGTACCCGTAGATTTTTACGGCACAACAGGTGGTTTTGTGCCCGACCCTGCCGTTATGATAGAGCATATCAAAAGGCTAAAGGAGGGCAAATAATATGAAATACGAAAAATCTAAAATGCTGACGGATACACCCCTTCACTATTGCCCCGGCTGTACACACGGCATAGTACACAAACTGGTTGCCGAGTGTATAGAAGAGCTTGGTTACGCAGATAAATCCATAGGCGTAGCTCCGGTAGGCTGTGCGGTATTTGCATATAAATATTTTAATTGCGATATGATTCAAGCCGCTCACGGCAGAGCGCCCGCTGTTGCAACAGGGGTTAAGCGTCACGTTAAAGACAAACTTGTGTTTACCTATCAAGGAGACGGAGATTTAGCTTCAATAGGTGCGGCAGAAATTGTGCATGCAGCCGCAAGAGGAGAAAAAATTACCACTATATTCATAAACAACGCAATTTACGGCATGACGGGAGGGCAGATGGCTCCTACTACTTTGGTGGGGCAGGTAACGACAACATCACCCTACGGAAGAAACGAGGCTACACAGGGTAAACCCATAAATGTTTCGGAAATGCTTGCAACCATAGAAGGCGCATATTATATCGAAAGGGTATCCGTACACGATGTACCCCATATAATTAAAGCAAAAAAGGCAATTAAAAAGGCTTTTGAATACCAAATTGAAAACAAAGGTTTTGGCTTAATAGAAGTGTTAAGCACCTGTCCTACAAACTGGGGAGTTTCGCCAAAAGAAGCTATGGAGTTTGTTAAAAAGGATATGATGACACAATACCCTTTGGGAATTTATAAGGAGGGTAAATAATTATGAATGAGCAAATAATTATAGCAGGCTTTGGAGGACAGGGCGTACTCCTTGCAGGGCAAATACTGGCTTACGCCGGAATGAACGAGGGCAAAAACGTATCGTGGTTACCCTCTTACGGGCCTGAAATGCGTGGCGGTACAGCTAATTGTAACGTGGTAATCTCGGACGAGGAAGTAGGCTCTCCCGTGGTAACGGACGCAGATTGCGTTATGGTTATGAACAGACCCTCCTTAGAAAAATTCGAGAAGGACGTTAAAAAAGGTGGCATACTAATAATTAATTCGTCATTAATAGAAATTGAAGCAACAAGAGACGACGTAAAAATTATTAAAGTGCCTGCCAATAAAATTGCAGAGGAAGCAGGAAGTGTAAAAGCGGCAAATATGGTAATGATAGGCGCTTATAATGCCTGCGCAAAGGTTGTGGACAACAAAACCATAATAAGCTGTCTTGAAAAAATTATGGGCGAGAAAAAAGCGCACCTAATACCTCTTAACGAAAAAGCAATAGCACTTGGGGCAAAATGCGCTCTTGAGAGTGTTTAATTGAATTAGCATATTTTTATTTAATAGCCGTCGGAGGCAACTCCGACGGCTTTTTGTATGGAAAACCCCCGGTTAACCGGGGAGTAAAAAAGGGCTTAAAGCTA
>CAZVNZ010000038.1:0-20903 GCA_964628515.1 uncultured Christensenellaceae bacterium
CTTAAGACGACAAAAACCCGCTCTGTGAGCGGGTTTTTAGACAAAGTCTGGCGGAAAGAGTGGGATTCGAACCCACGGATGGCTCACACCATCGCCGGTTTTCAAGACCGGTGCCTTCAACCAAGCTCGACCATCTTTCCGTATAAAATAACGTTTACATTTTAACAAAACCACACCAAAAAGTCAATGTTTTTCTCAAAAACCCCCTATGCCCTCCTAAATAAATCATCACCAAAAAAGAAAAAGTACCCTGCGCACAAAATCGCAAGGTACTTCTATTATAGGCTAAATTTATTTATTTTGTGGCACTTGCCACCTTTTGTGCCTTTACTTTAGTTGTTTTTGCCGAGCTGAACACGTAGTCTAACAACACAGCCGCAAGGAGTACAACACCTATTACCACCTGTTGATAGAAGGCTTGTATATCCATCATTTGCATGCCGTTAGTCAGTATGGCTAAAATTGCCGTACCTATAACTACGCCTAAAATGCTGCCCTCTCCGCCTTTTATGTTTACACCGCCCAATATGCAAGCGGAAATTACGCTAAACTCCATGCCTATGCCTATTTTTGGGTCTGCGGAGCCTAAACGTGCTACTTGCCATACTCCTGCAAGTGCCGCCATTACACTACATAATACAAAGTATATCATGTGCATTTTTACAACGTTAATGCCCGAGTAATGCGCCGCATTTTGATTGCCGCCAATAGCTATTGCGTATTTTCCCAGTATTGTCTTTTTCTCGAGGAAAATAAATATAATTATTACCGCTATTATTATAAACAGCGCTAAGGGTATTTGCCCATCGAAAAACTTAAGTCTGTTTAATATTGTAACTGCTTTAACAGGCTCGTCGCTAATGGGTATTGCGTTACATATTGTAAGTGCCAGACCTGCCGTTATAAGCCAGGTAGCCATTGTTGCCATAATTGCCGGTATCTTGAATTTTTCCATTATGATTGTGTTTAGTATGCCAACAGCAATACCTATTACCAAAACTATGGCAATGGAAAGCCATGGGTCTACTCCCCAAATACATAGGTAACCGTAGAACACCGCAGATAATGCCATTACACCGCCAATGGATAAATCTATTGCACCGCTTGCTATTACAAACATCATAGCGCAAGCAATAATAAAGTTAGGTAAGTTTTGACGCATAACATTCATGATGTTATACATGCTCATAAATTTTTCGTTTTGAATAGAGAAAAATATCAGTAGTACCGCAAGAATACCTATAAGCAACAGATTTTGTCTTGCCGACGCACTTTTTGCAAAACCTTTTTTATTCATAACCGTTTATCTCCTTTCGTTATACTCTTACCTTGCTACGTATAAAGTTATTAAGCACAATAGCAAGTATAAGTACAACACCCTTAACAATAGATTGATTATAAATAGCAAGTCCCATCATATTCATAATATTGCCAAGAACACCTATAATAAGCGCACCTATTATCATTCCAAACACGGTACCACGTCCGCCGTTAATATCTGTACCGCCTAAAACTGCGGCAATAATACAATCCGTCTCAAAACCGGGTAGAATGCCCGAGTCCGCTACGTTAAATCTGGAGGCTATTATAACACCTGTAAAGGCAGCCGCAATGCCGGATAGGGTAAACACTCCCGTAATGGATTTAACGGTATTTATGCCCGATAGCTTTGCCGCTTTTATATTTGCGCCTATTGCATAGGTTTTACTTGCAAACACCGTTTTATTTTGAATAACAAGGAATATTATAAAAATAGCAATAGCATATACTACAGGCATAGGCACTCCGCCATAAGTTGCGCCTAAGTTACCTATATCTCCAGGAAGTCCCGAGGATATTATAGAACCGCCTGCACCTATTAGAGCAATACCACCTGCAATATACTTAAATGCAAGAGATATAATAAAGGAGGGTAAGCTTAGCTTAGAGATAATAAATCCGCTTATAAAACCGCATAGCGCTCCACAGCCCACAGACAGTATTGCCGCTAAGGGTACGGGTATGCCGTTTAGTGCAAACACACCAAAAAGCACGCCTGCCATTGCCCCCACTCCGGCTACGGATAAATCAAGATTACCCGAAATTAGCACCATTGTTACCGCTGATGCTGTTATAATAACGCTAGAAGTGGAAACGAGTATATTCATCATATTGGCACCGGTTAAAAACAACCCCGGCTCCCTTATAAAACCAAATATACAAATAATTAAAAATATACCGAAAATAGTAAGGTTTTGCACTCCATCAGGAGTAAACTTGATTTTACCTTTTTTAGCAATCATTTCCGTTTGATTTACAGATGCCATATTAGTTACCTCCCGTTACAACACGCATTATGTTTTGAGAGTCTATGTTGCCTTCGTTTTTGATTTCCGCACGAATTTCGCCGTCGTAAAGAAGTATTATTCTGTCGCATAAACCCAAGATTTCCGGCAATTCGCTGGAAAATACTATTACCGAGCGCCCCTCTTTTACCATATTACGTATAATTGTATAAATTTCCTGCTTTGCACCTACGTCCACCCCACGTGTAGGCTCGTCTAAAAGCAACACTTTGGGTGCAACGTTTAAGCATTTGCCAAGCACTACTTTTTGTTGATTACCACCGCTTAAATACATAACGCTTTGGTTTTCGTCTCTGCATGCAATACCGATTTTATCTATGTATTCTCTTGCAATCTTACGCATTTTAACTTTGTTTACAATACCCTTTTTAGATACTGTGTTGTAGTTCATCATGGGTGTATTCATGGTGATGCTTAGAGACGTGCATATACCCTCCGTTCTGCGTTCTTCGGGGACTAACGCAATACCTTTGTCTAAGGCTTGCATAGGATTTTTAACATGACCTTCCTTATCGTCTATCTGCACGTTGCCCAGATACTCGTCCACTCCAAAAAGCGCACGGGCTATTTCGGATTTGCCTGCGCCTATAAGCCCGTAAAACCCTAAAATCTCCCCTTCGTGTAAATCAAAGGAAACATTTTTCAGCTTTTTGTTGGTTAAGTTTTTGGCTTGAATAATCTTTTTTTCTTTAACGTCGTTAGGTACGTAATCTTCTACAATTACCTTACCTATCATTAATTTAATTAATTCGTTTCTGTCTGTAATTTCGCTTCTTTGCAAGGTAGAAATATGCTTGCCGTCTCTCATTACCGTAACGTAGTCTGCAAGCTCTAGTATTTCTTCCAATCTATGAGAAATATATATTATAGTAATCCCCTGTTTTTTTAAATCCGCAATTATTTCAAATAATCTGCGTACTTCCTCTTCCGAAAGGGAGGCTGTTGGCTCGTCCATTACAATAACGTCCGAATCCATGGCAAGCGCTTTTGCCATTTCCACTACCTGTCTTTTAGCAACACTTAATTCTTCTATCATTTGTTTTGGATTTATTGTGCTGTCTATTCTCTTTAAAACGTCAAAAACCTTTGTGTTGGAATGCTTTTTGATGATACCGAACTTAGTATCCTCAAGACCTAAACAAATGTTTTCTTCCACTCTTAACTGCTCTACTACATTAAGCTCCTGAAACAGACATCCTATGCCCGATTTCATAGCATCTTTTGTACTGTTTGGGTTAAAATCTTTTCCGTTATACGTTACCGTACCCGAAGTTTTTTTGTGAGCGCCCGTTAAAATCTTAATTAGCGTAGATTTTCCCGCACCGTTTTCTCCCACTAAACAATGACAAGAACCCTTAACAATGTTAAAAGATACATCATCTAAAGCTTTAACACCGGAAAAATGCTTGGAAATATTCTGCATTTGCAAAACATACTCGTTGCTCATTGGCTTTATCCTCCATTAAAAAATTCATATAGCTTTTATAAAAGCAAAATATATGCTATATGTTTATTATATTAACATTGCAGATACAAACATCTATGCAATGTACTATACGAAATTAATTTTATGAAGGGGATTTCTCCCCTTCATAATAAAAGCATTGGTTTTTAGTTTGCTTTTTCAATCTCTGCCGCTAAATCAAGTGGTGTGTCCGGATTGTATTGTGTGTTAAACCAGTTTTGCAGATCCTCTAAAGAATCTTTGTAGAAATTGAAGTAGCTGTCAGGAGTTGTTTTTTCAACGTATGTATCGTTATCCAATTTTCCGTTGATTAAATCCATCATCATATCAATTTGTGCATAAGCAAATGTTTGTGGTTGCATACCTAAAGCATACTTTAAAGAAGATTTAGGGTCTGCAAGCTTTTTAAGCTCGCCTGCGGATGCGTCTGTAGAAGCGATAATCTCTGTTAGGGGTTTACCTTCTTCTGCTTTACCTCTGCCTGCTGCTTCATAAGCCGCTAAAGCGCCCAGTCCGTTAGATACGTTATCTCCGTATACAACGTTTACATCGGGATATTTTGTAATAGCGTCAGCTGTTACTTTTTGTGCTGTTTCTAAAACGCCGCCTGCATGCTCCCAATAAGTAGGACCAACTAATTCCTCGCCTGCGCTGTTTTTGAACTTAGGACCGTCTGTGGGTAGGTCTTTAACAACTGTTTGTACACCCTTTAAGAATGGGCCTGTACGGTTGTCAAAGCAAAAAGCGATGTCTGTCCAGCTTACAAAGCCAAGTCTTACAGGTTTGTCAGGATACAGCTCCATCCATTGTTTAGCCATATCTGCACCCATTTGAGAAGCCATAGTAGCCTCGTCAATCATAAGAGCAGGTACTTTTTTGCCTGTTGTGCCTACGCAGTAAGTCATGATGTTTACATCCGCATCACGAGCTTCTTGTATTATTTCGTTTACACCGTCTTCGGTTACGGGATGTAGAATAATACCGTCTACGCCTTTGCCGATAAATGTCTCAACAGCCGCAATTTCTTTGTTAAGATCTTGATCCGGATCTATAACTTCGTATTTTGCGCCGTATTGCTCAGCAGCGTATTTTTCTGCCCATTTAGCATCGTTACCATGAACGTCATGCTTTAGTGTAATAGGCACCTTACCGATGTATGCCCCTTCTTTGTTTTCTGCGGGTGCTTCGGATGCAGGTGCTTCGCTAGCGGGAGCCTCGGATGCCGGAGCTTCTGATGCAGGAGCTTCGCTTGCCGGTGCTTCGGACGCCGCCGGAGTTGCCACCGGTGTGCCACAAGCAGCCACTAAAGTAACTACCATAAGTACAGCTACTACAAGTGATACAATAATTGTGTTCTTCTTCATTTCTTTCCTCCTAAAATTTATATTTTTTTGCCTTTGTGGCAAACTTTAAAAACAATTTAATTTTTTATTCTGTATAAAAGCTCTTCTAAATCCGCTTTATACAGATAAAATTCTTTTTTGCCGTCTATAAGCATATATAGAGTATCGGCATCTTTATTTGTAAGAGTAAGCTCTAAGGTACTCCCGTCTTTAAGTACCGTTTTAAGCTTTGCTACAGGCGTATTATCTCCACTTTGCATAGGTGCGTAACCCTTTGCGTTTAAGGTAATATATTTTGCGTATATTGCCGTAAATTTTTCGTAGGGCACTTCCTCTCCATTTTGCGTAACTTTGGGTGTTTTAGTGGTATAATCCAAATTATACTCGTAAACATCGCCCTCGTATTCTACACTTATGGCAGATACGTTATCTATTGGGGATGCAAGTGGCGCTACGTACATTACCTGCTCGGGTGTAAGTGTGGAAAAATCCAAATCTGTTGTGTACAGCATTACCACTTCTCCCTCCCCTATTTGTACATACGTTTGGGTGCCTTCCTCTTTGCCGATAAATAGTTTTTGGGTTAGCCCTGCCTCGTCTGTAATTTCTATTTGTGATGATGGTGCATTAAGCCCCATTTGCTCTTCGGTTAGGTTTTCTTTGGGATACCCTGCTATTTGCCAGTTACGCAGTTTAGATACAAACTCCGTAAGTACCACCTTTCTTGCAGGTGCGTTAAAGGGGTAGGTTATATACCAATCTTTATAGCTGTTATTGCTTATATCTATAAGCATACTCCCCTGCTCAAACAGTTTTATGTTGCGTATGTTTGCCGTATCTACCGTAAACACCTCGTTGGTTCTGTATGCTTGCAAGCTACCTGTAAGTTGGGCAACCTCGCTTGCGGAGGCTACCATAGCTTTACCGCTTTTGTCCTTTATATACACACTTGCCCTACTTGCCGTTTCATTTCCTACATCAAAGGAATATGTATTGCCTTTGGTGTCTGTAACCTTAACGGTGGCTGTCGGGTTATTAAAGCCGTATTCTTCTGATTGCGTGTCTAAAACCCTCTCTATTTTAAAACTTTCCAAAGCTGATTGCATTAAATCCATTTTAGGCTTGCTTGCCCTGTAGCTTTCTTTGTTAGAGTGAACATACCACTCATTTTCCTTTTTGTCAAACTTAAATGTACCAAACTCGTTGGTTAGCTCTATTTGTGCTATGCCGTCCTCTTCTATTTTATACAAAACACCTGTAACCTCGGGGTTAGTGTTTGTGCTTAAATTTAAGTAAATAATAAGCAGTAGGACAAGCACTCCGCCTAAGGCTATAAGAGAAATTACCGTTTTTTTCATTTATTTCTCCTAAGCCAGCCTATTAGTATGGCAGCAATAAACACTATTGCAGGCATTATTACCAAGCAAATTACCGCAAGTCTTGTAAAATCGTCCCCACGTATTATTAGGTTTTGAGAATTAATTGCTTTAGATGCAATAATATCCGAATCTCTGTTACCCATTAGCCAATTTATTGAGTTCATAAACAACTCTCTGTTGGCTTGCACTTCAATATTGCCGTCGTAAGCAAAGGAGCCGTTTCCTATTATTACAAGGCGAGCCTCGTCGTTGCCCCATTTAACGTTACTTTTGGTAGATGCGTAACCCACGGGGATTGGCCCCATAATGTCTGCCTCTACCTTTTCCATTGTAGGTATAGTCATATCCGACCGCATCCACGAAACATCGGAAGACGCCAATAACGGAGATGCTTTTATTGTATTTTTATCAAATTCTATTTCCGCAAACCCTCTTGCCACAGGGAGTATTACAAGTTTTTTTGCCTCCGCAATACTCTTGGTGATTTCGTGGGGTGCATACTGGGGTATTAAATACAACTTTTGGTTGGATAAATAGTTACTTTGGTTTTCCTCCACCACATAGTTGTTGGGAATACTTATGCCAAACTCTCTTGTAAAGGCGTCTAAGTTAGGCAGTTGAATAGAGTTGGTGTTCATTACCGAATCTAACGTAATAAATATCTTTCCTCCATTTTTTGCATACTCATTTAACATATTTAGCTCGTCTTTGGTAATATCCGTTTTAGGCGAGGAAAATATTAAAATATCTGCATCGGGAGGTACTTCTCCACTTTGTGTTAAGGATATTTCTTTAGTTTCGTAAGTTTCCAGCTGTAAGGCAGACATTGCCTTTTGCATTACATTAGTAGGGTTTGCCTCTTCGTGACCGCTTACAAAATACACCACGGGCATCTCGCTTGCCGTTACGTATTTAATTGCCCCTGTAATTTCTCGCTCTCCGTTAAAAACTATCCCCTGCCCTGTATCTTCAAAAAGATTGTTGCCTAAAATTATTTTAACGTTGTTACCGCTTTTTACTATTACACTGCCGTTTATTACCGCAGATACATTTAAGTTGTAGTTGGCAAGTTTGGAAGGGTCTCTCTCTAAATCTATGTACTCCACCGTAATTTTATCCGATGCTTTTTCGTACTCCTTTAAAAGAGACTGCACCATTTTTTCCTCTTTGCCCGAGGAATATACCCCTGCAACCGTTACGGGTTGCTCTAACTTTTCTAAAGTAGTTAGGGTTTGCCCTGATAGGGTAAATATTTTTTGCGTTGTCATATCGTAGCTTAGGGGTAGGGTATTTGCTATCATAACCCCCACACTTACTATGGCAATTACTAAAGCAATGGTTATTATTGTAATAATGTAGTAGCCTTTTTTTGTCTTCATTATGCCAACCTTCTTCTTTGAATATTTTTTACCGTTAAGAAAAGCATTACGAAGGTGTAGCCAATGTAGTAGCATACAGGCCCTATACTAAAAATACCTCTTACAAATTCGTCATAGGGGGAGGATATTGCTATTGCTTTTAAAACATCGCTTAACACAGGGACTTGCAAAGAATTACTGAATGTTGGTAGCATAACCAGCACAAACAGTATTCCAAAGCCTGCAATAGCCGCCGTTACCTGATTTTCCGCAAAAGAGGCGGCAAACAGACAAACGGCAATCATAGCGGCGCCAAGAAGGAAAAAACCTATAAAAGATGCCACAATACTACCCATATTAGGACTTCCGTAGGTAATAATTATACCTACATATATAATAAGCGCTAAAAGTGTTACGGCAAAAACCGTAAGAGAGGCAAAATATTTGCCTAACACTATTTTAGTTACGGATAATCTTGATGTAAGCAATAGTTGCTCTGTGCCTGCCTTGCGCTCCTCTGCAAATAACTTCATGGTTAAAATTGGGAATGTCATAAAAGACATACTGCTTAACAGCCCAAACATGCCGGATAAATCGCCGTTGCCTCCAAGTAAATTTGCCGTAGTAAAAGAAATACCCGATAGCAGTAGGAATATTCCCATAAATATAAAACCAAAAGGTGTGCTAAAATAGGCTTCTATTTCCTTTTTGTATAAGTAACCCATCAGCCCTCCTCCTTTGCATGCGTATCATCCTCTGCTTGTGCTGTTAGGGAAATAAAGGTTTCCTCCAAGGTTTTTACAAAGGGTTTAAACTCTGTAAGGGCAATGCCTGCTTGCACAAGTGCAGAAATTAGGTTTGCTTGCTCCCCTTCTTTTATTTGTACGATGATTTTGCTTAAACTATCCTCTTTTGTTTGCAAAACTTCTGTATTTTCCACATTGGTTATGTTGGCAAGTGCGTTTAAAAGGGTATCGCTTGTGCAATTTGCTTGGAGTACAAAGCGGTTTTTCTCCCCTTTTTCTATGTTTTCTATACTTTCGTCCGCAATTAGCCTGCCCTCGTTAATTATAATTACCCTTTTGCACATCAGCTTTATTTCGGATAGTATATGAGAGCTTAATATTATTGTATGATTTTTGCTTAATTCTAAAATTAAGTTGCGTACTTCGTTAATTTGCCGTGGGTCTAACCCAACTGTGGGCTCGTCTAAAATAAGCACTTGTGCATTTCCTATAAGTGCTTGCGCCAACCCGACCCTTTGCCTGTACCCTTTAGATAGGTTTTTAATAAGACGTTCTTTTACCTGCAATATGTTTGCAAGCTCCATTACACTGTTAATATGCTCTTTTCTGCCGTTTTTTTCCGTTTTGCGTATTTCTGCCAAAAATGTTAAATAACGCTCTACCGTCATATCTACGTAAAGTGGAGGAATTTCCGGAAGAAACCCTATTTTTTCTCCTGCTTTACCGGGATTTCTTACTACATCACACTCTTCAATTATAATAGAACCGGATGTAGGCTGCATATAGCCTGCCATCATATTCATAATTGTAGACTTACCTGCACCGTTAGAGCCAAGCAACCCTACTACCTCTCCGCTGTTTACGGAAAAGGATATATTGCTTACCCCTCGTTTATCTCCATAAACTTTTGTGAGATTTTCAATTTTTATCATGTATTACTCCAGTTTTTGCTTATGTCTGTGTACTCTTGTACCCCTTACCCCAGATGATTTTTTACCCTATTTGCTTGTACTCCAAACAAATTCTTTAAATCTTTATATAAATCCACATAGGTTTTGTAGTATTCGTCGTAGTAGTCTACGTTTGCCTTTATGGGCTCTATTACGTTTGTTATTTTTAAGATGCTTTCGCAGGCTTGCTCTACGCTATTAAAGGCTTTTGCGCCTACCGCCGCCATAATTGCCGCACCTGCCGCCGGCCCTTCTTCCATATTCATGGTTACTACGGAGGCATTGAAAATATCTGCCATCATTTGTCTCCATAGGGGGCTTTTAGCGCCGCCGCCCATTGCTCTTACTTCTGTAATTGTAAGCCCTGTATCTCTGAGTATTTCTATGGTATCTCTAAGAGAGTATGTAACACCCTCCATAACACTTCTGCACATAGCTCCAAGTCCGTGTCTGTAAGATAGCCCGAAAAACACCCCACGAGCATCAGGGTCCACATGTGGCGTGGATTCTCCGTTTAGGTAGGGCAAAAATGTTAGTCCGTCACTTCCTAAAGGTACTTCGCTTGCCAAATTTGTTATGTAATCGTAAATATCCTTACCGCTTTTTGCAAATTCTTCTTTTTTATCCGCAAAAAATGTGTCTCTTATCCATTTAAACGAACCTCCGGCTGCAAGTGTACAGCCTAAGAAGGAATATTTGCCCACAACACTGTGGCACAAACTAAACATTGCACGTCGTTTTTCGTCTATAAAAGGAGTATCGCAACAGCCAAACACCACTCCCGATGTACCTATGGTGGCGGCTATTGTGCCTGTTTTTACAACACCGCTACCCACACCCCCTGCCGGTTGGTCTCCCCCACCTGCAACTACGGGTATACCAGCTTTAATGCCCCAATCTTTTGCAATATCTCCAAGTAAATAGCCTGCAACATCCGTGGACTCCAAAAGTTTTTTGGGTACAATGTCTTTACTTAACCCTGTAACCTCAAACATTTTGTCCGACCACTTACGTGCCTTCATATCCAAAAGGAAGGTGCAGGAGGCATCAGATACCTCCGTTGCAATCTCCCCTGTCATTTTGTATCTTAAATAATCTTTTGTAAATAATACGTACTTTGTTTTTTCAAATACTTGAGGGCGGTTGTCCTTTACCCACAATAGTTTGGGTGCCCAAAAGCTTGGCAGACAAAAATTTGCCGTAATATCCAAAAGCTCTTTTGGGTCTAATTTTGCGTTTAGTGCGTCCGCATACTCCGCTGCTCTTTGGTCTAACCAAATTAGGCAGTTGTCAAGCACCTTGCCCTCTTTATCTAAAAGTGTGGTGCCCTGCATTTGTCCCGAAAAGCCAATGCCTTCGATTTCCATGCCTTTTCCGCTTGCCAAAACCGCTTGTTTTACCGCTTTTGAGCAAGCATCCCACCATGCATGAGGGTCTTCTTCTACCCAGTTTGGTTTTGGTGTAATTAAATTACATTCTTCGTAACCCACACCCAAAAACTTACCTGTAATATCCATTACAACGGCTTTTATGCCACTTGTGCCTGCATCTATTCCCAAAAAACAACTCATAGTATTTCCTCGCTAAAGTATTATAGACAAAGCCTAAATTGCTCCTTCATTACTTCTTCGGTATAATTATATGCCTCTACCTCTCCCCATGCTTGGGCTGTTTTTAAGGCGTCTTTAGCCATAATATCTACCGCATTTTCGTCTGTAATTCCTGCTTCCTTTAATGTTGTGGGTGTGCCTATTTTCTTAAACCATGCTTCAAGCCCTGCTATGCCTGCACTAGCGGCTATCATATCGTCTTTATCCGTAATGCCGAAAACCTCTCTTGCAAACTTTGCATATTTTGCACTGCGCTCTTTTAAGTAGTAACGCATGGTTGCAAGTATGGTTATAGACATTGCCGCCCCGTGAGGAGTGTTGTAGAAGTTAGATAAGGAATGCCCTAAAATGTGTATGTTGGAGTTTGGCAAATCGTAACCGCAATCGTAAAAACCGCACCACGCAAAAGCCGCCTGCCACATCATAACACCACGAGCGTCTTTGTCCTTTCTGTCCTCTAAAAGTCTGTCCATACATTCCATTATGGAGCGTATGCCACCCTCGCAAAAATGGTCTTGGTAGGGCGTAAACTCAAGCCTTAAATTGCCTAAATAATGCTCTAATAAATGAGAAACAATATCCGCCGCAGAGTATGCGGTTTGCAAAATGGGTATGGAGTATGTAAGTTGTGGGTCTAATATTGCAACTTTAGGACGCATTAAGGGATTGCCAAAGCCTTCCTTTCTTTGCAATGTTTCGTTATTCATAACAGAAACGCTGTTAAGCTCGGAAGATGTTGCCGGTATGGTTACAATAACAATTAAGGGTAGTGTATCCGTAATAGGCGCTTTGCCCGAGGGTAAATCCCAAGCATCGCCGTCGTATTTTGCACCTACCCCAATGTATTTGGCTTCGTCCATTGCAGAACCGCCACCAAGGGCTATAAGTACATCCGGCTTTTCTTTTTTTGCCATTTCTATACCAATTGCGGCATGCTCTGCCGTTGGGTTGGATTTTACGCCAAAGTGGCACAAAAGCTCCACTCCTGCCTCTTTACAACTGTTTGCAACTTTATCAAAAAAGCCTAAATCCTTAACCAGTTGTTCGTCGTATGTTACAAGCATTGCTTTTTTACCGAATTTAGCAGCCTGCTCCCCTATTCTCCTTACTTCGCCTTCACCAAAAATAATATTGGTTGGTACCGAAAATTCAAAATTTTTCATAATTTCCTCCTGTTTTTTACTCTTAAAACTTGCAGTAGTTATCCACTACTCCCTTTACCCTGCTTTCCCCTTTAAACATACCTCCTGCGCCGTTACGGTTTAGTAGTTGTTCTTCGCTGTAAGCATAACGTGCGGACGCTACATAAAAATCTTTTAAATGCTCTCCTCCAAAACCGCAACAACAAACCTGCGGTACAGGGAAGTCCATTATTTTCTTTAATTTTAAGTGTTTATCCCAAACGGATATTTTCCCTGCCCAATGGCAGATGTATAAATTATCCTCGGTGTCTGTGCACATTCCGTCAGGCATACCTATTTCTTCTAAATTTAGGGCTACACTAAGGTTATCTGTAGGTCCTTTGGCAATATTGTAGCTACAGCTTAACAGTTTATTGTTAAAGGTGTCTATAACAAACATTTTAGTGTTTGTGCTGTTCCAACAAATTGCATTGTACTGGTTTATGCCCTCTTTAATAATTGTAACACTTTTGTCCGTGTCTATCATATAAAAATCTCCAAGCATGGTGTCTTTGTACTCGTCTGTGCCGTACAATTTAGATACCGTACTTGTAAAAATTCTGCCTGCTTTGTCTATACGTGTGTCGTTATAGCGTAAATCGTCCCTGTTGCCCTTTGGGTTGGCAATAACGGTAATTTCTCCCGTGCTTTTATTAAGCAAACACATGCCTTTATCTATTGCGCAAAAAAGTTTGCCTTCTTCCTCGCAGGGAATTGCACTTCCTATTAAGCTGTTGGTATTATATATTTTGCTTTGATTGGTTTTGGGATTATACTCGAAAATTTCTCCTGTAAATAAATCCGTCCATAACAGAGTTTTACTTCTTGTGTCCCATATCGGAGTTTCCATTAACGCAACATTTGCGTCTATTACTAAATCAAATTTCATACAATTCTCCATATGTAGCATTAAGTTTTTGTATTATTTTATACTTTTAGCATTTTATATATCCTATTTAAATATTATTATACAAAAAAGCTACTTTGTCAAGGGTTTCGGCTAATTTTTTTTACTATTTTATATTGTCTTTACAAATGTAAAGTTAATTGAGCAATGTTTCAAATTTGTGTATAGCCCTTAAAAAAACTCTCGCCCATTAATTTAGGCGAGAGTTTAATGTTAGCCTTTACTATTGCATTCTGTCTAAAGGTATGCAATAACTTTTGGTATAAAATGAACATATAGCTACATTATTCCTGTTCGCAAAGCGAACAATATAAATTAAGTTGCTATGTTGCATTTTGTCTAAAGTTATGCAGTAACTTTTGGTATAAAATGAACATATAGCTACATTATTCCTGTTCGCAAAGCGAACAATATAAATTAAGTTGCTATGTTAAAATACCTACCTATTATATATATGGTATTACACCACACCTTGTGCAAGCATAGCCCTTGCAACCTTCTCAAAGCCTGCAATGTTTGCGCCTACCACAAAGTTATCCTCAAATCCGTAATTTACGGAGGCGTGTTTAATTTGAGTATAAATACCTACCATAATAGCTTTTAGTTTGTTGTCCACTTCCTCAAATGTCCACGGAATACGCATGCTGTTTTGCGTCATCTCCAATGCAGATGTTGCAACACCGCCGGCATTTGCCGCTTTACCCGGAGCATACAGCATTTTGTGGTGTAAGAATACCTTAATACCCTCGTTGGTTGTAGGCATATTTGCTCCCTCGCCTACTGCATAGCAACCGTTTTTAACAAGTAGTTTTGCGGATTTATCGTTAATTTCGTTTTGAGTTGCGCAAGGCAGAGCAATATCGCAAGGCAAGCTCCAAATATCCGTGCAACCCTCTTGATAGGTAGCCGTTTTATGAATGTCCGCATACTCTTTTATTCTTGCTCTTCTTACTTCTTTAATATCTTTTACCGTATCTAAGTTAATGCCTGCATTATCAAAAATATAGCCGTTAGAATCGCTCATTGCTATAATTGTTGCCCCGTACTCCATAGCTTTTTGTGCCGCATAAATTGCAACGTTGCCCGAGCCCGATATAATAACTTTAGCGCCGTTAAAGCTTTTGCCTTTATCTTCTATCATCTCTTTTACAAGGTATACAAGCCCAAAGCCGGTAGCTTCCTTTCTTGCCAAACTTCCGGAGTAATCCAGCCCTTTGCCTGTAAGCACGCCGTGGAATTTATCTTTAAGTTTTTTGTACATGCCAAACATATAGCCGATTTCTCTTGCGCCTACGCCAATGTCTCCTGCCGGTACGTCCATATCTGCATCTAAGTATTTGTAAAGCTCGCTCATAAAAGACTGACAAAAACGCATAACCTCGTTGTCCGACCTTCCTTTAGGGTCAAAATCGCTACCGCCTTTACCGCCGCCTATGGGCATACCCGTTAAGCAGTTTTTAAACACTTGCTCAAAACCTAAAAATTTAATTATGCTTAAATTAACCGAAGGATGAAATCTAAGACCGCCCTTGTATGGGCCTATGGCGCTGTTAAATTTTACACGCATACCTCTGTTTACAATTACATTGCCCTTATCGTCCACCCAAGGAACTCTAAAAATAATAGATTTTTCCGGCTCTGTCAATCTTTCCAAAATACCGTTAGCTTCAAATTCCGGATGTTTTTTAAGTACCGGCTCAAGTGTGGGTAATGCTTCGGTTACCGCTTGAATAAACTCCGGCTCGTTAGGGTTTTTCTCCTTTACCCAACTTAAAACGTTTTGTACATAAGACATAATTAATCCTCCATTAATTAAAATTTATTATGATGAAATAATAGCATATAATAATTTCATTTGCAATACTTTTTTACTAAAAAATTATATTTTTATATAGTTATCTGCAATTTGATTTATATTATATTTCATTTTATTATTTGTGATTAAGCTTAAACGCACCTACAAAAAAGGGGTTATAAAGCCGTTTTATTGCATCTATACCCCTAAATGTTTTACCGCATTAGCAAGTAACGTTTAAGCTCGTAAAGTTTGTCGGATAAATCCACCTTATATAGCTGAGGTTTTTTAAGCCGTTTAAACTCGTCCCAAAACATTTCCTTTTGTTTATTTGCGTACGTCTGTATTTCTATTAAGCTTGGAAACTCGTATACCTGCTTGCCATTAATCATAATAGGCTCTAACAATTCCTGTACTTTAAAATCTGTAATTGTGAGTTTTTTCCATATTTCTATTGGGTCAAAAATTGTTAGGGGTTTGGTGGTGTCTATAACTTCGTCCTCTAAAGTTATTAAATCGGCTATTGCCATATTGTCCTTATTTAAAAGCCTAACCACCTTTTTTTTGCCCGGATTGGTTATTTTTATAATATTTTCACTTATTTTTAGTTTAGGGGTAAGTTTGTCTCCCTCTATTAAAGCACTTAATTTATACACGCCTCCCAAAGATTGAAAGGTACCCCCGGTAATAAGCTGTGTGCCCACACCCCAAACATCTATACACGCACCTTGTTGCTTTAAGTCGGCAATGGTGTTTTCGTCTAAATCGTCCGAGGCAAATATTCTTGCTTTGGGGTAGCCTGCCTTGTCCAACATCTCTCTTGCTTTTTTGGATAAATAGGCTAAATCTCCCGAGTCTAAACGTATGCCAACAGGCTCTTTACCCTTTGCTTTTAGCTCGTCAAAAACCTTTATTGCGTTGGGTATTCCCGATTTTATGGTATCGTAAGTATCCACCAAAAGCATACAGCTTGTGGGGAAGGTTTCAGCGTAGGCTCTAAATGCTTCTAACTCGCTGTTAAAGCTCATTACCCAACTGTGCGCATGAGTGCCTGCCACACGCACATCAAACATCTGTCCTGCCACTACGTTAGATGTGGAACTGCACCCACCTATTATTGCCGCTCTTGCACCGTAAATGCCTGCGTCCGGCCCTTGTGCTCTGCGCAAGCCAAACTCTAACACAGGATCACCCTTAGAAGCATACACCACTCTACTTGCTTTTGTTGCAATGAGTGTTTGATGATTGATGATATTTAGCAAAGCGGTTTCTAAAAATTGTGCCTCGCAAATAGGTGCTTGCACACGCACAATAGGCTCCATAGGAAACACCACCGTGCCTTCCTTCATGGCAAAAATATCTCCGCTAAACTTAAACTCGCTTAGGTACTCGAAAAAATCCTCGTCAAAAAGCTCTAAAGACCTTAGATACTCAATATCATCATCGTTAAATTTAATATTGTTTACAAGGTCCACAACCTGCTCTAACCCTGCGCAAATAGCGTAGGTAAGCTCTTCTCCCTTCTTTTTTCTGAAAAACATATCAAAAACAGCTTGGGTATTTTGCTTGTTGTTTTTGATGTAGCCGTACATCATAGTAAGTTGGTATAAATCCGTAAGTAATGTTAAATTCCTCATTTTGCACCATTTTAATCCTTATCTTCGTAATCTAAACAATACTCACCCTCATAAATTTTGTTTTCGATTTTTTTATGCTTGCAGTAAAGAATGTAAAACAATCCCGCACCGATAATTATTGCCGAAACAACTTGAGATACGGGTACACTGCCAATATTTAGGGTTTGCACTCGTACCGCTTCTATCCAAAATCTGCCTATGCCGTAGCCTATTAGGTACATTGCAAACACATTTCCGTCGTGTTTATACCGTTTGGAGTACCACATCAGCAAAATAAATACGCCTATATTCCACATACTTTCGTAAAAAAAGGTTGCCATATACCATTGCTCTTGCACCTTAACCGCATAAGGAAAAAACATTAGCGCAGGGTCTGTAACTTTTGCGCCGTAGGCTTCCTGATTTACAAAGTTGCCCCACCTGCCTATTACCTGCCCCATTACCAAACCGGGGCCTGCAAAGTCCAGAAGTTTAGGCAAAGGGAATTTTTTCCATTTGCTAAGAATAATTGCCGCTATAATACCGCCTATAATTGCACCGTAAATTGCAATACCACCGTTCCAAACCTGTATAATTTCTTCGGGATGCTGTGAGTAGTAATCCCACTCAAACGCCACGTAATAAATTCTTGCGCACACTATGGAAAGTGGCAAGGCAATAAGCATAAAATCAAATATTAAATCTGCCGAATAACCATTTTTCTTTGCCTGCATAATGGCTATCCACACGCCTACCACAATGCCTGCCGCAATTATTATTCCGTACCATGCAATGTCTAAGCCTTGTACGCCAAATAGATTATGAATCGCAATTTTGTCTATACCGTCCATACTTCTCCTTATGCCGTCTCTATTTTTGCGGCGTCCTTTAAGTTAAGCACTTCTATTCCCCATTCTCTTAATTTATATTTTTGGATTTTTCCGCTTGCAGTCATAGGGAAATCGTCTAAAAACTCCACATATCTGGGTGCTTTAAACCTTGACAAACCTTGTTTAACAAACTCTATAAGCTCCTCTTTGGTGGCTTTGGCGCTATCTTTAAGGACAACGCAAGCAAGCACCTCTTCACCGTAACGTTTATCCGGTACTCCCACCACCTGCACGTCTTTAATAGCGGGATGCGTATACATAAACTCCTCAATTTCTCTGGGATATACGTTTTCTCCGCCTCTTATAATCATATCTTTTAATCTGCCTGTTATTTTAAAATAGCCGTTTTCGTCCTGCGTGCCTAAATCTCCTGTGTGTAGCCAACCCTCTTCGTCCACCGCTTGCGCCGTTGCTTCGGGCATTTTGTAGTAGCCTTTCATTATTTGATACCCTCTTGTTACAATTTCGCCTTGGGTATTGCAGGGTGCGTCCTCCCCTGTTTCTATATCTATTATTTTAACTTCCATATGAGGCATGGTTTTTCCCACCGTTGCCACACGCACTTCTATTGGGTCGTCTGTGGTTGTCATGGTTACCACGGGAGACGCCTCCGTTTGACCGTAGGAAATTACGATTTCTCGCATATTCATATCGTTGTAGGCACGTTTCATAAATTCGATAGGACAGGGCGAGCCTGCCATAATTCCCGTTCTTAATGTGGAAAAATCGTAGGTTTTAAAGTCCTCGTGCTCTAACATTGCCACAAACATAGTGGGTACACCGTGTACCGCCGTGCATTTTTCTATTTGTATGGCGTTCATCACCTTAACCGGATTAAAGTGGTCTACAAGCACCATAGTAGCTCCTTTAGATACGGACGCCATAACCGCAAGCACACAACCGAAACAATGAAACAAAGGCACTACAATAAGAAGTCTGTCTATATGTGTAAAGCGCATACAATCGGCAATAGAGTTACCGTTATTTGTTAAATTATGATGAGTTAGCATAACCCCTTTAGGAAACCCGGTAGTACCCGAGGTGTACTGCATATTAATAACATCGTGAATACTAAGCTCCCCTTTTCTTGCCTGCAGTTCTTCTTTAGACACATTTTGCGCCATATCTAAAATATCCTGCCATGCAAACATACCTTTTGGAACATCATCATCCAAGAAAACTACATTTTTTAAGCAAGGTAGCTTTTTACTGTTTAGCTTTCCCGGCTCGCTTTCTAAAAGCTCGGGGCATAAGCCCGTAATATGCTCTACATAGTTGGAATCTTTAAAAGCACCCATCATTATTAATGTAGTGGTATCCGATTGCCTAAGCAGATATTCTAACTCGAATTGTTTGTAGTTGGTGTTTACCGTTACAAGCACCGCACCCATTTTTGCCGTTGCAAACTGGGTTATTACCCACTCCGGATAGTTTGTAGCCCAAATGGAGACGTGCTCCCCTTTTTGTATGCCCATTGCCATTAAGCCACGGGCAACCCTATCTGTAATTTCGTCAAATTGTTTATAGCTGTATCTTACATTTAAGTAAGGTGAAACCAATGCATCTTGATCGGGATATAACCTTGCTTTATCTTCTAACATTTCCCCGATTGTAATTTCTAAAAGTGCTGACATTAAATTTCTTCTCCTTGTACTTTCATATTTTTAATTGCCTGCATTATTTATAATACAGTTGCGCTTTTTCGTTATATTTAAAGTAATTTCCGTTATAGGTGGTCGGTCTTTTTTGCCAACCGTCCGCAACCTTTTTTGCTATTTCCTCAAAGGGTACCATTGCGTCTGTGGCGCCTACCTGTGTTACGCAGGTTGCCCCCGTTGCACAAGCTATGTTTATTGCTTCCTCGCAGGTATAGCCTTTTATTAGTGATGCTATAAAACCGGCAATGCTGGTATCTCCGGCGCCTGTTGCCGATGCCACGTTATCTACGTAGTAAATGCCGGAGAAATACTCTTTGTTGTTCCAACCATCTAAGTTTTTGGGAGTTGCTCTGCCTATGCTTGATAAATCCGAGGCTGTTTTTACGTAGTAGCCAAGCGTTCCGCATTTCAGCACCACAATTTTTGCGCCCATATTAAGCAGTCTTGTTGCTATTTTAGGCAGATACTCCACATCCAAGTTTAGCAAAACGTCCTCGTTTTTGGCTTTAAGCTCGTTGTAGTAAGGTCTATCCAACAGCAAAAGAATTTCTTCTATGCTGGGTGTAAAAATATCCGTATATTTTAGGACTTTAGAAAGTATAGCCTCCCAATTTTGTTTTGCACATAGTGATGTAGGATCGGGGTAGGCGGTATCTATGGATGTTGTTGCACCAAGTTCTTTGGATTTTTTCATAACCTTAACCAACTCTTCCCCTTCGTTTAGGTACATTTGTTTCATAAGCGGGGGGTAGCCAAAGTGCATTAGTTTAGCGTTTGCAATAACGTCGTAGTCTATATCTTTAGCTACAAAGGTATCGTTTACCGCCGGGCTATGCAAAAAGACTCTGTCGTTACCCGGTACGGCAATAACAACGGAATAGGAGGAGTAATCCCCCTTAGATACACTTAAATATTTACCGCTTCCTCCTTTTTTGGTTAAGAGTTCCGCAATAATACTTCCGATAATATCGTCCCCCACCTTTGCTATAAGCGGGGTGTTTAATCCCATAATATTTAATGCCAATCCCGTATTTGCAACGCTGCCTCCCGTAGTAAAAAACATTTCTTCCGTATCGCTTTGTTTTCCCGGCACAAAAATATCTTTAAGTTCCACATTTCTATTTGGAAACTTTGGTGTAAAATCCAAACATATGTGCCCTACACATACAGCATCAAACATATTATACTCCTTAGTAATTTAATATTTAGTATTTGCCATACACCAAAAAAGTATATAACATCTAATATTATAATAAAATTGAAAAAATTTAGCAAGTAAATTGACTTTGTTTTTTTTATATGCTAAAATATAATCCGTAATACATACCGGTGTGATGAAATTGGCAGACGTAGTGGATTCAAAATCCACCGGTGGTGACACCGTGCCGGTTCGAGTCCGGCCACCGGTACCATTTACAAAAGAAAACCTAATTCGCAGCTTTTTTGTGGGTTATGTTTTTTTTATTTGATTTTCGTGATTTGGGCGTTAGTTGGCATTATTTAATATCTGTGTTAATACAAACATTTGTGGCAGTTCGTGTTATGCTCATTAGCTTGGGTTATACCTGTCCATAAATTCTTGTCTTGCCAATTTTGTGATTTCAGAAATAAACATCCCCCAGCATAGCTGGGGGTATTTCACATTACGCCTGTAAGGCGT
>CAZVNZ010000039.1:0-20781 GCA_964628515.1 uncultured Christensenellaceae bacterium
TATATTTTATCACTTTGTTTGAGAATTATCTCTCTACTTTTATTGTAGTACTCCATTTATAATTATTATAATCCGGTAGCAGGGTCTTATTTACGGCGAAAGTTTCAAGTAGTATTTCACAAAAAAGGGAATCCCCCAAAAATTTGACAACCCTCCAATATTCCTATATAATATTTATACAAATAAATTTGCGATTATAGTAAAGGATTATGCAAATTTGCTATATAATTAGTTAAGCATTAATATTTTTGTTCCCAATAAATAAATAACTTTAAATTCGGCAAAAATTAAGAATCTCGTAAAAAACGGGGTAAATTCTTAAATATAATCAGGTATTGTATTACTATCCAAAAAGGAGGTTTTAGTATGACAAAAGTTGACAACATTTACAAAGAAATAACACCAAAGGTTAAGGAATTAAGCGAGTTATGCTTGAAAAACGATGTTATAGACAACAGTCTGTATGCAAAATACGAGGTTAAACGTGGTCTTAGGGATATTAGCGGTAAAGGCGTTTTGGCAGGCTTAACGGATATCGGCGAGGTAAAAAGCTATGTTATTGAAGATAGCGAGATGATACCCTGCGAGGGCAAGCTTTATTACAGAGGCTACGATATTGAAGAAATTGTGGACGGCTTTATTAAAGAGGATCGATTTGGCTTTGAGGAAAGCGCCTATCTGCTTTTATTCGGAGATATGCCCACAAATACCGAGCTTAACGATTTTAAAGAGTTGCTTGCGGATTACAGAACGCTACCCCCAAGCTTTGTTAGAGACATCATTATGAAAGCCCCCAGTTTTGATATGATGAACACCCTTGCACGTAGTGTGCTTACACTTTATTCTTACGACAAAAACGCAAACGATACTTCCATTCCCAACGTGCTAAAGCAATCTTTGCAACTTATTTCTTTGTTTCCTTTGCTGTCCGTATATGGGTATCAGGCGTATCAACATTATTATGAAAATCAAAGCCTTGTTATACACCCTCCCGTAAGAGAGCTTTCCACAGCGGAAAATATTTTGCATATGCTTAGGGTGGACAGTAAATATTCCGCACTTGAGGCTAAAATTTTGGATGTTGCCCTTGTCCTTCATGCAGAGCATGGCGGTGGTAACAACTCCACATTTACCACTCACGTGGTTACCTCCTCCGGCACGGATACCTATTCTTCCGTGGCTGCTTCCTTAGGCTCTCTTAAAGGGCCAAAACACGGTGGCGCCAATATTAAGGTTACTCAAATGTTTGAGGATATGAAAACTAACCTCAAAGATTGGACGGACGAAAATGCTATTAAAGAGTATCTGAAAAAATTACTTAACAAACAAGCCTTTGATAATTCCGGACTAATTTACGGTATGGGGCATGCGGTTTACTCGATATCCGACCCTCGTGCCAACATCTTTAAAGGCTTTGTAGAAAAGCTGTCTAAAGAAAAAGGTTTAGAGAAAGAGTTTGATTTATATTCTGCGGTAGAGCGGTTAGCCCCCGAAGTTATAGGCGAGGAAAGACGCATTTATAAAGGCGTTTCCGCAAATATAGATTTTTACAGCGGTTTTGTGTACGATATGTTAGACCTCCCACCCGAGCTTTACACGCCGATATTTGCTATTGCACGTATTGTAGGTTGGAGCGCTCACAGAATAGAAGAGCTTATAAGCGCAGGAAAGATTATTCGTCCGGCTTATAAGAGTGTGGCAAAACACGAGGAATATGTACCTCTCGCAGACAGAAAGTAAGTAATAAATAACTAAGGCAGGAGCGCATATCTCCTGCCTTTTTTCTTATTGTGATGGTGATGGTATTAATTACAAAATCACTTAAATCAGTTTCTATATAACTTTATCCACTATAAAAGAAAAAAATACCAAAAACCGCAACCCACTCACTTTACAGTGCATCACTTAACAGTGCATCACTTTACAGTGCATTACTCCACAGTAACCGACTTAGCCAAATTACGTGGTTTATCCACATCGCACCCCTTTTCTACGGACATATAGTACGCAAATATTTGCATGGGCACTATGGATGTAATTGTGGACATAAAGTCTATGGTGTCGGGGATTGTAATTATTTTATCTGCAAATTCCTTAACTTTATCCACAAACTTTTCTTGGGTTATGGCAAGCACAGTCGCTCCTCTTGCTATTACCTCTTTTACATTGCTGATGCTTTTTTCTAACAGCTCTCCTTGGGTTAGCACCGCCACTACCAAAGTATCCTTTTCTATTAGGGCAATAGTGCCGTGCTTTAACTCTCCGGCGGCGTAGGCTTCCGAGTGTATGTAGCTTATTTCTTTTAGTTTTAGCGAGCCCTCCATAGAAAGTGCGTAATCAAGCCCTCTGCCAATGTAAAATACGCTGTTTTCGCTAAAATGATGCAAGGCAAACTTCTGCAACTCGTTTTTCTTGTTTAGCATATCCCCAACCTTTTTGGGTATCTGTTTTAACTCTTCTATATACTTAAAATAATCCTCTTTGGTAATTGTGCCTTTAACATAGCTTAGCTTTAGTGCAAATAAATACATGGAAACTAACTGTGTGGTGTAGGCTTTGGTGGATGCCACCGCAATTTCTAACCCTGCACGAGTGTAGAAAACCCCGTTTGCCTCCCTTGCTACCGTAGAGCCTACCACGTTTGTAACCGCCATTACGTAAGCTCCTGCCTCTTTTGCCTCTCTTAGTGCGGCTATGGTGTCTGCCGTTTCTCCCGATTGGCTTAGCACTATAACAAAATCATCACTATTAATAATAGGATTTTTATACCTAAACTCCGAGGCTATCTCCACATCTACCGGTACTCTTGCAAACCGCTCCACTATATACTTGCCTACGTACGATGCGTGATACGCCGTACCGCATGCAATAATTGTAATTTTTTTAATGTTTTCAAACACCTTGTTGTCTATGTTTAGCTCCTCGAAAGTTATGCCTTCCTCGCTTATACGAGAGTTTAGGGTGTCTGCTATGGCTCGAGGTTGCTCTTCTATCTCTTTTATCATAAAATGAGGGTATCCGCCCTTTTCCGCTTGGGCAATATCCCAATCCACCGTAAAAGGCTCTACCTCTATTTTATTAAGAAAGCTGTCGTAAATTTGCACATTTTCCTGTGTGATGTGTGCGATTTCAGTATCTTTTAAAAAGTAAACATCCCTTGTGTATTCCAAAATTGCCGGTATGTCCGAGGCTATAAGATTTTCGTTTTTGCCTAAACCTACTACAAGAGGGCTGTCCTTCTTTACCGCTATTATTTCCCCCTGCTCCTGCTGGCTTATTACCCCTAATGCGTAACTGCCCTTTATCATATTAACCGCTTTTTGTACGGCTAAAAGCATATTGCCCTCGTAAAAAAAGTTGATTAAATGTGCCACAACCTCTGTGTCTGTATCCGAGGAGAAAACCACACCTTTTTTGTGTAGCCATGTTTTAATTTCCATGTAGTTTTCTATAATTCCGTTATGCACTATGGCAATATCCCCAAACATATTTGTATGAGGATGAGAATTTACAAAGTTAGGCTCGCCGTGTGTAGCCCATCTTGTATGCCCAATACCTATGGTTTTTGGTGCAGCCTTGCCCTTTAGCAACTCCTCTAAATTAGAGAGTTTGCCTTGCGCTTTTACTATTTGCATTTCTCCGCCGTCCAAATAGGCAATGCCTGCGCTGTCGTACCCTCTGTATTCCAACTTGGAAAGCCCTGACATTAAAACCGGAATTACATCTTTGTCTCCAACATATCCAACTATTCCACACATATATTTACACCTCTATTTAAGCCTGTTTTCTATTAATTGCGCAAGATTGTATGCTTCCTTTGCAATAGCGTTTTTATCCTTGCCTTCTATCATAACACGCACAAGGGGCTCTGTACCCGAGGTGCGGATAATTACCCTGCCCTCTCCGGAAAACTGCTTTTCCAAATCCGCAATTTTGCTTAGTATTTCCTTGTCCTCCTCGTAGCCGTGCTTTTTTGCCTCGCTGACACGAGCATTTACAAGCACCTGTGGAAACACCTGTATTTGCTTGCTTAGCTTAGATAGCGCCTTGCCCTCCCGTTTTACTACGGAAAGTAGCTTAACCGCACTTAAAATACCGTCTCCCGTGGTGTTGTCGTCTAAGAAAATTATATGCCCCGATTGCTCTCCGCCCAAGTTATAATCGCTTTTTACCATTTCTTCCAGCACATACCTGTCGCCCACGTTGGTGCGAAGTAACTTTATACCCTGCTCTTTTAGGCTTACCTCTGTACCCATGTTGCTCATTATTGTAGCAACCAAAGTATCCTTTTTAAGTAAACCTCGCTTTTTCATTTCTATTGCACAAATGCTCATTATTTTATCTCCGTCTACGATGTTTCCGTATTCGTCGGCGGCTATTAGTCTGTCTGCATCACCATCAAAAGCAAAACCTGCGTCCGCACCTAACTCGCTTACCATTCTGCTTAAGGTTTCGGGGTGGGTGGACCCGCAATTTTCGTTGATGTTTGTGCCATCAGGCATATTATAGTAGGGGATAACCTCCGCCCCTAACATCTTAAATACCCACGGGGCAATTTCGCTTGCCGCTCCGTTTGCGCAATCAAGCACCACCTTCATTCCATGAAAGGTAACATCCGTGGTGGAAACCAAGTAATCTATATATTCCTGCGCCGCCTTTTTAAGCCGTATTCGCCTGCCAATTTTTGTGCCTGTGGGCTGGGGAATTTGTGTGCAACCCTCGTTTATTATGCTTTCTATTTTATCCTCAATTTCGTCCGCTAATTTATATCCCATAGAATTAAAAAACTTAATTCCGTTGTATTCCACCGTGTTGTGAGATGCAGAAATTACAATGCCTGCATCAAACTCTAACTGCTTGGTTAGATGAGCCACCGCCGATGTGGGTAAGGTACAGGCAACCACCGCCTCCGCTCCTGCCGAGCATATTCCTGCCACTAAAGCACATTCTAACATGTCTCCCGAAATACGTGTGTCTTTGCCTATTAGTATGCGTGCTTTGTGTACTTCGTTTGTGAGGCAAAACGCCCCTGCTCTGCCTAAATCGTAAGCTAATTTAGAGGTTAGCGCCTCATTTGCCACCCCTCTTACTCCGTCCGTACCAAATAGTCTTGCCATTTTTTACTCCTTGTATGTTTCTTAATTCTAATTTTCTTTTTTATTGTGATGATTGAATGCGCCCTACCGCCCACAGCAAACCGCCACTAATCGTTGCGCACCCTAATTGCCGTAGCGCACCGCAATTAATCGTAGCAAACTACCACTAAAACAGCTAACTGTTTGGGCAATTTGTAAGGCAATAGTTTTCCGCATGAGTGGCGGCAATAGCGCCGTCCGCCACCGCCGTTACTATTTGCCTAAGCTCTTTATTTCTAATATCGCCTGCGCAAAAAACCCCTGCTATGTTGGTTTTGCAGTCCTCTTTTGCATCTATACTAAAATCCTCTGCTAAGTTAATCTGTCCTTTTATTAATTCCGTTTGAGGCTGTCTGCCTACCCCTATAAAAATCCCCTGTAAGTCTATGTTTGTGCTTTGATTGGTTTTTTTGTTTAGGCACACCACACCCTCTACGATGTTTTTGCCGTAAATGTCCGTAACCTCACTGTCTAAAAGCTGTATAACGTTTGGCAGTTTGGCTACTGCGTCCACTAACGCTTTATGCCCTCTGTATTCATCCCTTCTGTGAATTAAATACACCTTTGTGCAAAACTTAGACAAATAAAGAGCATCTTCTAAGGCTGTGTTGCCACCGCCTATTACGCAAACGTCCTTATTTTTGAAAAAAGCACCGTCACAAGTTGCGCAATAAGAAAGCCCTGCCCCAAAATAATTGTTTTCCTGCACTATGCCTAACTTTTTTGGCACCGCACCCATAGCAAGTATAAGTGTGTGGCTTTCGTACACGTTTTTTGCTGTGTGCACCCTTTTAATTTTAGCGGAAAAATCAAAGGACTGTATTTCCGAAGTTATTATTTCCGCACCCATTTTTACCGCTTGGAGTTTCATGCTGTGGGCAAGCCCTGCCCCCGTTTGCTCTTTCTCGAAACCGGGATAGTTTTCTACAATATGGCTTATTGCCATTTGCCCGCCCGCAAAGGCTTTTTCTATAATTAGGGTTTTTAGTCCGCCTCTGCAAGCATAAATACCTGCGCTAAGCCCTGCCGGCCCTGCTCCTGCTATTATTAAATCGTACATATTATGTAAATCCTTTTATGTTAATCCTTGTTTATTTTTTTTGTGTCCGTAGTTATAATCAACTATAAAAGTATATCATAATCTTAAAAAAAATAAAAGATTGATTATTTCCCCTCCTGCCCTTCTGCCCTAAATTTTATGGGGGCAATGCCAAACTTGTCTTTAAACAGCTTGCCAAAATAGCTGGAGCTTCCAAAACCGCAAGATAAGCAAATTTGCGCTATGGAATCCGTGGTTTCCCTAAGCAATCTTGCAGACTGCGCCAATCTGTAATCGTTAATATACTCTGTGGGTTTTTTGTTGGTTATCCGCTTAAAACAGCGAAAACACTCGCTTCTGCTGACATTTACGCTTTTTGCAATATCCTCTATGGTAAGGTTTTCCGCATAATGATGATGAATGTAGGATAGTATCCGTTTGGCTCGCTCTTCGTGCTTATGGTTTTTTTCTCTCTCTAATAAGGATGCGTCCTGCATGGCAATGTATTTTAGTGTAAAATGCCAAATTTTGCTAAGAATGGTTATGCAGTTAAGCTCGTAGCCAAATTCCTCTGTGTTTAGGTTGTATACCTCTTGTACTAAATTGCCGATTTTTGCTGTGTACTCGCTGTTTCGTAAAAACAAAAAGCCTTGCAAGGAGTCTTTTTGCATTGGTTGAAAATACTTTTCGTACATGGTACTGCGTAAATCGGACACAAACAAACTTGTGGGAAACACCACCGTTATTGCAAGGGCATCAGCATCAATAAGTTTAGACATATGCATAACGTTGGAGTTTATAAATACGCAATCGCCGTTTTTCAGTACGGTGTGGTGGTCGTTCCAATAAAAATCTATATTGCCTTTAAATACGTAAACGTACTCAAATTCTCCGTGCCAATGACAATTTATTATGCCGTCCACAAAATCGTTGTATACATCCGTGCTTACCGTTACGGGAAAGGAGGAGTCTCTGTACCGTATATGCTCTTTGAAATTATGGTCCACCTCTATACTCTTTAGTTGCATAAAATCTCCTTATTTGGTACGATATTTATAAAAATTGGCTTAAAAATTATATACACGTCTCTTGTTTTGTACTAATATTATAACGCAATTACAAATTTTGTCAAGGAATTAAAGAATGAGCAGAATAAAAGATATGACAACAGGCAACCCAACCAAACTAATTTTACTGTTTGCGTTACCGCTTATAGTGGGAAATCTGGGTCAACAATTATATATGATAGTAGACGCCGTAATAGTAGGGCAGGGAGTAGGCGTGGAAGCGCTTGCCTCTTTAGGTGCAACAGATTGGGTATACTGGCTGGTGCTGTGGGTGGTGCAATCGCTGACACAAGGCTTTTCCATTTTAATTACCCAAAACTTTGGTGCAGGCAATATTCCCCAATTAAAAAAATCCGTAACAATGTCTGCGCTTTTATGCTTAATTGTAGGCATCGCACTAACTTTTGCAAGTCTAATGTTTGCAAAGCCCCTGCTAAACTTGCTTAAAACACCGTCAAATATTATAGAAGGCTCGCTGTCTTACCTGACAATAATGTATGGGGGTATACTAATACCTGCCGCTTATAATATGGCATCGGCAATACTGCGCTCCTTTGGAGACTCTAAAACCCCGCTAATTGCAATGGGCATTGCCGCCGTTACAAACATAGCCTTAGACTACCTTTTTGTAATGGGCTTTAAATGGGGAATACGCGGGGCGGCGGTAGCAACATTAATTGCACAATTTATTTCCTTTATATACTGCTTAAATGTGCTACGGAAAATAGACATTATTAAAACCACTAAAGAAGATTGGAAGTGGGACAAACATATGGCGGTGCGGTTATGTAAGTTAGGGTTTCCCTTAGCCTTTCAGCATGTGGTAATAGCAGGGGGCGGAATGGTGGTACAAAGTGTTATAAACAGCTTTGGATTTATATTTGTGGCAGGCTTTACCGCTACAAACAAGCTGTATGGAATGTTAGAAAGCTCGGCGGTTTCCTTTGGGTTTTCCACCTCCACATATATGGCGCAAAACTGGGGGGCAAACCTTATGGACCGAATAGAAAAAGGGCTTAAAAGTGCGGTAAAACTATCTTTGTTTGTGTCAATACCCATATCTGTACTTGCCTTGTTTTTCGGCACAAATTTACTGGGGATGTTTATTTCCGCCTCCGAGGCGGATGCAACTCAAGTTTTAGCGGTAGCCTACCAATATTTAACCACACTTAGCCTGCCCTTGGTTGTATTGTATTTACTTTTCACCTATCGCTCTGCCCTGCAAGGTTTGGGAAACACCATAGCGCCAATGATTTCGGGGATAATCGAGTTTATAATGCGTGTGGGCATAGCCCTGCTTTTGCCTATGCTAATAGGAAGTTTCGGCATTTTCTTTGTAGAGCCTGCCGCATGGTTAGGGGCTGCGGTGTATTTAATAATAATGTATTACAGGCAAATTAGAATAATAAAGCAAAAGAATTTGCGGTTTGTGCCGTCCTAATTTTTTAATGGTGATTGATTTTAGTAAGTGGGTGTAGGCCTGCTTGTGTGTAATAGTTTAGACGGGTAAGTGGGTGTAGGCCTGCTTGATAAAATTAATAACTACCGGTTGTTTTCCACCTAAGAAATAACTTATATAAAAAAGTTAAGCCGGTACTTATACGGGGTTGTATATGCAGTTTATGCCCAATAATTTGCATGTACAGCCCTTTTTTATGCTTTTGCCCCGTATATTGCAACAAGGGTACAAAAAGTCAAACATTTATGCTATTATAATTATAGAAATTTTAATAGGAAGCGAGGAGTATGTTATGAAGAGTTTACTTTTTATTAACGCATGCGTCAGAGAGAATTCCCGTACATTAAATTTATGCAGAAAATACTTAGATGCCTTTTTGGGCAGCCACAAAGATTATGCACTAACGGAGGTAAATTTACAAAATTTACAGCTAAAGCCCTTATACAAAGACACGGTAGAGCTTAGAATACAGCTAACGGAAAGTGGTAGCGACCACCCGATGTTTGAGCAAGCACGCCTGTTTGCAAATGCGGATATGATAGTAATAGGCGCACCCTACTGGGATTTTTCCTATCCTGCCATTTTAAAGGTATATATAGAACACATTTTTGTAAACACCATTACTTTTATATACGACAACACAGGTATACCAAAATCGTTATGCAAATTTGAAAAACTGGTGTATATATCCACAAGCGGAGGCATGGTGGAGGCGGAAAACTGTGCAACTAATTATATTAATACGGTAGGCAAGTTTTTAGGGGGTTGCAAGCCTATATATTGCTTTGCACAAGGTTTGGATATTTGGGGCGCAGATGTAGAAGGGATTTTGGATAGGGCTTTTAGGGAGGTTTTAGAGACGGGAGGTAATTAACGGTAGCACGATTACACAAAAAGTAAGTAGTTGTTAGTTGCTGTAAGAAAATGAGATGCCAAGCATTATTATAATACCGAGTGCATTTATTATTATTGGAATCGCATTATTTGCGTACGGACGTTTTTCTGTTAAAATGCGGTATTTTATTATGCAAAACGGTATATTCATATATTCATTTCCCCCAAAAACCATTGCATAACTTCCACAAAAATGCTATAATATATTTAATATAATTGGGGAAATGTAACCAAATTTACCTTTGGTGCCAAACTAAACACGCAATCAACTCCCCTCATATATATTAAGGAGCAATAAATGAAAAGAAAACGTAAGGATGTTGTAATAGAGCCGGAAAAAAAGTATAACCGAGTGCTTTATACCTCCCGCAGAAGAAATTTTTCCGAGGAGGATATTACCCCTACCTCGCAAACATCAAGAATACCCAGAGTCAGAAAACCCGTTAAAAAAGGGAATTTTATTACCGACTCAGCCAATGCCCTAATAACAAAACTGGGTATAAAACAATCAATAAAATCATCCCAATTAGGAAATGGCGACAAAAAATCCAAAAAAAGAGGGCAAAACCCATTTAAAGACGGATTTATTCGCACTACTTTAATTGCCTGTGTGATAGTTGTGGGTGTATCCGCTATTGCAATACCAACATCTTTTGCACGTAAAACCACGAGCATAAAAGTAAACGACAACGGCAGAGTTTTTGAGTCTAACACCGTTGCTCTTACTGTTGGAGAGTTTTTAAAAGAAAATCAAATAGAAGTCTCCGAGGACGATATTTTAGAAACAAGCATAGCAACACCCATTCAAGAGGGTATGGAAATTGTAATTAGGCGTGCAATGCCCATAACCATAAGGACGCAAGACGGAGAGCTTTCCATAGAAATGATAGCAGGCACGGTAGCGGACGCACTTGCAAAGGCAAATGTAACACCGGCGCCCGAGGACGAAATTTACCCCTCCACAGAAACCTTTACCCGTCCCGAAATGGTTATAGACCATATAAAAGTAGAAACAAAGGAAGTCAGCGAGTTTAGAGAAATTCCTTTTAAAAAGACAGAAAGGGAAGATAAAACCTTGGCAAAAGGCTCTACTAAAATTGCTCAACACGGCGAAAACGGCGAGCTTGAAATTATATTTAAGCAGGTATACAAAAACGGAATGCTAATTTCCGAAGAAGTTGTGGGAGAGGAAGTGGTAAGAGAGCCCATAACAGAAATTACCGCAGTAGGTACTTATGTAAAACCCAAACCCAAACCCAAACCGGCGGCAAAATCCGGCGGTGGCGGCGGCGGTGGCGGCAAGCAACCGGTAGTGGACGGAAGTGGCAGATACGTGCTTACGGTTACGGCAACGGCATACTGTGCGGAGTGTAACTCGGGGGGCAAAACCTCCACGGGCACATATCCTCAAAGAGGCACAATAGCCGCAAATCCATCTATATTGCCTTACGGCACAATAATAGATATTCCCGGTTACGGTACGGGCAGAATAGAAGATACCGGCGGTTTTGCAAGAAGCAACCCCTATGCAATAGATGTGTTTATGGACAGCCACGACCAATGCTATGCGTGGGGCAGAAAATCCGTGCAAATTACTATACATTAATACAGGGAGATACAGTAATTGAATTTAGCCTCCCCTAAAATCGTTAAAGAAATTTTGCTTAAATACGGGCTTTCTCCCTTAAAGAAGTTTGGGCAAAATTTTTTGTGCGACGAAAATGTGGTAAATAAAATTGCACAAACGGTACAAATAGGGGCAAATGTATTAGAAATTGGACCGGGCATTGGTACGTTAAGCAAGGCTTTAAGCATGCGTGCCAAAAAAGTAGTGTGCGTGGAAATCGACAAAGGCATGGTAGAGGTGCTAAAAGAAACGCTAAGCACCTGCCCCAACATAACCGTAATAAACGAGGACATTTTAAAAACGGACTTGGCTAAACTTCAAAAAGAGCATTTTAATGGGGAGGATTTTTGCGTTTGTGCAAACCTTCCTTATTATATTACAAGCAAAATAATTTTTAAGCTTTTGGAGGGTGATGTTTGCGTAACAAGCATTTGCGCAATGGTTCAAAGCGAGGTTGCACAGCGTTTAACAAGCAATCCCGGAGACGCAAACTACGGTGCAATAACAGTTTCGTGCAGGTACTATACTGTGCCTAAGTTGCTTTTTTACGTGTCCAAAAACTGTTTTTACCCTATGCCCGAAGTAAAAAGCGGGGTAGTCTATATGGATATTTCCAAAAATATTTTTGATGTAGAGCGTAAAATCTACACAAAGGTAATAAAAACCGCTTTTTCCATGCGGAGAAAAACCATATACAACAACCTTTTGCAAATAATGGCAAAAGAAGAGGTTTCAAAGCTGTTAGAAGTGTGTAATATAGAGCAACGCACCCGTGCAGAAGCACTTAGCGAAAAAGATTTTTACAATCTTGCTAAAAATTTAAAATAAAAAGAGGAAAAAAGGCTTAAATGTAGAATAATAAGAATATGGGGAAAGATAATAATTTTGTAGAGTTATTATTACTTACATAACATCTGCTAACAATTTTGTTAAAATATATATTTTGAAATCGGAGGATTATTATGGCTACTAAACAAAATTACAAATGGAACGAAATCAAACAGGGTACGTATTTTACAGATATTCGTACTACTATTGAAACTGCTTTTTACGGCAACAACGTGTATCCCGTTGAAACTCTCAAAGAAGCATACAAGTTAGCTTGCGATGCACCGGGAACGGTTATTACAGATATACCCGTATACAAGCCGGAAGAAACAGGACTACCTGCAGATGCAAAGGTTCTTCTTTTTAATGATGGTAACGTGGGCGGAAGAGCGGCAGCGGCTCGTTGCATTTTAGGTAGCAACGACTACTACGGCAACCCTGTAACATCGGGAAAATACGGCGCAATAATTAAAGAAGCTATTTATCAAGCAAGAAGATCTCAATTATATCATGCGCAAGCCTACATCGGTCTTGCACCGGAATTTATGGTAAAAGCCCATCTTTGCATACCCGAAGGGGAAGAAAACATTATGTATTCTTGGTTGTATAACTTCCAATATCTTACAGAATGTTATTACGAAATGTACAAAGAATCTGCGGTTATTCCCGAAGGAGATATTTATATTTTCTCCGACCCACAATGGTCTCACCCCGATTTCCCAATGGGTATGGCATTTTTTGCACCCGAAGCCAACTGTGCTTGCTTACTTGGCATGAGATATTTCGGCGAGCATAAAAAAGGTACGCTAACACTTGCTTGGGGTATTGCAAACAGAAACGGTTTTGTATCCTGCCACGGCGGACAAAAACGTTACAACCTAAAAGACGGCTCTAAATTTGTAGCCGGTGTGTTTGGGCTGTCAGGTAGCGGAAAATCTACCATTACACATGCTCATCACGATGGAAAATACGACATTACCGTTCTTCATGACGATGCTTTTGTTATTTCCAGAGAAACCACGGCATCCGTAGCTTTAGAGCCTGCATATTTTGATAAAACTCAAGATTACCCCATGGATTGCGATGATAACAAATACCTTGTTACCGTGCAAAACAACGGCGTAACGGTGGACGATAAGGGCAACAAAGTTTTAGTTACGGAGGACATTAGAAACGGCAACGGTCGTGCAATGAAATCTAAATTATGGAGCCCCAACAGAGAGGACGTTTTCCACGAGCCTGCAAACGCAATCATATGGCTAATGAAAGACCCGACACTTCCTCCCGTTGTTAAAATTGACGATGCGGTACTTGCCTCCACAATGGGCGCAACCTTAGCTACAAAGCGTACAAGCGCAGAGAGACTCGCCCCCGGCGTAGACCCGGATGCACTTGTTGTAGAGCCATACGCAAACCCCTTCAGAACCTACAAACTTGTAGACGATTACAACGGCTTTAGAGCATTGTTTGCAGAAAAAGGGCTTGATTGCTACATCTTCAACACAGGTCACTTCGGCGAAAAGAAGGTTACAAAAGAAGCAACATTAGGTAGCTTAGAGTCCATAATAGAAGGCAAAGCAAAATTCGAGAGTTTTGGGGGCATTGAAGGCGTTTCCTACCTACCGGTAGACGGCTTTAATCCGGACTTTAAGGATGCTAACTACACAAAACAGCTTGCGGCTCGTATGCAAGACAGAATAGACTTCATCTCCTCAAGAGAAGAATTTGACAAACTGCCTGACGAGACGGTAGAAGTTATTAAAAAGGTTATTTCCCAGATTTCTAAGTAAATTTTGGTAGTATAACCATAAAAGCAAAAGGTATAAATAGGCTCTCGTTGGTAATGCCGACGGGAGCTTTTATTTGATATAAATAAAATTGGCATACATTCAAAATACCGCTAAAGCACATTTTTAGCAATAAGCCAACTCGCAAATTCTTTTTCTAATAATATTAAACTGATGTGATTTTATATGCTAATTATAATACAACCCATCTACAAAACAGTCCACCCAATCAAACTATCCACTATCACCCAACAACCCCCTCAAAAACCCTCTCCAAATCCGCATAAGTCTTAATTTTTACAATTTCGTTTCTAATACTTGCCGCATGCTTAATCCCCTTTATATAATGGGATGCGTGGGTGCGCATCTGCCTTATTGCCATGTACTCCCCTTTTTGCGCTATGGCTATGCGTGCCTGCTTTAAACAGGTTGCAAGCCTTGTGCTTATATCAAAATCTGTTGTGACTTCTCCCTTTTGGAGTAGCTCCTTTATTGCAAAAAAAATAAAGGGGTTGCCCATTGCCCCTCTTGCTACCATAATATTGTCGCATTTTGTGTAGTTTAGCATATTTAGGGCGTCTTTGGGCGTAAAAATATCGCCGTTGCCTGTCACCTCTATACTTAAACTTTCTTTTAGCCTTTTGATTATATGGAGATCCGCCTTACCGCTGTAAAACATATCCGCCGTTCTGCCGTGGATTGTAATGCTGTCCGCTCCGCTTTCTTCCGCCATTTTTCCAAACTCTATGGCGTTTATATGCGCCTCGTCTAAGCCCTTTCTAAATTTTACACTCAGCTTGCAGTTAATACTCCTTCTAACCGCACTTATAAGTTTGGAAGATAGGGAAATATCGCCCATTAGTGCCACGCCTTCGCCATTTTTGGTGATTTTAGGCGCAGGACAACCCATATTGATGTCTATAACATAAAGTCGCTCCCCTAAGGCTTGCTCTACCTCTTTTGCCATAGCACCAAGGATTTCTGCTTCCCTGCCAAAAAGCTGTACGCCTACTTTGGTTTCTTTTGGGCTTAGGGCAAGTAGCTCTTTAGTACGTTGGTTTTTATAAGACAGCCCCTTTGCGCTTATCATCTCTGTAAAGGTTAGAGACGCACCGTAATCTATACATATTTCCCGCATTGCTACATCTGTGATGCCTGCAAGTGGGGCTAAATACACCTCTGCCATTAGCTAAACCGCACTGCTTTAGCCTTCGGGCTCTGCAGTAGGCTGTGTTGTAGGCTCTGTTGTGGGCTCTGTCGATTCTTCTGTGGGCTCGCCTTCCTCATCTACGGGCTCTTGGGTGGGCTTTACTATTTCGGGTATATAAATATCCTCTATAACTTCTATTTTGTCCACCTTCCACGCATTGTTGATTTTAACTAATTTTACCTTGTATTTTGCGTTGCGCCAGTCCTCTATTGATGGGTCGCCTAAGGTGTTTTCCGCATCTGTGTCCGCATACACACCTCTAATATCAAGCACAACGTCGGATAGTATTAGCTCTGTGGTTTCATCCCACTGCCAAGTTGTATGCCCCTCTATTTCCGCTAAATGATAGTAATTGGTTATTTCGTATTTAGCGTAGGGGTTGTTGTTGTACACCTCGTCTGTGGCTATACATTTTTCCGTAAATACACCCCTTAGTTGCTCGTTATCTATTTCCGGCCCCTTTGGTTGGAGTATTACGGCGGCTCGCTTATTAAAAGCATCTTTGGCTATCATGTCTACATTCATGGTGTTTTTCCCGGTGTAGTAGCCTATGTAAGCACAAGTACCTACCGCAACAATTACAACAAGTGTGCCTACAAGATATAATATTCCTCGTAAAATTTTTACCGAAATGGGCGAATCGTTAGCTTCCACTTTTACTCCTAATTTATCTGGGTTTCATAGTGGGGAAGAGTAGTACATCCCTTATGGAAAACCTGTCCGTCAACAGCATTATCATTCTGTCTATACCTATACCCATACCGCCGGTGGGGGGCATTGCATACTCTAAGGCATTTATAAAGTCGTCGTCCATCATATTTGCCTCTTCGTCTCCCTTTTCCCGCTTGGATACCTGCTCTAAAAATCTTTGCTTTTGGTCGTCCGGGTCGTTTAACTCGGAAAATGCGTTTGCAAACTCTCTGCCTGTTATATATAGCTCAAACCGCTCGGTAAGCCAATCCTCGTCCGCTTTTTTCTTTGCTAATGGCGATACCTCCACAGGATAATCACAAATAAAAGTAGGTTGTATTAACTGCTCTTCTACTTTTTGCTCGAAAGCCTCGTTTAACAACTCACCCTTAGTAAGTTGCCCCTCGAAGTGTATACCCCCTGCTTTAGCCGCTGCCCTTGCTTTATCATCATCATCACAAATGGAAAAATCTATGCCTGCATACTCCTTTACCGCATCTAACATTGTTAGGCGCTTCCAAGGCGCTTGCAAGTTGATTTCCTGCTCTTGATAGGTTATTACCTCTGTTTTTAGCACCTCTTTTGCGCAGTATAAAAACAGCCCCTCGCATAAGTCCATCATGCCTTTGTAGTCCGTGTATGCCTCGTATAATTCCACCGTGGTAAACTCCGGATTGTGTTTGGGGCTCATACCCTCGTTTCTGAAAATTCTGCCGATTTCGTACACCTTTTCAAAACCGCCCACAATCAGCCGTTTTAAGTGGAGCTCGGTGGCTATTCTTAAATACATATTAATATCTAAAGTATTATGAAAGGTAATAAAGGGCCGTGCCGCCGCACCCCCTGCGCTTGATTGCAAAATAGGCGTTTCCACCTCTATATAGCCCTTGTTGTCCAAAAAATCTCTTATACACTTCATTATTTGCGAACGCATATAAAAGGTTTGTTTTACGTCGGGGTTTACGATTAAATCCACATAACGTTGCCTGTAACGCAAGTCTGTATCTTTAAGCCCGTGCCATTTTTCCGGCAAGGGTTGCAAAGATTTTGAAAGCAAGGTAATACTATGAGATTTTACGGAAACCTCTCCTGCGTTGGTTTTAAAAACCTCCCCCTGTATACCCACAATATCACCAATATCCATATGCTTGTACTCGGCGTAGGGCTCGTCGCCCATTACGTCTCGTCTTGCATAAACCTGTATTTTTCCGCTACCGTCCATAAGGTGAAAAAAGCTTGCCTTACCCATAATACGCTTAGAAATAATTCTGCCGGCTATGCTTACTTCTTTGCCTTCCAGCTCCTCAAAATCCTCTAAAATCTCGGTAGAGGAGTGGGTTTTATTGTAAGAGGTGGAAAGGTATGGGTCTTTGCCCGTACTTCTAAGCTCCGCAAGTTTTTCCCTGCGTACCCTTAATACCTCGGTTATATCCTCGTGTTGTGTAATTTGATCAGACATATAATCTCCTATTTATGAATATCCAGTACCTTAAACTTTAAAACTCCGCCGGGTGCTTCCACCTTTACCGTACTGCCCACTTTTTTACCTAAAAGTGCCTGTCCTAAAGGGGACTCGTTGGATATTTTGCCCTGCTCCACATCCGACTCCATAGAGCCTACAATGTGATACTCGCATTCTTCGTTAAATTCTTTATCTAAAACACGTACCTTTGCCCCGATATTTACACGTTGAGTATCCACTTCGTCCTCGTCTACCACAACGGCACTTCTAAGCATTTTTTCTATGGTTGCAATTTCCCCTTCTATACGTGCCTGCTCGTTTTTAGCTTCGTCGTACTCTGCGTTCTCCGAAATATCGCCAAATGCTCTTGCAACTTTAATTTGCTCTGCCACTTCTTGACGTTTCACCGTTTTTAAGTAATCTAATTTTTCCTCAAGATCTGTTAGTCCTTTATTGGTTAATACTACCTCGTTAGCCATTTTTTCCTCCAAACGTGTATTTATATATTCGTCCATTACGTGGTTATTGTGTACAAAACCACTAACCTCCACCCATACAGCCTGCATTTTTTGTGCCTGCTTTTTACTGCATAACTTTTGGTATAAAATGCTATACAATACATTATTATATATTTTTTTTGCCTTATTTGTCAAGTTTAAGGGTGGGTATATTCTTTATTTGTTTACAATTTTACCAATTTACTTAATAGTAAGCAAAACCCCTTATCCCCCTGTTTACTCCTCTTCTTCCAAAAATTTGTCTATTTTGTTTTTGGCTCTCTGCAATGCGTTGTCTATGGATTTTTCGCTACGCTTTAGTGCTTTTGCAATTATTTGATAGGAATAGCCGGATAAATAATATACAAGCACCTTTTTTTCAAAATCCGAGAGCATTTTTGCAATTTCTTCCTCTATGTGTATAAACTCCTCTTGGTCTATTATAATATCCTCCGGATTGGAAATCTTTGCCGAGGCAATAACGTCCACCAACGTGCGCTCCGACTCGTCGTCGTATACCGGTTTATTTAGGGAAACATAGGAGTTTAGGGGTTTGTGCTTTTGTCTGGATGCGGTTTTTATTGCCGTTATAATCTGCCTTGTTATGCAAAGCTCTGCAAATGGCTTAAAATACGCCTTTTTTTCTATATCAAAATCCCTTATGGCTTTATATAGCCCTATCATACCCTCTTGTACAATATCGTCCCTGTCTGCACCGATTAAAAAGTAGGAATATGCCTTTGCACGTACAAAGTTTTTGTATTTGTACAGCAAAAACTCGCACGCCTTTTTATCCGTATGTGCCATTTGCGCTATTTCCTCGTCTGTGTTAGTCGAGTATTCCTCGTAGCCTTTATGTACTACAATTTTATGTACGTAAGGTTCTTTTTCCAAAAAATTTCTCCTTAGCCCTTAGCTTTGGCTTGCCTTTGTTTTTCGTAAAACACTATGCTGGCGGCACAAGCCGCATTTAGAGAGGTTGTTTTGCCCGGCATATCTATTTTTACGCAAAAATCGCAATTTTCTTTAATGTTTTGAGAAAGCCCCTCACCCTCGTTGCCAATTACTATGGCAAGCGCTCCGGATAAATCGCTTTTGCTTATTTCCTGCCCCTGCGTGTCCGTGCCTGCCACCCAAATGTTTTGCTTTTTAAGCTCGCTGATAGTTTGGTTGATGTTTGTAACCTTAACTATGGGTATGTACTGCACCGCCCCCGAGGAAACCTTATACGCCGCCGAGCTTAGCATGGCGCAACGTCTTTTGCCTATTATTACACCGTGCGCCCCAAGCGCCTCTCCGCTTCTTATTATAGCCCCTAAGTTGTGGGGGTCTTGTATTCCGTCTAATATTATTATAAAGGGCTTTTCTCCCTTTAAATCCGCAAGGGCAAAAATATCTTCCATTTCCGAGTATCTGAAAGCCGGTATTTGTGCCACCACACCTTGATGGTTGGCAATTCTTCCGTCTGCATTAAGATGAGCGCAAATTTCATCTAACTTCATCCTCGGTACTTCCTGCACCACCACCTTGTGCTCTCTTGCAAGGGCAAGAATTTCCACAATACTGCCGTCTTTAGCCCCTTGCAATATCATTAGTTTGTCTATTTGCTCCCCTGTTTTTATTGCCTCTCTTACGCTGTTTCTGCCGATTATAAAATCGCCCTCATTCATGGCACACCTCTAAAATTTTATTGTGTTTTTCTTTAATTTCCTTTGCCTTTTTGCAAGACATTTTGCCCTCGCTACAACTACCGCACACGCAAGACGGTCCTGCCTTTTTAAAGATTGCCGGGGCAACCTTCATTACAAGCCCAAGCATTTCCCAAGCAAGTGCCTGTATTTCCCATTGTGCCCTGTTGCAACATCTTAATTTAAAAAAGTGGAGTAATTCTCTTGCATTCATGGTGATTATCATCTTAGTATCACAGGCGTTTGGCAGTACAAACCGTGCGTCCTCGTTTTCCCCCAAAATGCTTGCCCATTCGTCGTACCAACCTTGCATGGTGCGCATTTGCTCGCTGAATTTTGCAACCGCATCCTCCCCTAAAGCCTCTATTTTAGGGGGAATAACGTAAGAAAACTCCCCTTTGTTTTTGGATTGATTAACATACCTTTGGGATTGCACGGAAAAGCTTGCAATTCTGTGTCTGGTGATTTGTGCTAAAAGCGCTCTTGAAACCCCCTCCACACCAAAAGTAAAGGAGGCATGCTCTATGGGGGAAAGATGCCCCAAATCCATTAGTTTATCTATAAATTCCTCGCTTTTTGCCGTCTTTGAAAGGCTTTCTATATCCAACGTGGAATAGCAAAGTTTTGCCCCCATAGACACCGTAAGCTCCGGGTTTGGAGAAGATGTAAGTAGCATTGTTTTTAGTTTTACCTGTGGCATAGTTTCCTCCCGTTTTTTTGTACTCTATATAATGTCAGAAATATTTCCGTGAATATTAAGTTGCTCAAACAACTGATTTATACGCTCTTTTTGCCCTGTAAGGTACAAATACCCAAACACCGCCTCTATTGCCGTTGCGTATTTGTAGTCTGCCACACTCATATTTTTAGGGGTGGTTGCACTTTTTGCGTTTCTCCCACGCATAAAAATGTCGTGCTCCCTTTCTGTTAGAGTGGCTAACACCTTTTTGGCAAACTCGCTTTGGTTTTTTGCGTTTACAATTTTAATACAAGAGGAGTGTAGCTTGCCTGCGCTTGTGTTTTCCTCTAAAAGCAAGTTTACACGCACGTATAAATCAAATATGCAATCTCCTATATGTGCCAAAGCTAAGGGGTTTAGCCTGTATGCCTCCTCTATGGTAAGCTCTTTTCCTGTAATCATTTAATATGCGTCCCTGTATATTTTTTTACGCCGTCCACCACCGCTTTTACTATTTTGTCTTGATACTCGGTGGTTTGCAGTTTTGCCTCTTCCTCTTTGTTGGAGAAAAACCCACATTCTATAATAATGCTTGGTTGTTTGCCCGGCTTTAGCAGTTGGTATTCCCCGGCTATTGCAATGCGAGGCGCTTTTATTTCAAGCTGAGTGTTTAGCTCCTCTTGCATAATTTCCGCTAATTTTTCCCCTGCCGTACCTGC
>CAZVNZ010000040.1:0-18887 GCA_964628515.1 uncultured Christensenellaceae bacterium
ACCGTCCCACATACATATTGTGCCTCCGCATAGTTCGCATATTTTGTGTTTCATTATTGTACCTCCTATGAAAATATTAACTTATAATATATGGAATTAACCCCTGTTGGTTTAAACTCAATAACTGTGGCAAAATACCCTTTATCTTGGTAAACTTTCGGTACTTCCTTACAAGCACATGCGTTTCCATAACTTACACTCTTTATCTCGTCACCGGTTTTGTATGAACTTGCTATACGTTCGGCTATTGCACCTGATTTTGTTAGGTATACCTTATAACTGCTGATTTTTTCAGTTTCAGTCTTAATCCCTTTATATAGCGCCTCTATCCCAGGTACACCGTATTTCTTATAATACTCGGCTATTTCTTCCTTACCGTTTACATTTGAAAACATTGCGCATTCCATATATACCGTCTCTATTTTTTCGTACAGAGCATTTGACACAGAGCTATCTGATATAGCTTCAAATTCACTTTTTAACATTTCCTCTACCTCCATAACCGTCTGAATTTTTTATACACAAACTCCCATATCCGTCTTGCCGGTAGCTCGTTTGCGTAGGATAATGCCTCTTTGTTCGTTGCCCATGGTCTCATTTGGGGTGTCCCTCCTTTAGTAGTATTTATAATTTCGTTCGTGCTCCCTTTGCCGCCACTTCAAGAAAGCATCTATATCTACATACCATTGTCCACGTATTTTATATGCAGGAAATTCTTTGGTATGTATCAACTCTTGTGCGGTTGAATTTTTAAATCCAAACTCTCTCTTGAAGTCAGATAGCGATAATTGGTGTGGCATCTATTCTCACACTCCTTTATCTTGTTTATTTAGCCAATCCCATAGTATTTGTCTTATTAATCCGTTTAAGGTTTGCCCTCGTGATTTAGCAAAACTCCTTAAATCACTTCTAAAATCCTCAGGTATATTAATCAAAAACCTTATCATTATACTCACCTCCATTAGATATCTAAAATTATCTTAATTACATCTTATTACTTATTTAATTATTTGTCAATATCATTTAGATATATTTTTACATCTAAAATTATCTTTGCTTTTTTTATATCATTGAGATACTATTTAGATATAAATATTATCGGAGGCGTACAATGACTAAACAACAAAACCCTTATCCATTACGCATAGATGCTGTATTAGCATCAAAAATTAAAACTTTAGCTAAGCTTAATGACCGCTCATATAAAGGACAAATCGAGAATATACTCAAAAAGTATGTTGCTGAATATGAGCAAACACACGGTGAAATCACAATCGACCCTGACGCATAATTTGCCAACCGGCATTTATCAAAATCATCAATAATCCGTTAAAACTATCTCCCCTTTTTACTGCCACTTCCTCTATCTGCTTTTTCAACTCCGCAGGCAACCTAATTGTCGTCTGCTCTTTTTCCGTTAAATTTTTCATCTTGTCTTATGCTCCTTTTACACTGTTGGTTTTTTGGGGCTACTTCGTTCAACAATTCTAAACTCTATGCGTAAAAAAAAACTCTTTAATTTTGCTTGAATCAATACCAAGATTAGCAACCGTTATGCCTATTTCTTCTTGCGTAAATTGTGCATTATTATTCATTCTTTCACTAACAGATGTTTCAGAAATGCCCAATATATAAGCAAAATTCTTATATGTGTAACCTTTTTCACGCAACTTGCCTTTTAATTTTGAATAATCATAATCGTACCTACCATTCATATACTTCCACCTCGCTCGTGTTTAGTTTATCTAAACTTATGATACAATAATAGCTCGTTTGTGTCAATAACTATTTTTAGTTTTTCTAAACAATCTTTAAATTATTCTAAAAAATGTATTGATATTTCTAAACTTTTATTGTATTATTGTTTTAAGAGGTATCAAATAATGAGTGAATTTTCAAAAAGGCTATGCTTTCTTTTAGATAAAGCGAATATGCGTCCTTCAGATTTATCCGAAAAAACAGGTATAGGCAAATCTGCAATCAGTCAATATATGAGTGGTTCTTTTAAGCCCAAACAAGTGAGAACCGAACAAATCGCTAATGCTTTAGGTGTATCAGTAGCATATCTTATGGGTATCGATGACAGAATCACCGATAATTCTGAGGAAAGTATGCTTGAATCTCCTTGTTATGAATATCAAATTATCGGAACTGTTGCCGCCGGGTTTGGATGCGAGGCAATCGAAGAATATACGGGCGATTGCGAACAAATACCGGCAGAGTGGCTACGGGGATACAATAAAGAAGATTTTTTTGTATTAAAAGTTAGAGGCGATAGTATGTATCCACAATTTATTGATGGCGATCGTGTTCTTGTTTTTCGCACAGAATCAGTCTATAGTGGTACTATTGCGGTTATATTGTATGATAATGATCAAGCGACATTAAAAAAGGTCAAATATAAAAATGGAGAGGATTGGCTCGAGTTAATACCCATAAACCCTGAATACACAACTAAAAGAATAGAAGGTGAAGAACTCGAGCAATGTCGAATTTTGGGCGAGGTCAAAAGGTTAATAAGGTTAATTAAATAATACTACGGTTTGGGGGTAATTTTATTTTTTTGAGGAGTATGTATTATGTCTAAATGTAAAAGCTGTGGCAAAAAGAGCTTATTTTTAAAAACAAATGTGCACGGTTTGTGTAATCACTGTGCAGATCAAAAAAATCGGCAACATATTACTAAATTGATAAAGTATGCAAAAAACCCAAACCAACCCAAACTAACACTTGATGAAATAGAGGAACTGCAAAATTCCCAAATTTTTATAGAAGGAGCAGAACAAAAAACCTCTAAATTAGATCCTTTATTAAACATTACATTTGGCATTACAGTACTACTTGGCGCAGGTGGAGTATTTTTTTTTACAAATTGGGTATTTACAAAAATTATTCCAAATTTTACACTTGGTTTTACCGTAGGTATTATTATAGCAATTATACTAATTAGTTGCGTAATCGGCTTTATTGAACGTTCCAAAGAAAAAAGAATTAATCCACTATTAAATGAAATTGCAGAATTAGAAGAAATAGTAAATACTTACTACTCTAAATACGGAGCATTAAGTGATTAACACAATTATTTCAGATGAAATCGAAAAATCAAGAAACTTTAATATCTGTACATAAATATATTTTAAGGAAAAAATTTATGCCAAAATACAAAAAACGTTCTGATGGGCGCTATCTAAGACAATTCTTAATTGGATATTCTGATAACGGAAAACCTAAATACAAAAATATTTTTGGTAGAACTATTACGGAACTCGAGCAAAAATGCACCGATTATTTGGCGCTAAAAAACAAAGGTGTAATTATTGATGATGCCAATTTAACTTTTGGAAAATGGGCGCAAACTTGGTTGGAGACATACAAATGTAACGTTAAACCTTCTACTAAAGCGATGTATAAATATGTTATCTCCAAGCACTTTACAGAAATCGAGAATATTCGTTTGATGAATTTAAAAGCCACTCATATACAGAATTTACTCAATTCGCTTTCTCCTCGTACACAACAAAAAGTGCTGATAACCATAAAACAAATACTAAATCAAGCTATTGAAAATGATTATATCTACAAAAATGTAGCAAAAAACATCAAGACTTCAGCGCATAAGGCGATTATGAAGCGCTCATTATCAGATACTGAAATAGCTGAAATTCTTGCATTGCAATTACCGTTAATGACGAGAACATTTTTAGCAATTATATTATACTGCGGTTTAAGGCGTGGTGAAACGTGGGCACTTACAAAAAACAATATAGATCTAAAAAATAAAATCATCACAGTAAATAAATCTGTTACCTTGTTACCAAAACTATCTGTTACCACACCTAAAACAAAGGCGTCTACTCGGCAAATCGGTATTCCCGAACCACTGTACGATATACTGGTTGAATACCTACCAAAATGCCAATTACTATTATTTCATGATAAAAACAATGAACTAATTAGCGATTATTCACTTCGTAAAATGTGGAGCGAGTTTTTATCTGAGTATAACCGTTCAAAAGGTGGAACGCCCATTATTAGTGCGATTCCAAGAGATATTACCCCACATATTTTTAGACACACATACGCAACTATGCTTTATCATGCCGGTGTAGATATTAAAACCGCTCAATATTTATTAGGGCATTCGACATTAGAGATGACATTAAAAATATATACCCATTTAGAAGATAAAGACAAACTTGTTGCAATAGAAAAGCTGAATGCTTTTTTAGATAAAACTAACACCGATTCACATAAAAATATTACTAACGCTTAACACTTAATCAATGCACACTTGTTTGAATAGCATTGTATTCAAATATTTGTATGTCAGTCAGATATCAGTCAGCTAATAATCAATAAACGATAGTGGACTAAAACAGTAAAATAAAAAAACCGCATATACATACGGTTTTTTTGGTGCCGAAGACCGGAATCGAACCGGTACGATCTTTAACAATCGCAGGATTTTAAGTCCTGTGCGTCTGCCAGTTCCGCCACTTCGGCATAGCGATTATTTTTGCGGAATTTATCCACGCACAATATATTAACACATACACCGCTATATTTCAATAGGCAAATTAAAAAAATTTAGTAAAATGCACTAATATGTACCTCCCCACTAATTCTTGCCCGCAAAAAACAATACCCCCTTTTCACTCCGGAAATAAAATGCTATAATTAACAAAACTCAAACGCTAATCATCAAACAAGAAATTGGAGAAAAAATGAAGGCTACTATCAAAGAAATTGCAAGGCTTGCCGAGGTATCTCGAGGAACGGTGGATAAAGTTATTCATAAACGAGAAGGGGTAAGCGATGGGGTACGTGCAAAGGTGCAGGCAATAATAGATAAAGTGGAATACGAGCCAAACATTGTTGCAAAAACCTTGGCAAACCACAAAACCCCCGTGATAATCGGCGTTATTTTGCTTGAAGACAACGTTTTTTTTCGAGAGGTTAAAAAGGGCGTAGAAGCCGCCACCGCGGAATGTAAGGTGTACGGAGTGCGTGTAATTTGCCATGTTTTAAGTAAAATGGAGGTAGCCCAGCAACATGCGGTTATTAAATCTTTTGAGGCGCAGGGTGTTTCCGCATTAGTGTTAGCACCGCTAAATCTGCCTAAAATAACCAAAGCGGTAAACGAGCTTGTAGCTAAAAATATCCCTGTAATAACAATAAATACAGACCTTCCAAACTCCAAACGTGCTTGTTTTGTGGGGCAAGACCACATTGCAGGAGGCAAAACCGCCGCAGAGTTAATGGGCAAATTGCTTGCGCAAAAAGGCGAAGTAGCCGTTATGACAAGCTCTCTTAAAGTTTTGGCGCATAAACAACGTGTTTTAGGTTTTTGTGATGAAATTAAAAGCGAGTATAAAAACGTTAGTATCGTAGAAATAGCGGAAAACTCGGACGAAGATGCGCTTTTGTATAGCAAATCCAAGGCGCTTTTAATAAAGCACCCAAATTTACGGGGCATATACCTAACAGGGGATAGTATTCTCGGATTAAAAAAAGCACTTACAGAGCTAAACAAAAAGATAAAGATTGTAACCTTTGATACCACCCCCGAAAAAATCAAGCTGATTAAAGAAAACATAATAGATTTTACCATAGACCAAAACCCCTTCGAGCAGGGTTACCGCCCTATAAAACTCCTTACCGAATGGCTTGTGCTAAAGCAAAAACCGGACGCAAAAAGCATTAAAACCAAAATAGATATACGTGTTAAAGCCAATATAACTTGATATATACTACTTTTTAGGTGCTTATTACCTGTTTTTACACTTAAATATTTCTTTATATTACATTTTGTCAAAAGTTATGCAACTGCAAATGATAAAATGAAAATATAACTACATTTATGTCGTTCGCAAAGCAAACAATACATATTAATTTGCCTTAAAAATTATATTTTAATTTGCTATAAAAAACTTCTTGACATTACAAAATAAATGTAATAATATATACATACAGTCAACGTGCCCGTGCACGTAAAGGGATTATTACAAATTATCATTATAAAAATAATATATAAATAGCCTGCTTAATTCACTATTTAAACTACACAAGCACAATATGAGCAGGTAAACAAAATGCACTGCAATACTATGTAGAATTCTATTGCAACAAAACTATAAATTATTCAAAATTAATTAAATAAGAAGGAAGAAAATATTATGGGAAATGCAGACAATACTATGCTTGCCACAAAAAACAAAGGCTTTTTGGGAAGAATGGCATCAAAAACAGAATTTAGTGTGCTTATAGGGCTTATTGTACTAATAGTGGCAATGAGCATAGCAAGCCCTGTTTTTTTAAAGCCTGCCAATATTTTCAATATATTAAGTCAGGTTTCAAGATACGGAATTATCTCGGTTGGTATGGCATTAATTATGATTACGGGAGGCATAGATTTATCTGTGGGCTACGTAGTTGGGCTTTGTGCGACATTCGGCGCTTTTTTAACAACCGCTTTGGGTTTGCCCTGGATTGTGGTTTTAATTACGGTTATTGCACTTGGACTTACAATAGGGCTTGCAAATGGTTTGCTTGTTACACGGGTAGGACTTCCTGCATTTATTGTTACTTTGGCAACAGGCAAAATAATTTCCGGGTGTACCCTCCTTTTAACCAAGGGTATGCCTATTAGTTTTGAATCCCCTCTTGCCGTTTTAGGTAGCGGTTATATTGGTGATGTTCCCGTTTGCGTTATAATAATGTTTGCCATAATTATAATAGGAAGCGTTTTTGCCCAGTATACCCAAGCCGGCAGAAATATATATGCAATAGGCAATAATGCAAGAGCGGCGGCACTATCGGGCATTAAAGTAAAAAAATTAACCGCCTCTGTTTATGTTATAGAAAGTGCCCTATGTGCCTTTTGCGGAATTATCGTTGCCGGCAATTTATACAGTGCGGATGCAAGCTTAGGCACGGGGTACGATATAGATACCATAGCCGCAGTTGTAATAGGCGGTGTATCTATGTCCGGAGGAGAGGGCAGTATTTGGGGAGCGCTGATAGGTGCGTCCATAATGGGTGTGCTAAGAAACGCCTTTGTGCTACTGAGTGTATCTTCTTACTGGCAAGCTATTGTAATAGGAATTGTAATTATACTTGCGGTTACCATAGACAGAATACGTGTAAAAAGCAAAAAAGTTTAATATTAAGTTTGGAGTAAATCCAATTAAAAAATAGGAGGAATTTTTAAGATGAAAAAAGTATTAGTGTTATTGTTAGTTGCAATAATGGCAGTATCTGTGTTTGCGGCGTGTGCAGCCCCTGCACCGGCCCCTGCAAGCGAAGCTCCTGCGAGCGAGGCTCCGGCGAGTGAAGCACCTGCAAGCGAAGCCCCGGCAAGTGAAGCTCCGGCAAGTGAGGCACCTGCAAGCGAAGCACCTGCAAGCGAAGCGCCCACGGGAACAACGAAGTTTAACTACACACCTGTGGAGAATCCCGAAAATAAAGAGGTAAAAATTGCAACCCTTTGCGTGCAAAACAATCCTTTTTGGGTAACAGTTGTGGAAGGTATTAATGCAGCTAAAGAAGAGCTTGCAAGCAAAAATGTTACCGTAGATTTAATTTCTTTTGAGGATTTTGACGGACAAGCATTTGCTGAAGCAATAGACACCTGCGTTGTAAAGGGCTACGATGCAATAACCACCGTAGGTGTTGCGGATTCCATAGTACCTGCCATAAACAAAGCGGTAGATGCAGGTATACCCGTTTATGTATTTAACTCGGATACAGATAAAGAATCCAAGCGTACCGCATTTATAGGTCAGGATTTACAGGCTGCCGGTGTTGTTGCCGGAGAAACATTAGCCAAGCTAATAGGCAACGAGGGCAAGGTTGGTATTATAACAGGCTTCTACAACGTATATGCTCACGAATTAAGACGTAAGGGTATAGAGGAAGCCTTAGGCAAGGAATCTAAAATAGAAATAGTAGGTACGGTTGAAAATCACGATTCGGGAGACGAAGCCTATACCGCTACAAAAGATTTTATTACTGCAAACCCCGATATTAAGGGCATAGTAGTAACGGCAGGCGGCCCTCACGGTGCGGCTAAAGCAATAGAAGAATTAGGCTTGCAAGACCAAATAAGCCTGGTATCCTTCGACACTACGGACGAAATTGTAGCCTACATCAAAAAAGGCATAATAAAAGCATCTATTGGACAAGACCCATTTGGGCAGGGCGCAGACCCTATTATCCTTGCATATAACGAGATAATCTCGGGTACACCGCAAGTAACGGGCGATGCCTTCACTGCAATGGACGCTTATACGCCCGAAAACATTAAAGACTCTTTCCCCGATTAATTTAGAGCAGTATCACCATCAATAAAAAAGTGGCGGTGCAATTAAAAGTACCGCCACTACAAATAAAGGAAAAAAAGCTATGAATAACGATGTGATTTACAGTATAAAAAACATAACAAAAAAATTCCCCGGTGTAGTGGCACTAAACGATGTTTCTATGGATATAAAACGGGGAGAAATCCTTGCCGTAGTGGGAGAAAACGGTGCAGGTAAATCCACATTAATGAATATTCTTTCGGGCGCTTACCCTCAAACAAGCGGAGAGCTTTATTTTGAGGGGGAGAAATTAGAGCACTTTAATTCTGTTATGGCGCAAAAAACAGGTATAGCCATGATTCATCAAGAGCTTTCCTTATCTAACGCATTAAGCATTGCAGAAAATATTTTTCAAGGCAGATTACCCAAAAACAAGTTTGGGCTTATAGATACAAAAAAACTTACTTTGCAAAGTAAAGCATTACTCGAGGAAGTAGGGCTTTCAAATATAGATGCAAAAACCCTTGTAAGAGAAATTAATGTTTCAAGACAACAGCAGGTAGAAATTGCAAAAGCACTTTCTCTAAACGCAAAACTACTTATTTTAGACGAGCCCACCTCCTCTCTTACTCCAACTGAGGCGGAAATTTTGCACGCTATTATGTTTGAGTTGCAAAAAAAGGGCATTACAATGCTGTACATCTCTCATAAACTAGACGAAATTATGAAAATAAGTAACAGAATAGCGGTTTTTCGGGATGGCGAGTTGGTAGAGATGTTGCAAACCAAAAACAGTACAATAGACGATATGATAACCGCAATGGTAGGAAGAGAGCATGCGGGCGGTTATAAACGGGATTTTTATAAAGCGGAGTATAAAGAGGACGAAGTTGTGCTTGAGGTGGATAACCTTTGTATAGGAAATAAAGTACACAACGTAAGTTTTAAACTGTACAAAGGAGAGCTTTTAGGAATTACAGGTCTTGTGGGCGCAGGGCGAAGCGAGGTATTGCAGGCAATTTTCGGTGCGGATAAAAAAACCGAAGGCAAAATAAAAATAAACGGAAAAGAGGTAGCTATTAACCACTCTTCCGTTGCAATAAAAAACGGTATGGCATTAGTGCCCGAAGGCAGAAAACTTCAAAGTCTGTTTTTAAAATTTTCCGTAAAAGAGAATATTTCTGTTGTAAGCCTTAAAAACACTTTAAGCAAACTAAAACTTATTAAACCTAAAGCGGAAAGGCAAATGGCTGCAAAATACATAGATAAGCTAAAAATAAAAACACCGGGAATGGAGCAAAAAATTGTTAATTTATCCGGAGGTAATCAGCAAAAAGCGGTAATTGCAAGATGGCTGGTGGATAACCCTAATATTTTGTTTTTGGACGAGCCCACTCAAGGCATAGATATTGGTGCAAAAAACGAAATTTACGAGATAATAAACGACCTTACCAAAACAGGCACAAGTATGATAATGGTTTCAAGCGAAATGCAGGAAAACTTAAGTTTGTGCGATAGGGTAATAACAATGTACGAAGGTCGCATAACAGGCGAAATACTCCACAAAGATATAACGGAAGAACTGCTGATGTCCTTTATGTCTAAAGCAAACTAACAAAAATAAATCAATAAATCGGAGAATACATATGAACAAAACAGAAAAACTAAAACTGGCACTTAATCATAAAGAAGGGCCTATACCCTTTGATTTAGGGGCAACGGCAATAACAGGTATGCACGTTAGCATTGTAGAAAAGCTAAGAGAGTATTACGGGCTTTCAAAAAAGCCTGTTATGATAATCGAGCCTCTGCAACTTTTGGGCGAAATAGATGACGAGCTTAAGCAGGCAATAGGCGTGGATACAGATAAGGTATGGGCGCCCTCAACAATTTTTGGGTTTAAAAACGAGGGTGCGAAGGAATGGATAGCACCATGGGGGCAAAATGTCCTTGTGCCAACGGGTTTTGTAACAAAAACAGACGAAAAAGGAGATACCTATCTATTTACAGACGGAGACACAAACTATGCGCCCTCGGGGCTGTTGCCCAAAGGTGGTTATTTTTTTGATGTAATAGTCAGAAACGATACTTTTGACGAGGATAACCCAAACGTAGCGGATAACTTAGAAGAATTTGGGGATATTTCTTTAGAGGATTTACAGAGCATAAAAGCACAAACTGAGGCTTGCGCCAAAAAGGGTTATGGTGCAGTAGGCAGTTTTGGAGGCACGGCAATAGGGGATATGGCGCTTGTTACAGGTGCAATGTTAAAAGAGCCTAAAGGCTTAAGAGATGTTGCAGGCTGGTATATGGCAAGTGTTGCCAATCAGGACTATTTGCACGAAATTTTTTCCGCACAGGTGGAAATAGGCATAAAAAACTTAGAGAAAATTCACAAAGAAATTGGGGACAGCATCCTTGCCGTGTATACCTGCGGTACGGATTTTGGTATGCAATCGGGGCTTTTTTGCTCGGTAGATACATTTAAAAGCTTATACAAGCCTTATTATTTAAAGGTAAATAACTGGATACACAAAAACACAGGCTGGAAAACCTTTAAGCATTGCTGTGGGTCTGTAAAAGCATTAATACCCGAAATTATAGACAGTGGCTTTGATATATTAAATCCTGTGCAATGGACGGCACAAAATATGGATGCAAAAGAGCTAAAAAGAGATTTTGGCAAGGATATTGTGTTTTGGGGCGGAGGAGTAAACACCCAACAAACCTTCCCCTTCGGCACTCCTAAGCAGGTAAGAGAGGAAGTGCTAAACATACTGGAAATATTCGGAAAAGACGGTGGTTTTGTGTTTAACGCAATACACAACATACAAGCCAAAACACCCATAGAAAATGTAGTGGCGTTTATAGATGCACTTAAGGAATTTAATGGGGAATAATGGGTAGTTTTTGGGGTAATCCTTTTTTTCAGTAGTCAGTGAACAGTGCACAGTGGTCAGGGTTTCTTGGGTATTCCTCTTTTGGTTGGGGTAATGCCCTTTTTTTATTGTGATGATTAGGGTAGAGGGGGTATTTGGTTTGGTGGGCTGTTTTGTTGGTTTTTTGTTTGGGTTTGCGTTTGGGGTGCTGTTCCTTATTTCCAACCACTAACCACTAATAATTCTCAATTCTGCATTATCCATTCTCAATTCTCAATTAAAAAAAGGGCCTTACCCAAGCAAAGACCCCAAAGGAATACCCAAAAACTAACCACTAACCCCCCCGTAAGAAAACCTTAATAATTTCCCTGTCTTGTTTTAAAAAATGTAATATGCTATAATTAAAAAAGGTGGCAGGACAACATTATTTTAGAGTTAAAAAAGTAAAATAATTTGAGAGGAATTAGAATATTGGATATTGCTTGGGGTGTAATCGAAGTTTTAAAATGGATAACCATTATACTTGCGTGTATTACCACGCCATTTATGCTATGGGTATTTATTGTAAGTTTATTTGGTTTAAAAAAACCAAAGCCATTTAAAAAATTAGAAGATAAACAGTACAACTTTGCGGTTATAATTTGCGCAAGAAACGAAGAGCCTATAATAAGGCATCTTATAGAAAGTCTGGAAAAACAGGTGTATAAGCAGTTTAAATGCTTTGTTATAGCGGATAATTGCACGGACGAAACCGCAAGAGTAGCAAAAGAGGCAGGTGCTACGGTGTACGAGCGTTTTTCCGATACTCAAAAGGGAAAGGGTTATGCCTTAAAATACGGTTTAGAAAAAATAAAAAGCAATTTCCCCTCTGCCTTTGATGCCGTTTGCGTGTTTGATGCGGATAATTTAGTGGACGAGAATTTCTTAGGGGAAATGAACACCGCCCTATGCTCCGGCGGAGATATTTGCACAGGGTACAGAGACACCAAAAACATAAACGATAACTGGTTAAGCGAGTGCTATTCTATCTATTGGCTAATGTTTTTCAGGTTTTATCATACATCACGGTACAACATAAAGCTCCAAAGTTTTGTGGGCGGTACCGGCTTTGTATTTAAGATGAACTTAATAGAAAAAGAGGGCTGGAATACCACCTCTTTAACGGAAGATATTGAGTTTTCCATACAATCCATACTAAAAAGAAAAAGGGTAATACCCGTAAGAGCGGCAGTTTTTTTTGATGAGCAACCCACAACATCATCGGTGGCAAATAAGCAGCGACTAAGATGGCTGTGCGGACACATTCAATGCTTACAAAAATATGCCTTACCTCTGCTAAAAAGCTTTTTTAGCGGTAACTACGGCGCTTTAGATGCTTTAGCGGTGCTGCTCTCGGTAGTATCCACCGGTTTTACCGTTTTTATAAGTGTTACGAGTATAATAAGTATGCCCTATGCCTTAGGTACTCCGAGTATTATGCCTTTATTTGCAATAGGCGTAGTTGCCTTTAATTTACTGTTTTGGCTTTTTGTGTCAATATTCGTTTTGCTTATAGAGAAAAAAAGCATAAAAGGCAGAATAAGAGGGGTATTTACCTATCCTATTTTTATGATAACCATGATGTTTATAGCTTTGCGAGCCATAATAAACCCTAACACCGAGTGGGTACCCATTACCCATATAAGCAAAAAAACAATAGACGATATGAAGGCATAATAAGTTATGATAGCCATAGTTTGCGATACCCCCTATCAATTAATGAGCGCAGTTTTAACCGCAAGCAGTATTTCTAAAGATGAGGAGCTTATATTTTTTATAAACTCCTATTTGTACTTTAAAGAACAAAAGTTTAGTTACTCGGCAGATCATAAAAATATATATAAAATTTGCTATTACGGCAGAGCCCACATGGGGGCTGGCAAACTGCTTTTTGGGCTTGCAAACCCTCTAAATATGCTAAAGCACATAGACGGTTTCGAGAAAAATCTTAATATTACCGCAATAATAGCCTCAAGAACAACCTATATTGCAACCTATTTATACAACTATCAAATTAAGCTAAACCCTAACCTTAAGCTGTTTTTGGTGGAGGAAGGCATAGGCGAGTACACGGGCAATTTAACCCACACCCGTTTTACCAAGGTGTGCAGTATGCTAAAGCGCAAAACTCACTTAGATTACGTAAATACAGCGTATTTTTCCGCACCTGCTTTATTTCCTTACAAAACATCATTCAAAATTTTAAAAGTCCCGGAGCCAAACCCGACTTCAAGAGAAATCATCGAAAGTATGTTTAATTTACAAAACATAGAAAACCCGTTAAACACTCACGATTGCATATATTTAAGCGAGCCTGTTTCTGTGGACTTGAAAAACGAGGAAACAAAAACAAGCTACGAGGCAGACGAAGAGGAAATTATGCAAGCCACTCTAAACGTTGCAGGGCAGGAAAACTTAATAATTAAAGTGCATCCCATAGACCCTAATTTTAAGTGCGACACCATAAAAACCTTTTATTCAAGAGTACCAATGGAGTCTTTGGTGTTTAAAACAAATTGCGCAAGCAAGGTTTTTATTTCTCTGACATCAACGGCAATGCTGACGCCCAAGCTGCTTTTTAATCAAGAGCCCTACCTAATTTTTACCTACAAACTTTTAGACAAATACCTTTCTGTTTTTCTCGATGATGATGTTAAAAAACGCTACTACACCTTTATAGAGGGTGTTATAGATATGTACGAGGATAAAAGCAAGTGTGCGGTACCCCTTACTTTAGAGGAGTATCGGGAGGTTTTGGGGCGGTTTTTAGTGGTTAGTGCTTAGTGGTTAGTTTTTGGGTATTCCTCTTTTTTTATGGTGATGATGATGTTTAGTGGGTGTAGTTTGCTTGGTGCGCTTTTTTATAGTGATGATTAGGGTTAGTGAGTGTAGTTTGGTTGGTGCAAAATAATTAGAAATTAGAAAGAGCATCCCTAAAGAAATCCCCAAAGAAACTCCCAAGCCAAAAAAACATATAAGAGCATAGCTATTTCTAATTACCCACCCCCTCCACCACCCACAAAGAAAAAACCGCCACTAACACTGACGGTTTTCCCCTTAACTAATTCGGCTTTGGGTGAATATAACGAATGCCTTCCTATTGATGTCCCCCTATATATATAGTTGCACAATTAAACTTTTTTATTTCACTTTTTACAAAAAAAAAATTAACTATTTGCTTTATAAAGCACAATTATCAAACATTTATATCATATTTTAGTGCTTAGTGGTTAGTGGTTACAAAGAGCACCCTCAAAGGAATACCCAAGCAAAAAAGGAATACCCAAAAAGTCTGCCCACTACCCACTACAAAAAAAGAATACCCAAGAAACTACCCCCACCATCCCCAATCATCACAATAAAAAAGAGAACAAACCAACCTACAACCACTAAGCATCATCATCACAAAAGCAAAAAAAGGAATACCCACCAAAACTATGCACTTGTCTAAATTTGTAATTTAGTCTATAATGTTTATAAGATAAAAGGTTTAAAGGAGGAATAAATTTTGAAGTACGATTTAAACAAAAAACTGACTATTGGGGCGTCTCGCACCTTAAAGGCTTTGCAGACTTCTATGTTAATATTGCTGTCTAAAAAGGCTTTCGAGGAAATTTCCGTGCAGGAGCTTTGCGAGGTTGCAATGCTTCCTCGTGCCACCTTTTACAATTATTTCGACGATAAATACGACCTTCTGGAATACTGCTTTTTAGCCGTGCACAAACAGCTTGAAATTGTGGACGATAAAAAGGCAAGCAGTAGCAACCGAGCGGCGATTTGGCTGGTTACTTTAATAGATATTTTAGACGAAAACGTTATGGTATTACAGCAGGTACTTAAGAATAATCACCCAAATAAGTATCTGTTTATACAAATGAGGTACTACGTACTCAGAAATATGATTGCCGCTTTTACCGACTGCGCCAACACTTACGAGTACAACATTCCAAAAGCCATGGCGGCACGGCTTTATTGCGATGCCATACTTATTATTTTGGAATGGAAGTATATGGAAAAAAAAGAGTGTACCAAAGAACAGGCAAAAGAGTATTTAATTACCATGACAAAGGCGCTGGAGGTTGTGCCACGCTAAATAACTTTAACCACAAACTAATAATTAAGCAAATAGGAGAAATACTATGATATTTTACTTTACAGGTACAGGCAACAGTAGGCTTGTCGCCAACCAAATTGCAGAAATTTTGCAAGACGAAACGGTTTGCATAAACCAATGTATAAAAGAGGGCATCACCAAAAAATATACCTCCCAAAAACCCTACGTATTTGTTGCACCCACATACGGTTGGCAACTTCCACGTTTAGTGGAGAGCTTTATTTTAAACACCACTTTTGAGGGGGCTACTTCCGCTTATTTTATCCTTACCTGCGGTGGCAGTATAGGCAACGCCGAAAAATACGCAAAAAGGCTTTGTATAAAGAAAAACTTTGAGTTTTGCGGTGTGGGAGAAATAGTAATGCCGGAAAACTATTTAGCGCTTTTTCCCACTCCGAGTAAAGAAGAGTGCGCAAGCATTATTCAGCATGCTATGCCTCAAATAGATTTTATTGCCAATAAAATTAATAGCAAAGAAGTTATACCCTCTAAAAATATAAATTTTAAAGACAAGCTAAACAGCGGTTTGGTAAATTCTTTGTTTTATACTTTTATTATTAAAGACAAGCCCTTCAAAGCAACCCAAAGCTGCACCGGTTGCGGTAAATGTGCTAAACTATGCCCTTTAAACAATATTAAAATAGAGGAGGGCAAGCCTGTTTGGTTGGGTGGGTGTACTCATTGTATGGCTTGTATTTGCGGTTGCCCCTCCCTTTCTGTTGAGTATGGAGAGAAGAGCGTTGGGAGGTATAGGCATTTTTTGGGATAGCCGGTAGAAAGCTTTAAAAAAACAACAGAGCATACAAAAAAAGTATAATAATATGTTATAATATTTTTAGAAACATTACTATGCACGAAATTCTCATTTAATTATTACATAAAAAAATAAAAAACCGGAGGGATAATAGTTGGTAACATCCGAAGAAATTAAACGCAGATTATGGAACGGAGCTAACGAATTACGTGGCTCTATGGACGCAAGCCGTTATAAAGACTATATGTTAGGGCTTATGTTCTACAAATTTTTGAGCGACAAAACCTTAGAAACCTTTAAAATAAAAGCAGGCTCGAGTAGTATTTACGAAGCGGATTTAGTGGAGGAATACACAAAATCAAGAGCAGAGCACGGCGATGCTTTAGACGAAATGATTCAAGCTGTTTTAGGCTATTATGTTGTTCCCGAATACCTGTATCAAACTTGGTTAAAAGATATAGATAAAGGAGATTTTGAAGTCCAAAAAGTCACGGACAGTTTAAATAATTTTGAGCGTACCATATCGGTAAAGGGTAGCAGCGACGACTTTAAAGGCTTGTTTTCCAGCTCTACATTAGACTTATCGGACACCGCTCTTGGTAGCAGCTTGCACGAGCGCAGTAACAATATTAAAGCGTTGATTTTACTTTTTGCAGACTTAAATATGGTTAATTTGCAAAAGGGTGATATTCTTGGAGATGCTTACGAATACCTAATTGGGCAGTTTGCAATGGAGTCGGGTAAAAAAGCCGGAGAGTTTTACACTCCAAGACAGGTTAGCGAGGTAATGGCGCAAATTGTTGCAAAAACCTCAAAAATAGCATCTATATACGACCCTACGGTAGGCTCGGGCTCGCTACTGCTTACAGTAAAAAAGCATTTGGTGGGAGACATTCAAAAAGAATTACATTATTACGGGCAGGAAAAAAACACCGCTACCTATAATTTATCAAGGATGAACTTACTGCTACACGGTGTGCGCCCCGAAAAAATGAATATAAAAAACGGGGATACCCTTGGGCAAGACTGGCCGGAAGACCCTAAGCGCCCAAACGAAGGGGTGCTTTTTGATGCGGTGGTTATGAATCCGCCCTACTCTGCAAAAAACTGGAATAAAGCAGGGCTAAAAGTAAGCGACCCTCGCTTTGAAATTGCAGGAGTATTGCCCCCCGAATCTAAAGGGGATTACGCCTTTTTATTGCACGGGCTGTACCACTTGGGGCAAAATGGCACAATGGCAATAGTTCTGCCCCACGGTGTGCTGTTTAGAGGGGCGTCCGAGGGGGAAATCCGCAAAAGACTGTTTGAAAAAAACCGCTTAGATACCATAATAGGCTTGCCTGCCAATCTGTTTACAAACACGGGTATTCCTGTGTGTATTATTGTTTTAAAGAAGAGTAGAGCAATAGGCGAACCTCTGCTTATTATAGATGCTTCCAAAAGCTATGTAAAAGCAGGCAAGCAAAACGCATTGCAAGAAAGAGACATTGCAAAAATAGTGGATACCTACTTAGAGCGCAAAGAAATAAAAGGGTACAGCCACCTTGCAACCCGTGCGCAAATAATAGAAAACGACTACAATTTAAACATACCCAGATACGTGGAAGCTACGGACGAGGATATTACAGAGGACGTAGAAGGCCATTTATACGGCGGTATTCCAATAAAAAATATTATGGAATTAAAAATACTGCAAACGGTAGTTGGCGATGTACTAAAAAATTCTTTGTCTTTTTTGCGTGATGATTATGTTACACTTAAAAAATCCGCACCGCAGCTAACCGAGGAAATACTAAACGACCACCGTGTTGTTGCAAGAGTAAAAGAAATCAAAGAAAAAACAGGGCAATATATTGCAAATTATTGGGATAAATTGCGCAAGCTAAATAACGAGGCAGACATAAATCCGCTAATGGAGGAAATGTTAGAAAGCATTAAAGCACTACTATCCGAGTTGGATTTTATAGATGTTTACGACGGGTATCAAATTATAGCGGAAGCTTGGGTACAAAACCTGCACCACGACGGCGAGCTTATAGCCAAAAGCGATTTTTATACGGTGGGGCGCACAAGAGAGCCAAATATGGTAACCAAAGGCACAGGCGCAAAAAAGCGGGAGGAGCAAGACGGCTATATAGGTGCCATAGTGCCAAACGATTTAATAGCAAAACGGCTGTATAGTGTGCAGTTAGCGGAAATCGAGGGCAAAAAAGCACGTAGCGGAGAAGTAGAGGGAGAGCTTGCCGAGCTTATAGAGGGCGCAAAAGTGGAGGACACCATAGAAAACACAGCGCTTTTTGATGCTATTAAAAAGAATGATGATGATGAACCGCAAGACTCCTTTGACACCGGTGCACTTAAAGGGGAGCTTAAAAATGCACAAAAAGGCAGCAAGGAATACGAATTGCTAAAAAAAGCGGAGGGCTTAATTGCAGAAAAATCTGCATTGGCAAGAGAAATCAAAGGGAAGGAAAAGGCGCTTACAGAGGCAATATATAAGCGTATACTTGTGCTTAGTAACGAGGAAATCGACGCACTTGTTTTTGAAAAATGGTTTGGCAATGCCATAGCGGATTTTGTAAATTTAATTCAAAATCCAATTAAAGCCGAAATAGCAACTTTGGAAATGCTAAACAACCGCTATGCAGACACCCTTTCTAATATTGATGATGAAATTACGAGGGCAGAGAGAGAGCTTGACGCCTTGATTAATGAATTGGTGGTGGTGTAAATGTCCGAGTTAAGAGTACCTAAAAGACGGTTTAAAGAGTTTTTGGACGGTGACGCTTGGGAACTGCGGA
>CAZVNZ010000041.1:0-18104 GCA_964628515.1 uncultured Christensenellaceae bacterium
TTTGCTTTATACGGGTATGAATAAGAAACAGAGTGTTGCTTTTCCTATGAGTAGTGTGTATCAGGATAAGGATACAAATTACAAGAGCAGGCTTTGGATACTGGACGGCAAGAAATATTTGGTGTATGACGGCACAAGCGTTGTTAGTGTGGAAAGCATAGCATATGTGCCTATAACATCTGTGAGCAGAAACCCCGAAGGGGGCGGAGAGAATTACGATAAAGTAAACTTGCTTTCGCCTTACAGAATAAATTTGTTTTTGGGGAAAGCAAGCATAACGGCGTATCAGCTGGATGCAACAAACATAACGGCTGTACAAAGTGTAGAAAAAATGGACAGCAACGGAAATTGGATAAGCGCAGGGGCATACACGGTAAACACAACAACAGGGGTGGTTACCTTTTCCGTGGCACCGGGTCCGCCTGTTGTAGTTGGTACTGACAATGTGCGGATTAAGTTTTCAAGAACTGTGGGCGGATATGCGGACAGAATTAATAAATGTGATGTGGTATCTTTGTTTGGTGTAAATAATTATGATACTGTGTTTGTTACCGGCAATGCAGACTACCCCAACAGCGATTTTGCATCATATATGGGAAAGCCTAATTACTTTCCCGATGTGTATTATGCACAGGTGGGGCAGAGTAATACAAAAATACTGGGGTATCATAACGTCACGGAGTATCAAGCTATTATTAAAGAGGAAAACGGACAGGATGCAACGGTGTTTTTAAGAAACGGCGAGGTAAGAACAAACGGAGATATGGCGGAGGCGGTGTATTTTATTCGGCAAGGGGTTAAAGGCAACGGTGCTGTGTCTAAGCGAGGTTTTTTAAATATTGGCAGCGACAATATGTTTTTAAGCAAGGACGGGGTGGTGGCGCTTTCTCGTGTGGCTACAACGGGAGACAGGAGCACGGCAAACAGGAGCGAATTTGTAAACAGAAAGCTAACGGCAGAGCCTAATTTACACACCGCTGTTTGTATAGAGCATAAAGGCTATGGGTATTTTGCTTTAAACGGCAAGGTGTATGTGGTGGACGGTAATCAACCTAAGCATTACACAAACCCACAAACCAATGAGTATTCTTATGAGTGGTTTTTGTGGGATAATATTGATGTAGATTGTTTTTGTACAGAAGATGAAGAGTTGTATTTTGGAAATGCTAATGGTATTAACAAGTTTAATACCGGGTATAACAGCGGTGAGTATACGGACAACGGCACGCCCATTTGTGCATACTGGGAAACGCCGATTACGGATTTAGGGGATTTTTCTAAATATAAGACGGTGGCTAATGTATATACGGAGCTTTTGCCGTATAGCCGTAGCGGTATTGAAATATATATAAAAGTTGGGAATAAATGGACGCTAATAGACAGTGAGGATATAGATATAACATCTTTTTTTGATGTTAATTTTAACCGTTTTTCCTTTAATACCAATGGTGAGAATGTGGTAATTGCCACTAAAAAGGTAAAGGAAAAGGGGCTTATATTAACGCAATTTAAGTTTGAAAACAATAATGCGGAAAACTTTGGGGTAATATCTTGCAAAGTTGAGTTTAAAGTTAAAAAGGAAATTAAGTAAGGAGGAATTTGTAAATGGAAGTGGTAAACGGCTCTAATTTGAAAAAACAGTATTTAGGGTATGGAGATGGAGGGCAGACGTCTGTAAGCAAGGACAGCCCTGTGGGTATGGGGGATGTAAACAATACTTATGCAAGCGGTGTGGGAAACTCTGTGGGCGGAACGGGCACGGACTGGGATAATTTTTTTGGGGGGTTTAAAAACTCTAAGGAGTATTCGGATTTAGACCAGACTTATCGAAAGTATTCAGATAACTTGGATTTGGATTATTTTACATCTAAAGAAAACCACAATAATATGAAAAAGGGAGACATTGATTCACTAACCCGAGCAAGAGACTACCAACAGGGGTTATTAAACGACACCAACGCACAGGCGCAAAGGGAGGCATATATACGCAAAATGCAAAATGAGAAGTCCTTGCCTTTGCTTATGGCGTCACAAGGGTTTAACGGTGGAATGAGTGAGAGTGCCGCCGGGGATTTGCAACGGGCTTATGAGAACGCACGAATTAAAAACGACGGGGAACTATCGAGGCAAACGGCATCTTTGGGGCAGACTTATAACACAAATGTGGCGGATGCAAATAAATATTATGCAAACATTTTAGCCCAACTGGAAAGTGCTTATTTAAAAGACAAACGTACTGCGTACATGGATTTTGAGCAAAAGACTTATGACCGTGGACGTACAGCCTATCAAGATGATGTGGAAAACAAACGGTATACGGCTGAACAAAAGCGGTTGGCTGATGAGGCGGCGGAGAGTTTAAGAAGATGGACGGAAGAACAAAATATGACAAAAGAGCAACAAGCGGAGCTAAACAGGCAATGGCAAGCGCAGTTCGATTTTGATGTGTCACAGGCGGCACTTGCCAATGCGCCTGCACCCGTTAGTTACGGAGGTGGCGGTGGAGGATATTATGCACCTGCAAGCAGTGCGGGCGGTGGCTCGGGAAGTGGAGGAGTTAGCAAAAATACTGTTGTGAATAACAGCCAAAGCAATAATTATAAAAACTCTGTTGAGGCTATGTATAATGCGCAGGCTAAAAATGCACAGGCAAATAAATCCAAGCCTGTAACAAATTCGCAATGGATGATTTATAAATAATTTGATATAAAATCAGAATACAAACAAAATAATACGGTTAAAAGGCACTCCAAGCGAGTGTCTTTTTTGCATATAAAAAAAGGAGAGCAAAATGGCAATAAAAGTACGCACGGCAAGAGAAATTGCAGAGGACAGAAAAAAGAAAGAGGGCAAACCACCCATAAAAACAACGGTGTATAAAATGCCTGCTAAAAAGAATACGGAGACAGAGACCAAAAAGCCTGCGGTTACTTTTAAAAATACTTTTATGCCACAGGCACAAAAGCCAAAAACTACCAATGTTTTAACTATTAATAAAAGCAATATGCCAACAAACAGCACAAAAAACACTAAAACCGTAAGCAAAGACACACAAACCGCAACCAATACAGTAAATAACGTTAAAACAAGAATACAACAAAACAAGCCCCAAGGGGCTGTAGAGAAGAATTTAGGTAAAATGTATATAGAGCCTTTTGCACAAAAAAAGCTAACGGCGGACAGTACGGCAAAAGAAATCCTAAATATTAAAAAAGGACCTTTGGAAAAACCCAAAAAGCAAAGCTACAACAGTGCTATACAGGTAAAAGATGTGCCGTATAACAAGGCTGTTGATGCTAAAAAGCAAAAGGCTGTAAGGGATATTAAGGCAAAAGCGGATACGGATATTTTAAACAATTATAATAATGCTATGAAGGGGCTTACTAAAGCACAACAAGACCCTAATTATTATAGCTTTATTGAAAGCGGAAGAAAACTTGCCGGCACAGGCAGAGACTTCGACACAATGAAGGAGTTTAAAAAACTAAATCCATCACTATATAAAAATGAAACGGTACTTAAAACCTCGCCCTTAAACAACGGTGTGAATATTAGTGCAAACGGAGGAAATGACACTAAATATACCCACGAGGAAAAACAAACCCTTGATTATTTGCGTGGGAAATATAACACTACCAAAAGCGATGCGGATTTAAAAGAGTATGAGACTGCAAAGGATATTATAGACAAGGGCAATAAAGTTAATACTACAAAGAAAAAAGAATTTGAGGGGGAAATGCTTAAAGACCCCAACGCTAAAGCCAATATTTTAAATCGCAGAACCGCTTTAAGTGAGGCGGAGGGAAATATAAATAAATCGTACCCTATGGGAGTAGACAGGGGCAAACAAGACCTTAGCAAGTATATTGATGAAGTTAAAAAAGGGGTGCGGGCGGAGGATGCTAATTTACCTTTGGCAAACGCACAAGGTATGCTTGATTATATTGCTGTAGTTGAAAAGGAAAAACAGGCGTTAGAGGCGTATTCTGCATACGACCTTACGCAGACTGCGGAGCAGTATCACCAAAAGCAAAAGGACATAGACAAGCAAATAAATGAGCTTGAAAAAAGCAAATATGGGTTAGATACACAGGCACAGGCGGAAACAGAAAAGCAAATATATGATTTGCGTAAAGAGAGAGACAGAGCAAAGACGCAATGGCAGATTAGCAATAATCAAGAATTGACAGACAAAGAAAAAGCCAAAGTTAAGGAATGGGAAAGTGGTGTAGCCGGGAATTTAGACGGCTTGGCACAGCAGGGCAAAGGGTGGTTACAAGAGCAAACCGCCATAACAGGGACACAATACGACCCTTTTGCACACTCGGGTGACAGTATTTCCGAGTACAGCAGGGCTACAACGAAAGAAAAAGATATTTATGCCGCCATTGTTGCTAAGTATGGATTTGATGCCGGTAATGAATGGCTTAAAATAAACGCAGGTGAATTTGCAGAGCGAAAAGCAAAGGCAGATGCGGAAAGCCTTAGAAACATGGAAAACGCAGGATTGCAGCAAGCGGCGATTTTGGGTAATGATTTTATGGCAGGTTTACAAACTTTTACTTCCGGAGCGCAATCGGCAATAAGGAGTATACAAGGGGACACAAGACCATTGCAGCAAACAGCAAGCAATCTTGTGAGAGGTGAAATACGGCCGGAATTAACTGCGCTTGCAGGGTTTGGAAGTGATTTTGTATATAACACCGCCAATATGCTACCTACCGTTGCCACAAGTGCTATTAACCCGTGGGTGGGTACTGCATTAATGGGGTTTACCTCTTACGGCAATGCGGTAAATGAAAGTTTGTCCGAAGGTATGCGGTTTGATGAGGCTGTAAGCTACGGTATTATGACAGGTGCAAGCGAGGCACTTTTAGAAAAAGCTATGGGTGGTTTTGCCACTATGGGCGGACTTACAAAAAACGCAAAGGGTGCTTTAACAAAAATTGATGATGTTATAAAGAAATCTGTTAAAAATCCTAAAATAGTTGGTGCTATTAATGTACTTGTTAATCAAGCGGTTAGCAGTGCGGGCGAGTTTTCCGAGGAGTATTTACAGGAGATATTAAACCCTGTATTTAGAAACTTAGCTTTTGGGGAGGACAACGAAATAAAGCCCTTTACACAAGAGGCATTATATGCAGGGCTTTTAGGTGCGGTTACATCTCTTGGGATGAATAGTGCAAGTTACGGGGCTAACTATAAGAACAGCATTAACAAGCAGTCGGTAGCGGAGGAAATAGCCACTACACTTGGTATGGACGTAGGAGAAGTGTATAAGGCTTTGGGAAACCCTCCCGAGGTGAAATCTAAGGTTAAACAGCTGCCTAATGAAATTGCAAGCGTATTATCTAACGGGAGTGCCATTATAAACAAAACTGCGGACGGCAACGAGCGTGTAAAGTATGAGGTGCTAAACTCTTTAAATAATGTGGAAAAAGCCTTTATTGTTGATGCAATAAACAAGGATATTGAGAGCCGAGGCGGCAGCTTGGATAAAATTGTTGCGGATTACAAGCAAAGCTATTTAAGCAAAAATATACCCGTTACATCTAAAGATGTATTTGATACTTTAGTGGCGTCTTATATAAAGGACGTGTACAGCGGTAACACCTCTTTGGGTGATGCGGACGTTATTATTAATAACAAGACTGCACTTGCACTTTACAGCAGATCCTTTAATGGGATTGGTGAGGATATTGGGATTGTGGGGTTGCAGGGTGAGGGGGCTGATTTGCAGAGTAATAATGCCATTAATGATGATGTAAGGTTTTCTATACAGAAAGATGCTGACGGTATGCCATATGTTAAAGTTGATGATGATATTTTAGCAGGAGTGCCTAAGAGTGATTGGGGAAGAGTTACCAGAGATGTTTTAAAAACCAAATTTGCAGATGGTATTGAGGTTGGGGATAAAAATATTGGAGTAAATAAAATAAGCAGAAATGAATTTACACAATCTAAGTATAGCCAACACTTGAATAAAACGAATACTCCGTTACTTTATAAAAAATATAAAATTGCAAATAATGTTGATGAATTATTAAAAGCGTTTAATTACAAATATGAAGAGCCGATGCACATTAGAAAAGATAATATTGTAGGTTTTTACAGAGGAAAAGCGACAGTAGAGATAGGCGGCAAGAATTATACTGGGGATGTGTTAACAGCTGAATTAAAAAACGGCAAAGAAATATTTTATGATGTGGTAAATATAAAAGAAACACCTTATACCGTCGATTCAAAAAATAAATTAACAGTAGAGACGGGTGTTTCTTCTATTAAGAATATACCACAAGAGAATTTAATAGTCAAGGAGAAAAACAATGTTAGTGACGATGACGGACTACAAAGGAAATCTATGCAAAGTACCTTCGGAAAAAGTGGAGAAATGGAAAGCAAATCAAGAGCTTTTGAAGAAAGGAGAGAAACCACAGGAGGACAAGAGACTAAACAGCCTACTGGACGACTTGTTCAAATAAAAGACAATAAAGGGCAAATATTATTTGAGGGAGAAACCAAGACACCCGAAGGCAAGGCGGAGTATTTACGCTTTGCCTCTTCTTATGCAAAAAAAGGTTCTATTGCAGGGGTAAAGGGTGCGGTTATACCAACAGAGATATACACGGACGGTATGACTAATCTAAAAGAGGAAAATGCAAGCAAGGGCATTGAAACGGTATTTTTAACACACGCAACCTTAGACGGAAGTAACGTAAATGGGCTTACTTCTAAAGACACTATATATATTAATGTAGGCAGCGAGTATTCTATTGAGGCTATAAACTCCCACGAGGAATTACACTACAAATTAAAACAAAACCCCACAAAAGCAAGGTTGCTTTTTGAAGAGGTAAAAAGCACTCTAAGCACACAGGAGCTTAACAAAATACTTGGGGAATACAAACAGAGATATGCAGGGCTTATAGAGGGAATGAGCGATAAACAAGCCACAGATTACCTTATAGAAGAGTTTTTAGCGGACGTTTACGGCGGTATGGCTAAGGATAGTAGGATAAGTGCGCTTATTGATGGGGCGGATTTGGGTGTGGGCGGAAAAGGCAATAAAAAAAGCAATGATATAAAATTTAGCATTGACAAAAGCTTTAAACAACAACTAAATGAAATTGATGAGGGAACTTTTGACAAAAGTAATTCGCACGTTTATGTAACTGAAACACCGGCAATATTTAATAAAAAGGCAAATATGCCCAAATTGCCTATTGCTATGAGATATGATGCAGTTTTTTTAGCGATGAAGAGAGAAGGAGAGTTAAAAGGGAACTATCACAACCTTGGTACTGATATTATGTCGCAAATACCAAAAGCTCTTGAAGATCCATTATTAATTTATAAAAACATTAATACAGGACGCATTGAAACGGCAATAGAACTAAAAGATAAAAAGGGAAAGAACATACTTCTTTCTATAGAGATGAACACAACCGGCAAGTTTGATGGGAAACATAAAGCAGTTAATCTTGTAATTACTGCATTTGGGGTAAAAGAACAGTATTATTTAAAAAGAATGGCAGAAAACGAGTTTATATACAAAAAAGAATCAACTTCGCAAGTTAACCCAAGGGGACAATTCCCGAGCGTTTTTAACGAAATTGATTCTAATAAAACAGTATCACAAGATGACGATAAAGTCAATACCGAAAAACCAAAATACAGCATAGGCGAAAAAGAAACTACATCAACAACTCCCAATAAAACCACAAAACCCACCGCACCAACGCTACAAGACATACCAAGGAAAGCGCAGGATTACTACAACAGTAAAACCAACTCACTTATAAACAAAGCTAATAAGCTGTTTGGGATTATGCCGAGAGACAAGGTGGAGTTTAAGGCTCGCATTAGAGAGTTTACGCAAGATGTGTTTAATGAGGGCGGAATAGATGCAAGGAATGCACAAAAACTTTTTGAGGATTTGTACCAAAAAGGACGTGTTTTAGATGATGCGTATTTAAAAGAGTATCAAGATTTAAAAAAGCTGATTAAAGATACCCCAATAGACGTATCCTCGCTTAAAAATGATGTTGCGGACTTTTCTGCGTGGCGGAAATCTATGTTTGGCAAACTTAAACTTGCCAACAACGGAATGAAACCGGATATTTTTTATAAGCAACTTACAGAAATGTACCCAGAAGTGTTTACGGAGGAAATAATAAACAGCACGGATATGGTTAATGCTATTGCCGAGGTGTATAACGGCATCACTTCTAAAGAATATACAAACGATGAGGCAAACGGTAAGGACTTTAAGGAATATGCAAAAGAACAATATGCACGTATGCTTAAAGATGTTTTAACGGAAGCACAAAGGGCAAAGGCGTATTATAACGAGACGGTAAGAGGTAGTGAGGATTTAGGGGTTATTGATGAGGTTAGTGTAGATATTTCTTATACAAGACGGGACAGGGCGCAGAAAACTTTAGAGCAAATGGACGAAAAGAATTTGCTGACGAAAATAGAAAAGCAAAGGGCGGAAAACATTGCCAAAGGGTTAGACTACGGGGAAAGCAGACCCTCTGCAACGGTTTTGGACTATGCAAAGGCATTAAAACAAAAAACAGAGGCGGACAATGTAATAAATGCGTACAACGCACAGCGAAAACAGGAGCTTTTGGCGGAGGCGATTCGTGCAACGGAAAAATCGGACTTATGGAAGGACAAAAAAAACGGGTTAGCATATGCAAGAGAAACCCAGGAGCGTAACATATTTGATATTGCAGGCAAAGCGGACAAGGAAGGAGCGGAGCTTGTTAAACGTACTTACTTTGACCCTATCCACAAAAACGAGGCATTGGGGCAGAACTTTTTAAAAGAGTATAGGGCTAAAGTTAAAGCTATGGGGTTGAGCGAGGCTGAAAGCGTACTTGTACAAGCCTACGGAGAAAAACTTATAGATGACGAAAGGCTAAAAGCATACGCAGGAAATACAAAAAATATAGTAATATCTAACGAGAATGGAGACATAGTATATAAGCGCCGTTTTTCCGGCAAGAAAGGCGATGTTAATATTGACAAGGTAAAGCAGAGTGTGGAGGAGTTTAAGGGTATTTATTCCACTATGCTTGATATGGCCAATAATGCGCTTAAAGGCAATGGGTATCCGCCTATAAAAGGACTAAAAGATTATTTTCCTCATTTTTCTACAAAAAAAGGGATAATAGAAACGGTGCTTGCAAAAATAGGGCTTGACTTAAACAATACGGATACTTTGCCCGAGGACATTGCAGGGCTTACCCATACATTTAAACCGGGAAAAACGTGGTTTGCATCCTTCTTGCACAGGTTGGGAGAGCGTACGGAGTTTGATGCGGTTTACGGGTTTGACAGCTATGTGGAAGGAATTAAAAATGTAATATTCCATACGGAAGATATACAAAAGTTAAGGGCGCTTGAGACTGCCCTTAGAACAAAACACACGGAGGAGGTTATTGCACAAAAGATAAAGGATATTTATGCCGGAGATATTCCCGAGGGAATGAAAGCAGATGAGGTGCAGAAGTTTTTAGAAAAAAGCAATAGTGGCAGGCTAAACAACTATGTTATTAATTTAAGTGATTATATAGAAATGATAGCAGGTAAAAAGGCTTTTGCGGACAGACAGGCGGAACGAGATTTAGGCAGGGGCTTTTATAATGTAATGCGTGCAATGGAGGGCAGAGTTGCTTCTAATATGATTAGCTTTAATGTAGGTAGTTGGCTTACAAACTTTATACCCTTGGCACAATCTACAGGGCAAATAGGAATACACAGGCTACTTAAAGGAATGGGCAAAACTTTAAAATCTTACGTAAAAAATGACGGGTTTGCAAGCACTTCGGATTTTTTAATTAACCGCAAGGGGAGCGAGCGAATTTCCGCAGGGGGTTTAGAAAAGGTTATAGCCTCCGGTGTAAAGCCCATGGAGTGGATAGACAGCTTTGTAACCCAAAGTATTACCCGTGCTAAATACTATGAGGGAATTGCCGAGGGGCTTAGCCACGACAATGCTATGCAAAAGGCTAACGAGACCACCGCAAATATTGTGGCAGACAGGAGCTATGGCGCACTACCTACGATATTTAACCGCAAAAGCCCTTTTTGGAAGCTGTTTACTATGTTTCAAGTAGAGGTTAATAACCAGTTTTCCAACTTGCTAAAGGATATTCCGAGGGAGGCAAAGGCAAAAGGTGTAGCGTGGCTTGTTTCCGCAATTATGCAATATATGATTGCCTCTTTTGCTTACAACGAGCTTTACGAGTGGTTGGTAGGGCGCAGACCCGCACTTGACCCTATTGGAGTAGCATTGCAGGCTTTTAAAGATTATAACAATAAAAACATGAAAAAAAGTGATGCATCTTTAAATTTAACGCAAAATGTTTTGGAACAAATGCCGTTTGTGGGCGGTTTGCTTAATGGCGGACGTGTGCCCGTATCTGCCGCTATACCCTTTGCCGGTAGTATTACAGATGCCTCTAAGGGATTAGCTGAGTTTGCGGATGATGAGATTGCAGGCGAATATAAAGGACAGCTTGTTGCAAAAGAACTTACTAAGCCCTTATGGTATTTAGCAATGCCCGGGGGAGGCGGTGCTGTTAAAAAAGTTGTGGAGGGATTAACTGCGGTAAATGCCGGAGGGGATTTTTCGTATAACAAGAAAGGGGAAAGCAGTTTAAAATATGCAATAGATAAAACTCCCGAAAACTACGCAAAGGCTACTTTATTTGGAAAATACTCCACGCAGGGCGGTAAGGAATACATTAAAAATGGGTTTGACGGGTTAAACGTAAACCAAACCTTTGCATATAACAATTTAGTTAAAGGAGGAATTACACCCCAAAAAGCGCAGGAGATTGTAAAAACCGTAAGCAAGCAAGAGCCGGATATTTCTGTTGACGGTGTAACGATTGAGGGCAGTAAGCAGAAAAAGCAAATGCGCAGAATTAAAGAATATAATTTGCCCAAAGAGCTTACTTACGGCTTGTATAAAGATATGCTTTTTAATGATGAATTTGCGGAAAAAGCTGACACGGCTACAAATGATTTTAAAATAGATAAGGGCAAATTTATAGATATTTACAATAGCATTTACGATGTGAAGGGCATTAAGGACGAAAATGGAAAGACTGTTGCCAACACCGCAGGTTTGCAGAAAAAAGATATACTAACCGATGCCAAGTTAGACGAAAAACAACAGGCGTATTTATATGAGGTATTTAATGTAGGCAAAAAAGTAACGGATGGTACTGCAAGTTGGGATAAAATTAAACAGGCTACGGGGGTGGATTATAAGAATAATCAAGATGAAAAAATCGTAAGTAGCAGTAGTGGGAGTAGTGTTGCAAATTCTGCACAGGGCAACTTTATAAAAGCCGCCGAGGGTATAGAGATACCTAAGTACAAAAAAGAAACTTTGGCAAAAATAGCTGATATGGGAATAACCGTAGAGGATTATGCGTATATAGATAGCAGATTTACAGCACAGGGTGACAGGAAATTAGAGTTTTTGCAGGGGTTGGGGCTACCTAAGGAGCAATTAAACAACGTTGCTAAGGAGTTTTTACTAAGTGCTACCGCTAAAAAGAAAATGAATGTTGCTACCGATTTAGGAATAGCTAACGAGCTTTATGTTGAGGCTTATATGTATAGCTGGGGCACGGTTGGAAACAAGGGGGAACGCAACGAGCAGATATATAACTGGGTGGAGAGTAATAACAAAATACCTGCAAATGCTAAGGAGCAAATGTATGAGTGGCTAAAGGTTAGCAGAGGGCGCACGGCAGATACACAAGCTACGGATGGTGTAGGCGATGAAGGTGGTAGTAAAAGAACAAGCGGAGGCAGACGGGCTAAAGGTGGCGGACGTTCTTCCAAAAAAGGCACGGGAGCAGGTAAACTAAAGGCGGATAAGACCGCGGAGCTTCTTCATAAAAAGAGCATTGAAAAAAGCAGGTTAGACCAAAAGCATATTAAGGAGAGGATTGCTCTTTTAAAGAAAAAACCGAGCGGTGTGCCTAAAGCTGTAAATGTTGGAGTTCTTAGACCGAAAATCAACCTTGCGGAGCATAAGGCACGGATGGCAGGATTTAATGTTCCAAGCGGCAAAACTATAAACGGTTATAGGGATATACGGCCGGATGTTTCTAAAATGCTGGCAGGGCGGACATACTTAAATAACGCCGCTATAGGAGAATCGCAAGAAAAAGATGTAATAGCAAATAGCAATTTGTTAGGAAAATACAAGAATTTACTGGGAGGTAAAAAATGAGCATTGAAAATTTGAAGTTTAAAGAAAGTGAATTTGAGGGTAAGGACATATCTTCGTTGCCCGATGAGCCGAGTAACGAAGGTTTAACCGCACAAGAACTGAAAGAAAGGTTTGATTATATTGCTAAAAATATGATTGCATTAGGCAGGTTTAATGAGCTTGTTGATATATTGGCAAGCGCAGTAGGTGGCAGAAATATTGGGGCTTCCGATTATAAGGGCAGGGGCTTTAGTGATGTGCAGGGCGGAATTGAGTCTGCACTTGATTATGTTGATGAGAAGATACTTGCCATTGGTGCCGGGGATATGAGTAAGGCGGAGTTTGTTAATGAGGGGGGTATTGGGGTTGTACTTAAGGCGTTAAGGGCGATTGATGCGGAAAAATTTAATAACAAAACCGAAAACGAGTTGCTATCAAAAATATACCCCGTTGGGTGCATATATATGAGTGCGGTTGCTACGAATCCTAAAACTCTATTTGGCATAGGGACTTGGGTAGAGTGGGGGAAAGGGCGTGTGCCTGTGGGGGTTGATACGGCGCAGGTTGAATTTAATACCGTTGAGAAAACGGGGGGGAGTAAGACTCATGTTTTAACTGTTAATGAAATGCCGGCACATAATCACCCTATATCGTTTAATCATAGTGCCACGGCATTTGGTGGATATGCTTTAGCCGGATCTACTGAATATGGAGCAACTGCAACTGTAGACGGCTTTATTAACAATAGAGGTGGTGGAGCTGCACACAACAACTTACAACCATACATTACTTGCTATATGTGGAAAAGGACGGCATAAACCTTACAAATTAGAGCTTAACGCTCTTTTTTAATATTATTTTTTTTGGAGGAAAAACAAATGTTCGAGTATGTGAAAAACTACAATTTAAAACTCAAGGCGCTTGAAAAACGCAAAAAGACGGATTTAATTGTGCTCCACCACACCGAGGGCGGCACAACGGAGACGGTGCAGAGTATCAACGCTTATCACCAAAGCAAAGGACACAAGGGTATTGACTACAATATTTGCGTGCAAAAGGACGGTACTGTTGTGTGGGGTCGGGGGCTTGATACTGTGGGCGGACACACAAACAACTCTTATCCAACCACGAAGGGAGTTAATGCTCGAAGTGTGGGGATTGTTGCACTTGGCAATATGGAGAAAAACCAAATGCCGGCCGCACAGCTTGGAGCTTTAAAGCAGATTACACGAGACGTGGCTAAGTATTACGGAATTAAAGACATTAAGTCGCATAAAGAAATTGCGGGCGGTACTTACACCGATTGCCCGGGGAGATACTTCCCCACGGAAGAAATACGTGCTTACGCTCTTGGGAATGATAACTTAATTCCCGATGAAAAAAATCCGCTTATATGGAAAGTTGCGGTTGGTACGCTTAATTTTAGAGAGGGTGACAGCACTAAGTCTAAGGTGCTTAAGGTACTGCACAAGGGGGACACGGTTAAGCTGGATAGGTATGTGCCCGGAGAGGATTGGGCACGGGTGTATGTTGGAAATGAGATTGGTTGGGTTTGGCTTAAGTATATAGAGGAGGCGTAATTTTATGAATATTCAAGATTTAGGTTTGGTGGCAATTCCTGTAATAGTGGTAATTTGCTACTTGATTTGTAACGCAGTTAAAGCAACGCAGATTGATAACAAGTGGTTGCCTGTAATAGCAGGTATAAGTGGTGGCGTACTTGGTGTGGTGGCAATGGTGGTTATATCGGAATATCCTGCAAACGATTTTTTAACCGCTTTTGCAATAGGTGTTGTAAGCGGATTTACAGCAACTGGAGTAAATCAAATAGCAAAACAATTTGGGATAGGCGCAAATAAAGGAACGGAAGAGGAATAATGCTTAAAATCATAAATGAATTACTTAATAAATATATGAGGTTGGTTGCGTTAAATGGAAACAAGAGAGATTGTTAGAGTTGCGCTTGAGGTTATTATTGCTATCTTGGGTACATCGGGGATTATCGTTATTTATTTGAAACAGCGCATCAAGGTGGAGGAGGGGCATAATCACAGGTTTAGAGAAATAAGTAACGATATTGATGTGCAGAAAGCTGCAAGGCATACGGCGGAGGTTTATTTGATACGATTGCAGGCGCGCATAATTCAAGGAGAGGTTGCCGCAAACGGTGAGTATCGGGCGGCGGTGGAGAAGTTTATTGCTGAAGATGAAAAGTTAGAGGAGCTTTATAAAAAGAAGGCTGTTGTGGCACAGAGTGTATTTAAAAAAGGGAGCTGACTGCTCCCTTTTTTTGACTAATTTTTGACTAATTTTTTTTACGATTGACTAATTTTTGACTGATAAATTATTGGTATATATGGGTAAGTATGATTGCGAAAAAAGCTTATTTAAAAAGGTTTTTGGCAAATATGAGTAAGTGTGCTTAATAGTGAATAATAGTAAAATTTCTGACTCTTAATCAGGGTGTCCCGGGTTCGAATCCCTGATGGCCCACCACACATGGAATGAAAAAATCCACCGAGCCGTAGGCGACAGTGGATTTTATTCAGTCCAGCGGTTAATTTTTGCGAAGCAAAAACTTAACTTCCGATTTGATAGCGTGCGCAGCACTTTTACTACCACTACCATCCTAATAAGCAAAAGAAAACCCAATTCGCAGTTTGGCTTGTGGACTGCGATTTTTTAAATTGCACGTTTTTTTCTGCTACTTTGATGTGTGTATCCCTTAAAACCTTCGGTTTTAGCGGATTTTTCGAGTCTATTATTTTTGTCTAAAATAAAAACAAACAAAAAAGAACCACCTTAAAGTTAAATTCTCGCAGTTTTGTTAAGGAACTGCCACCATGTGCAATATAGCACCATCAAAAAGTAGTTCTACTTATAGAAAAATATTAGCATAGTAATACTATTGTGTCAATTTTTTGGAAAAAATCTATATGTATAAAGTAGTTATTATTATACTAATTTCTTTCGTAATGCCTCTTGCAATGTTTGGGATAAACTTATTCCCTCACGTTGCGCTTTAGCTTCCATCCATGCCGGTATAGAAATATTTTTACGTACACTTCGGTTATCCGTTTGTACACGATACTCGGTTGTGTCTACGTCTATTAATGCGGCAAATTCTCAGTTTTTTAAAAGAAAAACAGTAGGTAGACTTGGAGATGCAATAGGAAAATGATGATCTTCTAACGAGCATAAGCACCCTAAAAGAGCATCTTTGGTTGTAAAATAAATGTTTGGGTAAACAAAAAAACCGGCAAAACCGGTTTTAAGTACATAGTGTAATATTATATATATCTTTCTACCTTGCCCGAACGCAAGCAACGAGTGCACACATATTTTCTCATAGGAGTACCGCCCTCGACAACTCTTACTCTCTGAACATTCGGTGCCCATATTCTTTTAGATTTTCTGTGAGAATGACTAACTCGGTTACCCGATGAAACACCTTTATTACACACTTCGCAAAACTTTGCCATCAAAAACACCTCCTTGATGTTTGTACATCATTATAATTACAACGTTAATTATTTTAACATTATTACATACATATTGCAAGTGTTTTTTTAAAAAAAGTTACTATTTATAAAAAACAATCGTTTATACATTTAATTAAAGTTTATATTTAATTATACAACAGGGATATAACAATCGGCAACCGTTAGTTACAATTATATTGCTTGAAAACAGTAGGTATTTATGATATATTATAATAAATAAAATACGGAGGTCAAATTATGGCTGCTACATTAAAAAATAATTATGGAAAAATTACATATCAAGACGACTATTTAAGCACAATTGCCGGTCTTAATGCTGTTGAATGTTACGGGCTTGTGGGTATGGCACAAAAGAAAATTGCAGACCAAATAGTAGATGTATTCAAAAACGATAACTTAAGAAAAGGCGTAAAAATCAAAACGGACGGTAGCGAGAATGTTGTGGTTCAACTTTTTATTACGGTAAAATACGGAGTTACACTTTCTGCCGTTGCAGAAAATATTATAGATAAAGTAAAATACGCAATAGAAAAAGACACAGGACTTAATGTATCAAGCGTAGATATTGTTGTACAAGGCATCCAAGTATAACTAAAAAAGTGTAACAGTAATATTTTTTAAGGAGAATTCAGTTGATAAACACACTTACAAGCCATCAGCTTAAAAGTATGATTATAGGCGCTGCTTCCGTGTTGGAAAATAACAAAGAAGTTCTCGATTCCTTAAACGTTTTTCCCGTTCCGGACGGAGATACAGGCACTAATATGTCTCTAACTATGATAGCTGCCGCAAAAGAGGTTGCCTCAGTTGAGGAGGATGACTTAACCAAAGTAGCAAAAGCACTAAGTTTAGGCGCACTAAAAGGGGCGAGGGGAAACTCGGGTGTAATACTTTCTCAAATTTTTTCGGGTTTTAGTGATGCTCTTTGTAAAAGAGACGGAGAGTTTAATACCAAATTAATTGCAGATGCAATGCAAAGAGGTGTTAAATATGCCTATAAAGCCGTTATGAAGCCTAAGGAAGGCACTATACTCACGGTTGCTCGTATTATGGCAGATGCGGCTACCGCATACGCAGGCAAAAACACCGATGTTTACGAGCAAATTGTGCATATGATTTCCGAAGGGGAAAAAATCCTAAAGCAGACCCCGGAAATGTTGCCCGTGCTTAAAGAGGCAGGTGTGGTAGACGCCGGCGGTGCAGGCTTTATTGCTATTGTTATGGGCTTTAAGGCGGTGCTTGACGGTAAGGAAGTTATTAAAAAAGATTACTTTGATGTTAAAGAAGAGCTAAACAACTTTAAAAACACAGAAAAAAACACTGATATTCAGTTTGCGTATTGTACGGAATTTTTTATTAAAAACTTATACGATTACATTTTAGAGCGAGATATAGACACTTTTAGGAACGACCTTGCAAAATTAGGGGATTGTGTGCTTGTGGTTGGGGATATTGACTTAGTAAAGGTGCATGTCCACACTAACGAGCCGGGAAGTGTGTTGCAAAAAGCCCAAGCATTAGGGGAACTTAGCAAAATAAAAATAGATAATATGAAAGAACAACACCGAGAGCTTGCAGAAGAAATATTGCCTACGGGAAAAAAATCTGTCGGTGTTGTAGCGGTAGTATCGGGGGATGGTATTATGCAAATACTTAAAGACTGGCAGGTGGACTGCTTTGTGGAAGGCGGACAATCTCTTAACCCCTCCACACAAGATATTTTACAAGCCATAGAAAAAGTACCTTCGGATAACGTTATTGTCCTTCCCAACAATAAAAACATTATTTTAGCGGCAGACCAAGCAGGTATGCTTTCTAAAAAAAATGTATGTGTTGTACACTCAAATTCCATGACTGAAGGTATAGCGGCAGGGGTAGCTTACGACCCGGACGCGGATATCGATGCCAATAAATCCGCAATGGAAAAAGCAATTTTTCACGTTACAACAGGGCAGATAACAAAAGCGGTAAGGGATACTAAATATAACGGCAGCAATATTAAAGACGGCGAATATATAGGCATTTGCAAGGATAATATTGTAGCAAATAACACAGATATTTTAGAAGTGGCAAAGGATTTACTTAAATATATGATAACCGAGGAAAAAGAAATAGTTTCCATATATTACGGTAAAGACGTTTTGGAAGAGGATGCGCAAAAAGTATTTAAAATTGTAGAGCAAAATTATAAAAATGTGGATTGCGAGTTACTTTACGGAGGGCAGTTTGTATACGATTACTACATATCTGCGGAATAAAACTAAATTAAGTATTAGGGCGGACAAATTGTTCGCTCGTTTTTTATATAGCATCTTGATTTATGTTAGACGCTTTGCGTCTTATAATAAGGTAGCTAT
>CAZVNZ010000042.1:0-17684 GCA_964628515.1 uncultured Christensenellaceae bacterium
ACAGCAACATATACATTTAATATTACGGCACCGTCGGTTAGTGCAAATACATCATTTAATCTATGGGCAAAAGCGGATAGATACGACAATAACGTGGAGCTTAAAGAAAATGACAATGTAGGCAACAAGGCTATCACCATAAAGCCAAACAACAACCTAACTATGATGAGTGTTGTAACGGATAAGCAAACATACGAGGCAGAGGAAAACGGCACGGCAACAGCGGTGGTTAAAAACACAGGCGGTAATACTCTTACCAACATCCCTGTACGACTAACGGTAAGCCCTTCAAATTCCTTTACAATTACAAGTCCGAATAAAACTATAAATCGACTTGCTCCCGGAGAAAGTGTAAATGTTACTTGGAACATTAAAAGCGGAGCTTTAACAGCAGATACTACGAGTACATTTACCGCAACGGTAGACCCCGAAAACATTATCCCCGAAACAAACGAGAACGACAATAGTGCTACAAATAATGCTGTAGCGGAGCGTCTAAAACCCGATTTAGTAGTTGAAAGTGTACTTACAAACAAAGAGCCCGACAAAGTGTTTGAGGCAGGGGAAATTATTGTAATTACGGCTACTGTGCGTAATATTGGCAAGGCAAATGCAGGGGCAAACACATTACAGCTTTCTCAAATTGCCCCCGACAGTATGCAACTTGAAGGTTTCGACCAATCACAAGCACCCGAAAATAATCCATATTTTGAAGTAGAGATAGGTTCGCTTGCTCCCGGAGCAGGCACAAGTGTTACGTGGCGGTTTGTAAACCCAATACGTGTAGAAGCACGCAATGTGGATGCCACGGCAACCGCAGATGTATACAACGTTGTGGACGAGCTTCGAGAAGACAACAATACCAATACCATAAAGCTGACACTAAATCCGGGCAAACCCGATTTTACTCCTGTATGGCACAATGTAGTTAATAATCAAATATTTAAAGCAGGCTACGAGGCTATAATATCTGCCAAAATTCGTAACATTGGTAAAATATCAAGCGATGGTGTTAATATCCGCTTGCATCTAAACGGCAAGGATTATGCTGATAAAATAGATATTCCTACTGCTACACCCAATTATCCTACGGGATTTCATTCGGCAGGTGGAAATATAGCATCCTTCAGAGTGCGTATGCCAAGTGTTGCAGGCACATATACAATGACTGTAACGGCAGACCCAACAGATATTGTACCTGAAGAGTTGGAGAATAATAACGTAGCTACAATAAGAATTGTAGTGCAGGAAGAAACTACTCCGCCTGTTATAGATGTTATAGACCCAGGTACAATTCCAGAGCCACCCGACATACCTTATACAGACACGACGTTTTGGGAGGAAATACGCAAAAAAGGCGACAAAGAGTATGAAGTACGGTCTTACTATGCAACTCTAACACAGGAGTTTATAATGATGCCTGCATCCTATGTAGCAAGGGAAGAGACACCAAACGAAATAGAGAGCGGTTTTGGTTTGGAAGGCTTTACTATAACAAAAATAGATACTAACTACGACCGCCCCAACTTAATCGTTGGTGCTCAAATAGTAAGAACATACTACCCCGAAACAAATTACGGAGACCCACCGTTTGCAGGGTATCACGAAAAATTGCAAGCAGTTGCCGGCGGAAATGATTTTATGCGTAAATGGATTATGAAAATAAATCCATTGAGCGTAAAAGGTTATTCCGTACACTATACACCTAAGTGGTTTCCCGATGGTGATTATAAGGCTTTGAGTTATGCAATTAGCGGTTATACACCTGCAGGACAACTATCAAGTGTTGCGGTAAACGGTGATGTAGAAATAGTTGGAGATATGTATGACAGAGTTACTTCGGGTAACAGATAATTAAGCCCCCTAAGCAAGAGTAGCCACCTAAGCATTTTTGCTTTTTGGCTACTTTTGTTTAAACATTAATGGAGATATTGATAAATGAATACAGAAACAATCAAGCACATTTTGTATGTGCTATTTTTATGCGCAATTTTAGTGTGCGGAGTTATTGACTACAAAAAACGCATTATTCCCAATGTAGCTATACTGATTATGCTTGTCCTTGGAGTATTGTTACAGCTTATTGTATTTGATGTTTCAAGAATAATACTTGCAATAATTGTACTTACATTATTACTTGTTTTTGCATATAAAACTTGCGGAGCGGGAGATATTAAATTATTTTTTGTTAGTGCGCTATTCTTAGGAGTATATCCCTTTCTTTTTTCTATAATACTCTTAGGAATAACTACTATTATATTTAGGGTTGCACAATACCCTAAACAACAAATGGTGGCAATGGGGGCATATTATGCTCCCGGAGCTGCCCTTATACTTATTTATTATATTATAAAGGAGATTTCAGTTATATGAATTATTCAAACAAAAAAAAGTTATTGGGAGCGGTAGCAATAGCACTATCTATTGTATTTGTAGTTGGGTTTTATATGATTTCACAAAAGTATAAAACTCAAACGGCATTAACATTTGTAGCAATGCAAGACATTAACGAAAATACGCAAATTATGGACGAGATGGTGCAGGAAATACAGGTTTTAAGAAGTGATTTGCCCGAGGGGGCTATGCTTAAAAAGGATGCAATAATCGGTAAATACGCATCTATAAAAATGTTAAAGGGGGATTACATTAAAGCACAAAAATTATCGGACAACCCTGTGCTTGTAACAAACGAATTGGAAAGCTTTAAAAAACACGATAAAAATGTAATCTCTCTTACTATACCATCTACGGCTGCAGGTGTTTCGGGTGCTTTGGAAAAAGGGGATGTAGTTGCTCTGTATACCGTGCCCAAAAGCAACAATTACATAATGAGAAATGTATATGCCGAGGATGCTCAAATAGATGCAAATGCAGGAGTAGAGTCCTTAAATATTGACGGTGAAGAAAACTCAGAAACTACAGATGCAGATTCTGCACTAATTACTACTGAGGAGCAGGCGCAACAACAGCAACAAATTCAACAAACGACAGGTAGTCTTGGCATATTATATGATGATTTGAGGTTTGTAGAGGTGTGCTCGATTCTAAGCAATACAACAGTAACTACCGACAAAGATGGCAATAAAATAACCAACTCCACACCCGTTACTATTTCCTTATATGTTACTGAAGAACAAGCAAAAAAACTTGTAGGAATAGAACAAGATAAGTCCCTGCACGTTGTGTTCGTTGCAAGAGGAGAGGAGAGGGAGAAATTCATAAGTAAGGAGGAGCTGATATGGTAATTGCGATAATAGGGCGAGACGGTAGCGGTAAATCTTCCGTTGCAAAAGAAATAGGGAGACTGCTTGCAAAGGATAACCTTGTAGCCATAGTAAATACGGATTTAACACAGCCTACTATATATAACGAGGAAGTTTATTCTCTTGGTTATTATGTGTCTACGGTTTCAAAGAAGAATGTAAATCCATATTTGTATAAAGATGAAAAGATAAACGGGTTATTTCACGCAGGAACTATAAAAACCGATGACATTTTCACATTCGAAAGCGTTGGGCTTGATAACAACTATACAAGCCAAGCAGAATACTTCATATCCGGATGCGGTGAAGATTTACAACACACTATTATTGATTTATCCTCACAAAAAACAGACCCTTTCATTTCGCAAGTAATTAAAGCCGATAAAGTGCTGATTTTAGCCACCGCAGATGTTCAAGGTATGTTTTATTTAAAATCCATAAAGCCTATGGTAAAAAACGTTGCAAATGTTGAATATGTGCTATCTAAAGTAAAAGAATACGAAGATATAGAAACATTTCAGGAGCTTGCTCAAATTAAGGCGAAATATGTATTGCCGTATTCAGATGGGATAATTTTTTGCAATGCCTGCAATGCAACGATGAACGAAGCAAAAGGCAAATCTGCAAAAAAATGGCTTGAAGAAATTAAAAAAATTGCAGTAGATATTGAGAGTATATCGAATGAAAACCGGGAAGATATATCTGAGAGAACGGAGGTGTAGTATATGGCACTAAGTGATATTGTAAAAAACAGTACATCGGATTTTGAAGTTGATACAAGCATAAATTTCAACGACTTATTAGCCGAAGCAAGAAGTTATATTGCATCAAACCACGTAGATACATTAGCTGATGTTATAGAAAATAAGATAAGAACTTCCAAGGGGAATTTAAGAGCTATTTTGGAAATTTGGCTATCGAAACACGAATATATTAAAGATAGTCATATTAAAGATAAAAATGCTTTAATAGATAAACTGATTTCCGAAATGAGCGGTTTTGGGTTTTTAGATGAGCTTCTTTATAATGATGATGTAGAGGAAATTTGCGGAAATGCGTGGGACGATATTGAAGTAATTTATGCTGATGGTAGGAAAGAAAAATATAAAGAGCATTTCAGAACTCCGCAAGTGGCTATCGACCAAATAAACAAGCTAATGCAAATAGGCGGAAAAGTGCTTGATAATGCAACACCAACAGAAGAGGCAAGAGTGTTGCCGGGAGTTAGATTAGCCGGCACGGCTTGTCCTATATGCGATAAAGATGTTGCTGCTTCATTTGCAATAAGACGGCAGAGAAAAACATTTGTAACAAGAGAACAAATATTAGAATGGGATACCGCCACTACCGAAATGCTTGACTTTTTAGAAAAATGTGTAGCTTGTGGCATATCGGTATTGTTTGCAGGAGAAACAGGGAGCGGAAAAACCACTAATGTGTCATATTTACTTTCAAATGTAGAGCTGTCAAAAAGGATAATTACCATAGAAGAAGACACACGAGAATTTGACCTTGTAAGAAAAGATGATGACGGCAATATAATTACAAGTGTAATACACTGGGTTACCCGACCTCACGAGAACGAGAGTATGAACGTTTCCGCTAAATCCTTAGCACGTAGAGCATTAAGGTACACTCCCGACATTATTGTTTTAGCAGAAATGCGTGGAGAGGAAGCCTTTATTGCGGTAAATGCCTCTATAACAGGGCATAGTGTAATATCAACACTTCACGCAGCAGGCATAAGGGAAACCTACGAGAGACTGGCACTAATGTTTGCAGAAGAACCGTCCGCACATTCTTTTTCGGGAACGCAAATTTACGAGCTTGTTGTATCTGCTTTTCCTATAATAGTTCATACTTGTAAAACGGGTAGCGGTAAAAGAAAAATCGTATCAATAACGGAAGGACTGAGATATACGGCTGACGGAGGTGTAAATGTAAATCCCTTGTTTAAATACGATTTCAAAAAAAAGAAACACATTAAAATAGGTGAGGTATCGGAAAGAATACAGGAAAAATTCAACGAAAGAGGAGATGGTTAATATGCAGGATTTTATTGTATATCTACTTTTGTTTATATTGCTTGCGGTACTTATGTTTATCATATTTGGAGTGGACGTTAAAAAATTCTTTGAGAGTAAATCTTTAAAGAAACACGAATTGCGTAAACGTAAAATTGAGCAGATTACAGGTAAAAATCCTAAAGGTATCAGAAAAATATTATTATCCGCAGAGCAGATGCTTATAGCCTCGGGTATGGACGAAAAAGTAAACACATATAAAGTATCGGCAGTATTGCTTGCCCTAACAGGTTTTTTTGTAGGGTTACTCTTAGACAACTTGCTTTTGGGCATAGTTTTGATGCCAAGTCTTGCAGCCATACCTTTGGCTATTATTTATTTTAGAACACAAGAATACACAAAAATCGTAAATAATTCCCTGGAAAATGCCATTACTATAATTACAAACAGTTACATACAAACAAATGATTTACGTGTATCCGTAGAAAACTCCTTAGAATCCCTGCAAGCACCACTCGATGGGATTTTTAAACAGTTTTTGGTTGAGGTAACGCACATTAATCCTAATGTTTCGGATGCCATTAGAAATATGAGAAATAAAAACGATAATTATTTTTGGCACGAGTGGTGCGACAAACTTATTCATTGCCAAGACGACAGTATTTTAAGATACGGGCTCACAGGCATAGTATCCTCTTTGAGCATACTGAGAAGAACAGAAATGGAGCACGAGACAGAATCGAAAAATACCGTAAGAAACTATTTGGTTTCTATTGGTGTTGTGCTGTTTTTTGTTGCAATTATGATGTTTACTATGCCACAGATTTACGAAAAGTTATTTTTTACTACTGCAGGCAAAGTAACCTTAGCTATAGTTGCTGTAATCAATATTATAGGGGTATTTATGATTGTGCGTACAAACAGACCTTATAAGGTTAAGGAGGAATAAAGTGTGATAAATATAGTACTTATTTTTTTAATAGCGCTTGTGCTTTTTTGGGGAATATATAAATTGCTTATTGCACTAAATAAAATTCCCGACAGAAAATGCACAAAAGCATTATACGAAGCATTTAAAGACAAGAATACCAAAAAGAAAATAGAAAACTCGGCGCTTATGCCTATAGCAAAAAAAGTAGCTCCAATAATAATTATGAATGAGTTTAAAAAAGAGCAATTAAAAGATGATTTAAAAAGATTAAATATTCCTATTAAACCGGAGGTATACATTGCTTATACACTTGTTCAATCGCTACTGATAGGCATATTCTCCATTCCGTTTTTCATAATAGGTTGGGGAGGCATTGGAGCAATTATTGCAGTTTTGGCAGTAATTGCTTTTTTTATGGGTAAAAAATCCGATAGCAAAAAAATTATAAGAATTAATGAGCAAATTCAAAACGAGCTACCACAATTAGCGGAGAGCTTAAACAGCACTCTTGGCAGCTCAAGGGATATTCTTTCTTTTTTTAAAAGGCATAGAAGAATGGTAAGAGATTGCCTAAAAAAAGATTTAGATATTCTTGTTTTTGAAATGCAATCGGGTAGCCATATTAAAGCATTGGAAAATTTATCCAAACGTATAAGAATGCCCGAAATATCTCAACTGGTAAATATTTTGATTAACATTGTGCAAGGTATAAATCAAAATAATGCACTTAGCGAGTATGCAAACAATGTGCGTACTTTAATGCACGAAAGATTCAGACAGGAATTGCAAGCACGTTCCTTAAAATCTTACCCGGCACTTATGATTATTGTAATTTCTTTTACATTGATAATAGCTGTGCCAATGGGTCTTATTGTGTTTGAAAACCTACAAATGATATAGCCTTAGTGCTTATTATAAAATTATTTAAGGAGGATTTATAATGAATAAATCAGCAAAAATTAAGAATTATTTCGGCAAATTTTTCAGCAAAGAAGATGGCGTGGTTTCCACCGAGCTTGTAATTGGCATTGCCGTTGTAGCATCTCTTATGATTGCAGTATTCGTTATTGCTAACGTAGTGTTGCCTCAAACTTTTGAAACAACAATACAAAATGTAGCAGATGCTGTAGCAAGGACATAACAGGCGGACATTACAGAAAAAAAGGGGATTTTCCCCTTTGTGAAAACTGCATTAGAGCTTATACGGTGCAATTCCGTAAGTTTTCGTTATTAATACTATTAGTATATTTTTTGTTTTTAGGGGGAAATTAGAAATGAAAAAATTAAATTTAAGTTACATTGAGGATAGCGGTGCGTTGGGGTATCAATTCTTTCAGGTGCCAAAACTATTGTTAGAAAACGAAGCCTTTGACGAAATAGATTTTGGCGCAAAGATTTTGTACAGTTTAATGCTAAACAGAATAAGTCTCTCCGTTTCAAACAATTTTAGAGACGATGAGGGGAAGTTGTACATTATATATACAGTAGATAACGTGCAAAAAGAGTTGCGTTGCTCTAATAAAACAGCAATTAAATTGCTTAAACAGCTTGAAGATATAGGCTTAATAGACAAAAAACGGCAGGGGCAAGGGAAACCTACTTTAATTTTTCTCAGAGATTTTAAAGAGGTTACAAATGGGGATGTCAAGAAGTGTAATAATTACACTTCTGAAAAAGAAAATATTAAAATTGAGGTAGTGAAGGAAACAAATACGGATTTTCAGAAGTGTAAAAAATACACTTCAAGAAGTGAAGATACTACACTTCTTGAAGTGAAAAAAGTACACACTATATATAATAATAATATCTATCCTGATAATAGAATATCTATCTATCAATCTAAAGATAATACAACTAACGAATGTGCAATGGAAAATGAGGTTTCAAATTTTGATAAGATTGACAAGATAGATGTTTTAGCAAGCATAAAGAATAATATCGACTACGAGGAAATCAAAAGAGATGGGGAGTACAGCATTGATGCCGTAAATAACATTGTTGAGCTTATTAGCTCTGTTGTTGTCTCCGGTAAAAAATCTTTGGTTGTCGGCAAAGAAAGCATAAATGCACAAATGGTAAAAGATGTGCTAATGGCTTTAGAGCGAAAGCATATAGAATACGTCATAGATTGTGTGAGTCGCTTTGAGGGCGAAATAAAAAATATTAATGCGTACTTGCTTACGGCGCTTTATAATGCGAGGAATACTGTAGACATATACTGGCAACAGAAACTAAACAGAGAAATTCCTGCATTGGCTTTAGCATTGGAAAAAAAGAAAAAATGCAAGGATATAGGAGCTGTTTAGTGTTGACATACTTCAATTTTATTTGTATAATTTAATTAAGTAGTGGACTGACACTGGGTCAACTTGAAACTAATGTTACACGAATGTGGTAACAGTTGACGGGCAACGATAAAACCCGGTATAATGCTATACGAATGTTATGGCAGTTGGCAAGCAACGATAAAATCAGTCAAATGAGAAGATAGTGGGTATGAACATCGAGGTGTCTCTGCCCTCTTTTGTTTATAGGGAGGATTATATGAATATTTTTGAAAAAGCAGATTTATATAAAAACGAAATTGACAAACTAAGACCATTTGATAGCTTTATGTTAGAAGAATTAAAAAGTTATTACAGAATCGATTTAACTTGGTCTTCTAATGCTTTGGAAGGAAATACTCTTTCTTTGAGCGAGACTAAAATAGTTTTGGAAGATGGGCTTACGGTTGGCGGAAAACCGCTTAAAGATTATTATGAAGCAAGCGGACATTCACGAGCTTACGATTTTATGTTCAATGTAATAAAGACAAATAAAATAGAAGAAAGCTATATAAAAGAACTACATAGATTATTCTACAATGCTATAGACGAAAACGAGGCAGGCAAATACAGAACAAGACCTGTAATTATCACAGGTTCTAAGCATCCGGTATGCCCACCGGGTGATATCGGTAAACAAATGGAAGAATTGGCACTTTGGATTATTAAAAATAGAAATAACTATCACCCAATAGAATTTGCAGCATTGTTACATAAAAAATTTGTTTTCATTCACCCTTTTATTGATGGAAATGGCAGAGTTGCACGGCTTTTATTAAATACAGCGTTGTTACAAGACGGATATTTACTTGCTATTATTCCTCCTGTTTTAAGGCGAGAATATATAGATGCTTTAGAGCAGGCTCATATCAATGATACAAATTTCTGTAATTTTATTTGTGAACGTGTTGTGGAAACACAAAAAGATTATGCAAGATTATTTAATATTCCACTAATAAGAGAAAATAGCTCAGTTGATAGGGAAAGATAATCTTTTAAATTAGTGCGAAAGCACTTACTTCATTGCACAGTATATCGCAAAAAAGCACGAATAATTCGTGTTTTTTTTGTATTCAAATTTAGTACTACATCAAAAATATTAAATCAATATATGTAATTAAAATAAGGAGGTATTAATATGAATTTGTCAAAAGAAATAATACTCGAAGCATCTCAAACAGATTTAGTAAGTTACTGTAATAATAATGGTTTTGAACTCATTCAAAAAGGGCAATATTTTTATTTAAAAGAGTTTGATTCTTGCCAAATTAACGGTAATATGTGGATTCGTTGGAGCGGAAAATATGCAAGAGCTGGGTTATATCACCAAGGAAACGCTGTACAGTTTGTAAGAGAATTTGAAAACCTAAGTTTTCAAGATGCAGTCACAAAGCTATGCGAGTTTAGAGGATTAGACATCCAAGGCGAGTTTGCAAAGAAAATATCATCGGGAGAAGATAAAAAACAGAGTTACAGCACAGAGAGTAAAAAAAAAGATTTTAACGTAGATAAAGAAATTGATAACATATCGGACAGAAAAGAGGAATTTAAATTAGTTCAACTGCCACAAAAAAACGATAACAACAAACGTGTAATTGCGTATTTAACAAAAACACGCAAAATACATCCGGAGGTAGTCAATCATTTTATAAAAAACGGCACACTATACGAAGATAACAGGCATAATGCGGTTTTTATAGGCTATGACGAAAAAGGTATAGCATCTTATGCGTTTAAAAGAAGTACAAATACAGTTAATGAAATATATGCCCAATACAGAGGGGAAGCATTAGGGAGCAAGAAAAAATATAATTGGTGCTCCAAATGCTTGGGAGATACCGTAAAAGTATTTGAAAGCCCCCTCGATGCTTTAAGTGCAATTACTCTTGACAGACTAAACGGAATAAATTGGAGAAATATTAATTATTTGTCTTTAGGTTGTGTAGCACCTGTGGCTCTTGAAACTTTCCTTGAAAACAACACAAATATAAAAAACATTGAGTTTTGTTTAGATAACGACACAGCCGGTCGGAAGGCTATCAATCAACTTATGGATAAATACGGCGAAAAATACGAATGTAAAAACTCAATGCCCGATATAAATTCAGGAGCAAAGGATTATAACGAGTTATTAAGCATTAAACTTGATGAAGTTAATTTTGAAAGATAAACGGAGTGAGAAAAATGGCTAATTACAATTTATTGTACGAGCGTTATGAAAATGCTTGTAATAACGTATTTAAAGACGAATATAGATGGAAAGATTTTTTGCAAACACAAACAAATACATATAAGTATGATTTTAAAGATAGCATTCTTATATACGAACAAAAAACAGAGGCTACCGCTTGTGCATCCTTCGATATTTGGAATAAATTAGGCAGAAAAATTAAAAACAAAGAAAAAGGTATTGCCTTGTTAGATGTAGATAATAAAGTTAAATATGTTTGGGACGTTAGCTCTACAGTTGGAGAAAAAGAAACAATACCAAAATTATGGGAATTTCAAAATAATGATAGTTTTATACAAAATTTGTACAGCGACTTTGATATTATTAATACAGAAAAGGATTTGACACAAAATATATCAACAGAAATTGAAAAAAGGATTAACGATAGTTTTGAGGAAGTCTTTTCGGAAATAATGATAGATGATGCCGAAGTTGAGAAAATAAAAGACATATATAATGCTAATTTAATAGAGAGTGTGAAATATTGTGTTTTTAAGAGATGTGATATTGAATACGAGCCAAAATTTAACGATATATCAGTTTTTAGAAATACACGGCTTGCGGAGGGCTTTGGGCAAAACGTTAATAATTATTCTAAAGTTATTTTAAAAGATATTGAAAAATCTGTAAGGAGGTATAACAATGAATACGAGAGTAAGCGAGAGAGAGGTAGTGGAGATAGGGGAGAACGGGATAGAGTACGTAGAGGACGAACACGGTCTGTTAATACCCAACTGGGAGCTCCCGGACGAGAGTCACATAACACTGGGGAAATACGGCTCACTTCACAAAGATTACCTAAAGAAGTCGAAACTGTCTATGTACAACAAACTCTTGATGACGGGCAGAATTCTAAGCCATTGCAAAGAAGTGGAGGAGCAAGCAAACGAGCAGAAGGATTTGATTATGGAGCAACTGGAGAAACAACACAAGAAACCGGACGGCAAGGATTTTATGGAGATGGTTCAATACAATTATATGATAAACGATATAGCGGAGGAAATAGTGCTAAAAGAGATAGTGTACAACTAAATATATTCAATGTAGTTAAAGAAACTAAAGCAGTCGATGAAAAATCGGCTGTTTTTTCTTCTTCTCCAACTATTGAGGATGAAATTAATGATACCGCTAATGCTGTTTTATCAGCATATAACAATGCAGTATCCTCTAATTACAACAGCGATATTACTATGGAGCAAAACAGTATTACCAAAAGCACAAAGCAGGATAAAATAACAGGTTTTGCATTAAAGTGGGGGCTGGATGTTAATTTGTTGGAAAAATCTATTGCATCTTACAGCGATGCTCAGCCGAATATTGTACCCTATATAGAGGAGCTTACAGGAAGTGATACTTTTGAAAAGGCAACAAATAAAGACTGTGGCAATCAGCTAAAGCATACAATTACCCTTACAAAAGAATTACCGAGTTTTATAGCAGAAATAAATGCATATGAGGAAAACAAAGTTGGTTTTGAAATCAGTAAATCTGAAGACTATAAAATTTCTGAAATTGATACGGTTTCAACGGGTGCGAAATCTAAGTGTAAAGGCAACATAGAGGCAATAAAGCTTGTTAAAGAGCTGGACGCAAGCAATATAGCGGTAACAAAGAAACATCAAGAAGTCCTTGCAAAATATGTAGGTTGGGGTGGAATACCACAAGTTTTTGACGAAGATAATACAAAATGGAGCAAGGAATACGCAGAGTTAAAAGGTTTATTAACTGTTGAGGAATACAAGCAAGCTCGTTCATCCGTGTTAAATGCTCACTATACATCACCCGTGGTTATTGAAGCAATGTACGGAAAGCTAAATGATTTTGGATTTACTAAAGGCAGAATATTAGAGCCTGCAATGGGTATTGGCAACTTTTTTGGGAAACTTCCCGACAATATGAAAAACAGTAGCTTATATGGCGTGGAGCTTGATACCGTAACAGGAAATATTGCAAAAAAACTGTACCCAAAAGCTAATATTAAGGTGTGCGGATTTGAAAGCACTCACTTTAATAATAATGCTTTTGATGTGGCGGTAGGTAATGTACCTTTTGGAAACTACGGAGTAAACGATAAAGACTATAACGATAAAAACTACAAAATACACGATTACTTTTTTATGAAATCCCTCGATAAAGTCAGACCGGGCGGAATTGTAGCTTTTATTACTTCAACAGGTACACTTGATAAGCAAAGTAGTGCATTTCGAAAAGAGCTTGCAAGTAAAGCAGAGCTTTTGGGGGCAATACGTCTGCCAAACAATGCTTTTTATGCAAATGCAGGGACAAAGGTAACTACGGACATCATATTCTTGCAAAAACGAGAAATACAGTTAGAAAACACTCCACCGTGGATACATTTAGGCGAGACTGCCGATGGAATACCTGTAAATAATTATTATGTAAAAAATCCGCAAATGTTACTTGGGAAAATGGCATATGGCAGCTTGTACGGCAAAAACAAAGATACAGAATTGCTACCCTTGGATGATGCGGATTTAAAAGAACAGCTTAAAACCGTTATGGCACATATTAAGGGAGAAATTAAAGAATACCCTGCTGTGAGTGAAGTGGAAACGGTTAAAGCCCAAAGTGTTGATTTGGAGAATGTTCGTAATTATAGTTATATAGTTTATCAAGATGAACTGGTTTTCTATAAAAACGGTAATTTAGAAAAAAATAAGATTACGGACAAACAAGCAATTTTAATAAAGGAATTAATAAAAATAAGGGATAGCGTACGTGATTTAATTAAACTGCAAACAGACCATAATGTTAGCGATGCACAGATTGCAGCATCACAAAACAGGCTTAATATCTTATATGATAATTTCGTCGAAAAAAATAAGTGCAGAATTACAAGCACACAGTGCAGAAAAGCTTTTAAAGAAGACAGTGCGTATCCGTTGCTGAGGGCATTAGAGGTGCTAAACGATGATAAGGAGTTTGTAAAAAAAGCTCCTATTTTTTATGAAAGAACAATAGTGCCACACAAACCCGTAGAGCATTGCGACACCGCCTACGAAGCATTAAGCATATCTATGCTTGAAAAAGCGAATGTAGATATTGATTTAATGGTAAAGCTAACAGGATTTAACAAAGAAAAAATAATAGCAGATTTACAGACGGAGATATTTAAGGACCCTATAAGCGAAAAGTGGGTAATTGCAGATGAGTATTTATCGGGAAATGTCAGAGAGAAACTTGTCACAGCAAAAATTGCTGCACAAAACGATAATCAGTACAATATTAATGTAGAAGCATTACAGAGAAATCAACCTAAAGACCTTGAAGCAAGCGAAATTTTTGTTAGATTAGGCTCTACTTGGATACCAGCAGATGACATTAAGAACTTTACGGAACAACTATTAGAGTTAAATTACTTCCAAAGAAAATCTTTAAATATTGACTATTCGCCACACACAGACGTTTGGAGCGTTTCGGGGAAAGTAAAAACAGGTGTGCTTGCTATGGAGAAATACGGCACACACCGTAAAAATGCTTGCGACATCATAGAAGAATCACTTAATTTAAGAGATAGTAGGGTATATGACACGGTTATGGAAGACGGAAAGGAAAGGCGAGTATTAAATCAAGCCCAAACAACTATTGCACAGGAAAAACAAGTCATAATTGAAAATGAATTTAAAAACTGGATTTTTAAAGACCAAAAAAGGCGAGAAAGGCTTGTGGAATATTACAACAAAAATTTTAATTGCATTGTTACAAGAAAATATGATGGCAGTAATATAAAGCTCCACGATGTAAATCCGGAAATAAAGTTAAGACCACATCAAAACAATGCTATTGCACGTGGGCTTTATGGAGGAAATAAACTGCTTGCTCACGTTGTCGGCGCAGGGAAATCTTTTACAATGGCTGCCATCTCACAAGAGAAATTAAGATTAGGGCTATCACGTAAATGTATGTTTGCCGTACCAAAGCATTTAACAGAGCAGATGGCAAGTGAGATTTTAAGGCTTTATCCTGCAGTTAATGTATTGGTTGCAACCGCAGATGATTTCAGTAGCACAAAAAGAAAAGAATTTTGTGCAAAAATAGCCACAGGCGGTTACACCACTATAATTATTGCGCATTCTCAGCTCGAAAAAATACCTTTATCTAAAGAGTTTCAGCAAAGAGTAATTCAAACGCAGATAGACGAAATAGAAATGGGTATTGCAGATTTAAAATCGGCAGATTCTGAGAGGTTTTCTATTAAGCAAATGGAAAAATTACGTAAAAACTTGGAATTAAAACTTGAAAAACTCGCAGATACAAATGCAAAAGATGATGTAATTAGTTTTGAGGAGTTAGGCGTAGATGATTTATATATAGATGAAGCTCACGAATTTAAAAATCTGATGTACGTAACTAAAATGCGTAATGTAGGTGGATTAAGCAATACAAGCAGTAAAAAAGCGCAGGACTTGTTTATGAAATGCAGTTATATAAACGAGATTAGTAATTATAAAGGACTAACCTTCGCCACGGGGACGCCGATAAGCAATTCCATTGCGGAGCTTTATACTATGCAAAGGTATTTGCAACCACAGGATTTAGCGAGGTTAAGGGTATCTCATTTTGACAGTTGGGTGTCTTCATTTGCCCAAAGCAAAACAGCACTTGACTTAAACCCCACAGGGCAAGGGTACAGAATGAAAACACGGCTTGCCAATTATTATAATCTGCCTGAATTAATGACATTATTTTCAAGTGTAGCCGATATACAAACGAGGGAAATGCTAAACCTTCCTGTGCCCAATCTTAAAAACGGAAAGGTTACAACAATAGTTTTAAAACCTACCGAAATGCAAAAAGAAATTGTAGAAAGCTTTGGAAAACGTGCAGAAAAAATTCATAACAGAGGCGTGCCGGCAGAGGTTGACAATTTCTTGAAAATTACAAACGAAGGACGGTTGCTTGCCCTCGACCAAAGGCTTATCAACGAGGATTTGGAAGATTTTAAAGATAGTAAAATCAATGTAGCGGTAAATAATATTTATGATATTTGGGAGAACACCAAAGCGGATAGGTCTACTCAGCTTATTTTTTCGGATATTGGAACACCTAAAGAAAATGAGCAATTCGATGTTTATACAGATTTAAAAAATAAGTTGGAAATAAAAGGTATTCCTAAAGAAGAAATAGCCTTTATACATTCGGCAAAAACTGATGAGCAAAAGGCAGTTTTGTTTTCTAAAGTGCGTAAAGGTACTGTAAGGGTACTTATAGGGTCTACCTTCAAAATGGGGGCAGGTACAAACGTTCAAGATAAGTTAATTGCCCTACATCACCTTGATGTACCCTGGAGACCTTCAGATTTGGAGCAGCGAGAGGGAAGAATACTAAGACAGGGCAATACAAACAAAGAAGTTGAGATATTTAGATACATTACAGAAGGCACATTTGACTCGTATAATTATCAGATAATAGAAAACAAACAAAAATTTATCTCACAGGTAATGACAAATAATTCTCCTGCAAGAAGTATGGAAGAAATAGACGATAAAACGCTAAATTATGCGGAAATAAAAGCGCTTGCAACAGGTAATCCGAGGATAAAAGAGAAAATGGAGATAGATGTCAGAATAGCTACTTTACAGCAATTAAAGTCAAGCCATAATAACTCTAAATATCGGTATGAAAATGCAATTAAACATCTGCCTGCAAATATTTCTTCTATAAAAGATAAGATAAACGAATTTAAAAAGGATATGGAATTAGCTATAAAGACTAAAGACAGCGAATTTCTTATTGAGCTTGTTAATTTAGGCAAAGTAAGCAAACGTGTGGATGCAGGAGAAGCTATTCACTCATTAAAAAAGCAAATGTTTAGCAGCGAGCATAAAGAAATAGGAAAAATTCGTGGCTTTCAATTATTTATGGCGTACGATACCTGGAATAACAAGCATAATCTCATACTCAAAAACAATATGGAATACAGCTTTGAGTTTTCCGATTCTCCAAAAGGTACTATTGCCCGTATAGAAAACGCTCTTGATAGTATTCAAAAGCAAGTGGATAAACAGGAAATAGTTTTGGAAAACACTATTAGGGAATTAACAATAGCCGAAACAGAGGTTTTAAAGCCTTTTGAGTATGAAGAAGAATTAAATAACAGCATAATTAAGGTAACGCAACTCAATGCGGAGCTGAGCCTTGATAAAGCTGATGAAGAAAGAGAAGGAGTTGTTGCGGAAATCACAGACGAAAACGGCGATATTGAAAGATAATTCGCCAAAACTACATTTAATGTATACACAATGTACATTAAATGTAAGCTAAAAATAATAATAAGACATAAAAACACATTATGTACCTTGATTATACATACAGTATACATTCAATGTACATTAATTAGGAGGTTACACTTAAATGGAAAAAACTAATGAAACTAAACATACAGGTACACTAAAAACAGGATTGGTACTTAGTGCCATAGCATTTATTATTTTAGGCATTTCGCTGATGATATATGTGTCGGGCGCTTTTTTAATCCCTACATTGATGGCGGTATTGCTTGTTTTTGCTGTTGCAACAGAGATTTTCTCCGTTGCAGCATTTTATTTAATTGTATATTATGCTATTAAATACGATTTAACTTCAAAAGAAAACAAAAAAGGCATATGGTTAGGCTTTATACTTGCAGGTGGTGCATTCTTTGCAAACACCATTACATTTTTGCCTCTGCTAATAACAGGGCAGATGATTTAATTTTCTTTTTCTTTAAAAAATCAGAAGCAAATTATTCTAAGTTGGTTATTCTAACCAATTCGGTTAATAATTTGAGTTTATTTGTTAAAAATGACCGATTTAGAGAAATTGGTCATTTTTAGTACCTTACAGTACAAGGTGTAATTCGCCGTTAAGGCGAAATTCAACATAAAAACAATGTTTTTATGTGCCAATTTG
>CAZVNZ010000043.1:0-17483 GCA_964628515.1 uncultured Christensenellaceae bacterium
ATTGCGGTGTCATACCATTGCATAAACTCTTCCATACTGTTAAACCCACGTTTTTGGGCAAGCTCGTTAAAAGTTTTTTGGGCTTGCTTGCGTGCAAGTCGTGCATATTCGTTTAGCATATTTTTTTCTTGGTGATGCTCCTCTACGTCCGTGCCTTCCTCCGCCTCGTCCGTTTCGTCTGCCTCCCTTGCGTCCTCCGTAGCCTCCTCACCCTCTATGCCGTCCTCCTCGTTTTGCCACTCCGCAAAATCGTCCGTCTCTTCTTTCTGCACATTCTGCACGTTTTCTAAACTTTCCGCATTTACATTTGTTTCTTCCATTTTTCTCTCCTTTTGGCTGTCCGTTGCCACCGTATTTTTTTTGATTATTCGTAATCACCGTAATTTATTTAGCTATACGTTGCTACCGTCTATATATTCGGGTATGGTTTTAGGAATGCCGGTAGGTTGCTCTAACCGCTCCTCCACCTTTTGCAAATGCTTTACGCACTTGGCATTAATGCACTCGTGTACCAATACCCTAAATAACCTTGGTTTTTCCGTAACGTCAATATCGTCATAGCCGTAAACCACAACCATATCCGTGTTACAAGCATTACATTTCAATATTTCCACCTCCTCCCATTTGTGCCTCCACTCCTGTGGGTAATTCATCTATTGCCAAGGGTGGCATTCCGCCCTGTGCCTGCATCTGCGGTGGCGGTGGCATGGCTTGTTGTTGCATAGCCTGTTGTAACATAGCTTGTTGTTGCAGTTGTTCTTGCATTGCCTGTTGCTGTTGCATAGCCCTTTTTTGCTCCTCCACCTTTTTTTCAATATGTGCCCTCATAAGTTTTGCATTGGGGTAATGCGCACGTTCCATACATTGCCAAAAAAACAATAATGTTTCGGGGTTTGCAGGGTCTCCAAACACTCCGCTTTGTAAGTTTAATCGGTTTTGCTCCCATAAATATTGCCTGTTACTACCAAGCTCCCCATTTGCATCACAAGAAAACAAAAACTCATCACAGTAATAATACTCCCCTGCATCATCCTTTTTCAAAAAATCGTATCTGTTAAACCGCTTATACACCGCCTTGCCGTTGCTTTCCGTTTTAAAGCTCCGTGGCTCGTCTGCGTAAGCAAGCATAAACTTAAATATTATTTCAAATATCTCTTGATAGGCGGCATCCTTCATACGCCGTTTGCTTTCAAGTCTCCCCGAGGACTGCCGTGCGGATATTTCCTTTGCAACTCCGCTTTGCGCCGTACTGTCCGGCTTGCCTTGAAAGCTGTCCGTAATACCAAGCGTGTCCTTTGCCGAGTTATAATTGCGCTGTATGTTGTTAAACTCATAACTCATATCCGGCTGAATATTTACCACCCTAAATAAATTTACCTCCTCGGGCTTTACACGCACCACCTTTAGCTGTTTATCCGTAGTCTCAATGTTTTTCTTTTCGGGGAGCATAACATAACTGCCACCGCTGTACATCTTTTCATCAATTACCGTGTTAGACTTATTTATTGCAATTTGCTGATCCTTAATCTTTTCTACGTCCGAAGTCCCAAGCACCTTGCCATGCTCGGATACATTTTTTCTAAGCACCAACGGAAATATATTAGGCTTGTAATACGGCGCCCTTATTTCTGTTTGTTGCGGTGCGTTAAGCAAATTGGGTGCGTTAAGCTCGCCCGGTATTTCGGGCACATTGTTAGACATTCCCTGTCCCAACTCTTGCATTCCCTGCATTTGTGGCATACCTTGCATATCCGGCATCGGGGTCGGCATATTAACCTCGGGTGCAACTTTAATTATTTCATCATCAAGATTAGATTGCTTAAATTTATCGCTACCGCAAATACATGTGTCCCCATCTCTAACCGCACCGCACTGCTTGCACACCTCCTGCTTGCGTGCCTGATAATCCTCCATATAATCCAAAAGAGTGTCATTTACCCAGCTAATCAGCCCAACACCGCCCGCATCGTTTTTAAAATAACAAATAATTTGGGTAACAAGGTCTTTGGCGTTTTCCCCCTCTTTTCTTTCCACATAAGGATACTCCTCGCTTTCCTCCGCCACATCAACGTTGTATCTCCGCTTTATATATTCCTTTGTTTGGGTAAGCAAAACAAAAATATACTCACCCTGCCTAAAATCCGTAACACCCGCTTGGGGTATCACCTGCTTGGGATGCAGTGCCGTCACCTGTATATCCCCCACGGTATTATGGGTTTTAATGGTGTTGTCCCACTCAATTAAAAACCAGCTACCGCCGTTTATTGGGCACACACGCTCGTCTTGGTCGTTTAGCACCTCAAAGGGCAGTCTGTTTAACTGCCCCCTTAACATTTCTTCTATAATTACCGCCCTGTCCTCGTCCTCCTCGTTTAAGGCATCCACCTTTGGCGAGGGTATATTGCTGTTTATTTGAGATTCTATAAGCTCGTACACAATGTTTTGCACATTGCTCGCATCAAGGGTTACCTCTTTTTGTATGTTGGGGTTTCGTGGTATCTTCCGCCCACCGTCATACAGTTTCTGCATATCTTCCATTTTTGTTATAACAGGCTTGTAATGCTCCTCGCAAACCCTAAACCTTTCCTGCCACAAAGAAAGTAGCTCGGTGTTGTCCTGCTTATCCTGCTTTACTTCTTTCTTTTCTATAATTTTGTTTTTTAGCTTTCCAAATAATTCCATATATTCTCCAATCCTGTTTAAAAGGGATTTCCACGCATTTTAATTAAATACTCTTTTTCCTCTTCGCTTGCGTTGTTGTAGTCCTCCCACCAGTCCGCCCGCCATTTTACTTTTTCTTGTGATGTTTTTTGCACATCAAAACTTTGTTGTCCCCTAATCTCGTTTGCAATCATATCCGAAAACAATAAGTCGTCATGCTTTCCCTCTATTGCATCCGGTCTGCCGTTTTTGTATACAAAGGTTATTGCCTCCTGCAAAGTGGGTATATCATAAAAAAGCTCGGTATTGTTGTTTATTATGTCTATTTCTTTGTCTATAATTAACGGCCGTGTGTTGCCGTCCGTCTTAAAACCAAATTTCGTTTGCATGGCTTTTGTAAAATCATCGTACCTACGCCGTACATACTGCTTAGGATAGTCAAGCCGAGAAAGCTCCTCCACGGGTGCGGTATTAAAGTTAATTTCCACCCCAATAAGTGCATCGTTGTAATATTTGCCTAAGCAATACAGTTGATAGGTAAAAGGCTTGCTTTCGCTAACCTGCATATGCAGGGTTGCCACACGCCTGCCCGTGGTGTTGTCTATTACAGTCGCCCCATAAAAGTCCTTGCCCTCTCCCTTTGTGTCCGCCCCTATAACGTAAGGCACTCCCTCTTTTGATTCCTCGTAAATGCGTATATATTCACCGTGGGCAAACTCATATGATGTTATGCGGTCTTTTGTTTCGGGGTTATTCCACCCGTATACAAAAGCACCTGTTTTAAATTGCATGCCTCGCAACTGCTCCATGCGCTGTATAACCTTCACATTATCAAATACAGGAAGTCCGCTCATTAAAAACGCCTCCTGCGCACAAGAGGGATATTCCTGTTTAAATAAATCCGTGTTGCCTCCGCAGTTGTTTTTAATGCACCACCTCCGCCACGTTAGTTGCTCATTTGTTAGGCTGTATATCTCCTTTAGCCGGGTTTCCTCCTCCGTAAGTTCAAAGCCGTTATATGCAAGTGTGTACTCCTTATGCTCCTGCCACGCACAAAACACGGGTATAAAGTCATTTTCTCCGCTTACCGCTTTATCCCACATATCTTTAAAATCATCATAGCCGTTAGCCGTGCTTTCTATGATAACCATGGTGTCCTTATGGTTGGGTACGGCTTGCAGTAGCCCCGTTAGCGTTTCTTTTTTCTCACCTGCCCAATATGCGTATTCGGAGATATGCAGGTTTTGAAAGGTGTCACTTCTGCCTATACTGGTATTTCCTGCCGTCATACATTTTATGGCGGAGTTTCCCGAGGCAAAATCAAACTCCAATATCTTTGCGTTGTTGGCTTTTAAGCTCGGTTTAAAATCATCGTCAAGCTCATCATAAAACCGCTTAGACATTCTAAACAGGTTGTTGGTTGCGGATATTTCGTGTGTTACAACACCGCTGTTTATATTTGCCTGCGTTGCGGTCTCTTTAAAAATTATCCCCTCCACCAAAGTAGAAAACCCCATTTGCCGTGCCTTTAGTATTATTGCCCGTACAGGCTTGCCCTCGCTGTGCTGTGCCTTTATTGCCTCGTACAGCTTTAATTGCGCCTTGTTTAGCATTAGCGGTACTATCTCGCTTTGCTTGTCTTTTATTTTTAAATGCTTTTCCAAAAACAGCTTAGTGTTTATTGCCATTTAGTATTTTTCTCCCGTTATTTCCTTTAGTTTTTCTTCGAGGGATAGGTTTAGTGTGCCGGCAATTTCTACCCTGCTCTCCTCTTTTTTGCTCCACTTTTCCGGGTTTCTGTTATGCGCCCAAAGTGCGGCCGCCTTGATATCCGGAGGCACGTATACTGTTTCTTTAACCTCCACAATTTCTTCGTTTCCGCCTTTTTTCAGCTTTACGGGCTTTACAATTTGCTCCGTATACCCTACCGCACTTTTAAATATTGCGTTTGTTACAAGGGCATTGGCGTATTGCATATCATAATCAATTATTTGCTTAAGCTCTTTATGCTCGGTGGCGTATTTGCGCAAGGTAGATACTCCCACCTTAAGCATTTTTGCAACGTCTTTTAAAAAATACCCCTCCTTAATCCACCCGGATATATTATCAAGATAGGGCAATACATTGCTCTCGTATTTACTTTGTTTACCCATTTGTCTCCGCTCCGTATTTTCTTTAATGTATATTACGCACGTGCGTGCGCCTGCGTGCCCGTGCGCCTGCGTGCCTGTGCGTGTGCGTGCCTGTGCGTGCACACGCGCCTGTGCGCCTGCGTGCAAACCGCTAAACCGCTATTTCCCCAAAACACAAAAGACACCTGCGCTAACAAGTGCCTTTTGTGATTTTTAAAAGAAGAAGTATTTATTAATCAGCAAGCTTTATATCTTTGCTTAGTTTATACTATAGCACAGAAAACTCGGAAAACTCGGAAAGTTTTAATTTTTTAGAAAATTTTTACGCAAATAAATCCTCATTTGCTTTAGCTGTGTACTACCGTCTCCGGCGCAACCCATTGCCTGCGCCACCTGCTTGTAGGTTTTTCCGTCCACATACCTAAATTGCATAATCCGCCTAACCTCGCTGTCCTCTATTCCGTCTATAATCTTTTGCAGCTCGCTTATAAGCCCTTGCAGTTTTATAAGCCTTTTTTGCAAAACCTTGTTTTGCTCCTCTATCTTGCCGGAGAAGTCCGCCACCCCTGCTACTTTCACGGTATGGGAAATGTACGGATAGTTCTTTCCGCTGCCCTTAACAACATCACTTGCATATAGCTTGTTAGACTTCTCTAACTGCGCTATGCGTGCTTGCGTTTCCTTGATTTCTTTGCGTAGGGAAGAAAACTCCCCCAGCAGTTTAAATATATTTTGCCTTGATTCACTCATTTTGCACACTCCCAATTTTTAAATTATATAGCAACTTAATTTATATTGTTCGCTTTGCGAACCGCAGTAATGTAACTATATGTTCATTTTATACCAAAAGTTATTTTCTAACTTTTGACAAAATGCTATAATATTCATTGCGTATAACCGTTTGTATATATTTCATACGCTTGTCTATTTCCTTAGCCGTCATTCCTCCGATTTTTACAAATTTTACGCAATAATAATCCCCGTTTTCGTTTCCCTGCCAACTTTCAAAATCTATCTTGTACCCTTTGGGACAAACTTCACGCCTTGTAATTTCCTTTCTTGATTTTAGTGTTCCTCTTTGCTCCGCAGGTTTCGTTAAATTTCTTGAACTTGAAAACTTTTTCTTGTCCGATAGCTCTTTAGAAATATATGTGTTCAATTCCCAGTAGCTTTTGTTTGCCTGCAGTCTTTCAAGTTGTACATTTCCTTCCGTCCATAAGTCGCATATTTCGTCCATACTGTATTTGCTCATCATTACGTGATGATGTATCCGCCCTTTTCCTCCACCTCGTTTTGTTACACTTCGCTCGTCCTCTGTTACCATCACCCATTTTATTTTGGGTAGTCTTTTTTTATTTCTGTGATATTTCAATCTTTTAAAGAAATTGCGTATAATTTTATTTGCATCTTTGATAGATGCAGGCTCAACCTCATAAGTGAAAGTTAAAAATAAATCATCTTTTCCAAAATTGGAGCTTATTAACATCTCGTGATATTTTAAAGAGTTTAAATAATTTCTGTTAGCCTGTGCCATATCCGTGCTGTTTATATTTTCGCAACGTGGAATTTTCCGCCCACCTTCTCTTGCACGTCTTCTCGAGTTGTATTTTTCAATTAAAATTGTTGCTCCGGCAACTGTCTTTTTTTTGTAAGAGTACATTTTTAAAAAATCCTTAAACTATTTTTTTGCGGTTGTATTTTTTTTCGTCATAACTTTAATTACTACACCGAGATTTAAAAGCGGGCCACCCGCATTTTTGTTTTTAACTTTCTACTATATATATAATGTAGAAACGATAGAAACTATTTTAGTTTTTCCCAAACACTCTTTAATATTTCAATAGTAAGCGTTGCCTCCCGTCTAAGCTCCGCAAGCTCGAAAGATGCAAACGCTTTGTTTGCATCCTCTATATCTTCTATTTCTTTTATGTTTACTATTTGCGCCGGTGCTTTTGTTGTTTTCTCTTTTGTTTTTCCTGTAGCTTTAACCGCCTTGTTTGGCTCTGCCTTTTCTTTCTCGCTGTCTGTGCTTATACATTTTTCTGTTTTTGCTACCGTGCCCGTGCCATTAAAATGCAAATTGTTGGATTTCCTCCACATTGCAATAGTGCTCCTGCCACAGCCTACCGCCTCGCAAATTTCCTTGTCCGTTTTACCTTGTTTATGTAATTCCATAGCCTTATTCCAATCATATTTAGGCGCAGAGCCTCCTCTTTGCTTAATTGGTTTGTCTGAAGTCTCTTCTTTAGATATTCCCACAGGCTTTTGTGCAGGTGTTTCCGTGGGTATCTCTACCGTTTTTACCTTCTCCATTTTGTTCTCCTTTACTTTTTGCATATAATACCTGTGCGCCCAGTCGTTTACTATCCACAGCTTGCAATTTAATTCTTTTGCTATTTGCGGTATCTCGTAACCCTCTGCCAACATTTCTTCCGCTTTGTCCCAGTCGTAATTGCTTGGGTACATATTTTTAATATTTTCAAAATCCATAATGCTCACTCCTCAAATAATTCGTGTGTGCCGTTCTGTAGCTTTATTTCCTCATCGCTCATTTTATAGCCTAACTTTTTTAGAAATTCGTATATTTCGTCAAGATTGTTGTTTTCTTCGTGTTTCGGTGCGCCACCTCTGTATTTGTCAATATAACATTCGTAATTGCTGTCAGTCATAACCCACGCCATCACCGCCATAAAGTTAAGTGGGTTTTCGTTGTATATCTCTTTTAGCCTTTTTCTCATTATTTCTAAATACTCTTTTTTCGAGCATTCTTCAAAAACAGGAGGGTTTAATTCGTAAAAGGCAAAAATATCTTCTCCAATGATGTTATTGTATCTGTTATAGCTTAACGTAGCATAAGTTACAAATTCTAAAATAGCATCGCTATGTTTTTTTGCTGCCCAAAATTCTTTCATAAAGTCCGCCCGCAATGTATATGCTATATCGGAGATTTCTTCTATTCTTTTTCTTTTTTCATCAATTATTTGTTGTGCCTGCTCTTTCTGCTCTGCTTGTATTTTTGCATCTTTATCAATCTCTTTGTGTTTAAATAATTCGATAAAGCTATCGTTTGTGCTATAATAATGTTTTCCTTGAATATCAATATCATCCACTTCGCTTATATTAAACTCTTTGCCGTATCTGCTCCAGCCTTGTATATACGTTGCATTTTTTTTGTTTGTTTCGTCAAGCTCCGCAATTCCAAGCTCTTTAAATTTTTCTGTAAACTCCGCTTTTTTAGCCTCCCACTTTTCTTTGCTTACAGCGTTTTCCAACTTCCACTTAAAATTATTAGTGCCAATGCTTTTAAGTACCTCATTTTTTAATGTAATATCTTTTATCTTTTCAAGCTCGGCATAGTCCATAAGGCTTGCGCCACGCTCTACCGTTTCCTTTAATACTTCTTTGTCAAGCTCCGCAAGCTTAACACGTCTGCGGATAGTGCTTTGGGAAAACCCTGTTTTTTCCGCAATTTCTTCTATGCTTTCCCCAAAGTCCATCATAAGTTGAAAGCCCTGCGCCTGCTCGTATATGGTGAGGTCGCTGCGTTGCATATTTTCAAGCAGCATTGTTTCTATTTGCTCTCTTTCGCTCATTTCCGCAACCACGCAAGGCACGGTGTCTAAACCTGCCTGCTTTGCCGCCGTTAAACGTCTATGCCCTATTATGCAAGTGTAGCCGGCATCGCTTTCCACTACCGTTAGGTTTTGTAATATGCCTTTGGCTTTTATACTTGCCGCTAATTCCTCTACGTCTCCTATTTCAAGCCTTGGGTTTTGTGGGTGCGGCTTGATTTCAGTTACTTTAATTTCTTTAATTTTGTTTTCCATAGTTTTAAATACTCCTTTTTTTTAATCTTTCAAAAACGATATTACTAAAGTTGCTACACTAATCCCTATGGGTATCCACCAATACCACTCTATATATTTTTTCATTTTATACTCCCATAAGCCTCTGCAATTAACTCCGCAACAACTTCTTTAAGTTTTCCTGCGCTTACGCTGTGTAATAGCATATAATATGCCATCACACATTTTTTAGATGCGTTTTTTAATTTAGATAGGGTTTTTTCACAATATGGGCGTGCGCTGTTTATATCTATGTATATATCTAAGCCAAAGTAAAATATTATGTTTTTTGTTTCTTCCTCATTTCCCAGCATACTTAACTGCGTGTCCGGAGCTTTTGTAAACTCAATTTTGATTGGAAACATTTGAACGTCTAATTTAAAATCTAAATTGTACTCCGTGCCTATATTTTTGCAGTTTGTTATTTGTTCTAATAAGTTATCTTTTAATTTTTCTGATTGTTCCATTGTTATAATTCTCCTTTTTCGCTTACTTCCCTAATTGACAGCGCCACCGTGCCTTCTTTTAACCCATATCCGCTAAGCACATATGTAATTTCATATTCCTTTTGTTCTATTTCGTGAAAGATGTGCATCCCTATTTTATCTACAGAACGAAATTTTATATGGTCGCCCTTCTGATACCCTCTGTCATTGTTACGCAATTCAAATGTTTTTTCTTTGCTTACTACTGAATCGCAAAATTCTGTATTAATTTTTATATTATGTGTTTTCATAAATTACCTCTCTTTTTATTTATTTATGTACTCATTTAACATCAGACCTTCTTGTTTTTTTTGCCTTTCCTCTCTATCCATTTTGTCAAAAATATTCTCTTCCGGTTTTTTATTGGTTGGATTAAGTTCTTCATTAAGTTCGTTTATTGTACCTTCCCAATTACTAATCATTTCCTTAATTCTGTTTCTGTACTGTTCAATAACAGAAATTTTGGGTGGAGCTTTTAAACTCTCAAAATATTCCAATCCACGATAATACGTATCTTCGTCAATTTCGCCAAACCCCCAACCTTCGTTAATTAACTCTTCGACCGTTTCATATTGCAAAAACCCTTTTTTCTCTTCTTTTATCTCTCTTGCCTGTTTAGCTTCCAATGCTTTTTTTGCATATGATTTCCATATTTTATTCAAATCTTTTACCATCATTTCTGCTAACTCCAGTTCTTCGGAAATATCATCTTTTTTATCAGGTATTATCATTTTTTGTTATTCCTCCATCAGCTTCGCATTGTCGTTGGGTTTTCATATTGTGTGTTTTTATAATTCTCCTCTAATTTTTGTTTTAACAACATCACGCATAGCGGATCTAAACATCATCAACAACATCTCGCTTGTAGCTTTTGTTCTGTCCTGCCTTTTTGCGTTTTTCTTTACATAAATTTCTTCTCTCTCGTTCATAACAATAACCCCGACTTTGTAATTTATTAGCTTTTCCACCTCGTTGTAAACCTCTTCCGGCATTACATAATAATTTAAGTCGCCTATTAAATTGTGCCCGTTTTTGCTTTTGAAATCTGCCACCGAGGATTTTATTTCATAACAATAAAAGTCCCCTTTTTCAATTCCGGATACGCTGTTGTTAGTGGGTTTAAATCTCATATAATCTACCCTTATAGTCTTGCTTGTGGCATAATCAAAAGTTACTTCTTTAGCTAAGTAAATGCGTGGGTCATTGTGCTTGTTTATATGTTCTTCGAGCAACTCGGATAGTAGTGCTGTAATCTCTTTTCTATTCATACTCAACCCCCACCTTTCAACATATTTTTTAACATTTCTATTTGTGCCTCAAGCTCTGTAATGCGTTTTTTTAGCTTAACCTTGTCGCCGGATTTGTCAAACCACTTTCGCATTTCCTCCGCCAGCGGAGTGTATAATTCTCCGTTGGGTTTTTGATGCACTCCATAGAGCATTAGTCCGCACGTTTGCGGATTGATGTTTATTTCTTTGGCTACCAAATCTATGACAGCCTGTGCCGATTTCCATCGTTTGTCAAATAGCGCCGTGTTTCTGTCTTTAAGTCTGCACATATTTATATATTCCTGCGTTGTATATGTTCTGTCCTCAATCTTGTTGTAATATTCCTGCGGTCTATCCCAATCGCTATATGGGACTTTTATTCCGCTTTCCGATATTGTATATTCTGTTTTCTCTATATTTTCAAAAATATCCATACTCAACCCCCAAACAAGCTAATCTGCCCCGGAGCGGTCGCCCCTGCTTTCTTATACCCCTTGCAGGTAGCAAAGTGGGGCACAAACCCGGAGCCGTCTGCGTGCCAACCTTTTTTTACAATATCGCACCGCACTACCTCTCCGCCCACAGTCAACACGCTATCCTTGCCGCCCGTCTCGTTTTTCTTATAAAAAACAGGCTCTACATTAACGGGCATCAGCTTGTTGCCTTTCGTTTTAATAAATGATATATCCTCTCCGCACACCTTACACTTAGTAGTTTTTTCGGCCTGCTCTTTTTTCTTGCAATCGTTAAGCAAATGCTTGTCGCACGTCATATAATGCGGTATGTACCCTACGCAACTTCCTTGTAGGAATACAAACCCACGCACAATCCTGCCTGTTGATGTCAGTATACGGGCATCACCATTTGTGTCCTCCTCGTAATATACCGCCTGGGGATTCACCGGCAGGCACTTGCGTTTAATATCGTCGTTAAAATATGGTTGGAACATTATAGGCTTTCCGCAAGCTTTGCATTTTACCGCTTTATTAAAGTTTTCCATAATTACACCTTCTTTTTATTGATTTTAAAATGGTTTCTGTTTCTCCAGCTGCGCACCGCCGAGGTGCTCACTCCCAACTCTGTTGCAATTTCTGTGTCTGTTAATCCTGAGTTGTACTGCTCCAAATATCTTGCGTGGCTTGTGTTTTTTGTTTTCTTTCCATACCCCTTTTTCCTAAGCCAAACCCCTACACAGCTATCGCAAACACCTAACTCCCGGGCCATCTCTTTAATGCTTTTGCCCTGCCTATATAGCTGTTCTTTCCGCTCCTCTAAGGCAGGGTCTCTTATAGCTTTAACTTTTGGGGGATGCTCTTTTGCGTTCAAACCCAAGATTTTTAGAATTTCTTTGCGTGTTAGTAATGTCAGTTCGCAAAGTATTTCTATTTGTTGTTTTTTATGTTTGCAATGCTTGTATAAATCAATAATCTCTTCATTGCTGTACATAATCTTCTATATGCTCCAATATCTCCATTAAATCTTGATGCGTGAAAGGGGTTATAAATTCATTGCCTATTTTTTTGCCTGCAATAACAACCGTGCCGTAAGTTTGTATGCTCTTTATTTTGATATTTTCGTCAAGCTGTTTGTCCTTGCCGGCAATGTCTTGTATTACTACAACTTTGTTGTTGATTGGGATAACCTCTATATATCCGCCCACAATGGCAAGTAATTCCTCTAATGTGTTTTCTATATATTTGTACTCGCTGCCCCGTCCGGGCTCTTTTATTATTACTCTAATTTTCATAGTCCTGCCCCACTTTTCCGCCCCATATAAAGCCCTCGTCATCTTTCATTGTTTCGCACCTCTCCATATCCGCATCGGAGATTTTGCAATGAGTTTTGGCTAAATCCACCAAGGCGGATATTATTATTAGTAAGTCGTGCTTTGTGCCGGATTTAAAATCAAAGTCGTAAGCTGCTCCTGTTTTGGTTATTGTTAATATTGGTGTTGTTTGGGTTTTAAATATAAACATTGGGGGTTACCTCCCTAATCCTTTAAATATTTTGTATATAAACATGCGTATGCGCTGCCTTGGTATCTCGTTTGCTTCCCTTAACGCTATAAAGTGTATGTTTTTAAAAAGAATCATATCTAAGCCCCTTTTATTAATACTTATTAGCTTTAAGATTCTCTCTTTCTTCCCATTTAGGATACTTATCCATATCCACATACACACACCCACCTATCTTTATACACGGCAGTGGGTCCTCCGCCCTGTGTCTGTACCTGTCAAATGTATTCCTCTTCATATCCGTCATTTCTAAAAATCGTGGCAATCTTATTCTTTTCATTGGTTTATACTCCTTTCTTTAATTTGTGTTATAATCCTTAAAATTTGTATTGGATTCTTGCCGATTACGATGCCGATATTGCTATTAATATGATTTCTCCATAAATATACATTCCTTAATATATTCCTTTGTATCACAGTCTACACACGGCTTACTATTGTATGGGCACTTTACGTGTTCTTTTTTTCTTGGTTCATATCCCCATTGAAAACAGATGTTGCAACAACATATATCGCAATTTTTATTTGCTATTTTTACTCCATTTTTTTCTTCCATCTTTTATTCTCCTTTCATTTTTAAATTTATAAATTGACTGTGTTGTTTAATCAGTCGCAGGCAGTGCCCTCTCCCAAACAAAGAAAAGTAAGTAGTTCCTTGTTTTCATTGAGGGTTTGGTACATACCAAGTGCAAGGGTGTTTATCATTCCCTCGTTTTCCGTTTCTTTATAATCCGCTAATATACTGTGTATTATTTCGTGCAATAAAGTTATCCTTTGCAATTCTTTGTGTACATCTTCTTTAATCGCTATTTCTTGTGTCCTAAATTTTGTATATCCTATTTCCTCATCGTTGCTTAATTCCTTTTTAAATTCTACGCTGTACGTTCTTCCCAGTATTTTTATTACCACCGCTTATACTCCTTTTGGGTGTGTAGTTCTTATAAATAACTCATCAACCGTACATTCTAATGCTTCTGCTATTTATAACGCATTTTTTACAGAGGGTACCGCAATCCCCGTTTCAACCGTTGCCAAAAACACCCTTGATAACCCTGCTTTTTGCGAAAGCTCCTCTTGCGTCAAATTTTTTAGTTTTCTGTGTTCTTTAATTGTGTTTTTCAATGTTTATGCTCCTTTACAATCTGCAACAATTCATCTACTGTACAGTTGAAAATTTTAGACATATTTATTAAAGTGTTAGCTTTTGGCAAATTTGTACCAACTTCCCACATAGATACAGTTGTTGATTTCACACCTAACATTTTTGCAAGTTCTCTTTGGCTCAATGTAGCCTCTATTCTCTTTTGTTTTATTGCATTCATTGTTTTTCCTCACTCATTTAAAATGTTGTATCTATATAATAGCACCCCATTTTTACGCTGTCAACATTTTAAATGAGTTTTTTGTAAAAACTATTTAAAATCCATTTAAAATGTTATAATGTGAATATGGAGGAAATGTTATGTTTCAAATAGTATTAAAAAAATTGAGAGAAGAAAAAAAACTATCTCAAGCCGAATTAGCAAAAGAATTAAACGTAGGTGCTTCAACTGTTAGTATGTGGGAAAATGGTAGCAACAAGCCCGAATATGCTACACTTGTAAAAATATGTAAATTTTTCAACACTTCATTCGATGTATTAATCGGTGATTATGATTATGATTTATCAAAATCAAAACCAGATTTTGTATCAGATTATTATAATGCCAACGATGAAGAAAAAAAATACTTAAGCTTTAAAAATGGAAAACCCATAGCTAAAGAAGATACATCTTTAAGCGATAAATCATCTCAAGCAGAAACCCAACTAATAGAAAACTACAGAAACCTAAACCCCGAAGGGCAAGAAAAACTATTAGAATACTCAAACGACTTGCAATATAATCCAAAATATAAAAAACATACGGCAGTTGGCAAATTACAGAAAAACGCATAAATAATTGTAATATGTGTATTCAAATAAAAATATGGTGTGTTTTTGAAAAAAGGAGATAGTATATAATGCCAATTTTAAGTATGTTTTATGGAATAAAGGTATATATTTATGTAGAGCGTAATTCGCCGCATAAAGTTCCGCATATCCACGCTTTTTACAACGAGTTTCAAATTGCGGTAGATTTTGACGGCAATGTATTAAGCGGAGAATTTCCACCAAAAAAGCTAAATATGTTGCTTGCATGGTGTGCAATTCACGAAGAGGAAATAAAAGCAAATTACGAACTACTTATTAACAATGAAGCAATATTTAGAATAGACCCCTTAAGGTGAGGTGTTTTATATGATAAAACCAATAAAAGTAACCCCTATGGATAATTATATTTTAAAAGTACATTTTAATAACGGAGAATGTAAATTGTTCGATTTAAAGCCTTATCTTGATATGCCATTTTATTCTTCGTTAAAAGACAAAGAGCAATTTATGCAAGTTTATGTAGGAGAATATACTATAGAATGGAAAAACGGGCGAGATATTTCCCCCCACGAGCTTTACGAATATTCTACTCCATTTTTAGAATCGGCAGTTTAAGCAAATTACAGAAAAACGCATAAATAATTGTAATATGCCAAAAACAACACATCTTGCATTGTTGTGTATTTTTGTGTATAATATGTATATGAGATGAAAGGAGCGCAAAGTGACGCCATTAGCAAAAACTATAAAAGCGCTAAAGGAAAACGGTTGGTATTTAGATAGGCACGGTAAAAAGCACGATATCTATTGCAACGATACTCTAAAGCGTTCCATATCTGTAAAAAGACACGATTTTAACGAAAACGACGCTAAATATATACTAAAAGAAGCCGGGCTAAAATAGCCTATATGTAACAAGGAGGATATTCTAATGAAATACATATATACCGCAATTTTTGAACCGCAAAACAATGGCGGTTTTTCTGTAACTGTGCCGGACGTTCCGGGTTGCGTAACAAGTGGAAAGGATATGCAGGATGCAATAGAAATGATAAAAGATGCACTCGCAGGTTGCTTGTGCTCCTCCGAGGACCACAACTACCCTATTGCCTCTCCACAACTCCCTATGGCATTTCACCTAAAAAAAGGAGCATTTGCCGCATTAATAGATGTTGATACAACGCTATACCGCGCTCAAACAGATAACCGCAGTGTACGCAAAAATGTTTCCATACCCGCATGGATGGAAACTAAAGCAGAACGAGCAGGCATAAGCCTATCTCAAACATTGCAAGATGCTCTGCGCCAAAGGTTAGGATAATTTAAAGTTTATAATTTAAAAGGGTTATTAATATGCCAAAATACAAAAAGCGCACAGACGGACGTTATTGCCGTCAAGTAAAAACAGGATATAAAAGCGATGGCAAGCCACAGCTTAAAACCCTATACGCACGCACCCAATCCGAGTTGGATAAAAAGTACGCAGATTTTATTTCTCTGCAAAATAAAGGCATAATACTTGCAGACGAAAACATAACACTTGCGCAATGGTCTCTTAAGTGGCTAAAAGCCTATAAAAGCAATTACACCTACAATACCTATGCTATGTACGATAGATGCGTAAAAAAGCACATTAACACATCTCCTATTGCAAATACTCCCATAAAAAAAATTATGGTTTCTCATTTACAAGACCTGCTTGCAGAAAAAGTAATGGCAGGGCTTACACGCACTCCGCAAATATTAAGGTTAACTTTAAAGCAAATTTTTAAAAGCGCAGTAGAAAACGAGATTATATATAAAAACATTACAGATTTTCTAAAACTGCCACCTCTAAAAGCTCCCCCAAAAAGAGTATTAACAGATATAGAATTAAAAGCAATAAAAAGCGCAGATATTACGGATTCCGGCCGTGTCTTTATTTCACTCGGCTTATATGCAGGACTACGCAGGGGCGAAATACTCGCCCTTGGCGTTCAAGATATAGATTTTACACAAAATATAATAAGAGTAACCAAAACAGTAGTTTTTGCCGAAAACGAATCTATTGTAAAGCCTTGCCCAAAATCTACAGCCGGCAATCGAGAGATACCCATACCTCTGATACTAAAAAGCCTGCTTAAAAATTATATAAAGGAACGTAGCGAGCTACAGCTGTTTACCAAAAAAGATGGCAGTATTTTTACAAAATCCGCTTTCAACAAATTTTGGAAAAACACAAGTAGCAAACTTAACGAATATGCAGGAAGCACAAAAGAATTTAAGCTAATAACATTCACCCCCCATATTTTAAGACATACCTATGCAACAAATCTTTTAAAAAATGGTGTAGACATAAAAACAACACAAAAATTATTAGGCCACAGCACCGTAGCTATGACAATGGATATTTACAACCACATTTCCATAAACCCTATTTCCCTATCTCAAGTAATGGATAATATTTTTAAAAATTAGTCAAAAATTAGTCAAATCCACAATTTACAAAAAATCAAAATAAAAAAGGATTAAAAAAATCCTTTTATAATCGCTTTTTTGTGGTGGGCCATCAGGGATTCGAACCCGGGACACCCTGATTAAGAGTCAGGTGCTCTAGCCAACTGAGCTAATGGCCCATTAAAAAAAATTGGAGCGGGTGATGGGAATCGAACCCACGCAGCCAGCTTGGAAGGCTGGAGCTCTACCATTGAGCCACACCCGCATAAAAAATAACCTATTAAAATGTGGAGCGGGTGATGGGAATCGAACCCACGTAGCCGGCTTGGGAAGCCGGTGCTCTACCATTGAGCTACACCCGCTTGTGCGTTTCCTATTACCCGATTTATGCACAGTATCTGCAAAAAGCAGATACCAAGCAGTTAGTTATGGAGCGGAAGACGAGATTCGAACTCGCGACATTCGCCTTGGCAAGGCGACACTCTACCACTGAGTCACTCCCGCAAATACGTATGGTGCGGGCGAAAGGACTTGAACCTTCACACCGTAAGTACTAGATCCTAAGTCTAGCGCGTCTGCCAATTCCGCCACGCCCGCACAGCTCAACACGCAATATACATTATAATTATTTTACGCTTAAAAGTCAATAGCAAATACCCATATTTTTAAAAAAGATTGTTGAAGTGTCAATGATAGGTGACACTTTATCCAAAAAAATAATGTTATTAC
>CAZVNZ010000044.1:0-16400 GCA_964628515.1 uncultured Christensenellaceae bacterium
CGGCTCTGTGAAATATTTTCTGTAAATTCCATTTCTATGGCAAAATAATTAGCATTTTTTGGGGGATTTTTAATCCCCCTTAATTATAATTTAGCACAAATTGGAAATGTGTGTCAAGGGTGGCGTAAGCCATTTATTTACCCTTGATACATATTTTTAATTTTGCTACTCATAGCCTTCCATCATACATTATACAAAGCTCACCGTATACTTTTCCCCAATTTCTAATGGGTTGACTCCACTTTTTGGTTGCTTGGTAATTAGCAAAATATAGTGCTTTTAATAATGATGTATCGCTTGGAAATACACTTCTTTGGCTATTTAGCCGCCTAAACGCACTATGCAGGCTCTCTATTGCATTTGTTGTATATATTACCTTTCTCACCTCTGCCGAAAACTTGAATATCGGGCTTATGCAATCCCAATTTACCTCCCAACTTTTCATTGAATTAGGATATTTTTCTTCCCATTTATCCTTTAATTCAAGCATTTTTTCAAATGCCTTTTCTTCACTTGTTCCATGATAAATTAGCTTTAAGTCGCTTGCATACGCCTTTTTATCTTTGTGTGATACATACTTCAATGTGTTTCTCACTTGATGTACTATACATCTTTGGTATTCCGTTTGTGGAAAGGCTGTCGCTATTGCTTCCTTTATTCCGCTTAACCCATCCGCACATATTATCAATATATCCTTTATTCCTCTGTTTTTTAGCTCATTTAGTACAGCCGGCCAATATTTTGAACTCTCATTTTCCCCTATATGTATTCCTATTACTTCTTTCTTCCCATCGCTATTTATTCCAAGTATCGTATAGCATGCTTTCTTTTTTACTATTCCATTATCCCTTACGCTATTGCAGTTTATCAAATGGTTGCCTGTAACCATTTGCAAGAAAGTGCTATGCAGCACTCCTTTAGTAGTATGCAGTATGCGCTATCTTATTTAGGTATGCTGTAAAATGTGTTGCGTCTATAAATACTATTGGATATACTTCGCTTAATGCTCGGTTTTGCCACTCCTCTATTTGTGGTAACATTTTATCTGTAATATCCGATATTAATCCCTCTGATGCTTTAAAACCGTATATATCCTCTATTTGTTCCGATATTTGCCTTGTTGTCATTCCGTATGAATACATCGTTATTATTTTGCGTTCTATCTCCGATATGTCCTTACTGTATTTTGCTACCACCTTTGGCTCGAATGTTGAATTTCTGTCTTGAGGTACATTAATTTCAAATTCTCCTGCACTTGACCTGATTTTCTTTGTTTTACTGCCATTTCTGTAGTTATCGCTTTCGCTTCTTTCGTGGCTTTCATACCCTAAATGCTCTGTTAGTTCACTTTCAAGCATGTTTTGTATTGTTCCTCCTAACAAGTCTTTCAGCGCTTCTTGTATGTCTGCTGCACTGTTAATATCATACTCCTCAAGTAATCCTGCTATGATATTTCTTTTTCCTTCCGTAATTTCTATTCCTTTTTTCTTTACCATTTTAATAGCCTCCTATGGTTATTTTTATTCTACCATAGAAGGATTATTTACAGAAACTTTTTCACAGACTCGAGGGTGCGAAAACTCTCCCTAAATTTACGAAATTTTTACGAGCATTTTTATTAAATTTTGATTACTTTTAATAACTTTTATTACATAAAGCCCCAAATATAAAACCGCTTGAAACATGATAACAAGCGGTTTTATGTATGGTGTGCCCGAAGGGATTCGAACCCCCGACCTTTTGGTCCGTAGCCAAACGCTCTATCCAGCTGAGCTACGGGCACATCTCGACTGACACTTATTATACTAAGCGGTACAAAAAATGTCAATCGTTATCAACTTTAAATCTTAATAATTTATTCGGAAACGTAAGGTAGCAGAGCCATAACTCTTGCACGCTTAATAGCAACCGCTAACTGTCTTTGATGCTTTGCACAAACACCGGAGGCACGTCTTGGAGCTATTTTTCCGCCTTCAGCAATAAATCTTTTTAATCTTGGTATATCTTTATAATCTATGCTGTCCATTTTATCCGTACAAAAAGCACATACTTTTTTGCGAGGACGTCTCATGCGCATATTTCTTTTGCCTTTTTCTTCACTCATGTGGAATATTCCTTTCTCTCTAATAATTCTTAAAAGGGAAGTTCTGCATCGTCAAGCGGTTGAAAATCGCTTAACTCCTCAGAAAACAAGCTGTCCGAGCTGTTATCCGCCGGTGGTGGAGGTGGTGGAGCAGAATAATCTCCTCCTTGAGAGCTTTGCGCTCCTTTACTTGATAAAAACTCTACCTCATCTGCGACAATTTCCGTAACATACCTTCTTACACCGTTTGCATCGTCGTAGTTTCTTGTTTGTATAGGCCCTACAACACACACCTTAGAACCTTTAAATAAATACTTAGCACAGTTATCTGCAAGCCCTCTCCACGTTACTACCGAAATAAAATCCGCCTGTTGCTGTCCGTCTTGAGATTTAAATCTGCGTTGAACAGCTACCGTAAAAGTAGTAACGGAAAGTCCGCTTGTGGTTGAGCGGTTCTCAGGATCCCTTGTTAAGTTGCCGACCAAAATAGCTTTATTCATTTTGGCACTCCTTTATTTTTTTTCTAAATTTACAACCATATAACGTATTACATCATCTGAAATTTTGTAGTTTCTTTCAAGCTCTGCCGGAATATCCGGATTGGCTTCGAATGTAACCAATACATAATAACCGTCGTTGATGTAGTTAATAGGATATGCAAGTCTCTTTTTGCCCCACTCATCAGTTTTTTCGATTACACCGCCATCATTTGTGATGATGTCTGCAAACTTCTTAATAAGTGAATCCTTCTTTTCCTCATCTAAATCAGGTTTTAATATGTATAGTGATTCATATTTTACCATTTTTTCACCTCCCTTTGGTCAAATGGCCCTACATACGTTGTAGAGCAAGGATGTACTGTACTTACAGTGTCAGTATTTAATTATATATTTTTTGTTAGGTAAAGTCAAGGGTTGGCGGTTGTTTTTTTGAGTGATTTTTATATATAGCCTTTAAATCGATTTTACGATTTTAAAAAATATCTGCTTTTTTGCCAACTTTAACCGGGTACTGCCACACTAAAAATTTGACACTCAAAAAAAACTATGCTAAAATAAATTAACTAAATATACTGCTGGGGGTGCTGAAAGGCTGAGAAAATACTCCACGAACCTGACATGGTAATGCAAGTAAGGGAAGCGTATAATAAAACAAGTATTTTACCCTTGCAAATATATGCAAGGGTTTTTTGTTAGAAACACAAACACAGTATATATAGTAATTTATAATACGAGGTGTAAAAAAATGAACTGGTTTGAAGAAGCATTCGGAAAGTTTTCCGAAATATCCACAGGTGCAATAATAACTTTAATTGCGATTATTGCCGTGGCGATTATAGGTATAGTGCTGTATCGCTACAAATTTAAAAAGGAGGGAACGCTTACAAAATTTTCCTGGTCTACAAGAGAGCTTACCACGGCGGCAATTTGTGTTGCGGTTTCCTTTTTGCTTTCCTTTATTAAGATATTCTCTCTACCCTTCGGTGGCTCTATTACCCCTGCAAGTATGTTGCCTATTATGGCATTTGCTTACATTTACGGCGTTAAAAAAGGGCTTATTGTAGGGCTTTGCTACTCTTTGCTACAATTTATACAAGAGCCGTTTTTCGTGGCTCCTATGCAGTTTGTACTCGATTACCTGTTGTCCTTTTCTTTGCTTGCCCTTGCAGGCCTTGCAAAAAGCAATATGCAAAAGGGTATTGCATTTGGTTGCGGTGCAAGATTTATATGCCAGTTTTTAAGCGGATTTATTTTTTTTGGAATGTACGCCCCCGAGGGTATGAACCCCGTTTTATATTCTCTTGCTTATAACGGCAGTATAGTGGGCATAGAATGTGCAATTTGTATAGGTGTTTCCTTGATACCGGCATTTAGGAACTTTTTAGAAAAAACCAAAAACTTAAATAAGCAGATGATGCTTGCAAAAGCAGAGGTGCAATAACACCTTATAAAAGGCTGTACCAAAGTAAAAGCGGTACAGCCTTTATAACTCTCTAACTTACATCACCATAAAAAAGTTGCGAGCCCTTCTGTTTGCCACCCCCCCTCACTTCCCCCCACGCATAGCCTCAAGGGGACTTAGCTTAGTAGCCTTACTCGCCGGATAAATGCCCGAAAGCACACCCACCGCTATGGCAATGCCAATCGCCCCAAGGGATAACCACAAGGGTATTTCCACCTTCATACCCTCATCAAAATACATGCCTAAAAAAGTGGTCTGCCCCGTGCTCGTGTTTATCACCAACGCAATTATATAACTTACCGCAATGCCGATTAAACCACCAACCAAGCCGATTATTGCGGACTCAATTAAAAACAGCCTGCGGATTTTCTTAATTTTCATACCCACCACCTTCATAACCCCAATATCCCGCCTGCGTTCCAAAATGCTTGCGTACATGGTGTTTGCTATGCCTATGGCTGATACAAATAGGGATATAAAGCCAATAGCAAACAACTGACCCTGTTGCCTTGATTGCTCTTCCTGCCATTGCGTTATCCACTCTGTTGGGCTGTAAGTCTCAAAACCAAGCTTTTTGACTTCCTCTAACACACTTTCCACATCTTCCATACTTTCCGTTTGAATTATTGCGGTGTTGTATCTGCCTAACCGTAGCCCCAGTTTGTCCGCCAACTCTCTGTTTTGCATTATGATATTTTTTGCCACATCTAAATCAATATAACTTTGATAGGCTTGCTCGCTTTCTTGTTTGGTGTCTAATACGCCCGATATGTTCGCCATATATACACTGCTTTTTGGCATAGTTTCGTCCATTTCGGGATAACCTAACTGCAAAGTCATTTGTGCATTCAACCAATCTATGTCGGGGTGATAGTCCTGCATATTCATATAATTTGGTGGATTATCTTCCTCTATAAACTGCTTAGTAGCCTCGCTTCCAAGCACCAAAGATGGAATAGTTCCATTTTTGGAAAACACCTTGCCTTCCTTGTATTCTTTGCCTATTAAATCTCTGTTTAGCCCTGTTAATTGCATATTAGCGGTGTATTTCCCACTTTGGATATACACAGGCAAGTTTATCATAGGTGATGCCAGTTTTACCCCCTTAATAGTCTCAACCGTTGTTATTATGCTGTCCGTAATACCCCCACCGCTTAAACCGGAGTTGCTGTAATCGTTAATGCGTATCTCCGTTAGGCTTGCGTTGTCCGTAATTCGCTTATTAAACTGATTGTAGTTAGATAAACCAATGGCAAACATAAGCACAATACAGGCTGTGCCTATTATTACCCCCACTACCGTAAGCACCGTTCTGCTGCGCTTTCGCCATAAACCTATTGCCGCTAAATGCACTAAATCAGTTAGCTTCATCTTCGTATTCCTTTAGCTTTTTCTTTTTGATATGTCGCATAATTAAGACTATTGCGACGATAATGCCCCCTGCGATTATCACAGAAATCCACCATTGGCTTTGGGTTTGAGGTTTTTCCTCCTCTTCCTCCTCCTGCACCTCTATTACAGGTGGGTTTATCATAGTATTAAAGGGCACTTCCTCAGTGTAGCTTTCTCCGTATTCGTCCTCATAGCTTATGGTGATGTTCCCCGAAGTCTGACCATATTTCTCTGCATTTTTATCCTCGCTTGTCATATCCTTTGTACCTATAAAGGCATAAATATCACCTTTTTTAGATGTTCCACTTTCCATATTTCCTATAAATGCACTGCTGTCGGGTATTATACCATCGGCGGCAAGCTCCACACGCACGTTGTATAAGGTGCTTTTGCCCATATTAAGCACGTTCATAGATACGGAAATGGTATCTCCTGCATTTACTTCTTTAGGTATTTTGGGTGGGTCGTACTCAATTCTAATGGGTTGTTTTAGCTGAACAACTATTTCCTCATCTGCACTAAATGCCACCGCTTTTGAGTTTTCGTATTCCACTTTAAACAGCAGTTTTTGGGGTACGGGCTTGGCATCTTGACGTACCTTCATTTTTAAAGTTACATCAAAGCTATCCTTTTTAGCTACCTTCTTAAAGTAAAAGGAGGAATCCTCCACAGGAATAATATCCGTAGTTTCCCCCTTGGCTGTTACCTTTACGTTGTTTAGGCTCTGATTTTCGTTGGTGTTTTGAAAGGTCACCGTTAAAGTAAATTCCTCCCCTGCCATTACGGGATTGGGCGTAATTGAATAGTTTGTAATAAGCACTTTTGCTTGAGGTAAGGGTGCTTCCGTAGGCTCGGGAGTGGGGGTTGGCTCTGTTGGCGTGGGCGAGAGAGTTGCATCCGGGTCTATTCCGTCCGTGATTGTGACGTACAGCGTAAAGCTTTGGCTAAAGCTCTGCCCCGATTGTGTTTGCCCCGAAACACTAAATACAACAGGGTATCTGCCCATTTTTCGCCTGTCCGAAAGTGGTAGGGTTACATCAATCAAATATGAGTCGGATGTACCGTTTGTTACAGCGTGGTTTTGCAATGTCACACTTTTATCATAATTTCCGAATACAAAGGGTGATGAAGTGGCATCACCCAAGTTCAGCATTACATTTACCGTGTTGTCTTTAAGGGCGGTGGTGGGTTTTAAAGGCAATATTAGGTGCGCTACACCGTTTGCCGAGGTGGGTAAATATCCGCTGTTATAGGGTTTATCCATGCCCGAATAGATGTTTGCATTGTCTATGGTTAGTATTTCACCGTGCATTTGTGTAGGTGATGGTGATGGTGATGATGATACCAATGGCGATTGTGTAGGCAGTGGGGATTGGGTTGCCATAGTCTCTGTCTCTTCCGCAAATACCGCTACCTGTATGCACAGCATCAATGTTAGTATTATCGTTATTATTACAAATGCTTTTTTCATTTTTTGTTTACCTCAATTTTCAAAATTCTGCCGTCTGCAATATGCACAATTCTATCCGCATATTTCGCTCGCTCTATATCATGGGTTACCATTATTAAGGTAGTGCCCTTACTTACGATTTTTTCAAGCAAATCAGATATTTGCTCCGCAGTATCGCTGTCTAAATTCCCGGTAGGCTCGTCCGCAAACACTATTTTAGGCCGGGTGATAAGCGCTCGTGCAATGCAAACCCGTTGTTGCTGACCCCCCGATAATTCGTCGGGATTATGCTCCAAGTGCTCGGATAACCCTAAGGTATGTAGTAATTCTTTAGCTTGCTTATTGCGTTCTCTAACCCCCACGCCATTTAGCATCAAAGGAAAGGCGGCGTTTTCAAGGGTGGTTAGTATATCCATTAAGTTAAAGCTTTGGAAGATAAAGCCTATGTTCTCCAACCTAAAATCCACCAAATCTTCCTCGCTCATTTTATGTATGGCTCTCTCGTTTACGATTATCTTACCGCTTGTAGCTTTCTCCAGCCCTGCCATTAAGTTAAGCAAGGTAGATTTTCCGCTACCCGAAGTACCTACGATAGCTACAAATTCCCCGGGGTAGATGTCTAAATCTATTCCGTTTAGTGCTTTGAACTTTACCTTTTTGGTTTTGTATATTTTTACAATGTTTCTTATGCTTATTATTGGCTCGCTCACTTCGTTTTAATGCAGAATGGATAATGCAGAATGCAGAATTATTGCTCCGGCACATCTCTCATATTTTCCATTCTTTCCTTTCTCTCAATTTATTTTTATTTATTTATTTTTTAATTACCTACTAATTAATTCTGCATTCTGCATTTCTGCATTATTAATTATTTACCATTCAATTCTGCATTCTGCATTATTAATTATCAATTACAGGCATACTCAGCGTAAAACGCTTAGTATGCCACTGTCCATCTCACATACGGTATCGCACAATTCCTCAATATCCGCTCCGTTATGGCTTGCAAGCAACACCGTTTTACCTTGTCCTCTAAGTCCCTTTATAACCTCTCTCATATGTGCCACTCCCTGCTTATCAAGCCCATTAAAAGGCTCGTCTAATATTAGGTGGCTTGGGTTTTCCATTATGGCTTGGGCTATGCCTAATCGTTGCCTCATACCTAAAGAATACTTGCCTACATGCTTTTTCATAAATGGGTCTAAGCCTACCAACTTTATAGTTTGGATTATCTCTTTATCGCTAATTTTGTTTTTTAACCCTGCCAATATTTGCAGATTTTTAAGCCCGGAAATATTTGGCAAAAAACCGGGGGTTTCTATTATTATCCCCATATCGTCGGGAAAATCCATATCCTTGCCTACCTGCTCGTAGTCTATAAATATCTTGCCCTTTGATGCAAACAAAAATCCGCAGATACACTTAAACAGCACAGTTTTTCCGCTGCCGTTGTTGCCAACTATGCCGTGGATTTTACCTGTTTCAAAATCGTGATGCACGTCTTTTAGCACCTGTTCGCCGTTAAAATCTTTATGTACGTGTTGTACGCTTATTGCTATGTCTTTCATTTGTTAATGCAGAATGGATAATGCAGAATGCAGAATTATCTCTCCGACATTTCTTGCATATTTTCCATTCTTTCCTTTCTCTCAATTTGTCTTTTATAGTTTTATTTGTAATTAAAATAATGGTATATAGCTACTTGATTTATATTGTTCGCTTGTAAGCGGCATTAATGAGCTATATGTTCATTTTATACCAAAAAGTTGTTGTATATAAAATATTTCAAAAGAAATAACCGCTCTCACTGGTACTGAGTGCGGTTATTAAATCATTAACCCATTTCGAGCCAACCGCTTAAACGGTTTCCCTGCTCTTATTATACACTCATTACCTATTATATTTCAAGTTCTTTTTTTAATTACTAACCTCACTTTTCTTAAATTTTTTGTATACGTGTTGTACGCTTATTGCTATGTCCATCTTTTGTTAATGCAGAATGGATAATGCAGAATGCAGAATTATCCTCCGGCATTTCTTTCATATTTTCCATTCTTTCCTTTCTCTCAATTTATCTTATTTGTCTAATTTTTAATTACCTACTAATCAATTCTGCATTCTGCATTTCTGCATTATTAATTAATTTTCCGTTCCGCTAAAATTAAAGCTATACTTCCTCATGTTAACCACCGCCACCACAAAACACACCGCTATTAGTACCCCAAATATTATATAGGTATGCCACAATCTTGGCAGTAAATCATAACCAAAATTGTGCATATGATAGGTGGCTTGATTTAGGGGAGATAACCACCCTACCGCTACATTGGCTTTGTACATCAGTTCATCAGGTAGTTTAAATATCTGCTTAAATATTTGTGGGTTTAGTAAAAAGCCGTACAGACTAAAAGCAAATACGCTTATTACTCCCCAAAACTGCCCTTTACGTATATTTACCACAAGCATTATTGATACCATTAGTAATGTGTATAACAGCATCAACACAAAGATTGTAAGCATACATATATAAGGTGTGGACATCTCTAAGGTTTTTACTAAGGCAGGCAAGGCGACCGCCGCTCCTGCTCCGCTGTAGCCCAGTATTGCCGCTGTTTCGCTCCACATATTACCCACAAATGAATTGTGCATACATATAATTGAAGTGGCAAGCAGTATAAATACCATATATATTAAGGTTGCAAGGGCGATATACAGCACCTGCCCCAGTAGCCACACTTTGCGGTTTATTCTAAGCAGATAAAAGGGCGTGCCTGCACAAATAAAGGGCATATCCGCAAACATCAACAGTAGTAATAATGACGCCAACAAAATTGAGGTACTATCACCAAAAGTCCAAACAAACGCCTCTACCAACTGCATGGTGGTTTCGTACTCTAAGGCAAATTTTACCGCTTTATCAGATAATAAAAAGCAAAGTATAAAGGCAAGGGCAAAGGTGATTATTATACGAGGGTTTTTATGCCATTGCCTGAAATTGTACATTGCAACACTAAAAACTTGTTTTATTCTATACATAAATACTCCTTCGGATAATTAATAATGCAGAATTAATTTGCATTGTAAATTCTTTTGTGCAAAAATTAAATATTACAAAGTAAATATAGAGCAAATAAAGAAAATATTTTAATGTATAAACGCTAAAGTGTAATTCTGCATTCTGCATTCTCAATTTTACATTAAACATAACGTATTCTCCCTCTCATAGAAGCCCCAAACCCAAGTGCAACTATTACAATAATCTCAAAAACAAACAGCATTACCCCAAACACTCCCCCTGCCCAAAAGTTTGCTTGCAGTATCCATTCTTTTGGGTTTAGCATATAAATATCGGTAAAATAGCGCTCGCATAGGATTATTAGTACATAGTATACTATAAATGGTGATGCGTATGCCATATATTTATTTAGGGTGAAGCTTGCAAAAAACGCTCCCACCAACGCCCATAATGTACCGCACAGGAAAAATATAAAGGCTTTTGATATAAAGGTGGTAAAGGTTAGTTGAGATGAAACATCCAAGCCTTGTTGCTCCATTATCGCTTTCATTTCCTCGGGGATTTCCGGCACTACTTCAAGCGGCGTAAACAACAGCGCAAATACCCCATAAGTTATTAACACCCCAACAAACAGCACCAAACCGCCTGATAAAGCGGTGGCAATTACTTTGCTACTGACATAGGCTTTTTTGGTAGTGCGTGGCAGATACTCTTTTAAGTAACCGCTTTTGTATTCATCTAAAAAAGCGGAAGTGTAGGGCATTGCACATAATATTGGTGTTGCCATAAGCACCGCATCGGAGGACAGGGAAGTAAGCAATGTTTGTATACTAAAGCCTTCCATTACCGTTTTTATATCGCCTTGCAGTATAGGCAATATTTGCTCAAATGCTCCAAAGAAGGACATTAGCGCCATACCTATTATTCCCACTATAAAGCCCCATGATGTTATGGCGCGTTTTAGGTCTGTTTTTAGGGTTTGCAAATTCACCTCTTATGGTTTTGGTTTAGTAGCCTAAATTCCTATTAATTATACTGCCGTCAATGGCGTTAACTCTAATAATACTATGTGGTAAAGCATATCCTGTTTTTATGCCTTTTTCCTGTGTTAATACTTTTCCTTCAAAATCCCACACGGGAATGCTTTTCATTGTTTGGTCGTCGATTGGTACGTAAACTGTACCTAAAGTAATTTTATCAATTAATATCTCACTGTTTTGGGGATAATTTGACAATTCATTTTCAATATTTTCATTAACAATTTCAAGAGCATTTTCAAATGAAATAACTTCTATGATTTCCTGCAATGTTTCAATTTTTTCTTTTTTCCCTCCATAACTGAAACCTATTATACCTCTTTCATCTACTGCAATATAAATATGTTCAGCCACATATTTTGAGGTTGGAGGAAGCATAGTTGTAGAAATAACAATTTCATTTGGTGCAAATAAACCATTATTTAGACTATTAATTAAAGTGTTGCAGTAAACAATATCGTAATAAGATTTATTTTCTTTAGAAACTATCTGAGGTTTTAATTCAATAGTGGCAATTTCCATGGTATCTATTCCTAAATTAGATAAAAAATCGTTTGCTATTTTTATTGCATCCTTTTCAGAAATAGTTACAAGCGATTCTAGTTTTTCTTTAGTATCAAACCAAGATGAATCAAGTAAATTTTGTAGAGATACTAAAGATTCTGCATTATCTGCAAGAGGAATAATGTTAGATGGTGTAATAATATTGTTATAAGAAATCATCCCACATTGTTTTTTATCATCAATATAATTTCCAATATTAAAAAATGCAGGTTGAAGCAAATCATCTGTAATAAGCATACATCCAGACATCCCAAATTTTAATCCAACATCCACGTTTTCAACTTTCACATACATATCTTTTTCAAGCGAGTTGTTTTTATCAAATAGTTTTATATATTTATCTACTTCTTCTTGAGTAAAAGGGAGGTTTCTATACTTTGAAATGTTATTTTGCGCATTAATTTCCACAGATGAATTAATTTTAAGAGTGTAATTTTTTGTAATTATTTCCTTAGAGCAAATTATATTTTTATCAATATTTTCTATTAAAGTTAAATTATGTTTTTTTTTCTGATCACCCAACTTAACTTCCTGAGTGCTTTTTGACTCGTTTTGAATATACTTTTCTACAGGTGTAATAATTGGTTGTTTTGCTTCTGTATTGCATGCTACTAAAATATATAATGATGTTAAATAAAATATTATCACTAAAAACTTCTTCATCTCAATCTCCTATTAATAAATTTAAATAGCAATGTCTCTTTTAATAATACTACCGTCCATAGCATTAATACTTAAAAAACTATGTGCAAAATATCCCGGCTCTACAAAAATATTTTCTTGATTTAAATTAGCTTTATCAGGATAATCTTCAGAATACTTTATTTCAAAATATCCATAAAAATCCCAAGTTGGAACAAGCAAATATTCAGTAGTATTGTTTTGTTTAGGTATTTTTGAATACCCCAGTTTGATTTCATCTATATTTATAAAAACTTTTTCAATATATGGATCATTCATCCAACTATTATTTATTTCTATTTGTGCCTTAAACTTATTTATTACTTCCTCAAATGGTATTAAATCAGAATTCTCTGTTAATTTTTCTTTAACATTCATTGGTTTTTCATATCTTAAAGCAAAAACGCCATCATCGTCTACGCAAATAGAAATGTATTCTTCTGACCAAGGTTCCGCATAAACATTATCTTCTTTTATTCTAATAAATTTCAATCCTCCTTCATTGACATAATTAATTGGAATACCATCATTATTTCTTGTAAAGTCTATTTCGTAATACATTTGCCGATTATTAGCATCAACATTATAATCTACAGTAAAATTTGATATTCCCCAAGGTCTGCAAACCCATTTTTCCAAATTAAAATCTTTTAAATTAAGCTTTTTTAATGTCTCGTAGCTTACTTCTACAGCTTCTTCAATTGTGGTATTGACTTTATTTGCTTGAACTGCTCCTTGCACAACAGCATTTGTCATTTGATTATCGTAATTATTGAGAAATACAATTTGATTCTGTTTATTTGAATTGTTTTTAACAAAATTTAATGTTGCTGGCTTATCTTTTCCCAATTCTGCTTCAATATTAAGATAATATGTATCATTTATTATTTTTTTATATTCCGCATTTTCGATTATACCTTCATTTTGAGAAGTAATCGTTTTGAATTTTAAATCAGACGGAACACGTTCATAATCCGGTGGGCTTAATTCCAAAAGTTTGTAGTTATTTTGTAGTTCTCGTTTCCAACTTTCTAATTCTTTGGTGTATCTTTCCTCGTCAGCTTCTTTAAGCTCTTGAAGATAACTTTCTATTTTTTCGATTTGAATTAATATTTCTTTTTGTGTTGTAATATGCAATGGTTTTGATTCTATTGCCTGTTTCCCTTCAAATAGCACCTCTGTAAACAACTCAATTTTATCTTGTGTAATATCCTGTGGAGTAACGACATACGTTGGGTATTTGGTTACTTCCGGAGTAATGATTTTTGCATCTATAGAGACATCTAATTTCTCATTTGCAAGAGAATCGGAAACATTTTGCGGAAACTCGTATTTTGTAATTGTTTTTTCCAAAGCCCCCTCCCCCTTCCCCACCACAACCTCCTCCTTAGGAGTAGGTTTACATGCGGTAGAAAAACAGGCTACTACAAGCAAAGCTGTTACTATGCTTAAAATAACCACTACACTTTTTTTGCTCTTAGCTTTCATAAAAATTCCTCGTATTCGATTTTCCGCCACCTTTTTATTGCTGTATAACGCCATTCCCAGCACTCCTTGACTTTGTGTGTTTTGAGAAAACAACGTTAGTATTGTACTTGCGTATATTTTGCGCTCACCTGCTTGCATTTGCTTTACTACCATAGCATCGCATGCCGTCTCCATATCCTCTCGCATTAGCTTGTAGGTTAGCCAAACTATTGGGTTAAACCAGTAGATACTTAGGAGTATCATCATCAAATAACAAACCAAACCGTCTTTGCGTTTTAAGTGCATAAGCTCGTGGGTTATAGCCATTTTCAGCTGAATGTCGCTCATTTCTACTTTGTATGGCAAAAGTATTACATTTGGAAACAACAAGGCAGGGCTGTGTAATCCTTTTTGATACACCAAATATACTTTTTGGCGTATACCTAACTTTTCTTTGCATTGCATCAACATAGTATAAACATTTTTATTAACGCCTACGCTGTTTAAAATAACCTGCTTTCTTAGCTTGCGTCCCACAAATATGTAGCGTACTGCACTTGCGCCTATTCCCGAAAGCCATATAATAAGTAGAATTTCCGCTACACCCAACTTTGCGCTAAGGGTTTTTTCTTGCTTTGGTGCAGTCGGATTTGTAAAACCTTCATTATATACAGTATTTGGCAAATTGCTTGTATTTTGTATGCCTTTATTTTTATTGTGATTTTGGGGTAACTGCACCAAATTTGTGCTGTTGCTTACAGCTTGGGTTTGAGTTACCGCCTTGGCATCTTGGTAGGTTATTAACTTAACTTGGCTTTCCGCAGTAAAGGGCAGGGCAAGCCTAAGAATCAGCAAAGACCATATTGCAAGGTGCATCACCGGAGATATTTTATTTTTAAATAGCTTTTTAAATATTACTATTGCCACAAATATTATTGCGGAATATATTGTTATTTCTATTAGGGTATTTAGTATTTGCATATATTTTTCCTTTTGCTTTAACCACCGGTTGCATTAGCTGCCGATTCTCACGGCCCCATCATATTAGTAATCCCGGGCATCATAACCGGAGAGCCGTCAAGAGCGTTTATAACAATTACATTACTGTTATAAAGCGTTTCTTTATCGTCAAGTGGCGAGTCGGTACCTGTTGTTGTGCTGTACCCCTGCACCTCTATATTCCACACGGGTACTATCATTGCTTGGTTTAAATTATCCTTAACATTTATGTAATCCATTATTAGCCGTACATCTTCTATTTCGTAGCGCAAATACTGTCTTCCGTATTTGCCGTCGGGTTCCTCGTTTCTGCGCAAAGGATTGGCATTAACATTATATAAGTGGTCAACCGCTCTCTTTTTTGCTTCTTCCATAGTAATCATCTTGTTTTTTGGTGTGGAAGTTTCTACCAATTGCGCTATGGAATTCCAATAAAACTCAAGAATTTTGCCGTTTTCGTCAAAGGTTATGCCTCCCGATTCCTGTCTAAATGGAGCGGAATATATTTGATCCCAATTTTGCGGACCGTCAAAACCTATCATTTTGTTGGCAAAGGCAGGCACTCCTTCGTTTTGTCTTACAAATCTTACTCGTACTGCTTTTGTAAATTCTTCGGCTTTTTCGTTTTGCCAATTACTTTTAAAAGTTTCGTTATAATACTCAAATAGTGCGTACTCTGTATCTGTAATTGCTACATCATTAATATTTAAGTCCTTTAGTACAGAAACTGCTTTTTGCCTCATAGCGGTTTTATCTATGCTTATTTCTTCTAATACTTCCAAATATTCCTTGTGCTGTTGCTCGGTTTCGTTTGCATTTGTTAGCGTTTCGGATTTTATCGGCTCAGGAAAGGCTTCCGCCCGTTGCCTATCTATTTCTACTGATTTTAGCCTATCTTTTGCTATACTCTCATCCATGCCCGTAACTCCCAGACCGTAATTAAAGGAAGGCACATCTAATTCTGTGGCTCTCGATGCAATTATTTTTGCATACTCGCCATTTCCCTGTATTATAGCTAAATCTAAATAGTTTTCTCCCGTACTTGCATCCGTTTGCCCTATTATATTAGTACTTCTTGCCGCAAATTTTGTGGTTGCGCTTTTTGCATCCACCGTTTCGGGTGCTTGTGCAAGCAGGTTTTCCGTTCTCTTAATGTCGGATTTAAGACTTTCTACATACCCCTCATCGTTAGCTTGCTCCCCTTCTGCAAGCGCTTGTTTTAAGCGTATTAATTCTTGCTCGTAATCCGCTTTGGTCAGTTGCATCGTTCCCTCAAAAATCTTTGGATTTTCTCCCACAAAATAAGCAATCAGCTCGTCTGCTCTTTCTTGAGATAAATCGTACTTCTCCAGTATTTGCACAGGGTATTCCTCCGGCATATTTTCGGGCACCATAACATCCACATCTGCATTTACCGTAAAATATTCCGTTTTTTGAATATCCTCTTTCCAATGCTCTTTTGCCACGTAATTTGAAATGGCGTATTCATCTTGGGGTTTTTCTTCTTGTGATGATTGTTTAAGAGGGTTTACTTCCGCCTTCTCCTCTAACTCTATACCTTTTTCTTTATTAACCACAGGGGCAAGCGTGGGTGTAGGCTTACAAGCGGTGGAAAAACATGTTACTACAAGCATTGCCGTTACCATGCTTAATGCTATTATTACACTTTTTTTGCTCCTCTGTTTCATAAAAATTCCTCGTATTCGATTTTCCGCCACCTTTTTATTGCTGTATAACGCCATTCCCAGC
>CAZVNZ010000045.1:0-14105 GCA_964628515.1 uncultured Christensenellaceae bacterium
TTCATAGCTTTAAGCCCTTTTTTACTCCCCGGTTAACCGGGGGTTTTCCATACAATAAATTCACTTTTAGCAAAAGTGTAAGCATCTCTATCGTGTTTGTATTTTTGTTGTAAAGATTTTTTTAATTCTCCATATTCCTTTGCTGTTTCATGGTGAGCAATTAAATAATCTCTAAAATAAAATTCATTATGATCAGCTAAATTTCTGATATGTATGTGAAAACATTGCTCATCAAAACCGTTTATCCCATAACCTTTGATAAACATAATAATATCGTTTGGCGGTCGATTTACAATATATCCGTTTTGAGTTAGATAAGAAATTTCTTCCGTTAAATCAGTATTTTCATGTACTTCGAGCAGTATATCAATGGTTGGTTTTGAAATTAAATCTGTTACAGCGGTAGAGCCAATATGACTTATCCTTAAAATCTTTGCACCTAATAATCTTTGCAAAAACTCTTTTTCTGCAAGATAAAATGTAGGATATTCCAATTTGTATTTTTCCAGTATCACCGGATATAACTTGCCTAATCTTTCGGATTCACTTTCATTTATAATATCAGTAAAGTCTTTTTTCATGTTCTCATACCGCCTATTATATAAATAATTTTCGCTTTTAACTTCCCATTATTACTATAATATCACTCAATCCAAAACCTCGCCGTATTAACCTAATGAGAATTGTTACCAACCTATTTCTATAATCATAATGCTACAAGTTTTATAAAATTGCAATCTGAAAATTAACTACAAAGAAGCATTTTAAATTTTTATCAAATTATAGCATAATTACTCAAATATAACAAACACCAATAACAGCAAAAATCACTTGCTCATAATTCAAATGATTTAAAAAATATTTCTGCACTTTGCATTACAAATAAAAATCTTTAACTTTTGTGCATTTTTTAAAATTATTATTGGCAAATTCCAAATAACTGTCTAAGTGTCATAAAAAACTTGTAATCAAGTCAAAATAATAATATAATTTAAAAATAAAATAATATTTAGGTACTATGGGGGTGTACAATATGAAGAAGGCTATGAAACAGTCTATTTTGACAAGAATTTTAAATATAACTTCTATTGCCTTAATTTTACTTGCTTTTGCAAGCTTTTTATTTGTTAATTTATATTCCGGACAAATTGCGTTAGCTAACGAAAACAGGTTTCAATTAACCGCTAATGCAAAGCGTTTTATGGAGGGTTCCGCATACCTTACAAGCGAAGTGCGCAGTTATGCGGCAACAGGCGACAAAAAGCATTTTGACAACTACTGGAACGAAATCAACGTACTGAAAAACAGAGATATCGGAGTAGCCGCAATTAACGAAATCGGTATTACGCAAGAAGAAAAGGCACTTGTTAAAAAAATGTCCGACTTATCAAATAATCTTGTACCTTTAGAAAGTCAAGCAATGGACGAAGTGCAGGCAGGTAATAAAGAAGTGGCTATGGAAGCGGTGTTTGGTAATAATTACGAAAGTGTTATAGGAGAAATACGAAACACTCAGCAAGAGTTTTTATCTAAGCTGGATAACCGTGCAAAAGATACTATTATGGATTTAGAAAATACCATAAGCATTTTAGAATTTTTAACAGGCGCAATATTATTTGTTGTTTGTGCAATGCAAATAGCATCTATGATAGTAATACGCAACAAGCTTATTCGCCCGATTGTCGGCATAGAAGAGCAGATGTTAGAAATTGCCAAAGGCAATCTTAATACAGAATTTAATTACAAATCAGATACTTCTGAAGTCGGTATGCTAATTAATGCAATACACGATACAAGACGTAATTTAAACACTTATATAAGCGATATTACAAAAACAATGAAGGATTTTGCAAATCGCAAGTTTAACAGTTGGAATCCAAACCAAGAATTTGTAGGCGATTTTAAACCTATTGAAGCCTCTATTATAAAAGTTGTGGGAGATATGTCCGATACTTTGACTCAAATAATGTCGGCGGCCGATCAAGTATCTTCCAACTCTCAGCAAATAAATTCGGACGCAAAGGAATTAGCTTTTGGGGCAACCGAGCAATCAAAATCCATAGAAGATTTATCTTTAACAATTACAGATATTTCCACCCAAGTAAAGCAAAACGCAAACAATGCGTCCCAAGCAAACGAAATTGCATCACAAGCGGCAACGGCAATAGATACAAGCAACAGGCAAATGCAAACACTTATGGTTGCAATGAACGACATTAACGCAAAATCAGCGGAAATCAGCAAAATCATCAAAACTATTGAAGATATTGCCTTCCAAACCAACATTCTTGCCCTAAACGCTGCCGTAGAGGCAGCAAGAGCCGGAGAAGCAGGCAAAGGCTTTGCGGTTGTAGCGGACGAAGTTAGAAATCTCGCCGGCAAATCCGCAGAGGCGGCTAAAAATACAACAACACTTATAGAAAGCTCTGTATCTTCCGTAACAGAGGGTGTTAATCTTGCGGAAAGCACCGCAAAAGATTTAATGGAGGCAGTTACGAGTGTACAGCAAACCACCTCCATAATTGCGGATATTACTTCTGCAAGTAACCATCAAGCAGAGGCTATTTCTCAAGTAACTTCGGGAGTTTCTCAAATTTCTTCTATCGTGCAAACAAATTCCGCAACTAACGAGCAAAGCTCGGCAGCTATTGAGGAGCTTACCAATCAGGCAAATGTACTTAAAAATCTTGTTTCAAGATTTTCAATTAAGGAGCATGCCTAATTAATTTAGTACATAATAGTATTATTACATAACTATTTACTCTCTTAAAAACTAAAAACTCTCTCCGCTTTTTCGGAGAGAGTTTTTAGTTGTGTTTATATTTTTGGTATAATCCAATATTTATCTACTGCCCTACATCAAAGAGTTAGAAACAATAAATGTAGCAAATACTACCGCTACCATAGAGAGTAGCTTAATAAGTATATTTATAGAGGGACCTGATGTATCTTTGAATGGGTCTCCTACTGTGTCCCCAACTACTGCGGCTTTGTGAGATTCGGAGTTTTTACCGCCAAGAGCGCCACCTTCTATGTATTTTTTGGCGTTATCCCATGCACCGCCGGAATTTGCCATCATAACCGCAAGTACAAATCCGCAAGCGGTTGCTCCTGCAAGCATGCCTATTACTCCGTTTACACCGAGTATTAAGCCTACAATTATAGGAGATACAACACCTAATATGGAGGGCGCAAGCATTTCTTTTTGTGCGCTGCGTGTGCAAATATCTACGCAAGATGCGTAATCCGGCTCTGTCTCGTTTTCCATTATCCCCTTAATTTCTCTAAACTGTCTGCGTACTTCCACTACAATTTTTTGAGCGGCTCTGCCTACTGCGTTCATAGTCATAGAGGAGAAAAGGAAGGGTAGCATACAACCTATAAATAATCCCATCAAAAGTGGTGGGTTGAGTATAGATACGTTATATACCTTTTGTAAGCCTAAATCTGCCGTTATCATATCCACTTGGTTTACAAAAGCCGCTATTAATGCAAGGGCCGTTAGAGCTGCCGAGCCTATGGCAAAACCTTTGCCTGTGGCTGCCGTGGTGTTTCCAAGGCTGTCTAAAGCATCTGTACGTTGGCGCACAATAGGGTCTTGACCACTCATCTCCGCAATACCTCCTGCGTTGTCCGCAACAGGCCCGTAAGCGTCTGTGGCAAGCATAATACCTAAGGTGGAAAGCATACCAACCGCAGAAATACCTATGCCGTATAATCCGGAGTTAAAGCTGTCTGCACCGCCAGATGCAAAAAAGCTAATAAGCACACTTGCCGCTACTACTATAATTGGGAAAAATGTTGATTTCATACCAAGTGCGATACCGCTTATGATTATAGTTGCAGGCCCCGTCTGTGCCGATTCTGCCAGCTTTTGCGTGGGCTTGTAGTGGTCGCTTGTTATGTATTCCGTGTAGTAGCCTATGGCAATACCGCCTATTAGGCCTGATAGAATTGCAAAATACACACCAAAGTGAGCTTCCGGCAATATTAGTTTTACTAAGAAGAAGCTTGCAACCGCCATAATTGCTGCTGCAATATATGTGCCCTTTCTAAGTGCCAAAAGCAACGTTTTTTGGCTTGCATCCTCTCTTGTGCGTACAAACCAAGTACCAATTATACTTGCAAAAATTCCCATTGCCGCCATAGCCATTGGCAAGGATACTCCCTGTACGCCAAGGCCTGCCGCTACTGCAAGTGCGCCTGTGGAAATTATAGAGCCAACGTAGCTTTCGTATAAATCTGCACCCATACCGGCAACATCGCCCACGTTATCCCCTACATTGTCCGCAATAACTGCCGGATTTCTGTGATCGTCCTCGGGAATACCGGCCTCTACCTTGCCTACAAGGTCTGCGCCTACGTCTGCGGCTTTGGTAAATATACCGCCACCCACTCTTGCAAATAATGCCATGCAGGATGCACCCATACCAAATGTAAGCATATTGCTTGTTATATTGGTGATTTTTTCAAGCTCGGGCAATGCTCCGTAATAGGCATCTAAAATATAATACCATAAAGCAAGATTGGCAAGCCCTAAACCTACCACTACCATACCCATTACAGTACCGCTGGAAAAAGATATTTTAAGTGCGGAGTTTAGGCTTTTGGTAGCCGCATTAACAGTTCTTGAATTGGCGTAAGTGGCTATTTTCATACCAAAAAAGCCGGAAAGACCACTAAAAAAGCCACCTGCAATAAATGCAACGGGTACAAAAATGTTAATATAGCCTAAAAGTGAAAGTACAAGCAATAAAACAAATACTATTGCAAAAAATATGGCTACACCCTTATACTGCCTTTTTAAATAAGCGTTTGCGCCTTTGCGTATGGCAAGAGCAATTTTTTTAATGCCCTCTGAGCCTTCACTTTGCTTCATTACTCCTTTTGCTTTTATAAGTGCAAAAATTAAAGCTAGTGCTGCACCTATGGGTGCAAGAATAATTAGATTCATAGTTATCCTCCTTAATTATTATTGTTATAGTAACCGATATTAATTGCTTAACATCAAGTATACTCTTAAAATAAATGTATATTTGCAAATAACATAAGCAAAACCACATTTATTGGGTTTGCCTTTTTCTTTATATACAAATTACACAAGTTACTTCGTCTTCCTAAAATACCATAAGTATTTAGGAAGTTCCGGATTATGTATTTTTATTAAGTATTTAGTTATATATGAGTTATGATTTTAGTTATTAAGTTTGCTAAAGACTGCTTAAAATGTGCTTTATAGAAACTTTAGCAAGTTAGCATATAGTTACATTAATGCAAATTATTAAAATATGCTATAAAAATTATATTATTTTATGTATATTTCAGTTATTTAGTATTTCGGCACATAAGTAAAAGGAACCGCATACCACTACTGTACTGTTATTTTTATTTGCCCATTCTTTTGCGTATACAAATGCTTCTTTTGGGTCTTTTATGCAAATTGCATTATCAAAATACTTTGCTAATTCTTCTGCACTTAATCCCCTTTTGGCATCTGCACATGTTACTACTACATTATAAGCAAAAGTTTTTATAATTGCAACTATTTCCTCAATATTTTTATCTTCCATTAAGGCAAGGAGTAATGTAAACTTTTTTCCTTTAAAGTAGGTGTTTAGTGTGTTTTTAAGTTCTATGAATGAGTTTGAATTGTGGCAACCGTCCACAATTAAGCCCTCTGTATATTGGCATCTTGCGTGATTTATTGCGCTTTGTAGCCCCGTTTGTATCTCCTTAAAAGAAATATTAAGCTCTAAACAGGCTACTGCCGCTGCGGTAGCATTTAGGAGTTGAGAGGGGGATATAAAGTTTATGGATATATCTTTGTATACTGTATTGTTGTAGGTAAAATTAAACATTTGCTCATTTAGATTAGCAAAAGTTGGCTTTATTGCAATATCATCAACATTAATTAAATTACAATTTTTACCCCTGCACGTTTGGCTTATTAGCCTAAGCACATCTAATTGCTGACCATAAGTAATTACTGTGGAGTTTTCCTTAATAATACCGCATTTTTCGCAGGCTATTTTTAATGGAGTATCCCCTAAAATATGGGTGTGATCCAAACTTATTGGGGTTAGTATTTGCATTTTTGAGTCTATTATGTTTGTAGGGTCGTACCTGCCACCCAGCCCTGTTTCCATAACGGCAAAATCTACCTTTTCCTCTAAAAACCAGTTAATTGCCGTTTGTGTCCAATAATAAAACTTGTGCTTTTCCGATACTTCTGCCATTTCCCTTTGCATATAGTAATCATATTTAGACTGTGGTATATTTTTGCCATTAATGCGCATACGTTCTAAGGGGGAAAATAAATGGGGAGAGGTAAACACTCCGCATTTATGTTTAACCCTTAATATGCCGTAAATAAATTCCGCAACCGAGCCTTTGGCATTTGTGCCAGCAATATGAATGTATTTCATAGTTTTTGCAAAAACAACAGCCGCTCTTCCAACTTTTCTAAAATGCCTTTGTATTTGCCCACTTTTTCTCGTTCTTCCTCTATTACATTTGCCGGTGCTTTTTTGGTAAAGCCTTCGTTGTTTAGCTTGCCCTCCGCACGCATAATTTCTTTTTTGGTGGTTTCTATTTCCTTTTTAATGCGCTCTGTTTCCTGCCCGATGTCTATAAGCTCCGCTAAAGGCATAAATGCCTCGCCTGCCTCGCAAACCACACTAACACAGTTTTTTGGTGATTGTTCTACAATTTCCACTTCGCTTGCATAGCCTAATTTTTTAATATATTCTGCGCAAGCATCTATTGCAGGAGCATTTTGCGTTAAAACGGATACTTTTACCTTTACACCCGGAGAAACGTTCATTTCCGCACGCATTGCACGTATTTTGCGTATCATCTCCATTACTGTACCCATCATATGCGCTTGATTTTCGTAACCGCTAAATTTAACCGTGGGCCAACTGCTTGTCATAATAGTTTCTTCGCTATTTGGCAGGTTTAGGTAAATTTCTTCTGTAATAAAGGGCATAAAAGGGTGCAGTAGCTTTAAAATGTTTTTAAGAGCATACACAAGTACACTTAATGTATTTACATCCTTTGGCTCGTTGTATAAACGAGGTTTGGACATTTCTATATACCAATCGCAAAACTCGCTCCAAGAAAAATCGTATATTTTTTGTGCCGCCAAACCTAAGTCAAACTTTTCTATGCAATCCGTTGCCTCGGTTATTAAGGTGTTGAGGTTGGTTAGCAACCATTTATCCGCAATATCCAATTTGGTTTCGTCTATGGGGGGTATTTCCCCTTCCACATTCATCATTACAAAACGGGAAGCATTCCAAATTTTGTTGGCAAAGTTACGTGCCGCCTCCACCTTTTCGTAATAAAAACGCATATCATTACCCGGGCTTATGCCTATTGCCAACGAAAATCTTAGGGCATCCGCACCGTATTTGTCTATAACTTCCAATGGGTCTATGCCATTGTTTAAAGATTTTGACATTTTGCGTCCCTGAGAGTCCCTAACAATTCCGTGAATATTAATAAACTCAAATGGTGGTTTGCCCATTACCTCTATGCCAAAAATCATCATACGTGCAACCCAGAAAAATATAATATCGTAAGCGGTTACAAGCACGTTGGTGGGATAGAAAAACTCTAAGTCCTCGTTTTTATCCGGCCAGCCTAATGTGGAGAAAGGCCACATGCCCGAGGAAAACCAAGTGTCTAAAACATCTTCGTCCTGTGTAAAGGCTGTGCAACCGCAGTTTTCGCACTTACTCGGCGGTGTTTTTGCTACCGTTAGTGTTCCGCAATCATCACAATAAAAAGCAGGAATTCTATGCCCCCACCATAATTGACGGGAGACACACCAGTCCTTAATATTTTCCAGCCAGTTATAGTAGGTTTTTGCGTATTTTTCCGGCACGAATTTTACCTCGCCGTTTTTAACAACATCTAAAGCAGGCTGTGCAAGCGCTTTCATACTTACAAACCATTGCTTTGAAATAATCGGCTCAATTACTGTGGAGCATCTGTAACAACCCCCTACATTGTGGGTGTAATCTTCTATTTTTACAAGCTCTCCGCTTGTTTGTAAATCGTTAATTATTTGCTTGCGTGCCTCGTACCGCTCAAGCCCGCAGTATTTGCCCCCAAGGTCGTTTACTACGCCACCATCATCAAGAACCCTAATAATAGGAAGGTTGTGACGCATTGCAACCTCATAGTCGTTTGGGTCGTGGGCAGGCGTTATTTTTACCGCACCCGTACCAAACTCCATATCCACATAATCGTCCGCTACAACGGGGATAGGTTTGTTTAGCAATGGTAGTATTACATTTTTGCCTATTAAATCTTTGTACCGCTCGTCTTTAGGATTAACCGCAACGGCAGTATCTCCAAGCATAGTTTCGGGGCGGGTGGTGGCTACGGTAATACTTTGAGTTTTATCCTCCGAAAAATATTTTACGTACCACAAATGGGATTGCTTTTCCTCGTAATTAACCTCGGCATCCGAAAGTGCTGTTTGGCAGGTGGGGCACCAATTTATTATGCGGTTGCCCTGATATATAAGCCCTTTATTGTATAAATTGATAAATACCTCTGTAACGGCCTTATTACAGCCTTCGTCCATAGTAAAGCGCTCTCTTTCCCAATCTAAAGAAGACCCCAATTTTTTTAATTGTTGAACGATTTTACCGCCGTACTGCTCTTTCCATTGCCATGCACGCTTTAAAAACCCTTCTCTGCCAAGCTCTTCTTTGGTAGTGCCTTCCTCGTTTAGTGCTTCTACAATTTTTACCTCCGTTGCAATACTTGCGTGATCCGTACCCGGCATCCATAAAGCGCAATAGCCTTGCATACGTTTGGTACGTATTATGCAGTCTTGTATCATATTATCCAAGGCATGCCCCATATGCAGTTGCCCTGTGATGTTTGGCGGTGGAATTACTATCGTATAGGGTTTTTTATTTTTGTCTGCCACAGCATGAAAATACTTTTTTTCCAGCCATTTTGCATATATTTTGTCTTCAATTTGTTTGGGATTATAGGTAGATTCCATAATTATTCCTTTCGAGTTTTAATTGCATTTTAAATAGTATTAATAATTTTGCTATATAATGCCTAAAATAAGCAAAAAGCCCAAAACCACTCCCACTAAGCCTATAATCTTAACAATAAGCTCTTTTTTGGAGTATTGACCTTTTGGGGTGTTTGATATTTTTTTTGATAAAAAATTAGTTAGTGCTCCTGCAATAAGCAGTATTAAGCCTATAATTTCTTTTGCTCCTATTGTTGTAAAAAAATTCATAAAAAGCCTCCGAGTAGTATTATATCAAAAAATCCTTCGTTTTGGAATAGGTAATTGGTGGGGGGTATAATGTAGAAGTTATAGCAGTATTAGCATTGGTATTGCTAATACTTATTGGTATAAAGCAAATACCGCTCTCATAGTCGAGAACGGTTATTAGTTATTAATAGTATTTATAAAGGCACAGGTATCTATTTACCCTCCCCTTTATTCCATCGTCGATTCTCGTCCGCTAAAAAAATCTCCGCAACAATATCCTTACTGCTTGGTAATTTATTTATAAACAACGATTTATTATAAATATCGTCTATTACCGCACCTGCAATAAGCTCCTTTGTTACCCCTACCTCTTCGTCTTTTTTGGGGGATTGTACAAACAATGTGTCTAATACCTGCTCTGCAATAACCGTTTTAATATCCGAAGTTTTTTCCGGATTAAAATAGCCTTTTTCTTCGTTAAAATATTTGGTTTTGGTTATAATTGCAATTACTTCTTTGTCTATTGTGTAGTTATCTATTACGCTTTTTGCATACTTGTCAAGCAAAACAAGTTGACTGTCCAAAACTCCAAGTGTGTCTATGCAAGCAACCTTTTGCCCTATTGTAAAATCCTCATTAGAATAAATGATTTCTGCGTAAACTAAACTGTATTTTGCCATCTCCAACGGCAAGGCGGAAAGCTTTAAATGCTCCTTAATTTTTGCAATATACATATTTTTACCCTCAGCTTACAGGTGTAATGTTGTCCGTACCCAAAACAGCTACAACCTCGTTATTAATATTGGTTGCTAAACTTTTTTGTTGATCATCCCTATATAAATACTTTTCTTTAAAACACGGCAGTATTTCGCTTGCAACGTTTTGAGTGTAGTTATAGGTAGGAATGTATCTTACATTTTCTATAATAACATCCCCGTCCTTTTTTATTGCATCCAAAAATAATAAGGCAGAAACATTAGAAGTATTTACGTCCTTAACCGCACTTCCTAAAGAAAAAACGGCTACCTTTCCGCTATTATCTCCTGCTGTGTATACCTCTGCATTTTGAAGCTCGTCTATTCCACTGCCGATTATAATGTCTGCACCCTCATTTAAAAACAGCTCCGCATACTCTTTTTGTCTTTCTAAAGGTATGCTTTCTACCTTTTGATTATAACACAAATTTATAATTATTACATCTGCTCCGCTATCCTTTAACCCCTTTATATCCTCAATTATTTTTTCTTTATTTATAAAATTAACCGCATTACGCAAATCTACAATATTATACCCCGTTTCCTCCCCTGCTATGTCTGTGCCCACTGCCGATGTGTATGTGGAAATTGCAATGTTAATATCCTTAATTGTTTTTGTGTAGGCTTTATTTTCATCATTTAAAGTATTGGTGCCCACCTTGCTTAACTCTTTTTCCAAAATATTGCTGATTGTCCGCTCCACACCTATTTTACCTTTATCTAAGGTATGCCCGTTTGCTGTATTTATTACATCAAAACCTGCATTTTTTATGGCTTCCAGTATTTCAGTGGGCGCATTTGCAATGTAATTATCTTCCGCACCTTCGGAATACCCTAAAGCGTCCCCCGCTACCGGCGAACTTAAATTTATCATGGCTATATCTGCTTTTTGTACAAATGGTGATACTCCGCTAAACATAGGCGAAAAATCGTAACCATATGCCTTTTTTGCACCCTCCACTTGTTTTGGCGATACATAAACTTCCCCCATTAAACCTATTGTAACCGCTTCATCATTAACGGCTAATTCTAAATTTTGAATATCCTCTTCTTGCTCTAAAGCGCCGTTAGGGTCGTAGGGCACTTCTACCGGCATTTCTTGCACCACGGCGTCTGTGGACTCGTACATATTAGGTGATACCGTAGGGACTTCCGTTTCTTGAGCATCCGGCGTTGCTTTTGCATCGGTATTCGTAAAGGAGACGTCACTAAAATCTATGGCATTAACCGCTGCCATGCTTATAGCTACTGTAATCATAATAATAACGCAAGCTATCATTTTTTTTACATTTCCCATACCTTTAAAAAACACCTCAATCGATAAAAATATCTTTTCCTATTTGCACTCTTTCGTCTAATGTAAATATATAACAATTATATACAATTATTAGAAAAATTTCCACAATATTTTTTTTAGTAAGGAAAAACCGCCGTTTTTTTACTGTAAACGGCGGTTTTTAGTTATTTCATAAGTTTGCAAATGTTGTTGGTAAACTCCACAGGGTCCTCTATGGGCAAACCCTCTATTAACAACGCTTGGTCGTAGAGCAGGTTTGCATAGGTTTTAAGCTTATCTTTGTCCTCTTCGTAAGCCTTTTTTATTGCCTCAAATACATTATGCTCCACATTAATTTCAAGCACTTTATCCGCACTTATTTTTTCGTTATTGGGCATCATATTTAGCACTTTTTCCATTTCTATGGATAAGTCTCCTGCGCTTGAAAGGCATACCGCATGGCTTTTTAGCTTGTTTGATGCCTTAACATCGCTTACCTTTCCTTTTAGCTCCTCTTTTAAACATTCAAACAACTCTTTGTTGCTTTCTTGGATTTTTTCGTCTACCTTATTTTCTATGCCTGTATCTTTGCTGGATACCGATTTAAACTCCTTTTCTTTATAGGTGTTTAACATACGCACCGCAAATTCGTCTACATCGTCTGTAAAATAAAGTATTTCGTAATCGCTTTCCTTAACCATTTCCGTTTGCGGAAGTTTGTCTATTCGCTCTATGCTGTCTCCGCTTGCAAAATATATGTATTTTTGATCTTCTTTCATACGAGAAACGTACTCATCTAAAGTAACCTGCTTTTTCTCCTTAGAGGAGTAAAACATAATTAAGTCCTCAAGCACTTCTTTATTCATCCCGTAATCGCTGTATACCCCGTATTTCAGACTTCTGCCAAAGGCTTCAAAAAACTTTTCGTAAGTCTCTCTGTCGTTTTTTTGAATAGCCAAAAGTTCGTTTTTAATTTTTTCTCTTAACCTTTTTGCAATAAATTTTAATTGTCTGTCGTGCTGTAAAATCTCTCTTGAAATATTTAGGGATAAATCGGAAGAATCCACAAGCCCTTTTACAAATCCAAAATAATCGGGCAGTAAATCTCCGCATTTATTCATAATTAGCACACCGCTTGAGTACAGCTCTAAGCCCTTTTCGTACTCTTTTGTGTATAAATCATATGGAGTGCTTGAAGGTATGTACATTAGTGCATTATAGCTAACCGTACCGTCCACGCTTACGTGTATGTGTTTTAGAGGTTTGTCAAAACCAAAATGCTTTTCTTGATAAAAATTTTCGTAGTCCTCCTCGCTGATTTCGTTTTTATTTTTTCTCCATAGAGGCACCATGCTGTTTAGTGTTTGGTCCTCAAATTCCACATCCTTATCGTCCTCTTTTTTGGAAATAAGCATTTTAATTGGGTATCTTATAAAATCCGAATACTTCTTAATTAGGCTTTTAATTCTAAATTCTTCTAAATATTCGTCGTATCTGTCATCATCTGTGTTTTCTTTTAGGTGAAGCACAATTTCCGTACCCACGGCATCTTTGGTTGTTTCCTCTATTGTGTAGCCTGCCGCTCCTTTTGATTCCCATTTATATGCGGTTTCTTCTCCCAATTTTTTGGTTGTAACCGTAATACAATCGGAAACCATAAAAGCAGAGTAAAAGCCTACTCCAAACTGCCCTATTATTTCGTGGTCGTCCTTTACTTCGTTTTCTCCTTTAAATGTGAGAGAACCGCTTTTTGCAATAACTCCTAAGTTGTTTTCCAACTCCTCTTTGTCCATACCTATGCCGGTGTCGGCAACAGTAAGTGTTCTGCTTTTTTTGTCCGCAATAATTCTAATGTAGTAATCCTCTTTATTAAAGGTTAGTTTATCGTCTGTAAGCGCAATATAATATACCTTATCTATGGCATCACTTGCATTGGATATTAACTCCCTTAAAAAGATTTCCTTGTGTGTGTAAATAGAATTAATCATTAAGTCAAGCAGTCTTTTAGATTCAGCCTTAAATTGTTTCATTAAGCATCACTCCTTTTAAATGTTTATATTAATGTAATTATTTATTTAGTATTTCCTTAACTTTATTGAATAAAATATCTAATTTTTCGTCAAATGTGCAACCATTCTCTATTATTGCAAAGTTTGAATGAGGTTTCCACGCATCTACTACCTTCTCGTCTAACTCTATTGCTTGGGGAATGGTTTCTATGCGTGTAGCATTGTTTTCTAAAGTGTAGTAATCCTCCGCTCCCAGTGCCGCCGTTCTTAGATGAAATGCTGCATCATATCTATTTAAAGCATCCTCGTAGCTTAGCGGACTTAGCACTTTAAGATAGTTTTCCTCGCTCATATAGGCTTTTGGGTCTATAAGACTTCTGTCGCAAACAATAAGCACCTTATCGTATTGCATATTTTGCGCCGCCTCAAAATATACGGTTTCTTTTGCAATTTGCAAATCGTTAAGCGCTTTTTGAAAAATATAAGAACCGCACTTATCATCTAAATAATGAAGCCCTGCCGTTAGTAGCTCTGTTGCCGTTTCTGCCGCTATTATTGCCTTATAGCCTTCCCTTTTGGCAACTTCTCCGATTTTTTCAAGAGCGGTTGTTTTTCCACCGCAAGGTCCTCCGGTAATTACTATTTTTTTAATAATTTTCATACGTATTACCCCTGTTTCTAATTTTTCTTACTGATAAATTATACAACATAGGCCTTTTTAATTCAAGGGGGAGTTGTGGTTGGGGGTTGCTTTAAATGTTGAAGTGTCAATGATAGGTGACACTTTATCCAAAAAAATAATGTTATTACTA
>CAZVNZ010000046.1:0-12803 GCA_964628515.1 uncultured Christensenellaceae bacterium
ACTCAGGGAGTGTTCCGCTCGCTGTATCGCCCCCCGGGCGCGCTCACTCCCACTCCACAGTTCCGGGTGGTTTTCCTGTAATATCGTAAACAACCCTGCCCACGCCTGCAACCTCGTTTACAATTCTAAGTGCTATTTTCTCAAGTATGCGGTGGGGGATGTCTGCGTATTTGCATGTCATAAAATCCTTGGTGGTTACCGCTCTTACCGCTACCACATAGCCGTAGGTGCGCATATCCCCCTTAACTCCTACCGAACGGGTATTTGTAAGCACCGCAAAATATTGCTGGGGTAAATTTTTCAGTTTTTCTATTTCCTTGCAGGTTATGGCGTCCGCTTCCCTTAATATATTGACCTTGGCCTTTGTTAAACTGCCTGTAATTCTAATGGCAAGACCGGGGCCGGGGAAGGGTTGCCTTTCTGTGAGCATAGATGGTAGCCCGAGTTTAGCGCCAAGGGCTCTTACTTCATCTTTAAAGAGGTGTCTTAGTGGCTCTATAATACCTTTAAACTCCATAGTTTCAGGCAGTCCGCCCACATTGTGATGGCTTTTGATGGTTGACGCATTTTCGTCTCCCGATTCTATAATGTCGGGGTAAATTGTGCCTTGCGCCAAAAAGGGTATGTTGTTTAGCATTTGAGACTGCTCCTCAAATACCGCCACAAACTCATTTCCTATGATTTTCCGCTTTCTCTCGGGGCTTGTTACTCCCTTTAGCTTTGCTAAAAATCGCTCTTCTGCATTTATGCGTATAAAAGTTAAGTTGCGGTTAGAAAAGATTGCCTCTATATCGTCCCCCTCGTTTTTACGCATAAAACCGTGATCCACAAACACGCAGGTGAGCTGACCGGGCACCGCTTTTTCTATAAGCGCCGCACACACGGAGGAGTCCACACCCCCTGATAATCCCAATAAAATCTGTTTATTTCCTGCAATTTCTCTTATTTCTTTAACAGAACGCTCTATATAATCGTCTATGGTGTAGTCTCCCTTTGCACCACATATTTTGTACACAAAGTTGCTTAGAATTGCTTCCCCTTGCAAAGTGTGAGAAACCTCCGGATGAAACTGCACTCCGTACAACCGTCTGCTTTCGTCTGCAATTAGGGCATTTTCGCACTTTTTTGTGGAAGCAAGGCTCCTAAAGCCTAAAGGCAGGGCAACCACCTTATCTCTGTGACTCATCAACACCTTTGATTTTTTGCTGACGCCCATAGAAAGAAGATCATCATCACCATGAAAAAAAATGTCCGTAATGCCGTACTCTCCGCTTTTTGCCGTGGCAACCTCCCCCTTTAACATATGGCACATTAGTTGCATACCGTAACAAATGCCCAAAATGGGAATACCTAAATTGAACAACTGTGCGTCGCATTTAGGGGAGTTTTTCTCGAAAACGCTTTTAGGACCGCCTGTAAGCACTATGCCTATGGGGGCAATCTCTTTGATTTTTTCTATGGAGATGCTACCATGTTTAATTTCCGAATATACGTTTAGATGTCTTATTTTGCTTGCTATAAGCTCTTTATACTGACCGCCAAAGTCCAATACCAATATTTTTTCCATTTTGCTCTTCCTTTTATTTTAATTATGCGCTTAAAAAAGAGGTATTTACATACCCCTTTGTATATTTTGCTACATTATTTTCATTTTCTTTTTTAGCATATCGGGAGATACGCTGTGCCCTAATGCCTCTTCTGCGGATATTATCCCTTTTTCGTAGAGTTGAAGTAGGCTTGTGTCCATACTTATCATCCCTTCCGATGCGGAGGAGAATATTACCGTGTCTATTTGATGGGTTTTAGATTCTCGTATCATATTGCGTATTGCGGTGTTTGCCAGCATAATTTCAAATGCCGGTGCGGATTTATCGTCTACGGTGCTTACAAGTTGTTGAGACACCACCGCCTCTAACACCATAGAAAGCTGTACACGTATCTGCCCTTGCTGATTTGGGGGAAAAGCGTCCACAACCCTGTCTATTGTGTTGCCTGCACCCATTGTGTGTAGGGTGGAAATTACAAGATGCCCCGTTTCTGCCGCCGTCATGGCTATGCTTATGGTTTCGTGATCCCTCATTTCTCCTAACAATACAACATCGGGCGCTTGTCTTAGTGCCGCCCTTAGGGCTACTGCATAGTTTTCCGTGTCTGTTACAATCTCTCTTTGGCTTATAATGCTTTTATTATGCCTGTGCAGATACTCTATTGGGTCCTCTAAGGTAATTACATGCCTGTTTTGCTCTTTGTTGATTTTATCTATAATACACGCAAGGGTGGTGGATTTACCGCTACCCGCAGGCCCTGTAACAAGGACAAGCCCCTTTTGCTTTCTGCCCAAGTTTAAAATGGTATCCGAGATTCCAAGCTTGGTTGGGTCGGGGAGGGTAAAGGCAATAACCCTTACAACAGATGCAAGAGAGCCCCTCTGCCTGTATACACTTACACGGTATCTGGAAATACCCACGATGGAAAAGGAGAAGTCGTCGTCCCCTGTTTCTCTTACTCTATCTGTTTTGCGCTTGCCTAAATCGTAAAGCTCGTAAATAATGCGCTCGGTATCGTCAGGCACAAGATTTTCGTCGTTATACCTTTGAATGTGATTGCTTATTTTAAATGAAACGGGCAAGCCTGCAACAATGAATATATCTGCCGCTTTTGCCTCTGCCGCCGCCCGTAAAATACCTTCCGCAGTCATAATAATGTTCCTCTTTTCTTATATATAGTAGCACCCTTTTTTGCCATAGTGATACGGCTAAAAAGGGGTTTTTTGGTAATATTTATGTTATTACTTAAACACATTTAAGGGTTGTTTTGCTTCGTCCGTCTTTATTGGGACAGGCTTCCACTCCAAACGCTTAAACTTGCCTGAGGGCACACCCCCCAAAAGCTCTGCCTCTATTACACTTTTTAGGTACTTGCGCTCGTTTATGGCGGTAGTAAAGCTAATAATTAGTTTGTCCCCCTCTTTTGCCGTATCTAAGCCTTGGGCTTGCAAGGTAGTTTCAAAATCGGGCAAAAGTAATGCTTCTTCTATAAGTGCCAGTTTTTCCTCCGCCACTCCTTGTGCGGTGTAATACTGTGCATTTGACTCCACTGTTTTTTGGGTAAGGACGTAGTCCGCCCTTGCGGATACTATGGATAGGGTTGCGAGGGTTGTTAAGCAAAGCACAACAAAAATCGCAAGAATGGATATGCCACCCGTGCCTATTCCCATACCGCCGTAGTTTTTATCACCTTTTAATTCGTTCATAAAACTTCACCGCCACCCGAGTATTTTTTGGTGCTTATTTCGTAAATAACGGCGTTGCTGTTATTGCTGTCGCTGTTATCGTACATTGTTATTTGTGCACTCAGTAGTTTACCCTGGGGGGTAATTGCAATATCCATAAGATAAATGCCCTCCGTGGTTGGTTGCCAATTTTCGTCGTAGGCTACTTTAGCGCCGTTGTTGGTGGCTGTACCCCCAAGTGCTTTTGCCAATGCCTCTTTGTCCTCTTTTGTACTGCTAAAAATTTCCGCCGCCGATTGTACTCTTAGGGATGCCTCCACCGTTTGGGTGCTTTTTGTACTTAGTATTTTTGCGTTTGCAAATAAATTCATACATGCGGCACCGGCAAAAGAAAAGAATAGCATAATTATTATAAGCTCAATCAAAAATAGCTTTGTTCTCGATTGTTGCATTAATTTACCTCCCCTATTTGCCCGCATTTAACACCCACGTAGGTACTCGATGTTACCCCCAATGTGTTTTCCACAGATATTTCTAAAAGGCTATCACCATTTTTATTAAAGGTTGCGCTGTTTAGGGGGATTATCGGTTGCCCGTCCCCCTCTTTTACGTTGTAGCCTGCTTTTACCGTTATTTCTCTAAGTTGCCCCTCGCCTTCAAAAATCCATGTTTCGTATGTCTTGGTGTTTATAGTTTTTGAAAGCACAATGGCATCTTTGCCGTTAATATTGCCTAATTTTACTTCGTTTTCCCCATCGCTTTGTCGTATTTTTTCCGTAATGTAGGATAGGGAAGTCCTTACATCGTAATTATCGTCCATTTTTTGGGATATGCCTTTGTACACATCTGCGCCTAACACTACCACAAAAAGCGCAAGCACAACAAACACGCAAAATAACGCAAGTACGAATACAATATCTATGATGTGCTGTTTTTTACCGCCCATAAAAACCCCTTAACTTGCTACAAATACCGAAATATCCGGCATAATATTTGAGCCTACACTATTGTAATGATAAACATATTTTTCTTTATCCAAGAGCAAGCCGTAATGTTTTGCAAGGTAATCCAAATTTGTGGGGTATGCCCCCTCTATTGCATATGCCTGCACCGCACTTCTGCGTATGCCTTGCTCCATAATTCTTAGCTGTTCTTCGTCAGAAGACGTAGAAACGTTGTTTATTCCTACAATAACTACTATTGCCACAAGCAAAAAGAACAGTATGGGCAACAAAAATGCCACTACACCCTTTTTATCCTTCTTTTTACTTGATACAAATGCTTTTTTCATAGTTTATTCCTTAGCCTATTGCCGTCATAACTCCCATTAGGGGAAGCATAACGGAAAGTATAATAAGCCCTACTATTAAGGATAGTATAACCACCAAAGTAGGCTCTAATGCCGCTACGAGACCATTAATTTTTCTGCTTGTTTCTTCGTCGTAATGGCGGGAAATTTTCTTCATAACTTCTTCCAAAGTACCCGTTTTAAAGCCGACGGTAATCATTTTGCCGTAAAGCTCGGAAAAAATATCCGCCTTTACAATGGCATCCGCAAATGGCTCTCCGCCGTCTATTAAGTCCTTCATACGCTTTATTTTTTGCTTTATGGAGTTATTTTGTATAAGCTCCATTGTCATGTTTAAGGATTCGTCTACGTCCATACCACTGCCAAGCATAAGTGTCATGGCAGAGGCAAACCTGCCTGCCGCAATTGCCGCAGAGGTTTTTTTAAACATTTTTTCGTATATACTGCTAAAGAATCTCTTACCACCCTCTGTGCTGCGTGCTATAAGTATGGCTGCCACTATAATTCCAAGCCCTGCAATTATCCATACGGAATAATTACTCGCAAATTCTCCAAACTGTATAATTCCTTGTACAAATGGGGATAAATCGCTACCTAACTGCAAAAATACATTTTGAAATACCGGAAGCACCTCTATTATAATTATTAGTATAACCGCAAGCATCATAACTATCATTACTGCAGGGTAGGCTATTGCGTTTTTAATGTTTTTGTTAATTGCCTCGTTGCGCTCGTAGTAGGTTACTAAGGACTCTAAAACCTCTTGCAGTTTTCCCGAGGTTTCCCCTATTTCCACCATATTTACCATATAGGCAGGAAATTCTGCACTGTCCTTAAGTGCCGCCGCAAAGCTACCGCCCATTTCCACCTTTTCAAGTAATATGCCGGAAATTTGTGCTCCCCTGTTGCCCTTTTTATCCTCGCTTAGTATAAGCAAGCCTTCCTGTAAGGAAATTCCTGCATTAAGTATAAAACCAAGTTGCTCACAAAAGGCGGCAATTTCCGTATTGGAAAGGGTTCTTTTGTTTTTTGCCATGCTCTTTCTCCTCCGTTATCAATAGATATACATATCTCTGTAATTTTGTCCGTCTCCGGCAAAGTCCACCGCAACGCCTGCTGTGGACGAAAACGTGGGGTCTATAAGTGTCCACGTATTGCCGTCAAATTTTATTATTCCCGCAAGCTTACCGCTTTCTTTGGAATATGCGTAAACCCATGCGTGATAAACATCCCCTTTTGGGCTTGAGGCATAACCGATTGCAAGTTTTGAGGGTATACCCTGACTCCTAAGCATTGCTACGGTAAGTGCCGCGTAATCGAAACAAATACCCTTTTTTGTTTGCAATACCTCTTCTAAATCCGGCACATATCCGCTTGGGGGTGCGGCGGCTTTATCGTAGTCGTAGGATATTTCTTTGGTTACATATTTAAAAATATTTGTTATAACGTCCATTTCGTTATTTGCGCTTTGGGCTAATTGTGCCCCTATTTTTACAGCGTTGCTGTTTTCGTTAAAATTTACATATTGGCTTGGGTACAAAAATGTGGTAAACTCGTCTTTAATTTGTGCGTCTATATCTTCTGTAAGTAAAAATGCGTAGCTGTCCCCCTCCATATGCTCCAAAACTTCCACCGTATACTTTCCGCTGCCTACGGTTAGAGGGTAGGTTGTGTAGTCGCTTCCTATTAAATCGTAGGTATAGGGGTTTTGATCCGGCCCCGTTATACGCACTTTAATGGTGGGGTTATCTCCTGTGTATTTTATCATAACATAGCCGTCGTTTGTATTGGAGTAGTCTATTAGCGCACCGTCCTCCTCGGCGGTTTTATCTCCCGAAGGGGTGGGTTTTAATACATTGGTGGTGGCGCCCCGACTGCCGTTTCCGTTAGCGGAGGGTGGGCTTTGCTCGGATACTTGGGTAGAGTTGTCATTATTTGACACGGCAGATGTTACAGCGCCTAAATCTACCGAGTTTAAACTGCCACAGCCTGTAATTAGGGTTGCAAAAACAAATACGGTAACTACCAATAAAGTTAAAACACCGTATTTTTTAGTGTTATGTTTTCTACCCCTAACCATCTATTTATTAACCACCATTCGTTTTTTTATAAACTCTACAATTAAAAAGAGCATATGCTCTTATAAACCATAAATACTTATAGTAAATTATATATTATAACGATAAAATTAGCAAGTGAAAGGATGTTACTTTTTTTAGTATATTATGTGAATTTTTTTTAATTGCGATAGCCCCAAATGTAATTGGGTGCATTCTCTCCCATATTAAAAAGCAAATCTAAAATGCTTACTTCCGAAACAAAAGGGGAGTACATTTGCTCGTATTTAGGGTAATCCAAATACTCTTTCCAAATAATTTTTACGCCTTTGTCTGCAAAGTAATCTTCGTTTATATAATCTTTTGCGGATATTCCGGAGATATATTCGTCCGCACCCGTATCCACAATATATTTAAGCAGTCTTTCGTTTTTGGTGCCGTGAGAAATAAACTTAGAGGTGTCGGAAAACTCCGTTTGTATCCCCAAATACTCGGTTGCAATTTTCTTTGTGGTGTATCTGTTTAGCTCGTACAAATACTCCCATTGTTTTTCTAAGTAAACATCTTCCAAAAAAGGCAGAAATTTTTTAAAATACGGGGCATTTTTGTATGCGGTGTACAGTATGTCAAAGTGATTTTTTTGCCAGTCTATACCCGATACAAATTTAACCTCGTCTATCTTTCGTTTAATATCGTATCCGCAGGGCAGAGTTATCCACTTAATTTTACCTTGGGAGTATATTTTGTTGCGGTTGCGCCAATCGTGCTTGGTGTATTGGACATCGTCGTAAAATAAAAACAAATCTGCATCATTAATAATATCAAAATACCCTCTCCACGGTATGTAATTTGATTGTAGAATTGCCAGCTTCATATATTACCTAACTGCTTTTTGCAGTATTCCTTTTATTTGTTAAATCCCCTATGCCCTCTTAAAATTATTTTTATCTCACTAATAGTTTATCATATTAGTGGATATTGTCAAATTATAAAATTTAATTTACCAAAAAACGCCATTACTCCGCAAAACGCACAGTATCGTTTGGCAACTCCTTATTAATAATGGATTTATTTTGCCATTTGCCCGATTTATACCGCAAAAAGTTTATTATACAACCAATGCCCCAGCCAATGGGTATAGACCACCAAATTGCCGAAGGCCCTAAATATGGGGACAGCACGTATGCCATCACAATACGAGAGGCAAAGTTTATAACCGTACTTGTGGTAAATACCACTACATCCCCCGCACCCCTAAGGACACTGCCTGCCATAAACATTACCGCCATCACAATGTAAAAAATGGATACTATGGAAATATATTGCACACCCACATCGTACACTACGGGGCTTGCTTCCTCGTTTAAAAAGCCGCCTATAAAGTTTTTGCCAAAAAGCAGTACCACCGTTGTAATTACAGCACAAATGCCTACGTTCATAAGTATAGATGCGTTAAAGCCTTTTTTGACTCTGTCCACCCTGTTTGCACCAATGTTTTGAGCAACAAATGTAGAAAGTGCAAGGGAGATGTTCATTAATGGCAAAAGTGCAAGATTATCAATTTTAGTGGCGGCGGTGTATCCTGCAACTACGTTGTTGCCAAAGGAGTTTACCAGTCCTTGTATAGCAATAAAGGATACGGAAACAATTAGTTGTTGTACGGTGGAGGGGATTGCGTACTTAAGCAAATCTTTAAGCATTTTTTTATCAAATACCCTCTCGCTTTTTTCAAACTGAAACAAATGCACTTTTTTTGTTACGTACCATAGCATAGCTACACCGGAAACACCTATGGAAATAGCCGTGCCCAGCGCCACGCCAAAAACTCCCAGACCCAAATTTACCACAAACACCAAGTCCAAAACTATATTTAGCAGGGTTGTCAGTATTAAAAAGTAAAGGGGGGTTTTAGAGTCCCCCACCGCTCGTAAAATAGAGGCAAGCCCGTTGTATAAAAAGGTTAGTATAAGGCTTACGTTAAATACCTGTAAATAAATTAAGCAATCCTCGTAAATTTCCGGCGGGGTTTGCATCATTTGCAACAAAGGAGCGGAAATAAATAAAAACAGTATGGTAATAACTATGGATACCCCCAAAATAAAAACCATGCTGGTAAAAATTGCTTTTTTCATGTTGTGTACATCGTTTGCCCCAAAATACTGAGATATTACAATAGAACAGCCCATAGAAAGCCCAATAGCCACGGCTATCATCAAAAATACCATAGGGCTTGCGGCACCAACCGCACCAAGAGCGTCCGAGCTTACAAATTTGCCTACAACAATAGTGTCTACAATATTATATAATTGCTGGAAGATGTTGCCTAATAATAGTGGTAGCATAAATACAAACAGGGTTTTAAATACGCTACCTTTTGTCATGTCTAAATTCTTCATTTTTTATGCCTTTCTAAATAGTCTTTTCCCGCCATACTACCGTGCATGGCATAGCTTCTACGGGAATATGCACGTATCCGCAATCGTTTGCGATATAATAATTTGTTAAGGAGTAATCCTTAGCAACACCCACCGCCTTTATTTTTTCGTCCTTTGCATATTCCACGGGAACAGGTATGCGCACCCCCACATTAGCATATGGATTTTTGATTTTTTTAAGCTTAGTGTCCGTTAAATAACTGCTGTACAAAAGCAAAGTTGCATCTTTATCCAAATACTCCGCAACACGCATATAAATAACTTCAAAGTTATCGCAGGCAATGTGCATTCTTTGCATCTCTTTTTCCTTTGCAGGCACAATGTAAATGTTTACAAGCATTGCAACGCCTATGCCAATAAGGGTATCCATTATACGTGTCAGCGCAAAAACAAAGGGAGACATTTGTGTGTTTTGATTAATAAATATACTTATAAATACAATGGAGGCAATTACAATAGTGCTTTGTATTCTAATAATATTGCATAAATAAATTAGTAGTATAAGTGCAATGGGAATACAAATAAGAAGCATAACATTAAAACTGTGAGATATGGGTACTCCAAGTACGGATAGTATTAATAACCCAAAAGCACCGCCGATAGCCGTGCCTAAACCTCTGTCTCTTGCGACTTGCAAGGAGTTTTGTATTGTGTTTTGCAAACAAACTATTGCTACAATAGCGGTATAATTACTTATAAATCCGCCCGAAATATAATATAAAGCAATACATATTAATACGCATATACCTGTTTTAACCGTTCTCATACCTAATTTAGGCAGAATAATTTTTTTTGATTCCAAACTTTCCATATTTTAATATAATACCACATTTTGGCGTATTTTAAAATTTTTTTTTTGTATTTATAAGTAAAATTCACGTTTTGTTAATAAAAAAATGCTTTAATAAATGGAAAAAAGCGGTTGCCCCAAATAAAACTTATGTTTTTTAGAGCAACCGCAATCGGTAAAAGTTTTAAGGTTCCACAATATTAAAGAAGAAATCGAAGGCAACCATATGTTGTGTAAGTTTGTTTAGTATGTCGCTGTCCCCCTCTATTTTAATGTCGCCCATGTCTGCGGTGTTTTTTGCCAAAATTTTGTACAAGCTTTTTGAAGGCATTGTGATGATTGCGTTTGCCTCCTGTGCTTGTGTGCCTTTCTGATACAGCAGTACACCGCTGTTTATGGTGATGGTGTAGGGCACATCGTCCGTAAAGTTAAAGTTTATTTTCAAGTTTAAATCCTGTGCTTTGTTGGCGTCTATAAGTATTCCCATATAATCAAAAAGCATGGGAGGTGTCATAGCCAACAGGGTATCGGGGCTACTTGTTGCTTTTAGGCTTTCGTCCTTGGTGGTGCCTTCTCTAAGCTCTTTTGCACCGGATAAATAGGCGTTGCGCCATGTGCCCGATTCTGCAATGTAGGCAAGTTGCTCTAAGGCGTCTGCACATAAATATCTTGCTTCATGGTTGGTGGGGTCTGCAAATACCAAAACGTTTGTTATTTCCGCTACCCAACGGTATTCTCCCTTATCAAAATCCGCTTTTGCCTTGCGCAATACTTCGTCTGTATCTCCCATATACTGCACGTACTTTTTAGCGCTTTCAGTAGGTGCTAAGGGGTTTAAGTTTACGGGGTTTGCATCGTACCACCCCATATATTTTTGGTATACTGCCTTGGAATTATGGGCAACCGTGCCGTAATACTGTCTTGTATACCAGTTTTTTTCCAAATTTTCCGGCAGATGTATAAGGTTTGAAATTTCGTCCGAGGTAAGCCCTTGATTTATATACATTAGGGTTTGGTCGTTAATAAATTTATACATTGTTGCGGTGTTTACGATATAAGGTATGATGTTTGCGTTTTCCCAATGAGGCCAGTTATGGGATTGAAAAACCACTTCAACCTCATCGCCGTATCTTGTTACCGCTTCCATAAGATACTGTGCCCATGCGTTGCCGTCACGCACTTGCGCACCTCTTAGGGTGTATAGGTTGTGCAATGTGCCTGTGCAGTTTTCTGCCATCCATAAGGCTTTTTTGGCAGGAAACCATGTATTCATCTCCGCCGGTGCCTCTGTGTTTGGGGTAAGCTGAAACTCCATTTCCACACCGTCTATTTTACGGATATCTCCCGTTTTCTTTATGGTGTCGTTGGGGGCAAGGTAGGATGCTACGCCTTTAGACTGCCCCATACCTATTCCGATAGACAAAGAGCCTTGTACTCCCGGCTCTAAAATTACGCCGTACTGATAGCTTGCACGTCTGCCCATAGCTGTACCTGCGTACACATTTTCGCTTACCGCATGCTCCTCAAAACCTTCGGGAGCAATTATGGGCACCGTGCTGTTTTCGCCTAAAATGCCTTTAATACCGCCGTAATGGTCTATATGGGAGTGGCTTATTACAACGGCGGAAATCTCTCGCTCGCCTAACTCTTCGTTTACAAGTTGAAGTGCCGCTTTGGCACATTCCACGCTCATTAGAGGGTCAAAAACTATCCAACCGGTGTCGCCTTCTATAAAGGTTATGTTTGTCATATCGTAGCCACGCACCTGATAAATACCGTCCGTTACCTCAAAAAGTCCGCAAATATTGTTTAGTTGTGCGTTTCGCCACAAGCTGGGGTTAGCGCTTAGGGGTGCATCCTCCACTAAAAAGTTGTAAGCGTCTTGGCTCCAAATAACTTTGTTGTTTGCGTCTTTAATTTCTAAGTTTTTTGGGGCTTTAATTAGCCCTTTTTGTGCAAATTCCAATTCCTGTTTGTCCGTAAAATCCAAAAGTGCGTATACGCTGTCGTTAGCTTGTTTGGTGCTTTGCTCCGGGGGTTTTGGGTCTTTTGTCAGTTCAAGTGGTGTTTTTTCCTGTGGTGATGATGATTGTGCTTGTACCGCCGCCGGCTCTGTTTGTCCCTTGGTGGTTTGAGATTGTGATTGGGTTTGTGCAGGCTCTATTTGTTGTGGAGCTTGCTGTTGGTCTTGTGGGGGCTGGAGACTGTTGGGAGGTTGCGCCGGTGTAGATGGGTTTACCGCCGACTGCTCTGGGGTGGTGGGCTGTGTTGCCTGTACAGGTTGTGTGTTTAGCGTTTTATTTATATTTGCCGTGCTTACATTTTTATCACAAGAGGCAAAGACAAATATCATTATAAGAATGATAGAAATTACCGATATTTTTTTCATAAATTACTCCTTTTTGTGTTAATACTGGGTTAATCTTAACAAAAACCTATTTAAGTGTCAATCTATTATATACTAAAACGGTAAAAAAGTTACATATATTGTAAGACACTTTAATAATTTCGCAAAAGTGAATTCTTTATATATAATGTTGGCAAATGTGTAGCTAAATTGAAAAAATATTGGAATTTGCGTAATAATTTTTAAAAAAATGGTAAAAAGCCTCTTGTTTTTTTGACTTTTTAGGAGTATGCTATATGTATTAAACAAGAGGAGGTGTGCTTATGGATGTTTCTGCCGCAAGTGCATACAGTGCAGGCTCCGTAGGCAACGCAGTATCTATGGCAGTCTTAAAAAAGAGCTTAGATGCCACTACGGATATTTCTAACCAACTGGTTAATCAAATGGCTAATCTAAGCGTTGGTGTATCTGCTAACAAAATAGATATTTCTGCTTAACGGACTCTTACTTTTCTTTTAGAAAAAAGAAAAGTAAGCAAAAGAAAACCAAATTCGCAACCTGCATTTTGTGGGTTGCGTTTTTTGTATGGAAAACCCCCGGTTAACCGGGGAGTAAAAAAGGGCTTAAAGCTAT
>CAZVNZ010000047.1:0-12719 GCA_964628515.1 uncultured Christensenellaceae bacterium
TTCTTATAAAAAACCAAAATCGGCATAATTTGTAACCTAAAAAAACCGATGCTACTGCTTTTTGCGGTGCATCGGTTTTTTATTTTTTTAACATTGTTTAAGGGCTTTTACCAAAAAAAGAAAGCCCGACGCATCAGACTTTCTTAGATTTCCATTTCATAAATTGAAATTTCCATCCCAATTACATTTTTATTTTAACATTTTGGGGGGGAGAATGCAAGAGGAAAATTTTCATATCACTACCCCTGATTTCTAAAAACTTCCATCATAGCCATAATATTTTGCGGTGGTACATCGAAGGCTACTGCGTGGGTGGGGGCTGCTATGTAGCCTCCGTTTTTGCTCATTATTTTAATTGTCCGCTCCGTTTCTTTTTGTACCTCTTTTGGTGTGGCGCAGGAGAGTAGCTGTTGGGTGGATATACCGCCCCAAAAGGTTAGACTGCTGCCGTACTGCCTTTTAATTTCTTCTATATTATATATTTCCGGTTGAAAGGTTTGGTAGCAGTCAAGCCCTATATCTATAAGGTCGGGCAGTATTTCTCTGCAATCTCCGCAGGAATGTTGCATTACATACTTGCCTTTGCTTTTTACCTTTGCGTACATTTTTTGCATTTGGGGCTTTATAAATTTTTGCCAATGGTTTTTGCCCATTATTAAACCTCTTTGTTGCCCCCAGTCGTCCCCAAAATATACACCGTCTATATCGTACTCAAGCGCAATATCTATTAAATGCAGGTTGTAGTTGCATATGTCCTCAAACAACCGCTCCAATTCCTTGGGTGCTAAAAGCATGCTCATTAATGCGTTTTCCATACCCATAAAACTCCATACACGCTCAAACATACTAAAGCCAAAGCCTGCCATACAAAATTTGTCCTCTTTTGTTGCTATAAGAGTTTCGTATTCTTTGCGCAGTCTGCCTTCGTCCGTTTTTGGAAAGGTGTAAGAATAGTTTTCTATATCCTCTATTAGTGGCCTAACAATAACTCCGATGTCTTTATCCGCACCGGATCTGTTCCACACTACCCCAAATTCGTCCTTAAAAAAATCGCTGTTTTCCTCTATGGGTGTAGGCCAGCCCCAATATTGCCCATAATGTAAATAAACACCGAAATCTTCCTCGAAATTAGGATTTTTGGTGTAGGCTACCATATTTTCACGCTCTTGCTCCGTAAATTCGCAAAAATAGGGTACAGGCTGTACCTCTTTGTGATTAAGTGCACTTATTACCGCTTCTTTTCTCATTAGATACTCTTCCTTACAATAAATTTTTCGTACCTTATACTATTACACCTTTTTTGTCAAAATCCTTTATTTTCCTAAGCGCAAATACTTGACTACAATAAAAAATTGATATAAAATAAAAGCAATGTATAAAAAACATCATTATCTTTTATTTCATAGATTATACAGCTTACTCATAATAAAGTATCATCATTATATAGGAGGATTTATAATGAAAAAATTAATAAGCTCTATAATAGCATTTGTTGTTGTGTTGTCTTTTGGTTGCACAGTTTCTTTTGCATAGGCAAGTTACGATACATGGAAGTTTAAAGGGTGGGTTTCCGACCCTGTACATGAGGATATTGTGCAGTTTGCTTTAGCTCAAACTTTGCAAAATATTAAAAAAACTCAAGAAAATACTGCCCAAGCACAACAGCAAGCCCAAGACACGCAAAGTAGCGAAGTAATTGAAGAGGTGCCACAGGTAGAGCTTTCACAATCATCACAAATGCAAATTACAAAAGAAGATTTTGAAGAGCAAACGGCTCAATTACAAGAGTTTTCGGAAATAAGCGAGGAGCAACCACCCTCCGAAACGGAGGAAGTGCCCTCCACCCAAGACTTAAACGGAGAAATAACAGAAATTGCAGAGCATCCTCAACCATCACAAGAAGAAAAAACAGAGCCCCAAGGCATACCCGAGGAGCAACCGCAAACTGTTTTGCAAGAGGAAGATTTATACGATTTGCAAGCCATAAAAGCCGGGGAATTATTTAATCTGCCCGCAGAAAACATAGAGCAGGCATACACCGAATTGCTGGAGTATTTAAGGGTGGGCGCCTATTGGAACGATTTGCCGGCAAACACCGTTGTTGATTTTATTGCGGCTTATTTGCAGTATAACGATGTACCCGATTACGAAAAAAACGGTAAAGAAAAAGGCACTTACGATAATTTTGAAGAAATCGGAGAACACCTTAAACAAACTTTGGACAGTATGTTTAACGGGGAAAGAGGTATGGTGCGTATTTCCCATAACGGCAGTGGCTCGGGAATACATTCCATGCTTACGTTAAATCCGGATAAAAAGAACTATGTAACCCAAACCTTGCAAAAGGAAATGACTTTGCAATGGTTGGAGGCGGCTTATAAATATGTGCAGGGAGAACCCATTACCGATGGGCAGAAAAAAATGTTAGTATTTACAGACCCTTACGGACAAGGGGCGTCCTCCACCTTTCCGGGCATTGGTTACGCAGATATGTTTTTAACGGAAAAACGGCTTAAAACCCGTGCTTTAGGTATGATTTGCCATACTATTGAAGATGCGTATAATCCGGCGCACACCGTAAGAATGTACCCACAAAACGCAACAACTATCAGCGACTATAAAATACTGGCATTTGGCAATTACGAAGGGCAGTCCCACGATTTCCACAAGAGTTACGATGCTATTTCTCCTTTGGATGAAGGTGTTAGAAAACAATTAAGAGACGGCACCAAAACTTATGCAGGGGCGGTAAGATATCCCGATATTTCTACAAATACGGCAGGGTTTAAAACCATGTCTTTGGAGCTTGCTTACGAAAGTATAGTTAAACTCTTTGATTTTTACGCAAAGGGAGCAACCTGGAGCGAGATAGAGCCGTGGCTCAGAAATGACATTTATGCAACTAATTTCAACTCGTCGGGAGACTCCTATGTGTTTGAGGCAGGACGCAAAACCACAAACTTTGAGCCTATACTCGATACAACTTGGAAGTTGGAAAAGGGGCTAAGAAGTGTATATAAAAATAAAAACACTAAAGTGTGGGACGATATTAACGCAGTTAAAAGCAATTCGCTAAATAATATAAAATTCTTTGCTAAGGAGGCAAAAGGAGGCAGAACCTACCACACTCCTTACGATACTGCCGGCTACAACAGCATTAAAGCCTTTTTTGATAAACTGAAAACCACCGTTATTGACGGCTCGGAGGCAGAGGTTAATCAACTAATTAAAAAATTAGGGCCTGTAAAAGCCATTCAGGTGGTGGCACTTATTAAGGATTTAAACGGAATATTGCAGGAATACGCAATAGACCTTGAGGGCGGAGTAAACAAAACTTACGACGATTACGCAAATACCGCACAGCTACTCCATTACAGAACTTCCACAGAAAGCCAAACACCCACCGTTTTAGTAGGCGAGGTGTTAGGCAGCGGTAACGGCAATGTAGCTTTGCGCCTTGACGACGGAGAAACGGTAAGCGTAATTTTACAAGAGCAAATGGAAATTGGCAGTAAAATTAAGGTAACTTGCGAAATTATTTCGGATGGCTTGCCAGGCAGTATGATAAAATATTTTGCAACCGCAGCAGAAAAGTTAAACAGCACAAATAATTACTCTATGACGGGTAAAGTTACTGCAATTACCGATACAACCATCACCATTGTAAGCGATTTATCCGGCACTTACAAGCTTACCACACCCACTAAAACGGATAGCACATTTTTAAATAACAGAGTAATAGTATGGTATCAAGTGGGGGCAAACGGAGTGCTTACCCTTAGAAATATCTCTCATAGTTTGGAAAAAATTACTGCCGAAAATATGGAGGGGGAGATAGAGCTTGCGTCCTTGCCTTATTCCACCAAAACGGTGGGTATTGTTGATGTGTATGCAGACGGTATTAAAATTGCGGAGCTTGACACTTTAGAGGAAGGGGGAGATGTTTACGCAAACGAGCTTTTATCCGAAGTTGTTATTTTGGATGATGCAATGATAACCGGCTTTTTAACCAACGAAAGCCCAAACGGAGACAAGCATAACTATCCCTTAGCAGAAATTGTGTACCTTCCCGTTACAGAAGAAGGGGAGAGTAGTGTGGAAGTCTTACTGGGGTTGCGTATGCAAAATCATATCCACGATTTAACCTTTGCCACCAACAACAACGGCACTCATACGGAGTTTTGCAAACAAGCGGATTTATCCACAGTTGCAAACTGCACCTATGAAAACAATGTGTGCATATACTGCGGTTACAAGCTTACCTCAACCCTTGCCCTTACGGCAACAACACCAAAAGTATCCCCAAAAACAGCGGATACCAAGGAAATAGACTTTGCATTACTGCTACTGTTTTGTGCGAGTGTGACTACCGTATTTGCCATTAGGGTTTACCGTAAAAAAGTTAAAGAGTAAGGGTATTTGGGTTTGTAATTAAAATAGTTAAATAAATAGTGCTAATGCAACTGTTTGCCCCAAAAACAGTTGCATTTTACTTTGCCCTGTTTTATAATTATCCTAACAAATAAATTTCGTAAAAGACACTTTAATGTAACTATTGGTGACAGCTAAACTGTCATCGGGGAAAAAGCTCTGTTTTTTAAAACTAAATAAGAGGTGAGAAGAGTGAAACAAATTTTAATTCGTTATTCTCGTTGTGTAGGCTGTAAAAGTTGCGAACTTGCTTGTAGTGTCGCTCATAGCGAGGCAGGCAGTCTTTTTGGTGCGGTTGTGGCAGGGGAGCGCCCCATAAGACGTGTGGAGGTAGAAGGCACTACCGACCGCTCTATAATTTTGCCTATGCAATGCAGACAATGCAAAGACCCTCAATGCGTAAAAGCGTGTATGACGGGAGCGATGAGCACGGACGAAGCAACGGGAATGGTAAAGGTTTTCGAGGAAAGATGCGTGGGTTGCTTTATGTGCGCCATGGTTTGCCCCTACGGCTCTATAAAAGAGGGTAGCGGTAAGGCAATAAAGTGCGATTTGTGCGAGAAAAACTCGCCGGCCTGTGTAGAGGCTTGTCCTACAAAAGCCTTGGAGTATGTGGAAGTGGATGAGTTTGATAAAAAAGTAAGGGGCGATTTTCTTACAAAATTTGCCTGTGAAAAGGAGGGTTAATTAAATGAAAAATTGCGAATTAACAATAGATTTGGCGGCAAGAGAAATGCTTGACAAGGCGCAGGAAGATAACGTACAAACGGTGTGGGACAGAGCGGCGGCGCAACGTCCCCAATGCGGATTTGGCTTACTTGGTGTTTGCTGTAAAAACTGCGTACAAGGCCCTTGCCGTATAGACCCCTTCGGCGAAGGTCCAAAAGAGGGTATTTGCGGTGCAAGTGCAGATTTAATTGTTGCAAGAAACCTTTTAAGGCAGGTAGTCGGGGGTGCGGCGTCTCATATGGATCACGCTTACGAGGCTATTGAAACGCTAAAACTGGCGGCGGAGAAAAAAGCGCCCTTTCAAATTAAAGACGAGGCAAAGCTTAATGCCATTGCAAAAAAAATAGGGGTTAGTACAGAGGGTAAAACCAAAGAGGAAATTGCCCTAAAAATTGTGGACTTTGCTTATGGTGATTTTGCAAATACCACCTCAAAACCTATGGGATGGCTAACCGCCACCGCCCCTAAAGAAAGGCAGGAGGTATGGACAAAATTAGGCGTAATTCCACGTAATCCGGATAGAGAAATCCGCCAATCCATGCACCAAACGGCAATGGGTATGGACAGCGACCCTGTAAATCTAATTTTAGCCACGGTTAAAATGGGGTTGGTGGACGGCTATGCAGGACTTCATTTAGGCACAGATTTGCAGGATATTATTTTCGGTACACCCATGCCAAACGTAACAGAGGCAAATTTAGGTGTGCTTAAAGCGGACTGCGTAAATATTATTGTGCATGGTCACGAGCCTATGGTTGCGGAAAAAATTGTAGAATGGGCAAAAAAATTAGAGGACAAAGCCATAAGTGCAGGGGCAAAGGGTATACAATTAGCAGGAATATGTTGTAGCGGAAATGAAGTGCTTATGCGGTGCGGTGTGCCTGTTGCCACCAACTTTTTAGCTCAAGAGCTGGCTATTGTAACGGGTGCGGTGGATGCAATGGTGGTGGATATTCAATGTATTATGCCATCTCTCCAAAAGGTTGCGTCTTGCTATCACACTAAAATATTTACCACAAAATCTTTTGTTAAAATACCGGGAACTACCCACGTAGAGTATTCGTTGGAAGAAGCGGACGAAAAGGCGCAGGAAATTGTAAATGCCGCCATTGATAACTATAAAAACAGGGATAACTCTAAGGTGGATATTCCCACCCATAAATCTAAGATGATGGCAGGGTTTAGTGTGGAGGCAATTTGCGGTGCGCTTAGCACACTTGACAAAGAAAATCCACTAAAACCCCTTGTGGATAACATTGCAAACGGCAATATTTTAGGTGCGGTGGGCACGGTTGGTTGTAACAACACAAAGGTTAAGCACGATTACGACCATGTAACCATGATAACCGAGCTAATCAAAAATAATGTGCTTGTGGTTGCCACAGGTTGTGCGGCACAAGCCCTTGCAAAAGCAGGGTTGATGACGTCGCAGGCTACGGAGAAATATGCAGGCGATTCGCTAAAGGCGGTACTAACCGCAATAGGAGAGGCTGCAGGCTTAGGCGCACCCTTGCCACCCGTACTGCATATGGGCAGTTGCGTGGATAACAGCCGTATTGCCGATTTGCTCTACGCCCTTGCGGATTATCTTAAAGTAAATGTAAAGGATTTACCCGTTGCGGCATCCGCTGCGGAATATCAGCACGAAAAAGCCCTTGCAATAGGTACTTGGGCGGTGGCTTTAGGGTTGTTTACCCATCTTGGTGTGGTGCCTCCCGTGCTGGGCAGTCCCACAGTTGCAGGCATACTTACAGGAGACACTTGCGAAAGTTTGCTTGGGGGTAAATTTTACGTAGAGGAAGACCCATACAAAGCGGCAGAGGGCATAATTGAGGTAATTAAGGGAAAAAGAAAAGCTCTTGGCATATAAAGCGAGGTGTGTATATTGCGGTATTTAATAATAGGCGGTAGTGCGGCAGGCACTTTTGGTGCGGAGCAAATACGCAAAAACGACAAGCAGGGGCAAATAGATATACTTACAGACGAAGAGTATCCCGTTTATGCACGTTGTATGACCTCTTACTTTTTAACGGGAAGATACACCCCCCAAAGCCTAAACATACGCAGTGAGGATTTTTATGCACAAAACAACTTTAATCTCCATATAAACGAGCCTTGCGCAAAAATAGACAGGGTAAAGCAGGAGGTTTTGTCTAAAAAAGGGGTTATTTACCCTTACGACAAACTGCTTATTGCCTCGGGCGGTTATGCGGTAAAACCAAAAATGGAGGGTAGCGATGCCTTAGGAGTGCACGTACTGCGCACCATGAAGGACGCAGCTGCCATACTCCCTCTGGTAAAAAAGGGGAAAAAGGCGGTGGTTGTGGGCGGTGGATTTGTATCTTTAAAATCCGCATATGCCCTTTTGGAATCGGGAATGGAGGTAGTTTGCGTAATTTCTTCCGATTATATGCTAAGCCGTATTTTAGACGAGAAAAACGGAGAGTATATGGCGGATTTCTTAGGGCAAAAGGGGCTAAAGGTAATATACAACAGCGATGTGGTTAAAATAATTAAAAACAAAAAGGGTTACGTAAAAAGCCTTGTTTTAAAGGATGATACTGAACTACCGGCGGATTTGGTAATAATAGGCAAAGGTGTTAAGCCAAACATTGATTTCCTTGAAGGTAGCGGTATAGCCACGGACTACGGCATAATTACGGACAAATATCTGCAAACAAGTGTGCAAAATATTTATGCCGCCGGAGATTGTGCAAACACCTACGACATGGTGCTAAAAGAGCAAACAGTAAACGCACTTTGGCCAAACGCCACCGAACAGGGCGCCTTTGCAGGCAACAATATGACAGGGAAAAAATGCGTGTACGAAGGGTCCATTGGCATGAATGCCGCCGTCTTTTTTGAAAAAAACATTATTGGCGCAGGCTTAATCAAAAAGGATGAAAAGGATGGCTACGAGGTAATAACATCCGCTTTGGATAAAGACACGCTAAGAAGGCTTGTTTTTAAAGATGATGTGCTAATAGGCTACTATTTTATGGGAAAAATAGGCAGAACGGGGATACTTACCAACCTAATTAAAAGGGGAGTGCATTTAGGTAAGGCAAAAAAAGAGATTATTGCAGGAAATTACACCCCTTTGCTTAATTTTTAGCATAGTGATGTAAGTTGTAGGAAAAAGGATTGCGGGATTTCGCAGTCCTTTTTTTGTATGGTGATTTTGGGTTGGATGGGGTTAGGATAGTTGGGGATAGTATGGAGTTTGGGTGGGGTTAACTCTAAAAACAATCCACCCAAATAAATACATAGTGACTAATTTACCAACCTATGCTAAACTGTTAATATAGGAGTGTTGTATATAATGAGCATAGAAAATAAAGTAGCCAATTTTTTAGTAATAACATCGGCATTAAACCTAATAAAGGGTAGTATTTCCACGGAAAATAAAGGGGAAATTGCAGAGCTGACAAAAGTAATTGATGAGCTTGCAATAGCGTGTAGCAGTAACAACCCTTTAAACAATAGCTTGGTGGAATTAAAGCAAGCGGTAAAAACAGGCAACAGTAAAACAATGGAAACCAAATTGGATTTATGTGTAAAAGCTACTGAACAAATGTTTGTTACGGATATTTTACCCCATATGGAATTAGGTAAACCGATTTCTTGTGAAAATACCATAGAATTAATTAAGTTTTTAGAGGAGGCATCTGACGAAATAACCGAAAAAAAGGCGGCAGGCTTTTTATATTTAGGATATTATTTGCGTCAGGATTATCCCGATATAAGCTATATTTACCTAAATAAAGCCTTCGAGCTTAACGGTAATATAGACCAAAACCTCTTAAAAAAGGATTATGTTTATGATGAAAAAGAGCCTCAACTAATATTTGAGAACTGCTTAATTTGCGGCAGCGAGGATGCAGTACCTTACTATACAAGTTTTGCCTATACTATGGCGAGTTTTTCTAAACCGCACCAACCGGCTAAACTGTGGGTAAAATGCAATAACTGCGGTAATTTATACACATATGCTTATCCAAAGGCGCTTACCCAAACATCACAGGAAGGGAAAAAAATCAGCCCTAACCCTGAAAATTCCCAAAGTATTACGGATATTATGACAAAGCTTAGCATTTGGAGCGATATTTTAAACAAGTTAAGCACGCTTACTACGGGTAAATCGGTGTTGGAAGTGGGGATAGGCAGGGGAGAGTTTATTGCGGTGGCTTTGGAAATGGGCTACGAAATAGAAGCGGTAGAAATTGTGGAGGACAGTTGTCAGACGGTTGCAGATGTCCTTGGTGTAGATATTTGGTGTTGCGATTTTCTTAAGTTTTCCACCCGAAAAAAATATTCAATAATTACAATGGGTGATGTTTTAGAGCATGTAACAAGTCCGCTTTTGGCATTAAAAAAAGCGGCGGCTTACCTTAAAAAAGGTGGAGTATTGTGGCTTTCCACCCCTAATTTTAAAAGCTCCTTTTCCAGATTAAGAAAATTTGAGGACCCCATGTGGTGCGAGCCTTGGCATCTTACCTACTTTTCTTTTGAAGGGCTGAAACCTTTTATAGAACAAACCGGGTTAGAAGTTGTGGAGTATAATGTTAGCGGTAGATATAACGGCTCTATGGAGCTTATTTTGAGGAAAAAAGAGGAGGTTTAATACTCCCCGTAATTTTTGCATGCGTCTGTCATGGCAAAATAGTTTTCCTGTGGTACGTAATTGGGAATACTGTTGCCCGAGCCTAAGGCATAACCGCCCTTTGCTTTTGATTTATCTATCATTGCTTTGCTTCTGTTATATATCTCTTTTGGTGTTTTGGTGCAAAGAAAATTTAAGTCTATACCGCCGAGCAAGGCGATTTTATCCGAGTATTTTTCGTAAGAGAGCTCTATGCTACGGATATTATCTTCAAAAGAGTGCTTTGCATCGTATTTTATGTCATTTATAATATCATCCATTAACAAATCTAACATTCCGCAAGAGTGAAGTATTGCAGGCTTATTGGCATTATGTATGACTTCTGCGATTTTTTTGTGCCAAGGTATAACGTATTTTCGCATATCTGTGGGTGAGAGCATTGTTTGGGTGTTAAACCCCCAATCATCGTTACTTATTAATGCTCCTACCGTTTGGTAGCTTGCGCAAATCTCGTAGTAGGTTACAAGACTGCTACCCACGTTTTCAAAGATGCTATGGGCAAGGTTTGGGTTGTCTGCCAACATAAAGCACAAGTTTTCGTAGCCCACCAAACTAATTGCGTTTTCAAGCACGCCACCCGGCCCCCAAACAATAAGCTTCATACCCTGAGGCAAAACCTCTTTAGCATTGTTTAGCCTGCTGTAATCAAAATTTTTAGGATTTTGCCAATTATACTCTTTAAAACTCTTTTCGTCGTAAATTACGGCGCCCTCGTTTAAAGAACGGCTTTTTTCTGTATGCACCTCCCCTGTGGGAAAGGAAAAATCGCTACCCAAAATTGTTGTATAATCGTAGCCGGCGTTTGCGTAGGCAGGTACGGTAATATTGTAATCCGCCTTAAAATCTATTGCGGTATCGCTGTCTACACCGGCAAGTCTTTTATATAGGGCATCATTAAGATAAAATTCAAAAAGTGTGGGTCTGTCGGGCTTTTTATTATTAAGCACTTGTAAAATTTGGTTAAAATCGGGTTTAAACAAAGTAGTTACTCCTTTACTGCTTTTCTCATATAATAGAATTTTTTGCACCAAAAAACAACTGCAAAAAATATTTAAAATACTGCATTTTCCGGTTTTTTATCTGCTAAAATATGTAATGTTTAACTAAATTTCTTTTTATATTCCGATGGTGATACGCCTGTAACACGCTTAAATGCTCTAAAAAAAACGCTTGTGTCTTCGTAGCCTAATTTTGATGCGGTTTTTTCCACCGTTTGTTTTTCAAAAAGCAGTAATCGAATTGCCAATGTAATTTTTGCGTTATCCAAATAGGGTTTAAATGATACTCCGCTATGCCTTTTAATAATTTTGGATAAATGCTCGGGAGTGTAACCAAACTGCTTTGCCACGCATTTTAAGGATAGATTTTCCCTTATGTTTTCGTCTATGTAATTGAATATTTCTTTTACCTTGTGTTGCTCCAAAAAAGCGGGATTTTGGTTTTTGGAGGTTCTTTGCAGGGTAATCAGCATTTGTTGCAGGCAAGCTTGTATCATTAAATTATAGCCGATTTCTTTTTTATTGTTTTCCTTTATGATTGTTTTAAAAAGGGAGGAATTTTTTTAGAATGTTGTTGATTGTCGGCGTAATAAATAAAAGAATTAAAGCTTAAGTTTTGGATAAACGTGCAGTTAAATTGAATAACACCGATTTCGCATTTGTCTGTTAGCGAAAAGGTGGAGTGTAGTGCGTTTTTGGGTATTAGAAAAAAATCTCCCTTGTTTAAAATCATAGTTTGGCTTTCTATACTTTGTTTTGCGCTGCCGGACATAACGTATAAAAGCTCGTAATGATTATGCCAATGGTCGGATACAAAATAGCCTTTTGCATGGCTTTTTGTAATAAAGACTGTAAAGTCGTCGCTAAATTCCAATTCTTTGTACATTTTAGCTCCTTTTTTTGGGGGGGAGTTATAGTTGGGGATTAGCATTTACAATAGCGTCATTTTTCCCCACTTAAGTAAAGTCGTAGCTTTCCTTGCTGTTGTATATTTCCTTACCAAAAAATTCATGTTTGCTATTAGGTTGCGATATTTCCTCCAAAAAACTTGAAATAAATCTTATTTTATCGAATCCGGAAAATGATGTTTGGTCAAATCTAACTGTTTTTTTAATTAAATAGTTCTTCACCAATTTAGTTTCTAATATCTTAATCTCATCAAATCTATTAGCATCTTGGTTTTCTAATATAATAGAAAAAATTTTAATATTATCTGTTTCTTTGTGAATAACTCTGCTGAAATTTATATTGTAAGCATATGGAATATTGTATATATACTGTACACCGTTTATATTTGAAACTATATTACCATCAACTATTATCGGATTTATTATCTTTCCGTTTTCAAGTTTTATTTTAAAAAGGATGTCTTTGGCTAAATAAGTTTTGTTGTCAACAAAAAAATTTATTGCAAGAAATAGAATTGTTCATTTTCTTTGTTTTACATCACTGATTTTTCCGGCACTATTAAATATAGCATTATTTAAAAAATCAACATCTAATAATTTGCAGTGGACTTTACCAAAAAAGATAAAAAGCCCCGATATTATTATTGGAATCCAAGCACAAGCTCCGATAATTCCAATTATTATTGACCAATTATCCATTATTTAACCTCACTTTCAATTTTTCTTAATTCTTGTATTATATTGTGTTGTACTATTACCAATTTTTACGCATATATTTTATTTCGGAACGCATAAATGCGTTCCCTACGGTTCGCCCACAGGGCGCGCTCACTCCCACTCTTAGCAGAGCGCCCCTTCGTTATGGGCTCGCTTTGTGCCTTCGCACTTTGCTCGCCTCATACTCAGGGAGTGTTCCGCTCGCTGTATCGCCCCCCGGGCGCGCTCACTCCCACTCTTAGCAGAGCGCCCCTTCGTTATGGGCTCGCTTTG
>CAZVNZ010000048.1:0-12516 GCA_964628515.1 uncultured Christensenellaceae bacterium
TATTTTATCACTTTGTTCGAGAATTATCTCTCTACTTTTATTGTAGTACTCCAAAATATAATTTTTTAAATAGAAGGTATAGTATTGAAAAAAAAAGTTGACGTTTATAAACCTATAAGCTATTATTATAAAGTAGAAATTACAAACCCAAAATAACCATATAGATATTAAATCAAAAGCAACAAAAAAGTGGTTGCACTACGTAAATACTTACTAATGTTTTGATTTGCAAAGCATTTAAAACATAACTAAATTAATGTAATAATGACATATATTATTTTATGTTACAGCAGTAAACATAGGTGATCTTAAGTGAAAAAATTTAGTAAAACAGCTTATTTTATTAAACGCAGTTTGCAATTTAGGATAGCACTTGTATTTGTGTTAATGGTGTTAATTCCTGTTATTATAAACGGAATTAACAACGAAAACATCATAACGGAAGAAATAGAAAGCATTGTTACCGCCAATACTACAGATGCTATTAAACAGCAACTACAACTTATAGATGATGTTTACAACAGATTAATTGATATTGCTAACGATGTTATGATACGCCCCGAAATTAAAAACACCCTTTCCAAATATAACGGTATTCATACAGACGAGGGCATCAGCCAGTACAATTATTTAAGAGAACAGCTAAACACGGCATTTATAGGCAGATCCGGAATTGAGGATGTGTATTTAATATCTAAAAAGTACGATATATACAATAAAGACAGCATAGACAAGCAATTAATTATTTGTACCAATAAATTTATTCAACCTACAGATTTAATAAATAACAGTTGGTTTAATATAGTAAGAAAAAATCCCGAAATTACGCAATTTATTGTTGCGCCAAAAGGAGACAGCGGAAGAGATTTATACAATTATTCCAACGATGAAAAAATTTTCTTAATAAAAGGGTTTAAGGATATTCAAACCAACAAATATATCGGAGAAATTGTTGTTGTAATGTCTCGTAGCAATCTTACAGAAATATTCTCCAATTTTGGCGACCAACTAAATTATTCCAGACGTATTACAGATGTAAACGGCACAGTAATACACGAATATGCTTTCGATGAAAATATAACAGATTTTTTTATAAAAAATGCCAAAGACGATATTTCCGCTAACAGTATTGTGGAGTCTTACAGCACTACAATAGATAATAAAGATTATCTTATTGTACGAGGAAAATCGAAGTTATCCGGTGTTAATATTAACTATGCAATACCAAAAAATGTAATGCTAAACAAAATAAACGATATTAGAAGCGTTAATGCAATAAGCCTGTTTATTTGCTTAACCTTAGCGTTTTCTGTTATGGTAATCATTTTTAAAGGAGTGCTCATCCCCATTTATGATTTGCGCAATAAAATGTATAAGGTAGAAATCGGAGATTTAAGTGCAAAATCCAACGTAATAAAGAAAAACGAAATCGGAGAGCTTTCCGAAAGCTTCAACAAAATGGTGGACAGCATTGCCGAGCAGAAAAAATTGCTGTTGGATGGAGAGCAAAAAAAACGCAAATTAGAGTTAGCGGCACTACAAGCACAAATTAATCCCCACTTTTTATACAATACATTAGACTCTATAAAATGGATGGCAAGAGCTCAAGGAAACGACAGTATAACGAAAATTGCTCAATCTCTGATACATTTGCTTAAAAAAACAATTAGCGACACCAAAGAATTTACTACAATAGACGAGGAAATGAATAACTTAAGCTATTATATAGAAATTCAGCGCATAAGGTATGTAAATTCCTTTGATTACGTTGTAGAAATAGATAAAGATACTCAAAAGTGCAGTATTCCAAAATTGATTCTACAACCTATTGTAGAAAATGCACTTTTTCATGGTATATATAATTGTGGGCGAAGAGGAGAAATAAAAGTTACTATAGCCAAAGATATTCACGACGTATTAATTAAAATCAGAGATAACGGCAAGGGTATGGAAAATGTTAATGTAGAAGAACTTACACAAAAGCCAAGAAACGAATCCTTTAGTGGAATTGGTTTGGATAACGTTAAAGAAAGAATTAAAATCTATTATGGAGAAAACTATGGATTAAATTTCGAGAGTATAAAAGGAGAATATACTTTAGTTACAATTAAAATACCATTTATTATTGCAAGCGAGGAAAATAAAAATGTATAAGGTTTTACTTGTTGATGACGATTTAATAGTAAGAGTGGGCATTAAAGTTATGGTTGATTGGTCTTTGTATAATTTAGAAATAATAGATGAAGCCTCGGACGGCAAACAAGCATTGCAATTGTTTAGAGAATATCTGCCCGAAGTTGTTTTTACAGATATAAGAATGCCAAATATGGACGGAGTAGAATTACTCAAGGCAATTAGGCAGATAGATCAACATTGCAAAATCATTATGCTTACAAATTTTGATGATAAAGAATACATAAAAGAAGCGCTACGACTTGGGGCTAACGATTTTATAACCAAAAATGAGTTGGACGAAGATTTTTTAAACAATATGCTTAAAAAGCTTGCTAAAGATTTAGATTCTATGCAAGAAAATGGTTATTATAACAAACCAACTATGCCTTCTTTTACGGATAACAAAAAACAATTTTTAGCCAAGCTGATTAATAAGGCATACGATGAGGAATCAATAGAAGAAAATTTTGTAAAAGATGTACTAAACGGAGAGCAAAAAGAGTTTAATTGTGCTATTATTTGCGTACGATATGAATACTACGATAATAACGAGAATGCTCCTTTTTCTAATAATGCCTACCTATTAAATCTTGTGCAAGGAGCAATAGACAAAGGATACGAAAATACTATTGCGCTAAACGAATACCATAACTGTATAAAAATACTAATTACAAAGTATTCTTCTAAACTTTATAAGGATGAATTAAAAGACATTTGCTCAAGTATAATTAATACCGTTTGTTTATACCTAAAGGTGTTAATTAAATGCTCTATAAGCAATATTATTGATACTTCCGCAGAGGTTAAAAATCTACTTAAAAACGCTTTTCAAGCGGAGTTGATTTCCTCTGTTGTCAATAGCCAAATAACTGCTTTTGACGAAATATTGGCTAATAATATTTCCATAGAAAATACCGCAACAGCATATAACGACCAACTAAGCAGATTACATATATGCGATTTTGGCGAGTTAAATCAAGCAAAAGAAATTTGCCTAAATTTAATAGATACCATTTACGAAAGAAAAAACGCAACACTTAAATACGTTTTTTGCAACGAATTTGCATCATGGTACAATAGATTAATAAACAGAACGGATATTGGAATTATTACCAATGGAATAGACGGACAAACGCTAACCGATAGCTTTAGCAAAGAGCATTTACTAAAAAAAATAAATGAGTATTTTGATAAAATAATCTCTTTAAATAAAGAGAGCTCTCATACGGGAAACGATGTAGTAGACGCGGTAATTGCGTATGTAAAAGAAAATTACTCCAGGCAAATTACATTACTTGATATGGCTACAAAGGTGCATTTATCAAAAAACTATTTAAGTGGTTTGTTTTCTAATGTTACAGGCGTCAGTTTTATAGATTTTGTTACACATTATAAAATAAAAAAAGCTACAGATTTTTTAACCATGACAACTTTAAGAATAGATGAAATATCAACACTCGTAGGGTTTTCTTCCACAAGATATTTTTCTCAAACATTTAAACACATTATGGGTAAATCTCCAACAGAATACAGGCACATATATAAATAGTAATATTTCTTACATTTTGTAAAATAACATACATTTTTACATTGATTTTCGCAAATAAAAAACTAAATTGTTAAAAATATGTGAATAAACTTGAGCAAGATAGGAATATGTTGTGTAGAAAATTTATGTTCGTTTTTGTATGATTATATAAAATATATATACCGGAGGTAAACATGAAGAAGATAGTTGTAACTTTATTGGTCTTGGTTATGGTGTGTGCATTGGTTGTAAGCTGTGCGACACCGGCACCTGCTCCCGCAGCGGATGCAAATGCTCCTGCTGATGCTAAAGCAGATGCTCCTGCCGATGCACAAACAGATGCTCCGTCGGAAGCACCAAAAGCGGAAGGAACTCTAACCTTTAGAACATTAAACAGCACAGGTTGGCATAACGATGCCTTCGAGGCACTAATTCCGGAGCTGGAAAAAGAGTATAACATTAAAATCCAAAACGAAGCATACGATTGGAACACCTACGAGGGCAAACAGCGTTTGGCAGGTGCTTCTAAAGGCGGAGAATACGATTTAATATTCTTGCCGGGTAATGCAGTAAACACATTTGTTAAAGCCGGAGCATTAAGAGATGTAACCGATGTGGTAAATACGGTTGCTCCCGATAACGATACAGATATTTACGAATCTGTTAAAAAGTTCTGCATAGTAGACGACAAATGGTACGTTTCCCCCTATTTAGCGGAGTCTATGGTGTATTTTTACAGAACAGACTTAATTTCGCAGGACGAATTACCCACAACAATAGACGAAATGTACGAGCTTGGGAAAGCTAAAAAGAGCGGAGATGTATACGGTCTTGCAATTCCGGCAGGCCCAGGAGAAGGTTCTTGCTCGTTTTGGAGCTACTTCTTATGGTCGTATGGCGGAGATTATTTTGACGACAAATGGGAGCCTCAATTAAACACACCCGAAGCTGTACAAGCAGCAGAGATGTTTGCAAAAATAGCTAAAGATTGCGCACCTCAAGGTGTAACAACTTGGCAAAACGAAGAAACGGTAGCGGCATTCCAAAGTGGCACACTTGCATCTATGGTAATGTGGCCGGGGTATCACTCTATGTTAATAGATTCTGCTACAAGCAAGGTTGCGGATAATGTAGGAGTTGCGGCAGTACCCGCAGGCCCTAACGGAGCAAAACCACGCTTTGGCACATGGGGACTTGGAATTACCAACACCTGTGCGGAAGAAAAAGTAGAAATTGCTAAAAAAATAGTAGAGAAGTATACAAGCCCGGAAAAAACAAACGAATACGCAAAAATAACTTCTACTCACTCTAAAAAAGCAAATGCAAATCCCGATAATATTGCTGTAAATAAAACAATGGAAGCAAGTGCGGGCACCCTTGATTTTGCAGACGAAAGACCGCCTATACCCGAGTTAAACCTATACGTACCGGCAGTTGGTGCGGCAATTAACTCCATTGCCGCAGGTACACCTGCTCAAGAAACCCTTGATGCACTTAACGTTGAGGTAAGAAAGATTATGGAAGACGGCGGATACTATAACTAACTTAAAACACTAATCAAATAAACAAAATATGATACCTCGTCTTAACTAAAAAGGTGAGGTATCATTATTAAAAATCTTGTTTAACATCAACGGTATGTTGAAGAAAGGACGTAATATGAAAGGTCATACTTGGTCAAGAAAAATAACTTCGGATAGATATGCCCCCTATGTTTTTCTTTCTCCGACAATAATCTTGTTTATAGCCATTTTTTTGTTTCCCATTATTTTTGTAATCGGCTCCAGTTTTACAAATTGGAATTTATTAAGACCGGATGCAGGCATTAATTTTATTGGGTTTAAAAACTTCTCGGATTTATTAACAGACCCTAACATTTGGGGTTCTATCGGAAATACTGCTGTATTTACTTTGGTATCCGTGCCTTTAAGCATTATTTTAGGGTTGCTTTTGGCAATTATTATGGACAAGCTTACAAGGGGAAAAAAGTTAGTGGAAACATTGTTGCTTATTCCTATGATGATAGCACCAATAGCAATATTTCTTTCTTTTAGATTTATGTTTGAGCCTACTTACGGCATTGTAAACAAACTGCTTGCATTAATGGGTGTGGAAGGTCCCGGTTGGTTTTCTTCTGTAGATACAGCTATGTTTACAGTAATTTTAGTGGAATTATGGAGAACAGTACCATTTGTTTATATCGTTTTATATGCGGCATTACAAACCCTGCCAAGCGATCCTTTTGAGGCGGCAAAGGTGGACGGAGCAGGTCCCTTTCAAACTTTTAAAAGCATAACTATACCTTTAATTAAACCAACTTTATTGGTAATAACTATTGTTAGAGTAATGGATGCCATAAGGGCATTTGATATAATTTACGTACTTACCCGAGGAGGCCCTGCAAATGCAACAAAAACAATACAGTACATTTGCTATGAAATGGCATTTTCAGGATTTGCGGTAGGCAAAGGCAGTGCCCTTGCAATTATTATTGTGGTAATAATCTTACTTTGCGGTTTCTTTCTTATAAGAGCAATGAACAAAGCAAAGCAAGAACAACTTTAGGGGGTAAAAAATGAGTACAAACAAAGCATTAAAAGTAGGTGGAATATTATTATTGTTGGTATTACTTACATTTTTTATGGTTCCTCTTATGCTGATGATATATAATTCCTTTTTAAATACATCGGATTTACTTGCACCGGGAATAAGTTTTACTAACCCCGTTACCTTTAATAACTATTTTTCTGTATTTGAAAACGCAAGCTTTGCCCAAGCGGTACTTAACAGCGTAATAGTTTCTGTATGTGTAACGGCCTTAACCGTAGTATGCGGTGCAACCTCTGCATATGCCTTTACAAGATTTAGGGTATTTGGAAGCGAGCAGCTCTCCAACTCCATTTTAATAGCAAGAATGATACCATCCGTAGTTTTGGCAATACCCTTATATATTGTTGGGCAAAATTTAAACATTTTAAATACCTATTTTATTTTAATTGTTGCCATAACAACCTTTGCACTACCCTTTCAAATATGGATGCTCCTTGGGTTTTTTGCACAGATACCAAAATCCTTAGATGAGTCTGCAAGGATAGACGGTTGCTCTTACTATCAGGCATTTTCCAAAGTTATACTGCCTGCGGTATCTCCCGGTCTTGCGGCAACGGCAATTATGACCTTCTTCTTTTCTTGGAACGAGTTATTTTTTGTACTTGTGCTTGCAGGCATAGATACTAAAACTGCGCCCATGGCAATAATGGATTTTATGGGCTACAGAAATTTCGATTGGGGTGCAATTTTAGCAAGTGGTGTGGTGCTTATGATACCTACATTAATAATAGGCATTATTCTAAAGCGCTATATGGTAAGCGGTTTAACCGCAGGTGCCGTTAAAGGTTAATTAGGGGGCAGTAATGATAAACAAAGAAAACTGGGTGCAAACCCAAGCTAAATTTACAGAGTTTTGGGCTTTAGAAAACCACGACAGACCGCTAATTGAGCTGTGGGGAATAAATGAAAATTATAAGCAAAAGAAATTTACACCTCCTAAAACCATAAAAGATAGGTGGTTGGACGCCGAGTACACAGAAAAAACCCAAAGGGATCAAATGCAAAGCAGATACTATGCTTTTGAGGCGTTTCCCACCTTTATGGTTAATTTAGGGCCGGATATTTTAGGCGCAATTTTAGGAGATGATATAGAATTTGCGGAAGAAACCTCCTACTCCAAGCATTTAATGCAAGGGGAGGATTATGCAAGCTACGATTTTACTCTAAATAAAAATAACTACTGGTATAAAACATTAATGGATATGACTTCCTACATTGCAAAACAGGCAAAAGGGGAATATATGGTGGGGTTATCGGATTTTCATCCGGGGTGCGATGCGTTGGTATCTTTGAGAGGCCCTCAAAACTTGTGTCTCGATTTATCCGATTACGAAAACGAGGTTAAAAAAGCTACTTTTGAGATATTTAATACTTTTAAAGAAGTATTAACGGACAGCTATAATTTACTCAGTAAATATCAACAAGGAAGCACAACATGGATGCACCTGTGGCACAAAAGACTGTGGTATGTAACCTCCTGCGATTTTTGCGGTCTTATTTCTCCTCAAATGTTTGATGATTTTGTTGAAGAAGAGTTAAGAATGGAAATAGATTTTTTAGAGGAGTCTATATTTCATCTTGATGGTCCATTAGCTATAAATCTGCATCTAAATAAAATTTTAACTTACGAGAAACTTAAGGGTGTGCAACTGACCTACGGAGCAGGAGCAGGCAGTTCTGCCGATTGGATTTTGGAATGTAAGAAAATTCAAGCTGCGGGTAAAGCCTTGCATTTAAGCGTTGCTCCAAAAGATATTCCCGTTTTATTGGAGCATTTAAAGCCGGAGGGGTTTTTTATGGATGTATCAAGAGAGCCTTACAGCTATAATTCTAAGCCTTTTTCCGCAGAAGAAGCTAAAGAGATAGAAAAAACAATAGAAAACTGCTATAAAAAAAGATTATTTTAGGTGATATTTATGATAGAAAGAGATTATTTAAGAGAACTTGCAAAAAGCTACTTAGAGCTTGCACATTTGCCAATAATGGAAGCAAGAGAAAATCAATGGTATGCACATAATGCGCTAAAAGGCGAAATACCTATGATAGTGGTTGAAATGGCTACTTTTGAAGATGATTTATTGCCTAAAAGCAACTGCGAAAGTAAATACGGCAAGGCAATGGAAAAATACTTTAATAGTGCCATTACCAATTTTGAAAAAATTAACGATGATAAAGTAGTATCACCATATTTTGAAATACCGGCTTCTATTAATATTAAACTGTTTGATTTAGAAGAGCAAAGGGAGTACGCAGTAGATTCCACAGGCAAAAAGTTAGGGTTTAAAGACGAGCATTTTATTGTGGATTTAGTAAAGGATTTCCCTAAGCTCAAACACTCAACAGTAACTGTAAACAGCGAGGAAACAAATTCGTATATTAATTTTGCTCAAGATATTATTGGAGATTTAATGCCCATAGTGCAAAAAAATAAATCTTTGGAATGGACTTGCGGTATCTCTCAAAGAATAATAGAATTAATGGGAATGGAAGCACTTATGTATGCTATTTTAGATTGCCCCAATGTGGTAAAAGAGTTATACGATTTTGTTTGCGAGGACATAATAAACATATATAGAATTATGGAAAAAAATAATGCACTTACCGCCAACAACAAAAACGATTACGCAGGTGCAGGCAGTTACGGTTTTACTAAAGAGCTTAATCCACAAGGCAATATTACATCAAAAATGTTGTGGGGTAATATGAACTCTCAAGAAACCACTGTTATTTCTCCCGAGATGTACGAGGAATTTGTTTTTCCCTCCTACTTAAAGCTATCAAGAGAATTTGGGCTAACATATTATGGTTGCTGTGAAGCGGTGGACTCTATTTGGAATAACTGCGTTTCCAAATTAAACAATTTGCGCAAAGTATCCGTATCTGCATGGTGCAACGAGGAGTTTATGGGAGAGGCACTAAGAGGCGGTAAGGTAATTTATTCCAGAAAACCCAGCCCAAACTTTATAGGAGTAGGAAAAGAGTTTGATGAAGAGGGGTACAAAAAACACATTAGCTACACGCTAAATCAAGCAAGGGGATGTACGCTTGAAATTATTCACAGAGATATTTATACGCTAAACGGAAATCTTGAAAAACCCAAAAAAGCTGTACAAATTATACGTGAATTAATAGATAAACAATGGTAGGAGGTAATATTTTGAAAATTACATTTTTAGGTGCGGGAAGCACAATATTTGCACAAAACGTATTGGGAGATGCTATGTGTACACCGGCATTACAGGACGCACAAATAGCCTTATACGATATTAACGAGGAAAGATTGGAAGAATCCTACATTATTTTGCAAGCAATTAATGCTAATTGCAACAAAAGTAGAGCAACCATAACCAAACATTGCGGAGTGCAAAACCGTAAACAAGCCTTAATAAACGCAGATTTTGTTGTAAATGCTATTCAGGTGGGCGGTTACAAACCTTGTACCGTTACGGATTTTGAAATACCTAAAAAATACGGATTGCAACAAACTATCGGAGATACCTTGGGCATAGGTGGTATAATGCGTGGACTTCGCACCCTGCCCGTAATGGAGGAGTTTGCCAAGGACATAGAGGAAGTTGCTCCAAACGCCCTATTTTTAAACTATACAAACCCAATGAGTATACTAACGGGATATATGCAAAGATATACCAAAGTTAAAACAATAGGTTTATGTCATAGTGTACAGGTTTGTAGTGAACATCTTTTACAATCACTTAAAATGGAAGATAAATTAGAGGGAAGATTTGAAACCATTGCAGGCATTAACCATATGGCATGGTTGCTTAGGATATCGGATAAACATGGTAAAGATTTATACCCCGAAATAAAAGAAAAAGCGTTAAAAAAGAATGAAGAAGAAAAACACGAGGATATGGTAAGGTACGAATATATTAAACGGTTTGGCTACTACTGCACCGAATCCTCAGAGCATAACGCAGAGTATAATCCCTTTTTTATAAAAAGCAAATACCCCGAGTTAATAGAAGAATTTAATATTCCTTTAGATGAGTACCCAAGACGATGCGAAAAACAAATAGCGGAGTGGAAGGAATTAAGCGAGAAATTAAAAAGCGATTCTGCCATTACTCACACACGTTCTAAGGAATATGCAAGCTATATTATGGAGGCGATGGTAACAAATGTGCCTTATAAAACAGGAGGTAATGTTCTAAATACAGGTTTAATTACCAATTTAGACACAAAAGCCTGTGTAGAAGTGCCATGTATGGTAGATGCGTCGGGTATTAGTCCTTGCTACATAGGAGAGCTTCCCTTACAGTTAGCCGCCATGAATACTACAAATATAAACGTGCATCTTTTAACAATAGATGCTTACGTAAATAAAAGTATGGATAGATTGTATCAAGCGGCAATGCTTGACCCTCACACAGCAAGCGAGTTATCCATAGATGATATTGTTGCTATGTGCGATGAGCTCGTAGCGGCACACGGCAGTTATATGAATTTAAAATAAGTTAAGCTAAAGGAGATTGTTATGTCATTTAAAGTATGTTTTATCGGAGCAGGCAGTTTAGGTTTTACGAGGGCTTTATTTACAGATTTAATGTCTGTTAAAGCGTTTCATAATATAGAAGTTTCTTTTACGGATATAAACGAAAATAATTTAAAAATGGTAACAGAGCTTTGCCAAAGAGATTTGGATAAAAACAACATCAATATTAAAATACAAGCTACTACCAACAGAAGAGAGGCATTCAAAGATGCAAAATATGTTATTAATTCGGTGCGCATAGGAGGTTTGGAAGCATTTGAAACAGATGTGGAAATACCTTTAAAATACGGAGTGGATCAATGTGTGGGAGATACTCTTTGCATAGGAGGCATAATGTACGGGCAACGTGTAATAGCTTCCATGCTTGATTTTTGCAAGGATATGCGAGAGGTTTGTGCTCCTAATGTAATTCATCTTAATTACTCTAACCCAAATGCAATGGTTACATGGGCGTGCAATCATTACGGTAAAATAAATACCATAGGGCTATGCCACGGAGAGATACACGGAGAAACACAAATTGCGGAAGTTTTAGGCTATAACAAAGAAGAGCTTGATTTTATTTGTGCAGGGCTAAACCACCAAACTTGGTATATTTCCGTTAAATATAACGGCGTGGAATTAAAGGATAAGGTGCTTGACGGATATTTAAACAGCGAAAAATATATGCAGGAAGAAAAAGTGCGTATAGATATACTAAAGAGGTTCGGCTATTATTCCACAGAGTCTAACGGACATCTATCCGAGTATTTGGCATGGTATCGTAAGCGTCCGGAAGAAATTTTGCAATGGATAGATTTAAGCAACTGGATAAACGGCGAAACTTGCGGATATTTGCGTATGTGCAGAGAAAGCCGTAACTGGTTTGAAAAGGATTTCCCCAATTTTATGAAAGAACCGCCCAAAAAATATGACGGGAGCGAAAGGGGGCACGAGCACGCTTCCTATATTATAGAAGGGTTAGAAACAAGAAAACGTTACAGGGGGCATTTTAATGTTGTAAACAACGGTTGCATTACCAATTTACCCGACGATTGTATTGTGGAAGTGCCCTGCTATGTAGACGGAAACGGTATTGCGGTAGGTAAAATCGGAGATTTACCCGACGGCTGTGCCGCTGTTTGCTCTCAAAGTGTGTGGGTACAGAGATTAGCCGTTAAAGCAGCCGTGTTTGGCGATGCAAACATACTAAAGCAATCCGCATTGTTAGACCCCCTAACAGGCGCTGTATGTAATCCGCCCGAGGTTTGGCAAATGGTGGACGAAATGCTTGTTGCACAAGAAAAATGGCTTCCTCAATACAAAAATGCAATAAAAACAGCAAAAGCAACCCTTAAACAAGCAAAGGCAAATAAGACTTTCATTACTCCCAAAAATTACAGCGGTGCGGCAAAAATAAAGGAAAAAACAATGGCGGAAATGGAAAAAGAAGCGGATAAAATGCGCAGATTAGCAAGTGCGGCAGATAAGGAAAATGTAAAGTGATTTCTGTTTTTTGGGGGTGTCTGTGTGCCGGAGCGGGGGTAGTTTAATGAATGGGTAAGGTTTAAAATAATGGAAATACACTTAATAATGCTATTTTTAGCAAAACATAATTTAATTAGGGGGGCTATTAAATCCCCCTTAATTATAATTTAGCATAAATTGGAAATGTGTGTCAAGGGTGGCGCAGGCCATTTATTTACCCTTG
>CAZVNZ010000049.1:0-12487 GCA_964628515.1 uncultured Christensenellaceae bacterium
GATGGATTATAGTTTAGAAATGAATACAACTGCATACGCCGATTTTAAGTTAATTGACCCCACAACCGTGAGTGTTTTAAAAGACGGTATTCTAAAACACCTCGGAAATAACGGGGACGGAAACCATTTCTGCCCATTTTTCGCTTAATTCAGGGATGATATCCCATTCTAAAACACCTCGGAAATAACGGGGACGGAAACCTTGCTTTTTGCAAGTTCGTCAGTGCCTTCCCGCTGTTTAAAATTCTAAAACACCTCGGAAATAACGGGGACGGAAACGCAGTCTTTTGACTGCATTGCATTTTTTAGATTAATGCATTCTAAAACACCTCGGAAATAACGGGGACGGAAACATGAACGCAATTCGGGGCATAACTGTCTATGAAGTCGATTCTAAAACACCTCGGAAATAACGGGGACGGAAACTTGCAGTTTAGCAATATCGATATCGATATTGCTTATTGAATTCTAAAACACCTCGGAAATAACGGGGACGGAAACTAACTTAATTTGATATTATATTTAATATCTTTATTCAAGCTAATTCTAAAACACCTCGGAAATAACGGGGACGGAAACGTTTGTTTAAAGCCACGATATAGGGCTTTAAATACTGTATTCTAAAACACCTCGGAAATAACGGGGACGGAAACGAGTTTAGAGTTAGACACCCCCCGCCTTTTTTGTAGCACTCATTCTAAAACACCTCGGAAATAACGGGGACGGAAACAACAAAGATTTTTTTGTTACAACTTTTTACCGTTGTTTTATTCTAAAACACCTCGGAAATAACGGGGACGGAAACCAGTAGCCTGTAATTTATTATACATAATTTTGCCTCCATATATTCTAAAACACCTCGGAAATAACGGGGACGGAAACTTAATTCGATTACAAAAGTCAAAAACTTTTGCAGTTTCTCGGATTCTAAAACACCTCGGAAATAACGGGGACGGAAACCTTTTTGCCTTCTAGATATTGATAGTATTCTTTCATTTTATTCTAAAACACCTCGGAAATAACGGGGACGGAAACTTGCACTATCAATAATGCAGTAGAATAATTCAATATCCAAAATTCTAAAACACCTCGGAAATAACGGGGACGGAAACGTGAGCCACGTCCTGTAATTTATTCATTATTTTATCCTCCATATTCTAAAACACCTCGGAAATAACGGGGACGGAAACTTTTTAGTTTCCAAAAATTGGATATCCGTTTTATTCATTTTTAATTCTAAAACACCTCGGAAATAACGGGGACGGAAACCTGGGAACGACGTATCACGCTCGGAGTATTCGCCCCCGTCCTATTCTAAAACACCTCGGAAATAACGGGGACGGAAACTGCTCATTTTAAGAGCCCTAGCAATCTCAGTTTGTTTAAAATTCTAAAACACCTCGGAAATAACGGGGACGGAAACCTTTGTCATGGTGGTTTTAACTGCTTTTTTGGCTACCAATTCTAAAACACCTCGGAAATAACGGGGACGGAAACATTTAATATCTTTCTTTTTCATTTTTTAAATCTCCATTCTAAAACACCTCGGAAATAACGGGGACGGAAACTTAATATCCCCGAACCTTTTAGTTCCTAAAAATTGAATAATTCTAAAACACCTCGGAAATAACGGGGACGGAAACAATTAACGCCACGATTGAAGTGCGAAAACACTTCAACAAATTCTAAAACACCTCGGAAATAACGGGGACGGAAACCGTCTTCATCGAAGACGATCATAGCGGACATTATTTCAAGAATTCTAAAACACCTCGGAAATAACGGGGACGGAAACTTGCTTTCTAAAAAACTGTAATATTCTTTCATTTTTATACCATTCTAAAACACCTCGGAAATAACGGGGACGGAAACGTTTCCAAAAAACTATAATATTGGTTCATTTTAAAATCCTTATTCTAAAACACCTCGGAAATAACGGGGACGGAAACATTGTATAGGTCTGACCGCCTATATCTGCGTGGTCGGGTGCATTCTAAAACACCTCGGAAATAACGGGGACGGAAACTGTGAACCGCAATCGATTGTCCTTTGAAATTTCTCAGCAAATTCTAAAACACCTCGGAAATAACGGGGACGGAAACGCGGTGTCAAACGAACAATGTACGCAGTTTGGGGCATAACTAATTCTAAAACACCTCGGAAATAACGGGGACGGAAACTTATCCTAAGTTCTTCTACCGTACAGCCTTTTAGTTGTGCTATTCTAAAACACCTCGGAAATAACGGGGACGGAAACTCAAGGGTTTCTAAATGTACAGCGATTTTATTTTTCTTAAAATTCTAAAACACCTCGGAAATAACGGGGACGGAAACTCAGTCTGTCAGCATTTGCGGTGCTTTGGGTCTTGCCCTCTGATTCTAAAACACCTCGGAAATAACGGGGACGGAAACAAGAATTTAAAATAATTGTTCATTTTTATACCTTCCTTCCATTCTAAAACACCTCGGAAATAACGGGGACGGAAACGTTTTAACATTGTACTTAACAAGCGGTTTACTTCGATTAATTCTAAAACACCTCGGAAATAACGGGGACGGAAACTTCTGTGGGGATTACTTCGAAAGGAAATATATACCCTTCCACATTCTAAAACACCTCGGAAATAACGGGGACGGAAACCGCCATCATTGTAGGAGTTATAAGTATAAGTTTATATAATTATTCTAAAACACCTCGGAAATAACGGGGACGGAAACAAATATTAAGCTCTCTTGTAATGTGCCTCCCTTGCGGAAAGATTCTAAAACACCTCGGAAATAACGGGGACGGAAACCGTCGACGTTTATCGAATAAACGTCCGCTATGGGCATTTCTGATTCTAAAACACCTCGGAAATAACGGGGACGGAAACCGGTTTAACGTTTCTTTTAATGCACGTTGTTTCATATTCTAAAACACCTCAAATAAAGGGGACAAACCATTTTTCACAAAAATTATCCCCAAAATTTCTGCAAAAAACCCCAAAACCCTCCAAAAAAAAGCATATTTGTGAAAGGTAAAAAAACCGGTTGAATATTAAATAAAGATGTGTTAATATAATTATTACATCTATGTACAGCTTAATTTCATTATAATAAATACGTGGGGAAAAACTATGAAAAAAAGCATAAAATGGGCTATTTTAGTCCCGACTTTACTGGCACTTATTATTGGTATTGTTGCAGAATTCATTGTAATTACAGTACAATCAACAAAAACAACAGAGCACCTTTCAGATCAGTTGATTGCAGAAACGGTAAACCACTATGCATACGATTTTAAAGCAACGGGAGATAATTCTTTTGGAGCGGTAAACGCCATTGCACCCATAGTTGGCGGTTTTGCAGGAGGTAAAGGTTCAAGAGAGCAGGTGGTGGAAGTGCTTAGCATGGCGCTTTTATCTAATGATGCTATCTTGGATTTTTGGGCGTGTTTTGAGCCTAATGCTTTTGACGGCAAGGATAGCGAATACGCAGGCAAAGATTATCACGATGAAACAGGCAGATTTATACCCATTGTTATACAAGTAGGCAACGAGGCAAAACTTGAAGGGCTTGTAGATTATACAGACCCTGTTGCCGGAGCATACTATCAAACTGCTTTAAAAACAGGTAAAAAAACCATTACAGACCCATATATTTATCCTCTAAACGGAAAAGATTATACAGTATACTCCGTGGCAATACCCATTTTTGATGCAAGTAATAAGGTTATTGGTGTCGTTGGTGCGGATATTGATGTAGATGCAGCCGGTAAAAAGCTTACGGAAGCTAAGATATTAGATGACGGATACCTTGTTATACTAAGTCCCGGCGGAGTTGTGGCTACACATAAAAATAAAGATATCGCACTTAAACACTATAATGATTTATGGACCAAAAAGTACGATGCGCAATTTAAAGAACTATATAAAAAAGAGGGTACTTTTGTGGACGAATCTTACTCAGAAGTATTAGGAATGAACGTTATCTTATATGCACAAAGCATTAGAATAGGAGATGCAGACCAACTTTGGATAATCTGTGCGGTTATTCCTCAGGCAACTGTAAAAGCACCTGTGGTTGCATTACAAAATATTGTGCTTATATCATCAATAGCGCTACTTTTGATTGTTTCCGTAGTTATACTGCTAATTTTAAATAAAAAGATGAAACCCTTAGTAGAATTGGAATCTGCGGCAGAAGATATGGCGGCAGGCAATTTACACACAGTAATTAAGCACGAATCTAAAGACGAGTTTGGTAGACTTGCGGATAGTATGCGTCATTCCATAAAAACCCTTAGCGCATATGTTTCCGATATTGATTATGCGATGAACGAATTTTCAAAAGGGAATTTTGTACTGCGTCCGCCTTCTATTCCCTTTGTTGGAGATTTTGAGCATATTGTAATCTCTATACTAAGAGCTTGCGGCAATCTTTCGGACACACTTGCTCAAATAAAAACTGCAACAGGACAAGTATCCGCAGGCTCGGATCAAGTATCAGCAGGTGCCCAATCTTTGGCGCAAGGCGCAACAGAGCAAGCAGGAGCAATAGAAGAACTTTCCGCATCCATAACCGCAATTTCAGATCAAATCAAGCAAAATGCGGAAAATGCTACAAAAGCTAAAGAAATGGCGGTGGGCGCAACTACAGCTATTACCACCAGTAACGAGCAAATGCAAAAACTCAGACAGGCAATGGATAACATAAACGCAAAATCCCACGAAATCAGTAAAATTATTAAAGCTATTGAGGATATTGCATTCCAAACAAATATTTTGGCACTAAATGCGGCGGTAGAAGCGGCAAGAGCCGGAGTAGCAGGCAAAGGTTTTGCGGTTGTAGCAGACGAAGTGCGTAATCTCGCAGGCAAATCCGCAGAGGCGGCAAAAAGCACAACGGCACTAATAGAGGAATCGGTAGAGGCAATAGCCTCGGGAGTAGAACTTGCAAAAATTACGGCAGACGACTTACTTGTGGTAGTTGATGGCGCAAAAGAAACTACGGATGTAATAACGGAAATATCTACCGCAACCTCCGAGCAGGCAACGGCAGTTTCCCAAATTACCATTGGTATAGAGCAAATTTCCACCGTTGTACAAAATAACTCCGCAACGAGTGAGGAAAGTGCGGCGGCATCCGAAGAGCTTTCAAGTCAGGCAAGTTTGGTTAAGGAGCTTATAGACAGATTTAACGTTTTAGACGAGGCTGGCATAAAAAAACTTTCTAAATAATCTTTTTCCACTCAAACGAGTAGATAGAAAAAAGTATTAAGAATTAAAACACCGTAGGTACAAAAAAGCCATACCTACGGTGTTTTTTGTTATTATTATATTTTCATAATATAGAAAACAGTCTAATTTAGTAAAAACTATAAAAAACAGGTGACAAAATTAAGACTCAATGCTATAATATAGCTACGATAACCAAAAAATAAATATTTAAGAATAAGACTAATAGATTTACTATGTTTATATGTGGCATAGGCTAATAGTGTTATACAAAAAACTACGCCGAGCGGGCAAAAAACGCAAGTATTTTAAGGGAGGTTTGTGCGGACATTGCGAGTGTCGCACGACACAAGATGAAAAAAATTGTTTTATTTATACTTTGTTTAAGTTTAGTTGGATTATTTCAAGTGGGTTGCAGTCCTAAAAGCCAGGAAGTAAAAATCGGAGTTGCTTTTGGTGTGGGGCCTGCTACAAGATGGGCAAAAGAAATAGCGTTTATGGAAGAATACGCAAAAGAAAACAACATAAACATACAAACCCGTTTAAATGCCGACGAGGAGAAAAAACCCTTTAAGGAAGAGTGTACAGAGCTTATAGATAGCGGAATAAATACGCTTATTGTGCGTGCCAGAGATGCCCACAGTATGAAGGAAGTTGTAGACTACGCAAAAAGCAAAAATGTTAAGGTAATTAGCTATGCTGGTCTTATCTTTGGCGAGAAGATTGATATGTTTGTAGGCTACGATTGCGTGTTTATAGGCAGAAAAATGGGAGAGTACCTAACAGAAACGGCAATAAAAGGTGACTACATATTACTTTCGGGGGACGAAAAAGATAAAAATGTTTCGGACTTATTGTACAAGGGTGCATTAGAAGGATTAAGCCCCATTAAAGACGATATTAATGTATTGTTAGATGCAAGTGTTCCCGGCTGGTCTCCTGATGAGGCTAAAAAACTTGTTAAAGATGCAATAACCAAAAATAACGGTAATGTAGACGCAATTTTAGCACCAAACGATAAAGTTGCAGGTGCTTGTGCGGAGGTTATTGCCGAGCTTGGTATAACAAAAGATGTTGCAATTACAGGAATGGATGCAGAGTTAGAAGCGGTAAAACGCATATTAGACGGCACACAAGGGTGTAGCGTATATATGAACTCCAAAGAACTTGCCTGCCTTGCAGTAGAGCAAGCGGTGTTGTTGGCAAAAGGGGAGCAACCCCAAATAAATACAGAGTTAGATAACGAAAGTGGAACTAATATTCCCTCGGCACTTATTACAGGACAGCTAATAGTAAAGGAGAATATAGACAGAATTTTAATAGACTCCGGCGCTTATACCAAAGAAGAAATATACGGCTAATTTTTCACAATAAAAGCCTAAGTACCTTGGTACTTGGGCTTTTTTAGTGGTTAGAGATTAGCATTTACCTTATAAACTATTAGTCAAGCTAAACATTGCATCCGTGTCTATTTCCAAAAACACCCTGTCATCCCCTGTGTAGATGATGTTTTCCACATATTCGCTACTGTCATCTTGAAGTGCGGAGCTGTTTTTCTTGGCACCTTCAAAACTTTCTATGGATGTAATGTTGTCCGCAAGCAATCCTAATTTTTTTTCGTCTTTTTTTAGTAGGATTATCATACCCTTAGTTGCGGTAATATAGGCTTCTATAAGAGAATCTAACAGAGGCACTATCACTTGTTGACACAAATATTGCGCTCTTTCGAAAGCCGCATTTGCGCCTGCCATATCCCCCCTCGCTTTGCAGGTGTCTATAATATCCGCTTGGATGTGCATTTCTTTGTGGGGCTTGTCTATTTTGCCCAAAATATAGTTAATGGAGATGTTTTCTGTGGAAAAATTCTCGTACCATAACCCAAAAGAGCATTTAGACGGGTTTCTCGGTAAATCGAAATACGCACCCGTGCTCATACATTCTTCAAGTTTAGAAATCCAATTTAAGTGCTTTTCCTTCATGGAAGAAAAGGCGTCTATGGATTCTTCTAAGGTATTTAAACCAAATAAATTACGTAAATCTATAATAGGAAAATTCTCCCCTCTGACATTTGCAATCCCAAGATTGTAAGTGGGGGAATGAGGAACGGGTGTTACCGTACACTTAATTATCATCTGTATTACAAATTCGCTGGAAATACAGTAATTTTGTGCGTTCACCGTAAAAGTTACCCAAGGGTGGGTACTTCTACTTATTTCCGTGGTATCGTTTTCAAGAACATTTGCCATATACTACTTCCTTTATTTTTATAGAGTAGAAACAAGCTCAAACAATTCCTTTGTGTCAAGCTCTAAATATTGGTTACTATCGGGTGTTGTTATTACATTGCTTAGATATTGATTAGAATTATGCTCTAAAATATTGCTGTCCAATGCGCTACCGTCAAAATCCTCTATGGAGGAAATCTCGTCTACCAAAAGTCCCAGTTTAGCCTCTCCCTTGCTTATTAGTATAACCATACCCCTGTTTTGGGCGGCGTAGGTTTCTATAAGCTCTTCTAAAAGGGGTACTATTTTACCTTCGCATAACTGCTTTGCCTTGGCAAAAGCCTCTAAAACCCCTGCTTCGTCATTATTTTCTCTGCATTTATCTATTATTACCGCTTGGTGATGCATTTCGTTGTGGGGTTTATGTATTTTGGATAAAATAGAGTTTATGGTGGCGTTTTTACCCCTGTAAGAGTTGTACCAAACACCAAAAGAGCATTTTAGAGGGTCTCTTGTCAGTGCAAAGGGTTTATGGCTTTCCACACTTTCCTCTAAAACACTAACCCATTCAAGATGTTTGGACTTAATGTCCGCAAACACCTCAACATCAGTAGATAAGGGCTCTAAGCCAAATAAAACACGCATATCAATAATAGGGTAATACTCGCCGTACACATAAGAAATACCAAGGTAGTAGGGTGGACTTTCCGGCAAGGGAGTTATTTTGTCGTTCATTAATACCTGAACCACGTTTTCGCTGGAAATACAGTAATTATCGCTGTGAATTTTAAATGTTACCCACGGATAAATGGTGTTTGAAATAGTTTTATTATTTTCGTCCATTTTGCCTCCCGAAATTAAACTTTGTATTGCGCACAGTAAGTAAGAGTTAGTTTTACAATAACTATATTACCTATTTTATAGAATTTAGTCAAGTATCTAAACTGCAATTAATTGAAATTTTGTCAAAAGTGTTTTATAATATTACAATAAAAATATAAATATAGTTTTACGCAACCAAAATAGTATATTGTGAGGTGCAGACATTTGAAAACTCTCGTAGAATTTTATGATTTGGATTCCCTAAAAAACATAGCCTCCGCCTGTTGTTTTAATCCCGAAAATTTGGTATTTATTTGTGAACGCTCTAAAGTTACGCAGTTAAACAAAAAGGGGTTGGGGGAGTTACTTGCAATAAGGAATTTGCAATGCACAATGTATTTTTACGAGGTAAGCAGAACAAACATAGCAGAAATCACGGAAACATGCAAAAAAATAGCTACGGAGTTTGAAGATTGCGTGTTTGATTTTACGGGTGGCAGGGAATTAATGCTTATTTGCGCCGGCATTTACTGCAAAGAAAACAATGTACCTGCCTTTTATTTAGATTTAATACAAGGCAAGCTAATAGATGTAATAGGGTGCGGAAAATACAAAGAAAGTTTTGAGCTGTCCGCATTTAACGTGGCTCAAATACTAAAATTATACGGTGCTACCTACGAGCGTTGCGGACATTGTGAGAAAGATGTACCCATAGGGGATTTTGAAGAAATACTCAGCATATTTGATGTTTTTAAAGAAAATGTGGCAAAATGGGGGTATTTTGTAAAATATCTCCAAACAAAAAAGGCAAACGAGGATATAGACTTACGCTTTTTAGGTGCAAAAACGGGGGAGGGGATAGCAAGAATACTAAACAAATTAAATAATTTAGGGGTTATTAACAGTTTAAAAGTAAGTGCAAAAGGTGTTTCTTTTATGTACAAAAATCAAACAATAAAGCAATGGTTAAAAATTCAAGGTGTGTGGCTGGAATTATTTACCTATATTGCCGCCGTAAAAAGCAATTATTTTGATGATGTGCAAATGAGCGTGGTACTAAACTGGGACAGCGAGACTTTTGACGAAAGCACAGCAAAAAACGAGATAGACGTAATACTGGTTAAAGGCGCAAGACCCATATTTATATCCTGCAAAACGGGAGTACCCGATACATTTGCATTAAACGAAATACGGCTTTTAAGCAATAAATTTGGCGGCAGCCTAGCAAAAACGGTAATGGTAACATCAAGAAACATATTTAAAGAGCATTACAACCTTTATTTAAGGGCAAAACTGCTAAAAATTTGCGTGGTAGAAATCGAAGATTTAGAGTTAAACAAACTTGGTTTGGTATTAAAAGATATTACAACAGGTATGTATAAATACAAAAATAAGTAAAAGCGCACAAATTTTTTTTGACAAACCCTTCTGTAACAAGTATAATTTAGCTTATACAGAGAACAATGAAATTAATTCGACTATTTGGACCGGTGAAATAAATTATGATTTATATGCCCGTGCAAAAACTAAAAGAAAGCATGGTAGTTGGTAAGGATGTAAATGTAAATACAAGCCGTAATTTTGGCATACCCTTAATCAGAGAAAAGGTAGCCTTAAACGACCAACTTATAGACAAACTAAAACGGTATAAAGTGCCGGGTATTTATATAGAAAGCGAAGGTACGGGGGACGTTTGTCCTCAATCCGTAATAGAGGACAAACTTAAAATTAAGGCACTCACAGAAATTAAAAACGTTTTTACCGCTTTTGGAGATATAAAAAAAGAGATTACACCAAAGGTTATAGACGGTATTTCCAATGTTGCGGGCGGTCTTGTGGAAAGTGTAATGAAGGATAGAGAGATGTTGGTAAATTTAGTGGAGCTTAAAAGCCACGACGATTACACCTACACCCATTCTTTATGCGTATCCTTATTAAGCGTTGCAACCGGTATGGCTTTAGGGTACAATTCCTCCAGATTACGAGAGCTTTCTACGGCGTCCTTGCTACACGATTTAGGCAAAATAGCAATACCCATATCAATAATAAATAAGCCGGATAAACTGACTTACGAAGAATTTGAAGTTATAAAAACTCATCCCGCAAGAGGTAGAGATCTTTTAGAAGAGCGGTTTCATATGGTGTCTCACTCTGTGCTTTCCGCAATAAAAAGCCATCACGAAAAATACGACGGCACAGGCTATCCACGAGGGGTAGACAGGCAGAAAATTCATCCATATGCACGTATTATAAGTATTTCCGATGTGTTTGATGCCCTAACTTCCGAGCGCCCATATAGAAACGCCATGCAGTCCTCCGAGGCGGTGGAGTATCTTATGGCATTTTCGGGCACTCACTTCGACCCGGAAATTTTAAAATTTTTTCTGCAAAAAGTGGCAATTTATCCTGTGGGTAGCTTAGTGGAGCTAAGTACGGGAGAAATTGCAATAGTGGTAAAAAATTACGGAGAAAACGTCCTTCGCCCGTTAGTTCGAGTAATAGACGAAAACTATAAGGCAAAATACGACATTAATTTACTGCAAAACCCAACTTGCTACAACATCACCATAAAAAAATCCCTTTAATTACAGACTTTTTATAAAACGCAGGGAAGCACTTTTGCCCTCCTTGGTATTTTTATACACTCCTGCATCTTCCAAAACTTGCAAAAAAGCCTTGCCGATTTCTTCATTTATAATATTGTGAACATTCGCCTCGGTAATTTGGGGGTGGCGCAAAACAAACTCCTCCGCCCAATCTTTATGATGAGCAATTTCCTCTATGCTACCCACATCATCACCCTTAAGCAAAGCCTTTGCCAAAATATCTGTCTCGGATTTTAAGCGAGAGGGCAGTACCGCAAGCCCCATAACCTCGATTAATCCGATGTTTTCCTTTTTTATGTGATGCAAATTGGCATGTGGGTGAAAAACCCCCATAGGATGCTCTTTCGTGGTGATGTTATTGCGTAAAACAAGGTCTAATTGGTAACTATCCCCCACTCTGCGTGCAATAGGGGTAATGGTGTTGTGGGGTGTATTTTCGGTGTGGGAGTATATAAACGCCTCTTCGTCCGTATATGTGCGCCATTTTTCCAGTATATAATCTGCAAGAAGGGCTATGCGCCTTGGGTTTTTGCTTGTAAGTCGCAAGGCAAACATCGGCCATTTTATGCTTGTGGTTTTAATATCTTCAAAACCCTTTACTTTAAAGAAAATATCCTCTTTTGCCTTTGCCATGGGGAAGGTGTAGTTGCCCCCTTGGAAATGATCGTGAGACAAAATAGAGCCTCCCACAATGGGAATATCCGCATTAGACCCCACAAAATAATGGGGAAACTGCCTAACAAAATCCAGTAGCTTAGTAAAGGTGGACAGCCCGATTTTCATAGGGGTATGCTCTGCGTTTAGCACTATGCAATGCTCATTATAATAAACATAGGGGGAATACTGTAAATACCAGTTTTCCTTGGTTAATTTAATGGGTATTATTCGGTGATTTTGGCGTGCAGGGTAGTTGATTCTACCGCTGTAACCCTCGTTTTCACAGCAAAGCAAGCATTTTGGGTAGCCTGATGCCACCGCCTTTCCGGCTGCAATTATGTCTTTTGGGTCTTTTTCCGGCTTGGCAAGATTTATTGTAATATCAAGGACGCCGTACTTGGTTTTTGCCTTCCAACGCACGTCCTTTTTAGTGCGATATTTTCTTATATAATCAGTAGCCATAGAAAACTCATAATAAAAACGGGTGGCATTTTTAGGGCTTTTTTTGTACAATTTAAAAAATTTTTCTACAACCATGCTTGGAGGGGGGGTAATGCACCCCATTAATTTTGTATCCAGTAAATCTCTGTATGTTACGGTGTTTTGCTCTATAATTTTATTTTCGTAGGCAAAATTTAGCAAATGCTCTAAAATTTCTTCCAAATGGGTATAAGTTGCAGTTGCATTTTCCTTGTAATCTTCTAAATTAAGCACTTCGAGTATACGATTGGTTGCGTAAATTTCGTCCTCTTTGCTTATAAGTTTATGGGTAATTCCGTAGTTTACCAAAGATTTTATTGCGTTATCTATCATAAGTTATCTCCCGCTTTGAAAAATATTTATATAATAAGAAGTTATATAGCATTTTGTCAAAAGTTACGCAGTAACTTTAGGTATAAAATGAACATATAGCTACATTAATTCTGTTCGCAAAGCGAACAATATAAATAAAGTTGCTATA
>CAZVNZ010000050.1:0-11304 GCA_964628515.1 uncultured Christensenellaceae bacterium
CTAAATTATTCATTTTATTATTATATCATACGAAGTGCCTTTTGTCCACTCCTTTGGTAAACGCACCGCTTATATATACCTTATGCCACAGGTTGCTCCGGATTATGAGGTTCCGGCGGTGTGGGTGGCTGTGGGGGTACAGGCTCTACCGATTGCTCGGGTGGCGGTGTTGGGTCTGTGGGTGGTACTGCCGGCTCGGGCACTTGGGGTGCCGCCGCTTGCCTTGTTGCCACAAACTGCTCGTAAGTTGTCCCAACGGGCGGTATTGGTATGTCCGAGGCTATTTCCACAATGGGCGCAAAGGGTTTGTAGCTTGCTTGATTAACCTTTTCCTTCTCCCCTATTGCTTTGCCGTCCAAATCCAATTTTTGTTGGAACACATGGGCAACCTTGCCCTTTCTGCCTGTCAGTTTAAGCTCGTAAGTTCCCGGAGCCATTGCGCTGTTTACTTTAAATGTGGTTGGTGGTGGCTCTATTTCTTCCACAAGCTCACTGGAAAATTTAAGCTTGTAATCTCGTGGTTTGTGTCCGTAAATTTGTACTCTTATTTTTTTATCCGGTCCGTTGCATTTTACAATTATTGCAATAGGATAGTCCGTATTGTTTTTAAACTCAAAATCAGGCCCACCCGTAGAAATTGTGGCATCCAGCCCCAATGGCACATATGCGGAGGGTATGGAGTGAGGTATTCGCTTAACCATTTTTAGTTCCGCAAGCAAACCTGCATTGTAAAGTGTAGTAGACACTTGGCAAATTCCACCCCCTGCCTGAGGGGTGTAGTCTCCGTTTTCTATACCGTTTGCAAGTTTCCACCCAAGCTCTTCCGTACGAGGACCTACGTGGTCGTTTACCGAGAAGGAATCGCCGGGGTCTATTATTGCACCGTTTAGGCTGTCGCTTATCTTCCATATATTATATACTCTGTTTGGCTCGCTTGCCGTTTTGCTGTAGTTAAACTCCGTAGTGTAATCTCCTATTACCTCAAGCTTGTCTAAATCCGCCTGTTTTACACTTGGCTCCGTTACCGTTACGCTTGCCTTAAAGGGCGCAAAGCTACCCGTTTCTACCTGCTGTTTAATATTGGCAATAATTTCCTCTGTATTTACCGTATAGCCTTCCTCGCCCGGTGTAACTTCAAGACTGCCTCCCGTGGTTTTATTTTCCTCGCTTTTTTCCGTTGCTACTTTAAATGATGCGTTTTTAGCTTCTTTATTCCACTCTTTGGCATCTGTATTAATTATATTTGCAAGTGTGGTTTCGTCCAGTACAAAGGCTAAATCGAAATTTTTAACGGGGATTTCTTCTTCGTCCGCAAAAAGCTTCTTATCCTGCTTAAACATAATTGCCTCTTCTAAGACTTCCTTTGTATTAACCTCCACTCCGAGAGCATCTAATTTATAGGTTTTGTCCTCCCCTTCCACATTAATTGTAACACTCTTGGATGTCAGCATTTGGTTTGCTATGGGTATTAGGTTTTGCTCCGCTTGGTCTAAAGTTAGGCCTTCTAAGTTGAAGTCCGCCACTTTTACCCCTTTGTCGAAGGTTGCCGTTTCATCTATAATTGCATCTTCCGAAGGCTTTTCGTTTGTCGCCTTGCCAAAATCCGTATTAATTAAAAACACCACTAAAAGCACTATTGCCACTACTACGGCAATAGCAATAATCATCCTTACCGGATTTACCCTTCTCCTGCGTCCCGCTTTGTATTTTATCATTAGTTTCTCCTGCATTTTTACAAATAATTACTTATTATATAGTTTAAAGCATTGCCTATAAAAAGTAAATACTACTTTTGAGTTTTAACAAAATATTTATAAAATTAACCGTATTTTTGGATGCCTTAGCTTTACGGCTAAAATTTTGGTTGTAAAAAAACAACTACAACCTCCGCAAAAGCAGAGGTTGTATTATGTAAGTTTATTATGCCACAGGCACTTCCGGATTTGGTGCCGTTACCTCGGGTGGTGGTGCGGGTGCCTCGGGCGTTGGTGGTGTCTCTACCGGTGGAGCCGCAACAGCCGGTTCTTCCCAAACGGGAGCCGCCGAGCCTACCTCTACAACCGCCGGAAAAGCGCTGTATGTATCTGTGTAGTAAAGCTCCTTTTTAACCTCGTTGCCGTCCTTGTCCAACCAATGTTTGTACACCTCAACCTTTTTACCGATGTGTGCCCCTTGTACCACTCTGCGTGCGCCTGCCGGTAGTGCAGGGTTTTGAATAACACGCTCTCCCCCACCGCCAAAGGTGGAAATAACTTTAGAGCTGAAATCTCTCGTTAAACCGTCCTCTAAGGGAGGCCCTAAAATAGATACTTCTATATATCTGCCATCCTGCCCGGAGCAATCTACAATAATATATATGGGCACATCGTAGTTATTTGTTATTTTAAAATCGGGCTTGCCTGTGGAAATGGTTGCGTCCAATCCATCGGGCACATAAGTAAGTGGCCATGAGTGGTGGGTTCTGTCCGCAATTTTTACTTCTGCCCTTAGTACCGCATTGTACAGGGTGGAGCTTGTTTGGCAAATACCACCGCCTGCCTCCTCTTTGTACATTCCCTCGGAAATTCCGGGAGCACCCTTCCAACCTCTCTCGTAGGTACGAGGGCCTGCTTCATCATTAATAGACCACGTGTCTCCAGGCATTATTTTAACGCCGTTAATAATGTCGCCCATCTTCCATATATTGTATCTTCTGCCTTCTGCGGAGGTTTTGTACTCCGTTTTGTAAGTACCCATTTTGGTGTATTTTTCCGCAATATTTTCTGTGGTTAGTGTGGGCTGTGCAATTTCTGCCTGCACATCTATGGTGTTTTTGCCCTCTCCCAAAGCCACAATAATATCCTCGGCTAACTTGTTTATATCCACCTTTTGCCCCACAACGGAATCCGTATACGTAACTTCCATTTTGGTTATAAGTTTATCCTCGTCGGAAATTTTGTTCATCTCCACCGCCGCTTCTACGGGTGCTATGTTTAGCTTTGCGTCGTTTGCGCTAAGTGCCGATAGCACGGTTTCCTTATTATACATAACAGGCGCTTGTACCTCGTAGCCGTTTGCTTTAGCATCATCCACTTGGGATTTTCTTGTGGGATAGTCTCCCTCTCTGCCAAATAGCATTGCTTTGTTTAGCGCTTCGTCCACATTAACACTCTGCCCTAAATCTTGTGCAGTCAGTGAAAAACTCTCGCCGTTTACCGTGTAGGTAAATCCGCCTTCCGCAACCTGCTCGGATGCAACCTGTGCAACTTCCGCCCTGCCTTCCTCCATGGTTTTACCGCTTAAATCTACGCCAAGCACCTTAACACCATCAAAAAAAGTACCTCTGTCTACAATAACTTCCTCGCTACTGTCCGCAAAAGCAACATCTTGAAAAAAGTAATCGTAGGCAAAATAACCGCCACCGGCAAGGGCTACGCAAATAACTGCAATAATTGCAATTTTTCCCCCTTTTTTACCGCTTTTTCTCTCTTTTTTTTGTGGGCTTTCAAATTTTAACTCTTTTACTTCCTCGCTACTGGTTTCGCCTATTTTTCTTGCAGTAGCATTTCTTTCTTTGTTTTCAATTTCTACCATTGGATTTTCCTTTTTTAATTATAAATTCAAATATATATAATATATAACTAAATGCCCTAAAAGTAAACCATAATTACGGCTGTTTACTTTTTATTAACATTATGATTCTTCAAAATGTATGCTGTAAGACAGTACGTGCAGACTCTCCGAGAGATGCACGTTTTCTACACTTACACCCCTTCTTACCGCTACATCAACAGGTGCAAAATTCCAAATACCTTTTATGCCATGGCTTACAAGTACGTCCGCCGTTTGTTGAGCATAGTCTTTAGGGGTGCAAATAATGCCTATATCGACGGTGTTTTGACTTAAAAAAATGCCTACCTTTTCCACAGGCATAACCTCTATGCCCTCTATTTTACTGCCGATTAGCTTTGGCATAACATCAAACACTCCAATTACATTAAAGCCCTCGGTGCTGAAACTTTGGTAGCCCATAAGCGCCTGCCCGATTTTGCCTGCACCGATTACAATTACGTTATAGGTTTTATTAAGCCCTAAAATTCTTGAAATCTCGCTTTTGAGTTTGGCTACACTGTACCCGTAGCCCTGTTGCCCAAAACCGCCGAAATAGTTAAAATCCCGACGTATTTGCGAGGCATTTAAACCCATATCTCTGCTCATTTGAGAAGAAGATATTTTGTCTATACCCTTTCTTTCCTGCTCTACGATGTATCGGTAGTATTTTGGCAGTCTGCGTACCACCGCTTGAGATATTTTGTCCGTCATATATTTGCTATGCGGTACACGCAATGTCCGCACAAACCTCCCTTGCAGTATTTACGTATTTTTTGCCCACTCGACATCCTTTATCGACTTAATAAAAGTAGGGATTACTAATTGCATCAAAAAACATATACGGAATCGTAGCACAAGCGGCTATTGCCGTAACTAATACTATTGCCGCAAAAACAAGTGCAATTAAACCGCACACAAAGCCTGCCGTTGCCATTCCTCTGTCCCTTTCTCCTAATTCTTTTCTTGCAGATAAGCCCAAAACCACCGCTACAAGCCCTAAAATAAGGTTTACAACCGGCACCGCTACTAAAATTAGCCCGACAATACCGCAAACAAGAGATGCGATGGACATATTTTTGTACTTGTCCGAAACGGGTGGAGCCTGCTGATACCCGCCTTGTTGCTGATATCCTTGTTGATAACCCTGCTGATACCCTTGGTTGTTGTAGCCCGGGTTTGGTTGCTGTTGGTATCCTTGTTGGTTAAAACTACCGCCTTGTTGTTGGTTGTACCCCTGTGACTGACCTTGGGGTTGCCCCTGTGGTTGACCGTAATTTTGGTAGCCCTGTTGTTGAAATTCTTGTTGGTTGCCCACATTTTGTTGTTGTTGAAACTGTTGCCCCTCGTTATTTTGAGGAGGCATATTTTGTCCTTCCGTTTGTGCAAAGTTGTTAGTATTTACTGTATTTTGCTCGTTGCAATTTGGGCAATTTGTCAGATTGTCATCGTATTCTGTATTGCATTTTTCACATTTCATAGCTTTTCTCCCATATTTTTTAATTTCTTTTTTTATAGTGATGCCGTACTTACATTCTTACGGCTAATTATGCGGTTTTAGCGGTTTAAAGTAAGGATTTTGTGTAGTTTAGCAGTCCGCCCTGTGCTAAAACCTTACGAAACCTTTCGGAAATATCTAAGCATACAGTAAATGTACCGCCCTTTGTTGTGTTTTTAACTTCAAATTCCTCGTGGTTTAGCACCTTTGTTTGGGCATCTTCTATTATTAGTACATCGTTAATATCTATTTTTGCGTAATCCTCTGGGTTTTTAAAGGTTAGAGGCAGTATACCGCTGTTTATAAGGTTTGCCATATGAATACGTGCAAAACTTTTGGCAATAACCCCTTTTACACCTAAGTATAAAGGCACTAAAGCGGCATGCTCTCGAGATGAGCCCTGCCCGTAGTTTTCCCCTGCAATTAAAAAGCATTTTTTAGCTTCCTTAGCACGTTTGGGGAACTCCTCGTCCACGGGGGACAGGCAATAATCCGCTAAATAAGGTATGTTTGAGCGATAGGGCAATAGCTTTGCGTTAGAGGGCATTATATGGTCTGTGGTAATGTTATCCTCCATTTTAAGCAGTACAGGGGCGGATACCTCCCCTTCAAGCTTGGTATTTATGGGGAAGGGCTTAATGTTTGGCCCTCTTAGCACCTCTACATCCTTGGAAAACTCCGCCGGGGGAGCAATCATATTGTCGTTTATCGCAAATTTTTCCGGCATATCTATATTAAGCATGGCTAAATCGCTTATTGTGGTAATATCTGTAAGTACACCTTTAATTGCGGTTATTGCCGCCGTTTCCGGACTTACAAGATATACATTTGCGCTTTTTGTTCCACTCCTTCCATAAAAATTTCTGTTAAAGGTACGTATGGATACCGCATCCGTTCTGGGAGACTGCCCCATACCAATGCAAGGTCCGCAGGCACATTCCAAAATACGAGCGCCAGCATCAATCATAAAAGAAAGAGCGCCGTTTTTTGCAAGGGCATTCATAACCTGTTTGGAGCCGGGGGAAATTGTTAGGCTTACGTTTGGCGCAATGCTTTTGCCTTTTAAAATAGTGGCTACACGCATTAAATCCAAATAAGAGGCGTTGGTGCAACTGCCTATGCACACTTGGTCTACCTTAATTTCGCCGATTTCTTTAATGGTAGAAACATTGTCGGGGCTGTGTGGGCAAGCCGCCATTGGCACTAATTTGTCTAATTCTATTACTATATGCTCGTCGTAAACCGCATCTTTATCCGCACAAAGAGGGGTAAAATCGCCCTCCCTTTCTTGTGCTTTTAAAAAGGCTTTTGTGGTGTCGTCGCTTGGAAACAGAGAGGTCGTCGCCCCAAGCTCCGCCCCCATATTTGTGATGGTGGCACGCTCGGGCACACTTAGGTTTTTTACACCCTCTCCCGTGTATTCTATAATTTTATTTACTCCGCCCTTTACCGTCAGTACCCTTAGCACTTCCAAAATTACGTCTTTTGCGGAAACTCCCAATTTTAAACTGCCCTTAAGCTCCACATTAACAACTTTGGGGCAAACAAGAAAATAGGCACCGCCCCCCATTGCAACCGCAACGTCAAGACCTCCTGCGCCTATGGCTATCATGCCTATACCACCCCCTGTGGGTGTGTGGCTGTCCGAGCCTAAAAGTGTAGCACCGGGCACACCGAAACGCTCTAAATTAACCTGATGACAAATTCCGTTGCCCGGACGTGAGGCGTATACGCCGTGTTTTTTTGCTACGCTCATAATGTAATTGTGGTCGTCTGCGTTTTCAAATCCGCTTTGGATTGTGTTGTGGTCTATATATGCTAAAGATTTTTTTGTTTTTACTCTGTCTATACCCATAGACTCAAATTGCAAATATGCCATAGTTCCCGTGGAATCTTGGGTAAGTGTGTAATCTATTTTAATTGAAATTTCGCTACCTGCTTTAAGCTCTCCGCTAATTAGGTGATTTTCCAGTATTTTATATGCTAAGGTTTTTCCCACTTTGTATTCCTCCAAAAATTTATATTATAAACAGTATATATTATATATGCTTTTTTTTCAAGTTAGTGTATAATATCAAGTATTAATATTTTCTTACGAGGAGGTTAAGTTATGCTTACAGTTTGGGGCAAACTGCTAAAAGACAATAAAATAATTAAAAGCGAAACGTATACAAGCGATAAAAGCGATATTAGCAATGCACTTCTTGAATGTTTGGAGTATTTTGCACGCAAGTTTGATATGGAGGCGCCAATGTGGCATACAAACCATACAAAGCAGATGGCGGTGTTTCATAAAGCCACCTTTAAGAAGGATGATTTTATTGACAGCATACCTTTTGACCGTTTTGAAATGCAAATACTTAACAATTAGCGGTTTTTAGCTGTTGTTTTTCTTACACAATAACTTCGTCCTCTAAATACTTGCTTGCAAATTCCTCTATGGGCATTGGTTTTCCGTATAAGTACCCCTGCCCTAAGGAGCAACCTAACTCTTTTAAAATGTACTCTTGATCCTCCGTTTCTATGCCCTCCGCAATTACGTTTATGTTTAAATCGCTGCACATCAGTATTACATTTTTTAGTATGATGCGGTTTTTATGGTGTTGAGCAATGGAATTTACGAGACTTCTGTCTATTTTAAGCATATCAAAATTTACATCCGCCATTATGGACAAATTGGAGTATTTTGTGCCAAAATCGTCTAAAGCTATGGAATACCCTGCATCATAAAAATCCTTAACCACTTGGTACATAATGTTTTTACCCGAATCTGCAAGGCTTTCCGTTATTTCTATTTCCAAATACTTTTTGGGTATTTTGTATTTGGAATAAATTGCCTCCACACTTGATACAATATCGTGTTCGAGTAAGGTAAGTCTTGAAAAATTAAGAGAAATTACAGGAATACGTTTGCCTGCCTCCTGCCAATTTTTAATTAACTTGCACACTCCCTCAAACACAAATAAATCTATGTATCTAATAAAGTTATGCTCTTCCAACAATCCTATAAAGGAAGAGGGCATTTGCAAGCCGTGTATTTTGTGCATATGCCTAATAAGTGCTTCCGCACCCATTATTTTGCCTGTATCAAAATCAATTTTCGGTTGTAAATATATTAAATATTCGTTATTTTGAATATCCGATAGGAGCTCTTTTAGTATTATCCGCCTGTTTACGTCCACGGTAAATTCTTCCGTATCGTAGTAGCGTTTTTTGTTTACCTTCATAGTTTGAGTTGCTTTTTCCACAAGCTCGTTTATATCCGTTTCCACCTTATCCCAAGCATAACCTACGGAAATGGTAAAGTTGCCGTTTCTTCCTACCCACTCTTGAAGTTCCTTTTCTCCTGTTTTTAGTTCTTCTAAGGTAATGCCTTTGGCTATTACCACAAACTCGTCTCCGTTAAGCCTAAATATATAGTGTCCGCAAAAAACACCCTTAAGCATAACAGCGAGTTGCTTTATGTAGTAATCGCCCCCTTGAAAGCCTATGTTACTGTTAATCTTTTTAAGACCGTTAATGTCCGCCACCGCCACACCCAACGTTTTGGTTACGTCTTTGTCGTATTTTTGCAAAAAGTTTTCGTAGCTTGTTCTGTTTAAAAGCCCCGTTAAATCGTCGTGACTGTTTAGGTAGGTCATCTCTTCCATTAGCTTTCTGCTTTTAAACTCGCTTATTATAAAGTTTTGGAAGGACTCTATAAAGGAAACGTTTTGGAAGCTTTTAGTAATGTTTTCTATTACAATAAAGCCTATTTCCACCCCTTCCTCCACTAAGGGCACCCATCTTTGATTGTTGACGCTTGCAAGCTGCATTACCTCGTACATTTCGTAGGAGAGGGCAAGCATATCTTCCATTGATTCTATTACCAAAGGCGCATTCCATTTTCTTGCGGAAATCCACTCGTTTACCACACCTGCCGTAATACTGCGCTGATTTTTCAGAACATTTGCGTCATTTTTGCTCCATACCGCCGTACAATCAAAAATATGCTCGTTGTTGATATTTTCCCAAAACAGTACATTTTTTGCATCAAAAAAGCAACCTATGGTTTCTAAAGCATGCTCTAAAAGCTCGGTTAGGTTTTTGGCATCGTTCATTTTTTGGATACCACTTAAAATTACGTGGCTTTCCTCTGACAAACTTTCCATAGAGTCCACAATACTTTTGTCGTTGGAAATATCTATGGAAATTGCCAGTACAACTTCTTTTTTTTGCCAATATATAAGTTTATTTTTTATGAGAAAATCCTGCTCTAAATATTCATTGTGATTTTCCCAGATATAAAATTTATCCGTAGACCAGTTTGCTTTACTGCAAAAAGGGCAAGGTTGGGTGCGCTTATGCAATATTTCGTAGCACTTTAACCCTTCGCATTCCTCTTTTGTTAGCCCTACTCTGTTGTAAAAAGCAATGTTACCGCAAATAAGGTCAAAATTATCTTTGTTTATAATGTATGCCATATCTCCGTGCTCGGACACTAGCGCATCAAAATCCGTGTGATTTTCTGTGGCGTACAACTCTGTTTTTTTGCCTTCGTCTAAATTTCTTAGGTATGCAAGCATTACTATGTGTCCGCTGTGAGTATCTTGCAATAGATGTATGGTGATGTTCATCCATGCAAGTTTGTTTTGGTCTACAATACGGCGAAAATCGCAACCAACACAAGAATTTCCCTGTTTGTAGGACTGTATTAGTTTGTCTTTGTCCATTAAATCTAAGTAATGGGCTCTGTCGTCTACATGCACCACTTTATTTATAAATTCTCTGACTAAGTTAGTATATGTGACTTTATCTATGATTTCATTATATAAATTCCACATTCCGCCTGTTTTTGAAATTCTATCCTCGTTTAAATCCGCAAGGGCGTAGGCGGTTTTCTCGCTAAGCATAGCTTGAAAAAAGTGGGTTTCCGTCAAATATTTAAAAAATGCGACTTTGTTAGAGTGAATATTGCGAATAATACCCACCGCATGCCTTCCGTTTTCCACGTCTTCTTTGATTTCCACCGTTAAATTAACCCAAATATACTCTCCGGAGTTGTGCTTCATGCGTATCTCCTTGCTAAAGGGTTTGCCTAAGGTGTGCATTAATTCAAACGCATCTTTAAAGCCTTGCACATAATCTTTGTGGATTAAATCCTTTGCAATTAAGGCGGCGGTAAAGCTACCGTGTGTGTCTTGGTCTTCTTTGTCTAAGGCGTTCATAATATAGTGGGAAACGTATACATGTGCCTTTTTTGTATCTAAATTATAGCGAAACGCCTCGTAATCCGTTCGCTTTGTAAGCTGTTTTACCGTGTGCAAATATTCTTTGAAATTTAAGTCTAAATTAATATATTTTGAGTTATCGTACAAAATTAAGTATATGCACTCCTCTTTTTCGCAAACCACGTTTGCACCTGTTACATACAACCATTTATGTGTGTTATCTTTGGTAATTACCTGTATTTGAAGTTCTACAAGTTGGGCATCATCATTATTATTAAAAGTTTCCTCTACAATAATACCGTTGTGGTTTATAATAGACTCCATTTTATTTGCAAATTTATAGCCGATTTCTTCTTGAGTGTAGTTTAAAAGTGCATAAAAAAAACTGTTTGCCCACTTTATGCCAAGCTGTTTTTCCTTTTGTAATACGCACATTGCATAAGGTATCTTATTTAATAAATCCAAATCCTCTTTACATAATTCAAGCAACGTTTTAGTATCGTTGCTAAAAATCTTGCATAAATCCTGATTACCCATAATAACTCCTAATTTTGTACTTAATATCTATTATAAATGGAATAATCTTAAATGTCTATGAGTTGGCGGTATAATTATTTTGATAATATTGTTTTTCAATTTTGTTTTTTTGACTTTTTGTTTTTTGGGTGATGTGTTGCAGGTGATGCACCGTGGGTGATGTGCCGTAGTTAGTGCGCCGGAGGTGAAAAAAAGTTGATGAAATACAAAAAGTCCTCAAGCACTTAAGCAAGAGAACCCTTCGTTATAAAATTGAAACCGGCAGCTACCTATCCTCCCACACCGTGACCAGTGCAGTACTTTGGGCGTATAAGGGCTTAACTTCTGTGTTCGGAATGGGAACAGGTGGAACCCCTTAGCTATCGCCACCGGAAAATTCAAACTATGTAAGTGTTGGCAACCGGTATTGCCGTGTAAAGCACACTCAAAATTGCATAATGACATTATATAATAAAGAATAAAGTTTTTCAA
>CAZVNZ010000051.1:0-10216 GCA_964628515.1 uncultured Christensenellaceae bacterium
ACGCCTTACAGGCGTAATGTGAAATACCCCCAGCTATGCTGGGGGATGTTTATTACCGTTAAATACTATTTAGCATCCTTTAAATATATGCCTAACTTGCCGCATTAAACTGACTATTGTATAAAGAAGCATAAAATCCATTTTGTGCAAGTAGTGCCTCGTGGTTGCCCCTCTCTACAATATCGCCGTCCTTTACCACCAAAATAATATCCGCATTACGTATGGTAGATAATCTGTGAGCAATTACAAAGCTGGTTTTATTTTCCATTAGTTTTGTCATAGCCTTTTGAATTTCTACCTCTGTACGTGTATCTACGCTGGAGGTTGCCTCGTCCAAAATAAGTATGGATGGGTTTGTAAGCATGGCTCTTGCTATGGTTAGAAGTTGCATCTGCCCTTGAGAAAGCACGGTTGCCTCTCCGGAAATTACCGTGTCGTACCCGTCGGGTAGGGTGTGTATAAAGTGGTCGCACCTTGCCGATTTTGCCGCACTTTCTATTTCCTCTCTTGTGGCGTCCATTTTGCCATAGGCAATGTTTTGTGCTACTGTGCCTTCAAACAACCAAGTATCTTGAAGTACCATACCAATGTTGCTTCTTAAATATGCCCTACTCATTTTGGAGATGTCTCCCCCATCTATAAGTATTTTGCCGTCATTTAACTCGTAAAAACGCATTAGCAGGTTTATAAGGGTAGTTTTACCACCGCCTGTGGGGCCTACTATTGCCACCATTTCGTTGGGTTTTACCTCTAAACTTAAATCATGTATTAAAGTTTTTTCCGGAGTATACCCAAAACGTATGTTATTAAAAGTAACATTGCCGTGTTCTATTACCGCAGGCATTGCATTTTTGTCGCTTATTTCTTCCTCTTCGTCCAAAAGCTCAAAAACCCTTTCCGCTCCGGCTATTGCCGCTTGCAGAGATGTTATAACATAAGAAAGCTGGGTTACAGGCTCTGCAACTTGATTGTAATATTGCAAGTAAGCTTGCACAGCACCTAATGTCATACCACCGCTTAGTGCTGTAATACCGCCAATTACCGCTACTGCCACAAAACCAAGTTGGTTTAACACACGAATGGAAGGGTATATGGTGTAGTCCGCAAATTGAGATTTACGGTTAGACTCAAACTGCTCTTTGTTTAAATGTGTAATATCCTCAATTACCTTTTTTTGTTTGGAAAACACCTTAACTACTCTGTTGCCCGTAAATACCTCTTCTACCTTTGCGTTTAGGTTGCTCATTGCCTGTAAGTTTTTAGCCGCACACCGCTGGCTCCACCTTGCAACAAATATTGTTGCCACTCCGCATAATATAAATGAGACTATTGTAATTAAAAACAGCATGGGGTTTAGAGATAGCATTGCAATACTTGTAAATGCAATTATAAGTATTGAGGATATAAACTGCATAAAACCAACCTGCATAACTTGGGAAACCTTCTCTAAATCGTTGGTTACACGGCTCATAACCTCCCCTACTTTATGAGAATCAAAATAGCGTAGGGGCAAGCGGTTTAGCTTGTCGCTTATTTGCTTACGCATTGTAAGGGTTAGGTTTTCCCCCACACTTGCCACTATAAACTGTTGCATATATGTAACCACCGCACAAAATACAGATGCTAAAATTACATAAGATATTGGCTGGGTTAGCGCTTCTGTCACAAGTGCGGGCAACTGCTCTGTGGGTGCTCCGCTTCTTAGTGCATCTAAAAGATTGTCTATTGCTATACCTACTATCATAGGAATGGAGGCATAAGCGGCGCAACTAAGTACGGCAAAAATTATTACCGCAATCAGCTTTCCCTTTTGCTGACCTAAAAGTTTAAACAAACGGCGAACTGTGGCTTTAGTATTGTTTGGAACATCTTCCATATACATTGCGTTTTTTTCTTTTTGCTTTTTCATAATTTCAGTCCTCCTTTTGCTCCATTTGGCTGTTTACAATATCCTTGTAAACTGTGCAAGTATTCAGTAACTCTTTGTGTTTGCCCTTGCCTACAATTATACCGTTGTCTAACACTATTATTTGATCTGCGTCTATTATTGTGCTAACACGTTGTGCAATTATTATTTTTGCCGCACCCTTGCCGTAGTCTTTAAGGGCTTTACGTAATGCACCGTCCGTTTTTACGTCCAAAGCCGAAAAGCTGTCGTCAAACACGTATACTTCGGTATTTTTTACGAGGGCTCTTGCTATGGCAAGCCGTTGGCGTTGACCGCCGGAAAAATTACCTCCCCCTTGGGCGACTGGGGCTGACAGTCCATCGCTTAAATTTGATACAAAGGTGTCCGCCTGTGCGGTTTTTAGTGCTTCCCAAAGCACTTCTTCCTTTGCATCCTCCTTTCCCATTCGCAAATTATCTTCTATTGTTCCACTAAACAGAAAGGATTTTTGAGGCACATAACCAATGCTGTTACGCAAATCTTCCTGCACGATTTCCTTTATATTTACACCTTTAAGGGTGATGTTACCCTTATCTATATCGTGCAATCTTAAAAGTAAGTCCGCTATTGTACTTTTGCCCGAGCCTGTGCCCCCAATTATTGCGGTGGTCTCCCCTAATTTACAGCTAAAGGTAATATCCTGCAAAATAGGCTCTTCCGCACCCATGTAAGAAAAAGTTACATTTTGAAAATCTACTATAGGGGCATTGTTATCCCAAGCCACACTCTCCTTTGCGGGTGCATCTTTAATTAGCGGATTTATTGCAAGCACTTCTTCCAATCTGTCTAAGCAAGAGCGCATTTTAGGTAACATTGTTGCTATTTGCGCCGCCATAATTAAATAGCTTAGTGTTAGTATGGAGTATTCTATTGATGCGGTAATCTGCCCTACTTCCATAGTACCTATGGCAGTTGCCTGCCCTCCTATCCAAACAATCAGAGAAATGCACACTCCCATAGTAATCCAAACCACAGGATTTACAATAGCAAACATTTTGTTTAGCCTTATCATAGTGCCGGCATAGTCGAGATAGGCTTTTCCCGAGCGTTCTTCTTCGTAATTTTCGTTTCCGAAAGCACGTATTACACGTGTGCCCGTAATTGCCTCTCTAACCATCTGGTTAATTTTGTCCATACGTGACTGTATTTTGCGTGCAAGCCTTCCCGAAAACTTTAACATAAATACTGCAAACACCAAAAATGCACACATACATATAATAAGTAAAATTGCCAGCGTCGGATTAACCCTAAATGTCATAAATACTGATGCAATCATCATTATTGGGGCAGGCACCATAAGTTGAAGTACAAGCCCAAATGTCATTTGCATATTAGAAATATCCGAGGTGGAGCGTGTAACCATAGAGGAAACCCCTAAGTCGTCAAACTCGTTTATAGAAAGCTCTTGACTTTTTTCAATGAGTTTTTGCCTCATATTATAGCCAAACAAAGCCGCCAAATCCGCAGAGCGCCAACTGCCCGTAATTGCAATTGCCGCCGAAATAATAGCAACAATAAGCATAATTATGCCAATGTTTATTATTACTTGCATATTTCCTGCCAATATACCGTTATCCACTATATTTGCAATAAGAAAGGGAATTAGAAGGGTTCCTACCGATTGCCCAATAAGAAGCAACAGAGTTAGAAATACCTTGCTTTTTTGTTCTGCTAAAAATTGTTTTAATTGCTTCATAATTCTCTCCTTTATTTTATTATAAAACCTTGTTAAAAACGCAACTAAATGATATAATAAACCATAAAGTAACTTTAATGTCAATATATTTTTTTAAAATAAAGTGAGAATTTTTTATGAACCGAAAGTATTATATGCCAATTAAGGAGTTTTCTCGTCTTACGGGTATTCGTAAAGAGAACTTGCGATTTTACGACCAAATAGGTCTGCTTTCCCCCGAAACACGAGGAGAAAACGGTTACAGATATTATAGCTGGGAGCAGCTGGAAAGTGCGTTTTTAATATACGATTTACGCACTATGGGTGTAAGTATCGAGGAAATTAAGCAGTATGCCAAGGCTATTTCTCCAACCGCTATGCAAAAGCTGTTTGTAAACCAAACAAAGCTGATACAAAAGGAAATTGAGCGACTGCGCACCATGCAAGATTTAATGAACGTGCGTATTAAAATGGTGAAACAGGCTTTGGAGCATGAGGAAGAGGATATTTTTTTGGAAACTAAAAAAAAGGAACCAATATTTTTAACCGAAGTTTTTGACAGCGAAATATCCTACGAGGATAAAATTATGCAAGCCTACGATGATGCCGCCGCCTCGGGAATAAATATAAGCAGTCCCTTTGGCTTTATCGTGGGGCACGAAAACAACCTACCTATTTTAAGAGGGTATTTTAAAACCTTTAAAAAGCATAATTCCTACAAACCCCAAGGCACATATGCCGTAGCCTACGGACGTTGCAATTATCGGGAAACAAAAGAAATTTTAAAAAAACTGATTAGTTTTATTAAAAAAGAGGGGCTAACTGTAAACGGAGACGTTTACGAGGAATACCCTTTGGATTCTTTGGCAATAAAAGACGGCGAGCCTTTCGGTGTACGCCTTGAAGTCGCCGTTAAATAGTTTTTGTATGTACCTATATTATAATGAAGGCAAACTTGCCGCCGCCACTGACTGCCCTACCCTACGTGTTTTTTCGTCGGGCAAGCATAAGTTTACATTTATATGGCTGTATTCTTGGGCTAAAACCTTTTTAGCTTCTGCAAGAATAATGTCTCCGCCCTCTCCCGACATTGTTCTGCCCATTAAAAGCATATTTTCCATATTATAAAAATCGTAATACAAAGCGGTTGTATGCCCTAAGTATACGCCTATGGATTTATATACTGCTATTGCACGGCTGTCCTTTTGCTGCATAAGCTCCTGCACTATTTTTAGTTTTTCCGCCGGAGACAAATCCTCTTTTAGCTCTATACCCGCATATTTTGCCAACTTTATAACACCGTCTTGAGAGAAATACTTTGCGCCCACACCCACATCCTTAGACCATTCGTCCGCTTGAGAATTTTCGTTTAAATCCACAGGGGCAAAGGCAAGCTCGTTTAGCCAGCCCTTTATTCTGCCCTTAGAATCTATAAAGCCTGCCGCCTCGCTTGTGCCCATGGCAATTCCAAGGACACTGTTTTTTTCTAACCCCATAGCCCCTGCAAGTGCCGCAACATCACCATCGTTACACACCTCAACGGGTGCGCCTATTTCCTTTGCAGTATCTATATAGATATTTTTTGCCTGTCTTTCAAAATCCGCTTTTGGAACTTTAATAAATAAGGAGGCAACCATACACCTGTTTTCTACATAAATACCTGCGGAGGATACTCCAATGGCATCCACCCTCGGCATATGGCTTGCCGCCGTTTTAAATGCGGTTAGTATTCCGTTGTAATGGTAGTTTATATCTGCGTTGGTTTTGGGAAACCACACCACCTCCTCCGAATACACCGTTTCTCCGTCTATTACAGCAGAAACCTTTCTGTCGCTACCCCCTGCATCAAAACCTATTCTGCAACCCTTTAAATTTCCGCCTAATTTTTTGCCTTCGTCATTTGCTTTTGGGGCTTCATTTAGGCTTATTACATTAAACTCCCCTTCGTAAACGTTACTCATAAATTCTGCATCAAATTCCCTTAAACCGCCTTTTTTGTAAATGCTTTTAAGGTAGCTGTACACTTCCTCACTACCGTAGATGCCAATAGTGTTGCCCCCTTTCATCCACAGCAGAAATTTTACCAACCGCTCTACGTAGGCAAAATCAACATCGCTTATAATACTGTGAATTTTTGCTTTATGCACCGAGCATCTGTCTTTTGCGTATAGGGCTATTATAATTTCCCTATCCCCCTCTTTATTAAATGCTTGGTGGATTTTTGCAAAGGGTACAAAATCTTTATCTAAAGGGGGCAAATTAGCTACGTTGTATTCTAATCCTTTAAAGTTCATCTTATGCCTCCAAATTTTTTTAGCCTGCTTTCCACATCGTTTTTGAAATGCTCAATTTCTCTTAAAGCAAAGTCCGCAACAGAAATATCTTCATCTATTAACGGGGTAATATCCATGCCAAAAGCACCGCTTAGAATATCGTCTGCTTGGTGGCTTTCAAAAAAAGTTGCATTTGCCGTGCGCCTGCCCATAGCCGCCAAATCGTACCTTTTACCCCCTGCAATTTGAGAATCGTAAACCCCTAAAACCGCCGCCGCCACATTAGGATGCGCCGAGCAATCAAACAACACCTTGCGTTTATCGTCCATCCAATCAAGACTGCGCCATACTTCCATGCCATATACCTTTTTAGGCTTGTACTCCCCTTTAATGCGCCTTAGTGCCTCAATTACTCTAAGCACCACCGCAATATGGGTATCGTGCTTATCTGCAATATTATGGGTTAGTATAATGTTTGGGCGAGCGGTTAAAATAATGTTTGCAATGTCTGTAACAACAGCCTCGTTGCTTGCATCCTTAACCTGCCCACTCGTGTATTTAAGTTGAATTTGAGCACAATAATCCCCTGCTATTGCCGCCGAGTTTTGCTCTTTTTCTCTGACTGCCTTCATTTCCTCGTCGGTGTAATCTTTGTAAATACCCGTCCGTGGCGAGCCTGCGCCGTCTGTAACCGTTACACCGCAAAACCACTCCTCTTTTTTTCCGTAGCACATAGCAATGCCGTTAAACGCCATTATTTCAATATCGTCTTGATGAGCGGACAATGCCAATACCGTTGTTTTTTTAACAGCCTCTTCTGAATTTTTACCTTCTATTGCAAGTATACTTGCTTGTTTGTTTAAATCTAACATATTGCACCTCTGTTATTTTGTGATAGTTACTTTTTTTATGCTTCGTGGAGCGTCCGGGTCTAAATTTTTTGCCTTAGCAAGACCGCAAGCCAGTAGCTGTGCTATTAAGGTTGCGTTAAAGATTGCGGTGTACTTACATAATTTTGGTATTTTAATAAACTTATTGCTGTACCCTTTAAGCGCCTCGTCGTTTGCCACTATAAGCAAATCCGCCTGTAAATCGTACAATTTTTGTATCATGGCAACACTGCACTCTTTGGTTTCGTCCTCATTTACATAAATTATTACGGGCGAATTTTTATCTATAAGGGCAAGAGGCCCGTGCTCGAAATCGGAAATGGGAAACCCTTTTGCCTTTGTGTATGTGGTTTCTTGCAGTTTAAGCGCACCTTCAAGCGCAACGGGATATAACAATCCTCTTGCAAGGACTATGCACTCGGAGGCAAACTTGTATCTGCTTGCAAGCTCTATATATTCATCGCTGTTTTTTAGTTGATTTTCTATTTCTTGCGGTAGTTTTTCAAGGCAGGCAAGAAGCTCTTTATTTTCTGCCCACATTGCCGTCAGCAATGCTAAAATATAGTTTTGTGCCGTAAAAGTTTTGGTTGCCGCCACACTTTTTTCTAACCCTGCGCTACAACATAAATGCCACATTGCCTCTTTAGCCACAGGGGAATTTTCCGTGTTGGTAATGGCTATGGTTTTAGCACCCGTTTTATTTGCCTGCTTTAAATAAAGTAAAACATCCTCCCCCATTCCCGATTGAGAAATACCTATTACCAAAGCATTTTTTAAATTAACTTCGCTTTCGTACAGCGTAACAACTGACGCCGCCGCAAAACCTACCGGCTTTTTAAGCAATATTTCCATTATATACTTGCCGTAAATTGCACTGTGGTCCGAAGTCCCCCTTGCAACCATAATTATTTTATCTATATCCTTTAATTCCTTTGTGATTTCCTTAACTTTGTTATAATTTGCCTCCTTGCAGTCTAAAATTACCCTCGATTGCTCTAAAATTTCCTTGTACATATTGTTCATACTTATCTACTCCTTGTTTTTTATTATGATGGTGGCAGACCTAAGTTACTGCTCCTTACTCCACACGATTATATTATTTAGTATATATTTTGCCGCACCGTAATTTGCGCCGTTATCCCCCGCATTTGAGTAACTTATACTTACCTTTTTGTTAAGTGCTTTTACTATGGGTAGAGCAATTTTACCAAGTACAGTTTTAAGAAATTCCTCTCCCATTACGGAAATATCTCCGCCTATGATTATTTCTCCCGGGTTATATAAATTAATAATATTATTAAGTCCAAAAGCAAATTTTTCGCAAACATCATCCATAACATCTAAAACCAGCTTGTCCTTTTGCTTAAAGGCATTCGCTACATCATGTATGGTTAAAGTATCTGTGTTAGTGTCTGCCACTATGCTGTATCCGCCCTTTTTTATTTCTATGTTGATCTTACTTAGGATAGCGGGTATATTTATCATTTGCTCTAAACACCCTCTGCTGCCACACTTGCACACAGGTCCGTTGCAGTCTATGCTCATATGTCCGATTTCCCCAGCCATTCCGTCCGCACCTTTAAAAATATCGCCGTTAATGATTATGCCGGCGCCTATGCCGTAGCCGTAGTATATGTAAATAAGGCAATCGGTTTTTATTTTTTCGCCGTAGGCGCAAAATGCTGTTTGGTTGCCTATTATTAAATTATAGCCTTCAAACATATTTTTAAAAGCAGTTATTAAATTATTTTGTTTAGTTTTATCCTCGTTTATATTTATTACGGTGGATAAAAAGCCCTCTGCATTTTCACCTACTACCGCAGGAAGTCCTATAGAAATTGCGGAAAGTTTTTTAAAATCTAATTTTTTAGAACGGTTGTTCACAATTTCCCTAACTGTATTTATATAGTTATTATTTTCTACATTTAGTGTTATGTTTTCTGTTTCTTTACAAAATAAATCGTACAGCACAAACTTTACGTAGTGTTTGTGCACATCTATGGTTGCTATTTGCAGATAATTTGCGTTAAGCTCTAAAACCAAAGGTTTTCTGCCACTGTTTGTGCTTTCGTCCGTACCTTTTTGTATGAGTATTCCTTTGCTAACCATATAATCTACCAAAGTAAATACAGCAGGAGAGCTAATAGCCATCATTTTTGCAATGCCTGTGCGTGTGTTTATATTTTTATCTCTTATAAGATTTATAATTTCTTTAATATGCCCTTCTTTAGACATTTGTTGGTGGGTGTTTATATTTTTTGTGTTTGTGTAGTTTAGCAGAGTCATTTAGTAGTGCCTCCGATATATTTAAGTAACTTTAATATATAAATAATACTACTTGAAGGCGCAATTGTCAATAGTGGGGTTTTGGCGGGGTGTTGGGTGGTTTTGTATTAGGTTAGTTTTTAAAGTGGGTTTAATATTTGTGGTTATTTAAAAAGTGTAGGATATTCGGATGCTTCGTGTGCTATATGGTATAAAATACTGTGTCTGTTATTTTGCGGTAAACGCATCAATGATTTTTTTAATATCTTCAATAGAATAGGTTTCTTCGCAAGCAAGTCTTGAAGTTTCTGCATCTTAAATTTTAGATTTTAGCTTTAGCATTTGTTCCCTTTTTTAAAAGACATCAATACTCATTACCACAATGTCTCCCTATAATAATTTGCGAAAATCAATAAATTATAATTAAAAACACAAGCTACTTGTGCTTGTGTTACTTTTTGGAGGCGCCACCCAGATTTGAACTGGGGATAAAGGCTTTGCAGGCCTCTGCCTTACCACTTGGCTATGGCGCCGTATGGAGCGGAAGACGAGATTCGAACTCGCGACATTCGCCTTGGCAAGGCGACGCTCTACCACTGAGCCACTCCCGCATTTATTGGGGTTTCTGCTACCCCTTATTAATATATTTTACACTATATACCCATTTAATGCAATATATTAGGTTTTATGTTTAGTTGTTTTTTGTGTTGCTCTTTTGCTTTGCAAAAATCGCTTATTTTTGTTTGTTTATACCACTTGCCTACCCTTTTGGTGCTTACCATTTGCCTTTGTTGTTATACCGCTCCTTATTTGTCGCAGTAGTGGCGACCCGGAAGAGACTCGCATTTTTTGCCTTGCAAAAATATATCTCCCTCGCAGGTGGGGTATTCCTTTGTGGTTGCTGCTCGGGCATAACAGCCGCACGGGGCTGTTACGCTCTCCCGAGTTCGAGTCTCTTCCAATATTTTTGGTATATCTTACTTACACTACCGATTGTATTGGCTTTTGAACTCTTTTTTTGCTGGCGACCCGGAAGAGACTCGAACTCTCGACCTCTAGCGTGACAGGCTAGCGTTCTAACCAACTGAACTACCGGGCCAAGTCCCTTACATAATAATGGTGGGAGCAACAGGGCTCGAACCTGTGACCCTCTGCTTGTAAGGCA
>CAZVNZ010000052.1:0-5340 GCA_964628515.1 uncultured Christensenellaceae bacterium
CCACTCACATACTCAAATCAAGATAAACGGGATATGACAAATTACTTAAAACGAAACAACGTTACATTTTGGTTTGATGACGAAGAATATAGGATAAATATTGCAGACGTGTATATGTTTGCACAAGGGTATTCCGCCGTAATGACGGATATACGTGAGATTAAAGAGCAACCGGTATTTGCTGTAATTGATATTGGCAGTTGGACGGTAGATGCCATTCTGCTTAATAACGGTAAGGCAAATTTAAATACAGCACGAAGTTTGGAATGTGGTGTAATACGTTTGGTTGATATAATAAGTGAGCATATTCGTAGCACTTTTAAAAAAAGCATTATTCAAGAACAAATAGAGGCAGTTTGGCAGGGTAAGCCATTATTGCTGAATGAAAGAATTAAAGTGGAAATAATTAAACAAACAAAGCTTTTTATTGAGGATTTAGTAAGGCAGTTAATAGAAAGCGGTTTTAATTTAGATGTTATTCCCTGCGCATTTATTGGCGGAGGTGCAAAGCTGTTTGAGCGATACTATTCTCAAGATAAATTGGAGTACGCAAAGTATTTCGACGATATTAAGGCAAATGCAACAGGGTATGAGTTACTTGCAAAAGCAATGATAAACCGCAAAAGGCAACAGTTATGAAAAAGCAGTATCATTTTGTATTAGATACCACTAATCCACGAGAGCAGGCTATTATTACTTATCTTGAAGCATTTAAAGAAAGCAGAGGGATGAAGAGTGTCTTTGTGGTTGCGTTCGAGACGTATATAAATGGTGGCACAAACATAGCGGTAAACAGAAGTATAGAGGAAACGCAAAGGTATACAGAAAGTGAAGATCCTACATCCATAAAAAGTTATGGAAATGAAATTGAAGAACACTTACTTGATAAGTCCGATAACACGTCTGATATTCCCGACGATATTTTGGATTTGATAGATGATTTAGGATAGGGTATAGGAGGAGAAAGATGGAATTTAAAGATGAAACAGAAATGAAAAAAATAGTTAGTGAAAATAAAAAATTAGTAAGCGAAAACAGAAAATTAAATATTATTATAATATCGTTTGTTGTTTTGGCTTTGTCATTTATATTGTTGATATTCTTTTCAGGCACAAAAAAAGATTTAATAATATTCTCCGAAAAACCGGTTGCATTATACGAATTGGAGGCTATCCCTGAACTGAAAGATTATAATATTGAGGTAATAAACTATGCAAAATATTTATAAAGATGTTGTTTTTCCAACATTTGATGAATGGAAAGAAATATATTTAAAAGAAAATGTAGAATTTGCAAATGTGGGGATTTCATTAGACAAATTATTTTATGATATGTATATACACGAATTAAATACATTTGTCAATAGCCATCCATATGTAAATTCTCGTGGGATTATTTCCTATTACATGCAAACAAAAAAAGCTATTGTAAAAGGATTAATGATTACCGGAGGCATACTTATTTTCATTTCACTGTTCGTAATGGGAGTATTCAAACCTATTGCAAAAATTTCGGTTTATAACAAAGAAGGATTTGATATTTCGCTTAGGCAACAAATTAAGGAAGGTTTGAATGATACGGATCCAATAGAAAAAATCATAGGAGGAGCAAAATGAATATTTTTTTTATTATTTATCAATTAGTCACAACAATATTTTTATCTTCAGGGATAACTTTATGCACACTAAACATATGGGAAGGTGACAAGGAAGGAAATCCTAAGAGATATAACAGAATAAAATATTTATCTATTACATTAATACTTGTTGGAACTTTTCTTTTTTTGTCTGCCATAATATATATGGAAAATGGAGGTTTTTAAATGATACCTGAACAAATAAAATATGCAGAAATATTAGGCATTGAAACTGAAATTAAGGAATTGATTTCAAGTGAAATATATGACAGAGAGCAAATAGATGTACTATTATTGGCGTTCAAACAAGGTATTTCGATTGAAAATATAAAAATTATGGCGTCTCCTCTGTTTGATTTTCATCAAATGGATTTAATAAGACAGGCTTTATTTTCGGGAATGGAGTTGCAATCAGTATTGATGTTTGCTCGTGCCGAATTGAGCTATATTCAAATGAGAGAAATATTTTACAGCCTTGCAAGCGGAATATCCGCAGAGAACACCTTAGATATAGCAAAGTCTTATACACCGGCAAAAGAAATGGCATTCAAAAGATATAGATACCTTGTAAATCAAGAAAAAGATATTAAATCTTTAGTGAGGCTTGAGCCTGTAACAACCTCAGAAAAACAAGCTGTAATTTTAGAGAAAAAACAAAATGAGGTAGCTAAAAATGATTTTCAAGGGTTTAACAACAACCAAATGCTTGTTATAAAGAAAGCACTTAAAGCTAAACTAATGCCGAGTCAAATGGATTTTTTTAAAAATAGAGAATTGGATGCCACACAAATGAATTCAATTTTATGGGGATTTACCGAAAATAAACTATCCGAAATTCAAGTTTCTATTTATGCAAAGCCCTCTTTTGATGCAGAGCAGATGAACGAAATTCGCAAAGCGCTATCTTTAAATATTAACGTGACAGATATTGCAAAGTATTTTACACCTGATTTCGAAGCTCGGCAGATGTCATATCTAAGAATTGCCCTGCAAAGAAATTTTTCCCCGGAGCAAATGAAGTATATTGCAGACTCAAAAATTACAGGCAGTAAAATGAACGATATTATTATGGGCTTTTCTAATGGGTTTACTGCGGAGGATTTGGGGTTGGAGGGGTGAGGATATGGATATAACCACCAAAGACTTAGAACTGGCATTATACAAATCCGTTGCATATAGAAAATTAGGAGTTTATTTTTGTTTTGAGGTCGCTATGCCATATGAAAAAAGCATTACCAAAACGTATAATAGAGAACGAGTAGATGCGTTATTGTTGGAAGCCCATAACTTAAATTACGATTCAGGTGTTTGGAGATTTTACGAATTAAAGCTAACGAAATCGGATTTTTACAGCAATAATAAATTATCGTTTTATGGCAATTACAATTATTTTGTAATTCCATATGAATTATACGAATTGGTGAAAAACGATATTTCAAGTCATATAGGAGTATATACAGTTAAAAACAAAATAGCTACTTGCGTTAAAAAATCTAAAAAACGAGAGTTATTAATATCACATTACAAACTTGTTTTTGCTTTGATGCAACGCCTTGAATACGAGCATAAAAAAATAATAACACAACATATTTATAACAATTAAACTACAGTATCGTTCACAAACGAACGGAAAGGACATACAATATGAATATTTTAAAAGTAAAAATTACATTTTTAGAAGAAGTGTTGGGAACTGCAAGCGCAGATTCTAAAATACACGAGGAGTTTATTGCATCAAAATCGGAAGATGCATTAAAAATTGAAGAGGAAATTGCTGCCTTGGGAGTGGATGAAGTTGTTCAAAAAGATAAAACCGTATTTCCTAAGGAAAACGGAATACCATTTTTATACGACTATCAAATTAAAGGATTTTTTAAAGATGCTTGTTCTATGCTTAACCGTTGCGCAAAAAAAGATGAAAAAACAGGGAAAAAGAAAGCCTGCAACGAAAGCAGTAAATTAACCGCATATAAAAAAATAATTGACGGTATGATTTTTGTAAAACCAAGAAAAATATTTTTAATATTTGAGGGTGAGATAGGCAGTTGTCAGCGACCATTGCGTGCTCAAACGGCACAAGGGGAGCGGATTGCGCTTGCTAACAGCGAAACTATTCCTGCAGGAGCAGTATGCGAATTCGATATTCATTTGCTGTCAGATGATCACGAAGCAGCAATTAGAGAATGGCTTGATTACGGTGCTTTAAGAGGCATAGGGCAATGGAGAAATAGTGGGAAAGGTGCTTTTGAATGGTGCGAGAGGTAGTGCTAATGCTGGGCTCCGCTTAACACGGTTAGGCACTGCATTGCTAAGGAATAGCAAAGAATCGAGGGGCAAAGCAGAGGCGGAGAGTAGAGGAGAGTAGATATGCAAAGGCAATGCGAAGCCAGGCAACGCACAGCAAAGTTAAAACATATTTAAAAGAGGAGGTAAACCTATGATATACACAGACGGAATACATTTAATTTCCGACACTTCAACAGAAGAATTGCACGAATTTGCAGAAAAAATACATTTGGGAGGGGAGTGGTTTAACAATAAAAAAGAACCAAGATACGATTTGTTTTTTCCAAGCAATATTTCAAGTGCAAAGGAGCACGGTGCTAAAGTAATAAGCGATAAGGAATACAAAAAAATTGCAGATAGGCTTATAAAGGCTAAGGTGGTGAAAGGATAGAATGAAAAAGATAATAGCATTTTTAAAAAACAAAAAAGGAATTGCAAGCGTAGATTTAATAGTTACAACGGCGATATTATGTGCTGCGTTTTTCTCTTTTCTTTTCATTTTCCCAATATTTTCTACTCAGGCTGCCCTTGATTTAATGGCAAAGGATATTGTGCATACAGCAGAAATATACGGTAGTATAGGTAGCGAGGTAGATGCTTCGGTAAATGAGCTACAAGCATCCCAAAGGCTTACAATTGATACAATTACTTGGGATACTACCTATCATAATCCTGCTTTGCGAACGGTACAGCTTAAAACACCTATTAAGGTTACGATTTCAAAAAATATAGATATACCTATTTTTAAGCCTGTTTTTTCGGATAGTTATCCGTTTCACATTACATTGACTGCAACGGCTACAGGCATAAGCGAGGTGTATTATAAACCGTGAAAAAGATTATTGCATTCTTAAAGGATGAAAAAGGATTAAGCTCTTTTTTATGGCTTATACCGCTACTGTCCATTGCTGCCTTAATTACCGCATTTTGTTTGGGAGTATTCCAAGTATACAGTATGAGAGACAAAGCAGTAGACAGCCTTAGCAGGAGTGCTTCAATATCGGTAGGGGCTACAGAGCAGGACAATGATGTAAGAGATTTATATTTTGTAGTTCCGGAGGGCAATGCGGTATCCGCATTGGAAGAAAATCTAATCCTTGATGGCTATACCAAGCAGGGAGAAGAGTGGGTTTATAATGATAATTTTTCTTTAAGTGATATTGAAGTGGAAGGCAACACGGAAGTGCTTAATATAAGGGCTACGTTAAACGTAAACCTAAAATGGCATTTAGATACATCTATAAGAGTTGTAACTGTGCCTATATCTACCAAAGCCCGTGTTGTGTATTATAACTTTTAGTTGGAGGTAATATGGAGAAAACACAAAAGCCTAAGGAGATAGTGTTATTTATTAAGACACCTATAAACTGCAAGGCTTGTACAAAATATGATGTTATGAAAAAATCCTGCAGACTTGA
>CAZVNZ010000052.1:5440-9746 GCA_964628515.1 uncultured Christensenellaceae bacterium
AGAAAAGTACGAAAATTTGCCTATAAAAGAGGAAATAGTAGAATCTGTAGAAATACCATCAAATGATGAAAATACGACTATTATGTTGGTAACAATAAAAACTATTAAACCGGGTTACAGAGATGAGTATATCTATGCTGAAGAAAAAGTTATAGGTACAATATCTAAATTATGTGTTACAAATGAATCAGGAACAAAATGCAGTACTGTTAGCAGTATTGATGGTGATGATACATCAATGCTATTTGACCCTGGATTTTTACGGTTTAATTAGGAATATCAGATTATATCGTGTCAACAGTTTTTTTAGGAGAATTATGGAGAATATTATTATGAAAATAGAATTAGGTGATAAACTACAGATATTAAGAAAAAATATGAATTATAAACAAAAAGATTTTGCAGAATTTTTAAATATTCCTCAACCTTCGCTTTCTGCTTATGAAAATAGAAAAAACTCTCCTCCTTTAGAGGTATTAATTAATATAGCAAAAAAATGTAATATTTCGCTTGACTATCTTGCAGGGCTCTCTACTGATGCCGAGGTTACATCACCCCAAACCAATACTGATATATACAAAAACAGAGCAAACCTAAATAAAGATTCAAACTCTTTTCAAGATTTAACGGATTTTGAATGCTGTAGCGAGGATTTGGCTTTTGCACTTAAAGACAACTATCACGAGTTTTCCATAGGGCTTTCTACAATTATGCATTGTGTAGCCATTGCAGAGTACGAGGGGTATTTACCCAAATTGCCTGATGAGTGGTGGACAAAAGTGGGAAACAGGTTAAATGGTTGAATTATTTTTTGTTTGTGGTAATATATATTTATCAAAGCATCACATTATGTATAAAACTCTATTTTAAACAGCTATAGTATTTTAGGAAGGTATAATTATGGATTGTTTTAAGACTAAACCTCAGATAGAAAAAATATATAGTATTTCAGACAATAATTATTATGCTGTTTGTCCCGAATGCGATAACCCTATACAAATAATCGGTTTGTTTAAAAATACCGTTGAGGCAGGTAAAAAACCGTATGGTCGGCATAATAAAGGATCTATTCCGAATTTAGCCAAATATTGCGAAGATGATTATTTAATGTGCAGTTACTCAAAAACAATATGGAAAAAATCGTTTACTGTACCAAATAAACGAAGTCATAACAGTGAAATTGCAAAACGAAATCTTGCTTTAATGAAAGCTCAGTTTGATAGGGTTATTTATTTACTTTCTAAAGATATTGATATTGATATCAGTTACGATTTAGCAAGGGAAATGCTAATCTCATATATTGCAGATGAGGGTTGGTTATACAGAACAGCTACAATGAATAATTTGCCGTGGACATTGCTTGAAACTTGTTGCGCAATAAAGCTATTTGGCAGAAAAATACTTCGTAATAGTGACTTGCATAAAGCACTTCAAAAAAAATGTGATAATTTGCGTTTTGAAGGAGAAGAAAACAATAAATATGTAAAGGTACTTAATCGTACTAAAACAGATTTTATAGACTTGAGCTTCATATTCTGTAACCACAAGAAAACTCTTGTTGAAGGACGGCTTGTTGAAACAATAGTATTTAGTGTTTCACAAGGGAATGCCCCTAATATCGTAGAAATATATAAAAAAAAGATAGAAATTAATACATCTTATTTCTTAAACCATATTGTTGAATTAGTTGCTCTCGCAGATGAAAAAAGCAATAGAAACTATAATTACTTAAATATTGCCAATGAATTAATACATTAAATATTGGTAAAAACTATTGACTTTCACTCGAATATATAGTACAATGTACTATATAGGAAGGAGATGATATTATGGCATTTTCAATAAGATTAACGGAAGAGGAAAGAAATTTAGCTGAAAGTTATGCAAAGATTCATTCTATTTCAATAGGTGAAGCCTTCAAGCAAGCTTTGTTTGAAAAAATAGAAGATGAATACGATATAGTGGTCGCAAATGAAGCCTATGGAGAATATGAAAAAAGTGGTAGAAAAAGCAGACCTATTGAAGAACTTTGGAAAGAACTCGACTTATGAGTTACAGAGTGGAGACCACCGTTCGGTTTGATAAAGAATTTAAAAAACTTGACAATTATACCAAACGCATTATGAAAGCCTGGATTACAAAAAACCTTATGGGTTGCGAAAACCCAAGAGCACAGGGCAGGGCTTTAAAAGCCGACAAAAAAGGACAATGGCGATACAGAATAGGAGATTACAGGTTAATTTGCTTAATAGAGGACGATAGGCTTATTATAACAGCACTAAATATAGGACACAGAAAAGAAATATACAAAAACTAACAAAATTTGTTATATAAAAGGTGTATAATAAATGTATAAGAAAAGAAGTTTAGTAAGGAGGACGAGACTATGAAAAAGACTTTAATAATACTTATTGCGGTAATACTAATGGCAACAGCAGCGGTGGGCTGCGCTCAAAGCGGAGCAGTCGATACAAAGCCTGCACAGACACCGACACCAACGGCTACACCCTCGGCAGAGCCTACCCACACACCGACACCTACGGCAACACCTACGCAAACTCCACAGCCTGTAAGCGTAATATTACAGGAAGTTACGGATAATACAGATTTTGAAATTCCCGATGCCTATGGAATTGTTACTTTTGATGATGATGTTGTTGTTGGAGCAGACATCATATTATATACATTATACGGTTTTGAGGATAAAGAGGGAAAGAAATATTTTAGAGCCTACGGTTATAGGACAGACCCTACAACTAATGCTAAATACGATGAAGGCATTTACGCCATTGACGTTACGGAAACCGAGAAAGACGGTGTAAAGAGTGTTATAGTTACCTTTGATGCACTAAATGCAATGCCTGTTGATTTATCACAAGAAAAAAGCTTGTACTTAGAGAAAAAAGAAACACAGAAAAAAACGGATGCTAAAGGTACAGCGAAACCAAAGGCAGAAAAGACAGACAGCAAAACAGCTTCGGACAAAAATACATCAAAAAGTAATGATGCAGAGATTAATAAAGCAACAGAGCCTGCACCTAAGGCAGAACAGCCTGTAGCAACACCTGCGCCTACTGCACCGCCAAAGCAAGCAGAGCCTCCGGCTACACCTGCCCCTGTTGCAACACCCGAACCGCCGAAAGCTACTCCTGCTCCACCGCCTTCGGCTACACCTGAACCCGAAGTTGACGACAGACCGAGAAATGAAAATGGATTTGTAATTCACGATGACCCGAATTTTCAACCGCCACCATTAGACCAGTGGGGAAACCCAATAATGCCATAATGGGAATTGTATAATATTAGCAACAAAAGAGCAAGTAGAAATTGCTCTTTTTTCTTGCAAAAAAGGAGTATTTTATGAAAAAAAGAAAGTTTATATATATAACTGTATTAATGCTTTTTATAGTTGCATTGATACCTATGGCAACTACATCAGCAGCAACGGAGATATATAACGGTCCTGCAATTGTAGGAATAAAGCAATCTCCTATGTATAGCGGTTTTGTTGCACAACAACCTCCAAACTGGTTGTATATGGGTCCGTATATTGCTCACGTAAAACACAATGGTGTTTTAGGTATGGCAAGTGTTCCAACATTTATTGACTATAAAACAAACAAAATGGTATACAGCTTACGGAATTATGTAGATGACGTAACAGCAAGAGGTTACACAAAAGAAGGTTGGAGGGCATTTGAATATAACTCCGATGGCTCAATAGGTAATGTAAGTACATACATCACTTATCAGCCTGCAAGTGCTATTCCCCAAGTGCAAGGCAAAGTAGGATTTAGAGCAGGATATTCAGACCCTAATCATTTGAAACTTTTAGAATATCCCTCTTCTCAATATTCAGGATTGTATGCATCGGATATGTACGCAGTGGAATTAGATTACGAAATTCCGCAAAAGATAGGTGGGCAAGTTTGTATTGGTACACAAATAATTTGTAATACAGATGACGAAGGTAGGCTATGGTCGGGAAACAATGTAATGGGACTGGGTACGGCTACTTATCCTAATTTAGTAGTTGGAGATGCAAGAATATCTACCGACAAACAAGAGTATTATGAAGGAGAAAATATTACAGTAACCGTTACTGTTTTAAATGACGGCGATTTTAACTCAAGACCTTTAGGCGAGCATCCAAGCGGTATATCAAATAAAATTGGTTTAACTCTTACTGCTAACGGTAATACATATTTTAGCAAAGATGAAAATATGGACGGAATTGCAAAAAATGGCGGAACAGCAACATATACATTTAATATTACGGCACCGTCGGTTAGTGCAAATACATCAT
>CAZVNZ010000053.1:0-9173 GCA_964628515.1 uncultured Christensenellaceae bacterium
GTAATAACATTATTTTTTTGGATAAAGTGTCACCTATCATTGACACTTCAACAATATATTATTTTGGTTAGAATTGGTTATAATAATACATAAGGAATTAAAATATGCAGAAAATATTTTATATGGCAAATACCCTATAAATCCAATAAAATATTGCAGTGCGTTACTGCTCTGTGTTATAATTAATTGGTTATCAAAATTATATACTAAAAGGAGGTAATTACATATGCAATACTCAAAAGAAGTAGAAGAAATGGTATGTGTAAAAAAAGGCCCTAAACACGGCCCGGCTCCCATTCCCGAAGAAGGTAAATGGGTGAAATCTACGCAAATTACAGATATTAGCGGTTTAACACACGGTGTAGGCTGGTGTGCTCCTCAACAGGGTGCGTGCAAGCTAACCTTAAATGTTAAAGAGGGGATTATCCAAGAGGCACTTGTAGAAACTATAGGTTGCTCGGGTATGACCCACTCGGCGGCTATGGCAGGCGAGGCTATTGTGGGCAAAACATTATTGGAGGCACTAAATACAGACCTTGTTTGCGATGCTATTAACACGGCAATGAGAGAATTATTTTTGCAGATTGTCTACGGCAGAACCCAAACGGCGTTTTCCGAGGGTGGTTTGCCTATCGGAGCAGGGCTTGAAGATTTAGGCAAGGGACTACGCTCGCAGGTAGGTACAATTTTTTCCACAGCGGAAAAAGGCGTACGTTATTTAGAGCTTGCGGAAGGGTACATTTTACAGCTTGCTTTAGACGAAAAGGACGAAGTTATAGGCTACAAATTTGTACACACAGGCAAAATGCTTGAGGCTATAAGAAAGGGTACAGACCCAAAAGAGGCTTACGAGAAAAACATAGGCACATACGGCAGATTTGACGAGGCGACAAAATATATTGACCCTCGCAAAGAATAATCGGAGGTATTAATAAATGGTTACTTTTGAAAGTTATGAAAGAAGAATACCTCAAATTGAAAAATGTATGAAAGAATACGGTTTTTCAAGTTTAGAGGAAGTAAAACAATATACCTTGGATAAAGGTGTAGATGTAGATACCATAGTTAGAGGAATACAGCCTATTGCTTTTGAAAATGCAGTTTGGGCGTATACCTTAGGTGCGGCTATTGCCATTAAAAAAGAATGTAAGAAAGCGGACGAGGCGGCTCGTGCAATAGGAATAGGCTTGCAAGCCTTTTGCATACCGGGCTCTGTTGCGGAGCATCGTTTGGTAGGCATAGGCCACGGCAATTTGGCGGCTATGCTTTTAGAGGAAGAAACAAGCTGTTTTTGTTTTCTTGCAGGGCATGAATCCTTTGCGGCGGCAGAAGGCGCAATAGGCATTGCAAAAACAGCAAATAAAGTAAGAAAAGAGCCGCTTCAGGTTATACTTAACGGGCTTGGAAAGGATGCGGCTCAAATAATCTCCAGAATTAACGGCTTTACTTATGTAGAAACGGAGTACGATTACAAAACGTGCGAGCTTAAAACGGTTGAATGCACACCCTATTCTAAGGGGGATAAAGCAAAGGTGCGTTGCTACGGCTGCGACGACGTTTCCGAAGGCGTGGCGGTTATGAAACAAGAAAAGGTAGATGTTTCCATTACGGGTAACTCCACCAACCCCACACGTTTTCAACACCCCGTTGCGGGCACATATAAAAAATGGGCAATAGAGAACGGCAAAAAGTACTTCTCCGTTGCATCCGGCGGTGGTACGGGCAGAACACTTCATCCCGATAATATGGGAGCAGGCCCGGCATCTTACGGCATGACGGACACAATGGGCAGAATGCACGGCGATGCACAATTTGCAGGCAGTTCTTCCGTTCCCGCTCACGTGGAAATGATGGGGCTTATAGGCATGGGCAACAATCCCATGGTAGGCGCATCCGTTGCGGTTGCCGTTGCTGTGGAAGAGGCTTCAAAGTAAAATAGGGTTTTTGGTTAGTTTTAAAAGGTTGCAAATTTTGGTTTGCAACCTTTTTTAGTGGGTATTTCTTTTTTTGAAGTGGTTAGTGGTTAATTGTAAGTTTTTTGGGTATTCCTTTGGGAGTGGTTTTTTCCACCCCAACAATTAAGCCTTAGCTACCGCTTTAAGTAAATATGCCATATTTTGTCCCAAATTGCGCATATTGTTAATACCTTCCCCGTCCTTTAGCACTTCGCCAATATATTTGCCAAAAACCATATTCCAGTAGGTAGAGCCTACCACAAAAATTTCTTTGTTAAGCAAAAAGTGATTAATTGTGTCCACTGCACTAATGCCTCCGGCTCGTCTTAGTGCTACTACTCCTGCGCCCACTTTGTGCCTTAGTATTCCGCTATTTGTTGCACATACTATCCCGGCTCTGTCTAAAAATGCCTTTAAATTGGCAGATACATCTGCACAATACACGGGAGAGCCTAATAGTATGCCTTGGCACTGTGTTGCTTTTTGAAATATTTCCCAAAAATTATCTTGCTTATGCACACAATTTTTGTTGCCCTCGCAAGCAAAACATGCTTTGCAAGGGGAAATATCTTTGTTTGCAAGTTGAATTAATTCGGTTTGTATGCCTTCCTTTTTTAATTCGTCCAAAACTGTGTTTATTATTATTGACGTATTTCCCTCTGCTCGTGGGCTACCGTTTATTGCAAGCACTTTCATGTTAAATCTCCTTAAAAAAGCAAAACTTTACTTCATGTTTGCAAAGGCATTATATATCATAAGTTTAATTCTGTTTATTTGATTAACCTCGCTGGAGCCCGGGTCGTAGTCTACCGGCACTATGTTTGCCTTGGGGAAAATACGCTTAATTCCTCGTATCATACCCTTTGCCACAACGTGATTTGGCAGGCATGCGAAGGGTTGCACGCAAATTATATTTTCTGTACCGCTTTCTATTAAGTGCATCATCTCGGAGGTTAAAAACCAGCCTTCCCCTGTCATATTACCTGTGGAAAGAACTTCTGTCGCTAATTTTGCCATATCTCTTATGTGCATAAAATCATCAAAATGCTTACTCTTACGCAATGCTTTTTGCATAGGCTCTTTAAAGGTGTTCATAAGCCAAATTGCAAATGCACCGCCTAATTTTAGCCAGTATTTTTTGCCTAAATGCTCGTTTTTAAACTTGGTGTTGTAAAAACAAAACATAGCAAAATCTATTAATGAAGGCACTACACACTCTCCGCCCTCATCTTCTATAACCTGTGCGGCATTGTTGTTTGCTTGGGGATGAAACTTAACAAGTGCCTCTCCCACAAGCCCCACTTTCGGACGCACATCGCCATTGCGAGGCACATTATCAAAATCTCTTACAATAGCTTTAACCATCTTTTGATATGCAAAGTATCTTGTGTGCAGTATTAAATCCTGTGCTTTTGCCACGTATTTTGCGTATAGCGCATCTGTCTCCCCTTTGTTTACCTCGTAAGGTCTTGTGGCGTACAGCACCTTTTGAAATAAATCGCCTAAGAAAATTGCCATCATTATGCGAATGCCAAAACCGGCAGATACTTTTAGGCCCGAGTTAAACTCCAGCCCCGAAAAACTTATAGGCACTACCGCAACCTGTGGATAACCCGATTCTATAAGGGCTTTTCGTATTAGCGCCACGTAGTTTGTGGCTCTGCATCCGTCTCCCGTTTGCACTATCATAATGGAGGTATCGTTAGGGTCTAACTCTCCCGATAAAAATGCGTTTATTAGCTGTCCTATTACCACTATGGCGGGATAACAGCAATCGTTGTTTACGTATTTTAAGCCTGCGTCTATGTCCTCCCTGCTAACTGTTTCAAGCACATGAAAATCGTACCCTGTTGGGTCAAATGCCGATTTTAAAAACTGGAAGTGAATGGGCGACATTTGGGGGCATACAACCTTGTGCTTTTTGCGCATTTCTTTGGTAAATTCCACACGTTTAAAGGGTTTGTAAGAGGTTATACCAACCTGCGTCTCGTCTTGTTCCTCGAGTGCCGCTATTAGTGAACGTACACGAATTCTTGCCGCTCCTAAGTGGCTTATTTCGTCTATTTTTAGCAGGGTGTAAATTTTACCGCTGTCCTCAACTATTTTTTGCACTTGGTCTGTGGTTATGGCATCAAGTCCGCAACCAAAGGAGTTTAGCTGTACAAGTTGCAAGCACTTTTCCTTGCCTACCGCCGCCGCCGCCTCGTATAAACGGGTATGGAATGCCCATTGGTCAAATGCTCGGATTGGGCGGGGTAATTCTCCCAAATGTGCAACGCTGTCCTCTGTCAGCACCGCAAGTCCGTAGCTGTTAATAAGCTCGGGTATACCGTGGTTGATTTCGCTGTCTATGTGGTAGGGTCTGCCTACAAGCACTATGCCTGTTTTGCCTGTTTTATTAAGCTCGGCTATAATTTCGCTACCCTTGTTTTTAATATCCTGCTTAAACGCCTTAAGTTCAGCGTAGGCAAGCATTGTTGCTTCCTTTGCTTGCTTTTTGCTTATTCCAAACCTACCAAAAGTGCGATGCACAATGGTTGGTATAAAGGTAGGCTCATCCAAAGCAAAAAAGGCGTTTATATAATCGATGTTTTCTTCTCTAAGCACATCCATATTGTTTTTGATAACCTCGGGGTAGGAGGTTACCACAGGACAGTTATAGTGGTTTTTAGAGCCTTCAAACTCCTTTTCCTCGTAGGGTATGCAGGGGTAAAAAATACGTTTTACACCTTTATCCACAAGATTTTGAATATGTCCGTGCACTAACTTTGCAGGAAAGCACACCGTATCCGAGGGTATGGTTTCTATACCCTTCATAAACATACTGTGGCTGGAGGTATCGCTCAAAATCACCCTAAAACCTAAACTTGTCAGCAAGGTAAACCAAAAGGGGTAGTTATCAAACATATTTAGCCCTCTTGGTATGCCGATTTCCCCTAAGGGTGCATTTTTTAGGGGCTCGTAAGAAAAGGCTCGCTTCATTTTGTAATCAAACATATTGGGCAATTCTTCTTTGTGAGTTGCCCCTGCGCCCTTCTCGCATTTATTTCCGGAGATGAATTTTCTGCCACCGTCGAAGGTTGTAACGGTGAGCATACAGCAATTTTCGCATTTTGCGCACCTTACAAAACTGCTTTTGTAGGTAAATTCTTTTAACCGCTCCAAAGAAACGGTGGAGGAATTTCCTTTGTTTTTTCGTGCAATTAAGGCAGAGCCAAAAGCGCCCATTAATTCCGCAATATCAGGGCGGATAACCTCTTTTTTAAGCTCTAATTCTAACGTACGCAAAATTGCGTCGTTTTTAAAAGTACCGCCTTGCACCACGATGTTTTCCCCGAGTTGAGCGGTATCTTTGATTTTTATTAGCTTGTACAGCATATTTTTAATTACGGAATAGGAAAGCCCGGCGGAGATTTCCCCCACCGTTGCCCCTTCTTTTTGGGCTTGCTTTACCTTGCTATTCATAAAAACGGTACAACGTGTGCCTAAATCCGCAGGAGCTTTTGCCGCTTGGGCTTCGTTTGCAAATTCGTTAATGGTAAGCTCTAAGGAATTTGCAAAGGTTTCTAAAAAGCTACCGCAACCCGAAGAGCATGCCTCGTTTAAAATTATGCCGTCGATAACGCCTTTTTTAATTTTAAGGCACTTCATGTCCTGACCGCCGATGTCTATTATAAAATCTATATTTTTATTAAAATACTCCGCACCTTTGTAATGGGCAACCGTTTCCACTTCTCCAAAATCCAGCATTAGCGCTTCTTTAATAATTGCCTCGCCGTAGCCCGTAACGCAACTGCCTGCAATTTTAGCGGTGCTTGGCAGTTTGTCGTAAATTTCTTTTAAAATATGAACGGCGCTGTCTAAGGGAGAGCCTTTATTGGATTTATAATAGGTATATAAAATTTCCCCCTCTGTTGTAACGAGCACCGCCTTAATGGTGGTACTGCCTGCATCTATACCTAAAAAGCAATCTCCGCTATACGTGGCTAAATCCCTGTATTTTGCCTTGTTTGCATTATGACGTGTAATAAAGCTGTCGTACTCCTCTTTACTGTTAAAAAGGGCAGGCAGACGCCTTGTTTCGTGAGTATCCTCCACGCAATTTTGCAGGAGGGTGGAAAGGTCTTTTATTTTAATCTCTTTACTTGCCATAAACGCCGCGCCCATGGCAACGTACAAATGGGAGTTTTCCGGATTAATAACTTCTTTTGGGTTTAAGGTGGATACAAAGCGTTCTCTAAGTTCTGTTAAATAATGGAGAGGCCCGCCTAAAAAGGTTACTACTCCACGAATGGGTCTACCGCAGGCAAGCCCTAAAATTGTTTGGTTTACAATGGCTTGAAACATTGATGCCGCTATATCTTCTTTGGTTGCGCCCTCGTTTAGCAGTGCTTGCACATCCGTTTTTGCAAACACACCGCATCTTGCGGCTATGGGATATATGGTTTTGTAGTTTTGCGCAAGCTCGTTTAGCCCCATTGGGTCTGTGTTTAGCAGGGTTGCCATTTGGTCTATAAAAGCACCTGTGCCTCCGGCGCAAATGCCGTTCATCCTTTGCTCTATTGCAGGTTTTAAATAGGTGATTTTTGCGTCCTCACCGCCTATTTCTATAATTACATCCGCATTTGGCAGTAATTTTTGGGTGATGCAGGCGCCTGCAACCACCTCTTGCACAAAAGGCAGGTGCATTAGGCGACTAATGTATATACCCCCCGAGCCTGTAACAGCGGTTTTTACCGTGTACTCTCCGTAATCTCCTTCTATTTCCTCAAATAACTTTTGCAGTTCTTTTTTAATATCCGAAAAATGTCTGCGATAATCGGAAAAAATTATATTGTCATTTTCGCCAAAAAGCACCATTTTTATTGTTGTAGAGCCTATATCCAGCCCTAAATTATATTTTGTCATACATCCTCTTTTCTTGTTTATATAGCATTTTATACCTAAAGTTATGCAATAACTATAGGTATAAAATGAACATATAGCTACATTAATGTTGCTTACAAGCGAGCAATAAAAATCAAGTAGCTATAAAGCCTGTTTGTTTTTAGCATGGAAGTTTTTCTCCCACATTATAAAATAACACTTTTAGCAAAGTGTGTCAAACGAAAAATTAAGAATATACCGCACTTTTGTACATATTCCTTTCATAGTATATTTTTTTGCATTTTTGGGTTGGTGTACATTTTGTGGGGATGATGGTGTAAGTTGCGCACATATTAGCCACCAAAAAACCTATTTCCTGTCAACATCTTCCTCTTTTTCTTTTAGCTGTTTTTCAAATTCGTCGTAGGCTATTTTTTGGGACAGCACCTTAATATTTTCCTGCAAGCCGGATATTTTTAGGGTGTTTAAAAATACCTTTAGCATTAAAATTGCAATTATAAAAATAAGGATAAAGTTTATAGGAGTAGAAATACCTAAAAGCGCCGCTAAAAACGCCGCAATTTCGGGAATGGCGGCAAATAGTATTAATACTGCCGTAACAACAATCCAAAAAATAGAATCAATAATATTTAGCTTGGACTGCTTAATTTTTCTAAGCACATAAATAAGTGCTATAATACTTACTACAATTAAAATTATACGTGTTTCGTCAGACATGATTTTATTCCTTTCTAAAGGGTTGAATAAACAAGATGGATATACACATCCTCAACATAAAAAATATGGACTTGCCCAAGGTAAAATAACTTTCGCCGTGGGTACGCTCGTTCATTTCTACTTGTACTTCTTTTAGCCGTGCTTTATTGTGAGCAAAGTATGCCCATGTATCGGGTTCTGCACCGCAGTTAGGGTTTTTTGCAATCTGTGCCATTATTTTGCGGTTTACCATTCGCATACCGGCGGTAGGGTCTGTAAATTTTATTCCCGTTGTAAGTTTAAAGCAGCCGCTTATTATTCTACTGCCTATCATACGCAAATTTAGTGGTTTTTTTTTGGTTAAATATCTGGAACCCACCACAATATCTAAATCTTCGTCTATCAGCTTTTTTTCCATAATGGGTATATACTCCGCATTATGCTGACCATCACCATCAAAAGGTATGCAAATATCGTAGTTATGCAAATAGGCATACTTATTTCCCGTTTGAAACACTCCGTCAAGCCCCAAATTTATAGGTAAATTAATACAAGGATAGCCGTTTTCCCTGCAAATTTTAAGAGTGTTGTCCGTAGAACCGTCATTTATTACGATATAATCGTACATAGGGCAAGTTGCCTTGAGGCTCTCCACCACTCCCTTAATGCTTTTTTCTTCGTTATATGCCGGTATAAATACTAATAACTTCATAGTAGCAGTTGCAATCCCATTAATTTTAGTGCTATACGCACTTGCTCCTTTGGCATTAATAAATTTGTTTAATTATAACATATTTGGTGTATAAAATAAAGGAAATTGTAGGACAATGCAACAAACAGTATGTTTTAATATTGTAAGCATTGTATGGCAATGCAACAAACGGTATATTTTAACAAAAAAACATTGAAAGGCTGACAAAACATTGCTATAATTATAGCAAATGATTAAAAGGAGGATTAAAAATGAGCGAAAATCAAGAAAACATCAACGCAAACGAACAAACGGAAAACACAGAAAATCAGCAAAATCAAGAAAAACAGCAGAGCAGAAGGGGTGCACCACAACCAATAGAGATGGCAAAAAATATTGCAACGGTAAACAAGCCTCTTGGAATTGTTGTAGGAATAATTATGATAATAGTGGGTATACTTATTTTATCCACACCGATTATTTCCTTTATTGCAATTAATTATTTAGCAACAATTTGCTTTGTCATCTATGGTATTTATTTAATAGTAAGCTATTTTAAAACGCAAAAAGAAAAGAGAGACGGCTGGATGATAGCAAACGGCATAATATTTTTGGTATTAGGCATACTACTCTTGTTCTCGGGAATTATAGAAACGGCGCTTACATTTGGATTTATACTTGGTTTCTTGGCGATGTTTGGAGGAATTTCTCAACTGGCTTCTTTAGGAACGGTAGAGCATGGCAAAGGTTGGGTTATTGCAAGCGGAATTATAAACATTATTCTTGCGATTGTGATGTTTAGCGCTCCTATTTTAGGAATTTTAGCTATTGAATGGATAGTTTCCATCTACTTGATTGTGGGCGGAATATCCGTACTAATTTTGGCACTTTCTTATAAAAAACCAAAATCGGCATAATTTGTAACCTAAAAAAACCGATGCTAC
>CAZVNZ010000054.1:0-8716 GCA_964628515.1 uncultured Christensenellaceae bacterium
AAAATGCTATATAGCATCTTGATTTATGTTAGACGCTTTGCGTCTTATAATAAGGCAGCTATATGCTCATTTTATACCAAAAGTTGTTGTATAACTTTTGACAAAATGCTATAACTATGGAGATAAACGACGCACTGCAAACAATTAACGGTATTGGGGAAAAAACCCTAAAACTATTTAAGAAATTGGAAATTTACAGTATAAGAGACCTACTGTATTATTTTCCCCGTGCCTACAAAGATTTATCTAACATAAAAGCCATAAATCAGCTAAAAATCGGAGAAATCGGCTTTTTAAAGGTTAGTGTGCAAAGCGACGTAGTAACTAAATATATACGACAGGGCTTGGAAATAACCACCTTTATAGTTTCGGACGGCACAGGCATTATTAATGTAGATATTTTTAATCAAGTGCATATAAAGCGGTACATAACAAAGGGAAGTACACTATATTTATACGGAAAAATAGATTACTCCTACAACAAACTGAAAATTACTTCGCCCGAAATTTATTTTTCCAAACCGCAGGCAAATTTTTTGCCCATATACTCACTAACCGCTGGGCTTACCCAAAATATGTTGCGCAAATTCCAAAAACAAGCCATAGAAAACACAAAAATAACCGAATTTTACTCCGCAAGATTTATAGAAAGCTGTAATTTATCACCCATAAATGAAGCTATTACTAATATTCACTTCCCAAATACTTTGGAGGATGCCAAAAAAGCACGTAGCCGAATGGTTTTCGACGAGCTTTTGGTGTTTAACAGAATGTTAGAGCTTTTAGACGACGAGCAGATAAACAACAACAACTTTGACTTTAAAACAAGGGATGCTACGGAGTTTTTAAGCAAACTCACTTTTACACTTACGGATGCTCAAAAAAAAGTAATGGAAGAAATTGCCGAAGATTTTACAAAAGAAAAGTTGATGAACAGGCTTGTGCAGGGGGATGTGGGCTCGGGCAAAACGGTTGTTGCCTTCTTTGCAATGTTTTTGGCATATAAAAACGGATACCAAAGCATACTTATGGCGCCTACGGAAATACTTGCAAATCAGCATTACAATACGGCTTTACACTTTTTTGGTGATGATGATGTAGTACTTGTAACAGGTGCGCTAAACGCAAAAGCAAAGAGGGAGGCATACGCTAAAATCAGCGATGGCAGGGCAAAAATTATTATTGGAACTCACGCACTTTTGTTTGCAAAAGCGTCCTATAAAAATGTTGCCCTTATAATTACAGACGAGCAACACAGGTTTGGCGTAGCGCAACGGGCAAAACTGGCAGGAGACAACAAAGATGTGCACACTCTAATTATGTCAGCAACCCCCATTCCACGCTCTTTAGCCCTTGTTATATACAAAAAAACGGATATTTCAATTATAAACCAAATGCCCGAAGGCAGAAAAGAGATTAAAACACACATCATCAGAAAAAATAAATATGAAGGTATGCTAAATTTTATTAAGGGTGAACTTAAAAAAGGCAAGCAAGCATACATAGTTTGCCCATTAATAGAGGAAAACGAGGACAGCGATTTAAAATCCGCTAAAGAGATGTTTTTAGAGATTAAAAAGAATTTTACAGGTTATAATTTAGCGTTGCTCCACGGCAAACTTAAAAATACGGAAAAGCAGGAAATAATGGAGGGCTTCAAAGAGGGGAAAATTCAACTTATTGTTTCTACTACCGTAATAGAAGTGGGCATAAATGTGCCTAACGCAACGGTTATGGCGGTGCAAAATGCCGAGCGCTTTGGGCTTGCTCAACTCCATCAACTAAGAGGCAGAGTGGGGAGGGGAGAGGCGCAATCCTATTGCTTTTTGGTGTCGGACAACAGTAATTCATATGAGCGTCTAAATGTCCTTGTAAACTCTGCGGACGGCTTTGAAATTGCAGAAAAAGATATGATGCTAAGGGGCGTGGGAGATGTTTTTGGCACAAAACAACACGGAGAAAACTCCCTAAAAATTGCAAGTTTAATTTCGGATATTTCTCTGTTTGAGTATTCCGCAAAAATGCTTAATGAAATGAAAGCCAACCCCACATATAAAGTGGAGTACGATGCGATAACAAAACAAGCGCAAATCAACATAAACGAAACCCTTGTGGAAATAGCTTTTAATTAGTATTGACATTACCTTGGTAGTGTGTTAATATAATAGCTGTTTACTAAGATAAATTATAGTATGTTATTTATTTATGATGATTATGTAGCGGTTAGAAATAGGTGACTGCTAAAAAAAGTAAGAAAGGAGCTATTAATGGCGCTTTATACAAATAAATTAAAATTGCAAGTACCAACGGGTACCTCGGACTTTTTACCGGTAGAATGCAAAGCAAAAAGGGAAATTGAAAGTAAACTCCGCAGGGAGTTTTACCTGGCAGGTTACGACGAAATAGAAACCCCCTCCTTCGAATATTACGACGTTTTTACCAACGATGCGGTACCTTACGTGCAAGAAAATATGATAAAATTTTTCGATTTATCCGGCAGAATACTTGCATTAAGACCGGATATTACAGGGCCCATAGCTCGAATGGCATCTACAAAACTACTTAATAAAACGGACAAACTAAGACTTTGCTATATTGGAAATGCCTACGGGTTTTCTCATAAGGGTATTAACGAAAAGGCGGAGTTTACTCAAGCAGGTGTGGAATTAATAGGCATAGACGGCGCAAAAGCGGATGCGGAGGTAATAGCTTTAGCTATACAATCTTTGCTTAGTGTGGGGGTTAATTGCCTTAAAATAGATATTGGACAGGTTGGCTTTTTTAAAGGATTGTTAGAGGACACCAACTTTTCCGAAGAAGATACGGAAAAAATACGTGGGTTAATTAATTCTAAAAACAGCGTGGATTTAGATTTCTTTTTGCAAACGACAAAAACAAACGAAAACACAAAAAACAGCCTTAAAAATTTAATTACATTGTTTGGTGGTAAAGAGGTAATAGCCACCGCTAAAAACCTTGCAAAAAACGAAAAATGCGCACAAGCCATAAACAACTTGCAGGAAGTTTACGAAATTTTATGCGAGTACGGCTTTAAAAACTACATAACAATAGATTTAGGCATACTAAGCGATTTTAACTATTATTCCGGCATAATATTCAGAGGAATAACAGACGGCATTGGTGCTCCGCTACTAAGTGGTGGTAGGTACGGCGGGCTTTACAAAGAGTTTGGCATAAACACCACCGCAACCGGTTTTGCCATGGGCATAAAGGAAATACTTATAATTTTAGACAAAGAAAACAAACTAAAGCAAAACAGCGAGGATATTACATATATAGAAAACAAGTGCAGTAGCGAGGCGTTTGCCCTTGCCACCAAACTAAGACAACAAAACAAAAGGGCGGTAATAAAGTAAATGGAGCTTACAATAGCCTTAGCAAAAGGCAGATTAACAAAATACGCAATAAAACTGTTTAACAAATGCGGTATAAATACCAAAGAATTAGAGGAAGACACACGTAGATTGGTGGTATACGACACTCAAAATAATTTAAGATTTATTTTGGTTAAACCCTCAGATGTGCCTGTTTACGTGCATTACGGAATTGCAGATATTGGCATTGCAGGCAAAGATACCCTTTTAGAGTCCGGGTTAACCATGTACGAAATGTTGGACTTAAATTACGGCAAATGCAAAATCTCGGTGGCAGGGTACAAAAATCCGGAAAATTCCATAACATCACACATAAAAAGAGTGGCGACAAAATACCCAAGGATTGCCAAAATGTATTACGACGGCAAGGGGGAGGATATTGAAATAATTAAGTTAAACGGCAGTATAGAGCTTGCACCCATTCTTAATTTAAGTGATGTTATCGTAGATATTGTGGAAAGCGGAAACACAATTAGGGAAAACGGTTTATCCGTACTTGAGGATATTTGCGATATTTCTGCTCGCCTTGTGGTAAATCAAGTTAGTTTAAAAACTAAGCAAGAAAAGATAAAACCCCTTATAGACAGCATAAAAAATGCCTTGGAGGAAAGCTGATGTTACCCATTATTAACGCAAACCAAACACAAAGTATTACAGAGCGCCTACTAAAAAGAGGGGAAGGGGATTTTTCTGCTCAAGAAAAGATTGTGGAGGAAATAATAGCAAACATTGCAAGTAAGGGAGATGAAGCCCTATTTGAATACACAAAGAAATTTGATAACTTTAATATTAACGAAGGCAATATTTGTGTTTCCAAAAAAGAAATTGAGGATGCATACACCAAAGTGCCTAAAGAATTGGTTGAAATAATTAAAGAGGCAGGCAAGAATATAGAAGAGTTTCATAATATGCAAAAACGCAAGGATTGGTTTTTGGAGCAGGGGGGCAAAATTTTAGGCCAGCTTTATATACCCGTGGAAAGTGTGGGTGTATATGTGCCCGGAGGAAAAGCCGCTTACCCTTCAAGTGTGCTTATGAATATTATTCCGGCAAAATGCGCAGGAGTGGAAAATATTTACGTTGCCACACCGGCAGTAAACGGCAAAGTAAGCGAAACTACAATAGTATCCGCAGATATTGCAGGGGCGGACAAAATATACAAAATAGGCGGGGCACAAGCGGTGGCAAGTTTTGCATACGGCACAAAGAGTGTGCCAAAAGTGGATAAAATTACAGGGCCGGGAAACATATACGTTGCTTTAGCAAAAAAACGTGTGTACGGACAGGTGGGTATAGATATGATTGCAGGGCCTTCCGAAGTGCTTATTGTAGCGGATAAATTCGCAAACGAGAAATATATTGCGGCAGATTTTCTCTCCCAAGCGGAGCATGACGAGTTGGCGGCTTGCGTTTTGGTTACGGACAATTTAGAATTTGCAAAAAAAGTAAGCAAAGAAATAGAAAAGCAAGCAAATAATTTGCCAAAAAAAGAAATTGTAATGAAATCTTTAAATAATTATGGTACAATAATTATTGCAAAAGATGTGGATGACGCAATCAGAGTAGCAAATATTTTTGCTCCCGAGCATATGGAGGTTTGCGTACAAAACCCCAAAGATTATCTGCACAAAATAAAAAATGCAGGCTCTATATTTTTAGGAGAATACTCTCCCGAGCCTTTGGGTGATTATTTTGCAGGCACAAACCATGTACTGCCCACAAACGGCACGGCAAGGTTTTCCTCTCCATTAAATGTAGACGATTTTCAAAAAAAATCATCCGTAATTTATTACAGCAAAGAAGAATTTGAAAAGGTTTACAAAAAAATAGAAAAATTTGCTTTAAGCGAGGGGTTAGATGCTCACGCAAGAAGTGCAAAAATACGTTTTGAAGGTATAGAATAATGAGTAGCGAGTTTTCAAGAAAAACCACAGAAACAGATATTAAACTTAATTTGCAAATATACGGCGAGGGCAAGTACAAAATAAACTCGGGCATTGGCTTTTTTAACCATATGTTAGAGCTTTTTGCAAAGCACGGTCAATTTAATTTAGAGCTAAATTGCGTAGGGGATTTAGATGTAGACGGGCATCACACGGTAGAGGACTGCGGAATTTTGCTGGGTAAAGCCTTTGCAACCGCATCAAAAGAAAAAATAAAGAGATACGCAACAAAATTTGTGCCAATGGACGAGGCACTTGTTATGGTAAACACAGATGTTTCGGGCAGAGGATTTTTAGTTTTTAACGTAGATTTGCCAAATGTGACGGTAGGGAGTTTTGATGCACAGCTTTGCGAGGAGTTTTTCAGAGCACTTGCCCTAAACGCAGGAATTACCCTACATATTAACTTACAGTACGGCAAAAACACACATCATATAATAGAAGGAATTTTTAAGGCGGTGGCTCACTCCTTAAGGGAGGCATACACTATTGATGACAGCCTAAAGGGAGTGCTTTCTACAAAAGGGGTTTTATGATAGCAATTATAGATTACGGCATAGGTAATTTACGAAGTGTGCAAAAAGCCTTTGAATATGTGGGGCTAAGCGCAATACTAACGAGCGATATTACTAAAATAAAGGATGCTTCCCACATTGTATTGCCGGGCGTTGGCGCATTTAACGATGCCCTCACAAAACTTGATGAATACAATATGTGTGATGTTATATTAGCCGAAATAAAAAAAGGTAAAGCATTTTTGGGCATTTGCTTAGGTATGCAACTGCTTTTTGAAAAAAGCACAGAAAACGGAGAGCATAGCGGTTTTGGCATTATGGAGGGGGAAGTGGTGCCAATAATTACGCAGGCTTTGCCCGTGCCACATATGTGTTGGAACAAATTAGACATAAAAGCAAATTTGCTGATTAATACCCCTAACCAATTTGTTTATTTTACACATTCCTATTGTATTAAGGAATCTAAACACGCTATTGCATATACCACCTACGAGGAGGAATTTGTAAGTGCGGTCAATAAAGATAATATATACGGAACACAATTTCATCCGGAAAAAAGCGGAGAAGTGGGGCTTAAAATGTTAAAAAATTTTGGAGGTATTAGCTTATGAAGATTTATCCCGCAATAGATATTAAAGACGGAAAATGCGTAAGACTGGTGCAAGGTGAGATACAAAACATGACGGAGTACGGAGACCCTCTAAGCATGGCTAAAAAATGGCAGGACAGTGGAGCGGCATATTTGCATCTTGTGGATTTAGATGCGGCATTTTCGGGAGAATTTGTAAATAAAAATGTTGTAGCGCAAATTGTGGACGCACTTAAAATTCCCGTGCAAATGGGTGGCGGAGTGCGCACGAAAGAGGATATTAAAATTCGCTTGGACGAAGTGGGAATATCAAGAGTAATTGTGGGTACGGCGGCTGTAGAAAACTTAGATTTGCTTTCTTGGGCGGTTTCTCGGTACGGAGACAGGATTGCGGTGGGCATAGATGCAAAAGAAGGTAAGGTAGCAATAAAGGGTTGGGTGGAATCGTCAGACATAGACCCTGTGGACTTAGCCGATACCGTACATAAATTAGGAGTCAAAACCATAATTTATACGGATATTGCAAAGGACGGAATGTTAGAAGGACCAAATATAGAAAAAACGGAGCAAATAGTAAGAAAAACCTGGATGAACTTAATAGCATCCGGCGGAATAACCTGTATAGACGATATTGTAAGGGTAAAAGGCACAGGCGCTTGCGGATGTATTATAGGAAAAGCGCTGTATTCAGGGGCTATTACCTTAGAAGATGCGCTAAAGGCGGCAAAATAATGTGGACAAGACGTATTATACCCTGCCTTGATGTGCATGATGGCAGAGTTGTGAAGGGTATTAACTTTGTAAATTTAACGGATGCGGGAGACCCTGTGGAAATTGCAAAGGCATATAACGCACAAGGTGCGGACGAAATAGTGTTTTTGGATATAACCGCCTCTTCCTCCAAACGCAATATTATGGAAGATGTTGTGGCACGCACAGCAGAGCAGGTGTTTATACCCCTAACGGTAGGGGGCGGAATACGCTCAACAGAGGATTTTAGGCGGATACTAAAATGCGGTGCGGATAAAATATCCATAAACTCACCGGCGGTAAATACCCCCGATTTAATAACTAAAGCGGCGGTAAAATTTGGCTCGCAATGTGTAGTGGTGGCAATAGACGCAAAACGCAACAGCGAGGGTAAATTTGAGGTTTATATTAACGGTGGCAGAATAAATACGGGCAAAGATGCAATAAAATGGGCTTTAGAGGCAGAAAAATTAGGCGCAGGGGAAATTTTGCTAACCAGTATGGACGCAGACGGCACAAAAAACGGTTACGATATAGAGCTTACCAAAAGCATAACGGAGGTTGTAAAAATACCCGTTATAGCCTCGGGAGGTGCAGGTAAACTAAAGGATTTTGAAGAAGTCGTAACAAAAGCCAACGCAAGCGGACTGTTGGCGGCGTCCTTGTTTCACTATAAAGAGCTTGAAATAATAGAGGTTAAGAAATATTTAAAAAGCAAAGGAATAGATGTAAGACTATGAATGTTAAATATGATGATAATGGGCTTGTGGTTGCAATAGCACAAGATGTGGACACAAACGAAGTTCTGATGCAAGCGTTTATGAACAAAGAAGCCTACGAAAAAACGCTAAGTACGGGAATAGCGCACTATTACTCCCGCTCCAGAAAATGCTTGTGGAAAAAAGGAGAGACGTCGGGAAATATTCAAGAAGTTTGTGGTGTTTTTCTTGATTGTGATGGTGATAGCATACTTTTAAAGGTAAGACAAACGGGGGTAGCATGTCATACAGGGGAGCGCAGTTGCTTTTTTAACGCTGTGCAAAACTGCGATGTTGTAAATTCTGCCGTGCTGTACAACTTATACAACACAATTAAAGACAGAAAGGACAACCCAAAGGAAGGCTCTTATACCAACTACTTATTTGAAAAGGGGATAGATAAAATACTAAAAAAGGTAGGAGAGGAAAATGCGGAGGTAATAATAGCTTCCAAAAACGAGGGTATAGAAGAGTTAAAATACGAAACGGCAGACTTAATATACCATTTATTAGTATTGCTAAACCAAAAAGAAATGCCACTAAACGACCTTTTTTGCGAGCTTAAAAGCAGAGAAAAATAGGAGTTTTTCCCTTAAAATAAGGGCTTAGTAATTTGTATAAAAAAACAGTAATTTTTTTCAAAAAAGCTATTGACAGATACGGCTTTAGCAATTATAATAGATATTGCGCTGATGAGTTGAGGCGCACACAATGTGTGGGAGCATAGCTCAGCTGGGAGAGCATCTGCCTTACAAGCAGAGGGTCA
>CAZVNZ010000055.1:0-7825 GCA_964628515.1 uncultured Christensenellaceae bacterium
TCTTGCAATTAAAACGCCCTCCGTGGTATAATGGTGTTGCGGTTGGGGCGGCGTTTAGTCGCTCTTTTACTTTTTCATAAATTCGTTTATAAGCAATGTTTCTTGTCTTTTTTGGCTTTCCTCTCTATCCATTTTTTCAAAAATATTCTCTTCCGGTTTTTTGCTTTGAGGATTAAGTTCTTCATTTAACATTTTTATAGTACCCTCCCCATCGTTTATCATTTGTTTTATTCTGTTTCTGTGCTTTTCAATAACAGAAATTTTGGGTGGAGCTGTTAAACTCTCAAAATACTCTAAACCACGATAATACGTATCTTCGTCAAATTCGCCAAACCCCCAACCTTCAATTAACTCCTCAACCGTTTCATATTGCAAAAAACCTTTTTTCTCTTGCTTTAACTCTCTTGCTTGCTTGGCTTCTAATGCTTTTTTAGCATATGATTTCCATATTTTATTCAAATCTTTTACCATCATTTCTGTTAACTCCAGTTCTTCTTGAATATCTTCTTTTTTATCAGGTATTATCATTTTTTGTTATTCCTCCTTTTTCGCTTACTTCCCTAAATGATAGTGCTACAATGCTTTCTTTTTATTTTTTCATAAAACACATCCAATGAGTGTTATTTCGTTTTCCGCTTAAATGCCCAAACAAGGGTTGTTGCCCAATAGCATTAATTATTTCGCTTGTTTTAATTTGTATCTCACTCCATTTAAAAATAAGAACTCCATAATCGTCTAAAACCCTCATACACTCGTCAAATCCATCTTTAATCATCTTCGGCCAACCGTCATCAAGTCTGCCATACTTTTTTGCCATCCAAGAATTTTCGCCTAATTGTAATAAATGAGGAGGGTCAAATACTACCAATTTGAAACTCTTATCTTCAAACGGTAATGAAGTAAAATCACAAATTATATCCGGTTTGATTTCTAATTCTCGTCCATCACACAATATATGTGTTTCGCTTCTTTTATCGCAAAACACCACGTCTTTGTTGTTTTTATCAAACCAAAACATTTTGCCTCCACAGCAGGCATCTAAGATTTTTTTCATACCTCATTCCTCCCAAAAAGACTATTTTTGACTATAACCCCAAATACCCCACAATAACCCCGATAGCCTCCTGCGCCGAGTAGCACACCACCGCCTTATACCCACTACGCACAGCAAAATCGATAAACCGGGTTTGCAAATCCGTGAGCTTATTTGGCTTAACCTTCATCTCGATATAAAGCCCGTGATAATCACCCTTTGCAAAAGGCAAAAACAAATCGCACACACCTGCCTTTACCCCCTGCCGTTTAAGATTTACCGCCTCTATTTTGTTTCTGCTGCCGCCGTTTGGTATGGCGTGTAGCCAACGTAAGCAAGGATATTTCCCTTCGTGCAACATTGCCCAGTCTATAACTATGCATTGCTCGCTAACCTCGCTCATAATTCCTCCTACAAATCGTGCAGACTTTCCATCTGTTTGTATTCTTCAAGCTCTCGTGCTTTAAGCTCCTCATCGCTGTACTCCCTTTGGGGGAAAGCCTTACTGCCTCGCTTAAACTTTGCATCGTTTTCTAATGCCTGCTTGCGTGTCTTAATCCCAAGTGATATATATTTATCTATGACGGTCTTAATATACGCCCAGCTTTTAGCACCGTTTTTTGCTCCTTTTTCTATGCAATGTAATATAAAATCATCATCAACGTCATTATCATCAACCAGCCTTTTAATCTCTTTTTCTATATAGGGCGTCACTTTAGAAATATTCTCGCCAAAGAAGGTCAGCAGATGATCATCTATTACTTTACTTTCCTTTACTTTACTTTGGGGATTAATCGATTGATTTACCGAGTTATTCGAACGATTAACTGTTTTTTTGTATAGGGAATGACGGGTGCTAATTTCTTGCATCTCGTCTAAACTCAACATCCAAAAATTTTCGTTTACCGTAACCTGTAACCTGTTTGCGGTAATGCTATACCAAGTGCATTGCGCCCGGTGAGAAGTAATTATATTTTTGTCCTTGAAATGGTAGCCGCTAAAAAGTTCACACTCCACCAAAAACTCAATAACCCCTTCTACGGTATCTACATCGGGCTGAAACTTCCCTTGTAGACGTTCGATAACTAAGTAAGCTAAGTCCTCCATGTCGGAGCTATCAATGTAATATCCTTTATCTTTGTACAGGATGCAAAGTAAAGCAATATACACCATAACGGCTAAATAACCGTATTTATGCTTAGGCTTTCTTAGTTTAACATCACTCAGCAAATCCACATCGAGAGGGAAGTATTCTAACCCCTGTTTATGCGGACGTGCCAATTTACCACCTCCTACTTCTCTGCCAAAATCATACCAATAATATCCCTAACACAGCCCTGAGGGCTTGTATATATCTCACTTCCCGAAAACCGTATAACCGTGTAGCCGGCTCTTTGTAAATCTCGTTGCCGTAAATTGTCATAAACTACCTGCTCTTTGGTTTTTTCGTGGAAATTATGCCCGTCACACTCTATCACAAAGTTTTTAACGTAGCTGTCAGCCTTAGTGCTGTATTTTACGTATATTAGAAAATCTGCTCTGTATTTACGGTTATCCACCATAATTTCTTTTTGAGCTCCGATATTAACGGCACTAACTCTTCCATCAGTAAATATATCGAAATATAAAGGCGAATACTTTGCAAGCTCAATGGCAAGCAATTCTTCTATAGGGCTTTCGCAAGCCTTTATAAGGGTATCCGCCCTTGTGATATACTCGCATTTGTTGTAAAAATAACTGCTTTTTAATTTGTGGTTCATATATTCGGAGCTCATATGTTATCTTTCCTTTTTAGGCTATAACGTGACGTTGCCCCACGCCGCCAGGCTATAACTTTTTTCGTGTACACATTCAATCCAACTTAATTATTAGCACTTTACTATATAATGCTATCGTGGGTTCAAGGTATATTTACGGTGGCTAACATTTTTAATGTATAACTTTTAGGCTATAACGTAAACACCGTCAACGCCCTTTAATTCCTTTGTCAGATATTCTTTAATGCTGTTCATAGCATCTATTTTCCAAGCACCGCCATCCGCTTCGTGCAGACTTGCGCCAACATTATCTTCTAAATCGGTAACTCTAAACAAAAACTCGCTTTCCGGCTGTGCTACCTCGATAAAGGTGCGGAATGGTGCTACTTTTACAATAGGCTTGATTTCCACATTGCCTGCTAAGGAAATCCCCTTGCGAGCCTCTGCCTTTTGAGTAACACCGTCATCCTTAAGCGCAATGCTTTTAGCATTGGTGATGTTCATAACAGCGGATGCAAGATAGTTTACATCCTCGTTTGACACAAACTTTGAACGCAAGGAAATTAAGAAGCTTTCTATATCGTAAGTAATTCCAAAATTAAAGTTGCTTGGTTTTGTATAAGCGGTGTACATTATATTCCTGCCCATATCCCTAAGCAACATGGTTTGCACGCAAACTTTTGTAGGGCTTTCCACAAGAACAAACAAATCACTTTCATAAAGCCCTTTATCCCGTTCCCTTTTAATTACCTCCGTAAGCCCGGATAACGTTTCCACGTTAATGCAATGGGGCTCAAAATCCTTGATGCGTGTAAGAGCTTTGGTAACATATTTTTCCCCGTTTATTTCCGTTACCTCTACCTTGTCAGCCTCCCTTGTCATCTGTTGAATTTTGTTTACAAATTCTACTGTTTCGTTTCTATTTTCCATGGTTTAAGCTCCTTTCGGTGTATAATTTAATACTTTTGGTTTTTCCTGCACTCCGCCAAACACATCTATTTGACCGGGCGCTTGTCTTACCGCCTCTTTATATGCTACCTCGCCCTCATTGTCCGGACTTGCAAACAACATAGTAGATACAGGCGCTGTGGGTATCAACTTTGACTTTACAAGGCACTCCACCTTCATTGCCACCCTGTTTTCATCGGGCACAATATCAATTTGCAATATCAGAGAACGCTTTTTATTTGCAGGTACGTTAATATCCGCAATGTTTTCTATTATTTTTGCCATTTCATAGTCTGCTCGCTCCTTAAATGCTCCCATACCCATATCCAGTATGCTAAAGCGTGTTTCCGTATTGTTTTTTACTTCTTTAATTTCGTTTTGCATTAGTTTTTACTCCTTTTTTCAAAATATCAAGCCACATAAACCTCAACCCCACTAAGCATTTGCGCCACCCTTAAAAACTCCGCTTCGTTGCTTCGCTCCTCGGATAAATGCAGTAAATATATCTGCTTAACCCTACTTAAATCATTCTTAAAAAGCCAATCTTTAAGGCTGTCAAGGCTCATATGCGAGTGCATCACCCTTTTGTTTAAAGCTATGTTGTCTGTGCTCATTAACCCGTAATCGTAGTTTGCCTCAATCATTATATGGGTAAGCCCCAAAAACTTGTATTTAATATATGCGGTGTCTGTGGCAAACATTAGTATTTCTCCCGTTTTGGTGCTCCGTATCAAAAACCCTACAGGCTCTGTGCAGTCGTGCACCACATCAAAAGCACGTATTACAAAGCTACCTACGGTGAAATCCTCCATAATGGGCATAACACGTATTCTGTGGCTTTTTATGTTTAATGATGATGCCGTACCACGACTGCAGTACACATCAATACCGTTTTTTATTACTTCATTTACGGCTTTGCAATGGTCTTTATGCTCGTGGGTTATTAGGCAGGCAGTCACACTGCCCATACTAAACCCCGTTTTTTCTTGAAGTTTTCGCCATGGTATTCCGCACTCTAATAACAGCCTTGTTTCACCGTCAAATATTGTATATGCGTTTCCCGTAGAGCCTGTGGCAAGCACATCAATATTCATATTAAAACCCCGGGTCTTGCATAGGCTCTTGTGGGAATTCCTCCTCGGTGGTGTTTATTATTTCTTCTGTGATGATTTCCTCAGCTTTAACCTCGCCTGTGGTTGTGTCTATTTCGTAATCGTCCACTATTATGGTGTTTGCGTTTTGCGTAGATTCTTCCATAACCTCTTCGTAAGTGCTGTCCTGCTCTGACTTCTTGGCATATTCTATTAGCAAAGTACTGTCATCCGAGGAATTAATAATCAGCTTGCAGGTTCTGTTTATCACGGTTTTTTTGCACATTTCCTCCTTAAATTTACCGTGTACCGAGCCTGCACTTACCGTGCCCTTATCGCTAACGGGTTTCATGGCACTTTGTGCCCACGCCTGCAGTATTTGGTCCATTGCCATAATGGTGGTTTCTTCCCTGCCATCTTTGTATACCACCGTACAGTATGCGGCAACAATTTTATCTTTACTCACATTTTCTAATTGTTGTGAATGCTTTATTACAAGGGTTTTACCGTGTTTTTTCTCATATTCGAAAACATCATCCTTATACACAACGTCTGCATAAATTTCCTGTATCTCAGGGCAAACACGTTTGGCAACCGCCATAGCTCCGAAGTACGAACGCTGTAATGTAAGCTTGTCACCATAGACAATAAAGTAGCATTGTTTTTTATCCGGAGAAAGCCCCTGCACTACCATAGACATCAAGCTGTTTACTATACTTCCTTTATTGCATATTTCAAGCGCAAGCTTGTTGTTTCTGTCCTTAGTATCTTGCAACACAAGCCACGCTTGCTTCATTGCATTTTCTGCCGAATACCCTGCAGGGAAGTGCAGTTCGCCTTTTTCTCTAAACCCTCTCACCTTGTTTGTTACGCTGTCCATAATATTTTTGCCCATTACCATTAATCCGTCTTGTTTTTGATTTGCCATAATTAAGCAACCTCCTCAAATTTTAGTCCTTCTATTCTAAGTGCCTTATCTTCCCTCGATACAACCAACCGCACTATCTGCCCCACACCGTCAATCAACCTTGTTACACTCTCCGCATTATCCACAAATATGGGAGCGGTAACCCCATAATATTCGGACAGCGCACTTGCAATATCAAGCCCTATGTTTATCCGCATTGCAGAGTTAAGGTCGCTGTAAGGCACACCTTCGTACATAGCCTCGCAACACTCGGTAATACCGCCGTTAATCTGCTCGCCGAATAACTTAAACCGTGCCAGCTTAAATTTAGAATTTATCTTACTTTCAAGCATAGCAACTTTGGTTTTAACAAATTCCTCCGCTAAGTAAATATTTTTATCCGTCTGCTCCATTTCCTCCGCTAAACATTTTTCTTGATACTCAAGCTCGGCTATCCTGTTTTTAATCACTAAGTTATTATTGGCAAGGGCGATGCTTGACATATGCTCTTCGATTTTACCTTTTACCTCGTTTATCCTGCTTGTAACGTCCGAGGTGCTCTCCGTTTCTGCTCCTTTGCTTTTGAGTATCTCTTCTTTTTGCAAAAGCAGTTTTTCCAATGTCTCGGCATAGCCGGGCATATCTTCCGGCACCGTGGATGCAGGCACTACGATTTTTTCAAGCTCTCTAACCAACTTACTTTTCTTTGTTTCTTTATTGGATATTTCCCCGGTTAATTTGTTAATTTCCGCTACTTTAGTTTTGCCTGTAATTTGTATTTCTTGCAAGCGTTTGGATTTCTCAATATTAAAATGCTCTATGCCTTCGTTTAATTTGTCCTCCGGATAGGATTGGTTGCAGGTGGGGCAGATTGTTTCGCCTACCCATTTCTCCTCGGATATTTGTCCGTACTTTTTACGTAGTTCGGATGCGCTTTTCTCCTCTGCATTTTTTGTATTCTCAAGGGAAATAATTTCAGCACTTAGTATATTGATTTTATGCTCTAAATCGTTGCGCTCCTCTATTGCGTCAAGATAAAGTGCGTTGTATGCCTCTTTTGCAGACAGCTTAAACTGCGTGTTTTTGTTATGCAGCTCCACTATTTTGTTTTCCGTTTCTCTAAGCTCTCTTTCCTGCTTGTTACTGCCAAGTGCCATAGTTTTTTCTACCTCAAGGCTTGACAGCTTTTCTTCAAGCTGTGATACCGCCATGCGCTCCTTTGCCTCGTCTACATCAACAATACTCTTGTACGCCTCGTCTATTCGTATAGGCAGTTCTTCACGTGCTTTGTTAATACGTGCTCTGTCCGCCGCCAACTTCTTTTTAAAATCATCCATAGAATATTTATCCAAATACACCGCCAAAGGAGATAGTGCCACGTCCGAGTTAATTACCTCGCCGTCCGTAATATCTCCGCACATTTCAAGCAGAATTTTCCGCCTGTCCGCCCAATGCAGTTGAGTGTTGAAGTACAGCACATCCGTAAGCAACCTAAATATCTTTTCGTCAAGGAGCTGTTTTATATACTCCTCGTACTCGCTTTTCTTCTTGGGCACATCGTCTATACTGTATTTAGTTTCGTGCCCCGTAAGCACCGCATTTGCGCTCCCACGCTTTTTAGTCCATATTTCCGTATACGCCTTTTTAAGCTCGAAAGTCTTACCACCTGCACTAAGCACCGCACTTACGGTAGGTTCTATGCCTTTTTGTGTTAAATTTCCGTCTTTGTCCAAAGGTTTTATGTTAAATTGCTTGGCGTTTTTGCTGTCTTTATCAAACATCAACCACATAAACCCGTCAAATATCGTGGTCTTTCCCGTTGCGTTATCCCCGTAGATATTGGTGGCAGTTGCGGAAAAATCAACATCTAACTGCTTTATCCCCTTAAAATTGGAGATGCTTATTGACTGTATAGCTATTTTTTTCATTGACATTTACCCCCTTTTCTGTTATTCTTACCTTAGATTTTTTAACAGTTGCACTTGCCGGTGCGCCAACATCGGCGGTGCTTTTTTCTTGGCAGTCGCACCTGCCACCGTCCCACATACATATTGTGCCTCCGCATAGTTCGCATATTTTGTGTTTCATT
>CAZVNZ010000056.1:0-6048 GCA_964628515.1 uncultured Christensenellaceae bacterium
AACGCCGCCCCAACCGCAACACCATTATACCACGGAGGGCGTTTTAATTGCAAGAGATAGAAAGATACTTATATAGCTATGGCGATATTAAACGGCAGATACGGGATAAGGAGCAACAAATAGAAGAAATAGTTGCACACAAAAACAGTGTAGCAGATAGGCTACTAAAAGCCCCTAATTATTCCGATATTTGTGTCAAGGGTTGTGGTATTAGTGACCCTGTGTATAAAGCAGTTCAAAAGATGATTGATGTGTACGGTAGTCGCATAGAGGTTTTTACTAATGAGCTTATAGAACTTTATTCTAAATTAGATGAAATACAACGATTTGTGGACGATGCCGGGCTTAGTGGGATTGAACGTGAGTTTGTTAGGCTTAGGTATTTCGAGGGGTTGAAGGTTAGGGAGATTAGTAGTAGAATGAACTATAGTATACGTTGGTGTAAAGATAGAGGTAGTTTGACTTTAATTAGACTAAAATGTTCTAAAACTATGAGGTAAGGTTATGGAAAAAATATTACATTTAAGCATTATAGAACGTTTGCATTATATATCAGCTATTTGCGAAGAATACGATATTAATATTGGGGAAGAAATTATGAATTTAGCATATTTTTGTTCCTTATGTATAATGTTTTTTGCTGTGGGGTATATTATATATTCATCTGTGCAATTATCAAAAAAAACAAAAAATTACTTTAAAAATAGATATATACAAAATTTCATTACTTGGAGAGTCGAAAGATATTTAAAAAATGAAACAAACAAACTTTATAAAGAAACAGATAAATATAGCTTTAATAATTCAAAAGTAGAAATATTAATGCGTGAATCATTGATTATCGAAGAAGATATTGTTTATTTTGAGAGAATATCGAAACCGAATCAAATTAGTATTGTTATCCCGATCTTCTCCTTATTTGTTTCATTACTTGTGAATAATGTACGAGCAGAATATAAATTTATTTTTATTTCGCTATTCTTAGTAACTTTTATTGTTTCAGTACTTGTATTGATGGGGGTACTTAATAAAAAGAAAGAATATTTAGAAATGTTAGATACAATTAAAATAACAAAAAAATATGTTGATCTTAAAATTGAAGAATTATCTAAATAAAGATTTGCACCTTTTGTGCACTCTTTTGCACCTTTTGTGCACCAACACTTCCGCTTTTCTATGATATACTATTATCATAAAACAACTATGCAACAAAAAGACATCTAAAAAGGTGTCTTTTTGTTGTTACAGGAGAAAAATATGCGAGAGCATACAACTAAACAGAACAATTTTATAGATGGGGTTGTAAGTGGATTATCAAAATCAGAAGCATACAGGAAGGCAGGATACAAGACCGTTAATATGACAGTCTCAAAAATTGCAAAAAAGGCAGGAGAACTTGCTAACAGGGGGGATATTGGGGGGATAATTGAACAAAGAAAAAGAGAGCTTGCGAATAAAGCTATTTGGGATAGAGAACTTTCGTTAAAAATGCTAAAAGCTATTATAGATGAAGCAAGAACCAATACAATTTATTACAAAGAAGAAACGAAAATATATAATGCGGCGGCGGCAAACACAGCTATAAAAGCAATAGAACAAGCCAATAAAATGTGCGGATATAACGAACCTCAAAAAATTGAGCTAACCGGCACACTAAACCTATCCCTCGAAGAAAAACTAAAGGAAATCACAGGAGAAAAATACTAAATGGCAATAAACACTAAGCTGTTTTTAGAAAAGCATTTAAAAATAAAAGACAAGCAAAGCGAGATAGTGCCGCTTATGCTAAACAAGGCGCAATTAAAGCTGTACGAAGCAATAAAAGCACAGCACAGCGAGGGCAAGCCTGTACGGGCGATAATACTAAAGGCACGGCAAATGGGTTTTTCCACTTTGGTGGAGGGGATAATTTTTAAAGAGACCGCAACGCAGGCTAATATAAACAGCGGTGTTGTAACACACGAAATATCCGCAACCAACAACCTTTTTAGAATGTCTAAGCGGTTTTATGATGAGCTTGACGGAGATTTTAAACCGAGCTTAAAAGCCAACAACGCAAAGATATTGGAGTTTGATTTTGCCTCGGGAAACTCCGCCATAAAATGTATGACGGCAGGAAATACCAGTATAGGCAGAAGTGACACCTTTCAAAACCTGCATATCTCCGAATACGCATATTGGGCAGGGGAGAAAAAAGAAACGCTGACGGGGCTACTGCAAGCCGTGCCCAACCATAAGGACACCATGGTTATCATAGAAAGCACGGCAAACGGCTATGATGATTTTAAGGAGATGTGGGATAAAGCGGTAAGCGGTGAGAATGACTTTATACCCGTGTTTTGTGCGTGGCAGGAGCATAAAGACTACGCCCTAACATACACGGGCTTTGAGCTTACGGAGGAGGAAACCCGGCTAAAGGAGATATACAGCCTAACAAACGAGCAACTTACCTGGCGGAGGTGGTGTATTAAAAACAACTGCGGTGGCAACACAGATTTATTTAAACAGGAATATCCCTCTTGTGCGCAGGAGGCGTTTTTAATGAGCGGACTTCCTGTATTTGATAATGTGAAGGTTATACAGCGCATGGAGCAGTTGCGAGGCATGCAATTTAAAACAGGTGCTTTTGTATACGGGTGGAATAACCCCGAAACAAAAGACCGCATAACATCATATGAGTTTGCCCACGGTGAATATATACGCATTTACGAGGAATCAAAAGAGGGAGTGCCTTACGTTATAGGGGCGGACACAAAGGGAGAGGGCAAGGACTTTTATGGGGCGACTGTAATAGACAACACCACGGGCAGGCGTGTGGCAACCCTGCATATGCAGGTTAGCGAAAGCAAGCCTTTTACCTATCAACTGTATTGCTTAGGCAAATATTACAACGATGCACTTATTGGGGTGGAAATTAACTTTAACACCGCACCCGTGGAAGAGCTTTCGCGGCTTAACTACCCCAAACAGTATGTGCGTAGGCGGTACGATGATTTTACAAAAGCTATGCAAACGAAATTTGGTTTTAAGACGGACGGCAATACACGGCCGTTAATTATAGACAAGGAAATAGACATAATAAACAACAATACAGAGCTTTTTTATGATATACCCACCTTGCAGGAGGCAATAACCTTTGTATACAAAAACGGCAGACCGGATGCAATAGATGGTAAGCACGATGACTTATTATTTTCGGATATGATTGCAAACGAGATTAGGGGACAACAAAGCTTTGATGTACAAAAAACATCACAAGAAAAAGTAAAATGGCGGGCGGACTGGTGGGAGGACTACAACAACGCAAGCGAAGAGGAAAAAGAGTATTTAATTAAAATGCGTGGAAATCCCTTTTAAACAGGATTGGAGAATATATGGAATTATTTGGAAAGCTAAAAAACAAAATTATAGAAAAGAAAGAAGTAAAGCAGGATAAGCAGGACAACACCGAGCTACTTTCTTTGTGGCAGGAAAGGTTTAGGGTTTGCGAGGAGCATTACAAGCCTGTTATAACAAAAATGGAAGATATGCAGAAACTGTATGACGGTGGGCGGAAGATACCACGAAACCCCAACATACAAAAAGAGGTAACCCTTGATGCGAGCAATGTGCAAAATATTGTGTACGAGCTTATAGAATCTCAAATAAACAGCAATATACCTTCTCCAAAAGTGGATGCCTTAAACGAGGAGGACGAGGACAGGGCGGTAATTATAGAAGAAATGCTAAGGGGGCAGTTAAACAGACTGCCCTTTGAGGTGCTAAACGACCAAGACGAACGTGTGTGCCCCATAAACGGCGGCAGCTGGTTTTTAATTGAATGGGATAACACAATTAAAACTCATAACACCGTGGGGGATATACAGGTGACGGCACTGCATCCCAAGCAGGTGATACCCCAAGCGGGTGTTACGGATTTTAGGCAGGGTGAGTATATTTTTGTTTTGCTTACCCAAACAAAGGAATATATAAAGCGGAGATACAACGTTGATGTGGCGGAGGAAAGCGAGGAATACCCTTATGTGGAAAGAAAAGAGGGGGAAAACGCCAAAGACCTTGTTACCCAAATAATTTGTTATTTTAAAAACGATGCGGGCGGTGTTGGGCTGATTAGCTGGGTAAACGATACTCTTTTGGATTACATGGAGGATTATCAAGCACGTAAGCAGGAGGTATGTAAGAAATGCGGAGCGGTTAAGGAGGGGGACAGCTGTATTTGCGGCAGCGATAAATTTACACAGTCCAATCTTGATGATGAAATTATTAAATTGCCTGCAGAGGCTAATATGCCGGTTGCAATGCCGGATGTGCAAGGTATGCCACAAATGCAGGGAATGCAAGAGTTGGGACAGGGAATACCTAACAATGTGCCCGAAATACCCGGCGAGCTTAATACGCCCAATTTGTTTGGTGCACCGCAACAAACAGAAATAACGGCGCCGTATTACAAGCCTAATATATTTCCGTTGGTGCTTAGAAAAAATGTATCCGAGCATGGCAAGGTGCTTGGGACTTCGGACGTAGAAAAGATTAAGGATCAGCAAATTGCAATAAATAAGTCTAACACGGTAATTGATGAAAAGATGTACAGCGGTGGCAGTTATGTTATGCTCCCCGAAAAGAAAAACATTGAGACTACGGATAAACAGCTTAAGGTGGTGCGTGTAAAGCCTGAGGAGGTAAATTTATTTAGAGTGGTGAATATTCAACCGGATATGAGTTATGAGTTTAACAACATACAGCGCAACTATAACTCCGCAAAGGACACGCTTGGAATTACGGACAGCTTTCAAGGCAAGCCGGACACCACGGCGCAAAGCGGAGTTGCAAAGGAAATATCCGCAAGACAATCCTCGGGCAGACTTGAGAGTAAACGGCGCATGAAGGATGCCGCCTATCAAGAGATATTTGAAATAATATTTAAGTTTATGCTTGCTTACGCAGACGAGCCACGGAGCTTTAAAACGGAAAGCAACGGCAAGGCGGTGTATAAGCGGTTTAACAGATACGATTTTTTGAAAAAGGATGATGCAGGGGAGTATTATTACTGTGATGAGTTTTTGTTTTCTTGTGATGCAAATGGGGAGCTTGGTAGTAACAGGCAATATTTATGGGAGCAAAACCGATTAAACTTACAAAGCGGAGTGTTTGGAGACCCTGCAAACCCCGAAACATTATTGTTTTTTTGGCAATGTATGGAACGTGCGCATTACCCTAATGCAAAACTTATGAGGGCGCATATAGAAAAGAAGGTGGAGGAGCAAAAACAGGCTATGCAACAACAACAGGCTATGCAACAACAAATGCAACAACAAGCTATGTTACAGCAACAGGTTATGCAGATGCCACCGCCACCCCGGATGCAAGCACCGGGTGGAATGCCACCCTTGGCAATAGATGAATTACCCACAGGAGTGGAGGCACAAATGGGAGGAGGTGGAAATATTGAAATGTAATGCTTGTAACACGGATATGGTTGTGGTTTACGGCTATGACGATATTGACGTTACGGAAAAACCAAGGTTATTTAGGGTATTGGTACACGAGTGCATTAATGCCAAGTGCGTAAAGCATTTGCAAAAGGTGGAGGAGCGGTTAGAGCAACCTACCGGCATTCCTAAAACCATACCCGAATATATAGACGGTAGCAACGTATAGCTAAGTAAATTACGGTGATTACGGATAATCAACAAAAAATACGGTGGCAACGGACAGCCAAAAGGAGAGAAAAATGGAAGAAATTAATGTAAATGCAGAGAACTTAGAGAATGTGCAGCCGGAAGAGACGGACGATTTTGCGGAGTGGCAAAACGATGAGGACGGCTTAGAGGGTGAGGAGGCTACGGAGGGCGCAAACGAGGCTGACGAAAGGGACGGGGCGGAGGAAGGCACGGACGTAGAGGAGAATCACCACGAAAAAGAAAAAAATACGCTAAACGAGTATGCACGACTGGCACGCAAGCAAGCCCAAAAAACTTTTAATGACCTTGCTAAAAAACGTGGGTTTAACAGTATGGAAGAGTTTATGCAATGGTATGACACCGCAAT
>CAZVNZ010000057.1:0-1884 GCA_964628515.1 uncultured Christensenellaceae bacterium
CCCAACTTCTCCGCATTATCCACAATACCGTTGTTATTGGTATCATACACAGATTTAAGCATATCACCGTTACCCGCACCTCCCGCAGTATCATCAACATATTTCTTTGTAGCAGGATGATAATTTGCTGTAGGTGTATAAGCAGTAGTATTATCTTTCTGTAACACATCTGCCTTGTTCGCTTTATTTGTTACCGTGTTCCACTTAGTATACTCATTCTCCGTAATATGTTTCGTATTATCATCAATATGAGTTTTAACGGAAGTTAGTGTTGTGGGTGGCGCATCGTTCCAATTTGCCGTGCCTGTAATCCCTTTAATAGCATTGCCAACAGCAGAAAAAAGAGCGGTTAATTTTCCGCTCAATGCGCCTATGGCTCTGTTTCCTATTTTATCGTCTGTTACGCTGTTGTTTGGGTGGTCTAACACCGCTTGCTTTTTATGAGCTTCAAGCTCCTCTTTTGTTGCTTTTTCCACCTCTAATCTGTGCATTTCCTCGTCTATTATTTCTGCGTTATAGTTTAAGTCCTCTATGTCCGCAGGGTCGGGGGGCGAGCTTCTTCGCTCGGGCATGTTTAATCTGTAGTTGTTTGTGTGTTTCATATGTTCACATCCTTTTCATTATTACTTGTCCTTTTAATGCACCGTCAAATTCTATTTGATGCTTTAACATTCTGCCGGGGAAATCTTTATCATATTTGCTTTGCAGATTTACAATATCTGTGCCGTCTACCTCAGGACGACCCCTGTATTCAAATTCATATGTGTTGCGCAAACGCAAGTAATCCTTAACTACATTTGCTAAGTTTTGAGCCGCTTGACTGTTGGTTATCAATACATTTTCTATTAACTCGGTTTCTCCTTCAATTCCTGTAGTAACTCTAACCTTTGATATTGAAGTTTCTATTGGATAACCCGATATAACAACCTCCCCCGGAGTTGTAACCGTAAAAGAAACACTACCGCTTAATGCAGTATAACTTGAAGCACCGCTTACTGTTATGTCTGTGGCAAATTCAAACTCTACCAAATGGCTGCCTTTCGAATAATTTCCCTTATGCAATTCTCTTAACTCAGAGGCAGGTTTATATGAATATACATCTACATCAACCCTTGCAAGCGGAGGAATTTTAGTTACAATTTGCCATCCCAGCGTTTCGTTATAATCCATATCAAAATCTTGCGCAGCCTTACTTATAGGCTCAATACGAATAATACCATCTCTATCCGTATAAGCTATCATACCTGCCGCATTTGCTATTAGTTGCAGTGCTTCACGATGCGAGGTTTTTGGTATAGGTGCTACTGTAGTTAAGTTTTTTAATCCACTATGCAATATATACGGCGGTCTGTCATAAAAAATATTTGGGATGTCCGCATCTAATAATATCTCCAAAGCTATATCATACAAAGTTATGCCCTGCGGTCTGTATTGCCCTTTATGATATGGATTTACAAGTGCCATTAATCCACTTCGTGCACTAAATGTTGCAGTTAATTGCTTAACCTCCGGTCTTCCTGTGAGTACATACCTACCTCCTTTAATCCATTCTATCGTTCCTCCTTCATATATTGTTTTCCAATCTGTAAGCTCTACGTTATCCCATGTTTGTGTATATAAATCTGCCCACGTTAATCCTGTTTTTATGCGTTGCCCGTATTCCACATTTACAGGTTGCATACCCTCTATATATTCCCAAACCCCCTGAGGATTATCCGGATTATATATACCTTGCTCGTTCATAATTGTAAAATCAAAAGTATTTTCTTCCAAACGGCGATTAATAGGGTCAATATCCACTATTTGACTTGCCGATTGGATTTCTTTATTTGTAAACACAATACCTACACCAAATATTATTTGCTGTAACCTTGCTCTGTAATA
>CAZVNZ010000057.1:1984-4472 GCA_964628515.1 uncultured Christensenellaceae bacterium
TTGGTAAATATGCCCTCATCATTTGTTAATTGAGATGATACATACCCTTGTTTTAATGGAAATTTATTAGAAGGCACTAATAACTTACCATCAGCTTTCATACGGTTTTTTTCAAAGGTTGCATAGGTTTTTTGGGGAACTTCATCGAATACCAGCATATCTGTATTGGAATAAAACAAATGCCCGTTATCTGTAATTACGGAAGTATCGGCTGCATCTATATCAATTATCCCAAACTTTATGCGGATATAACTTCTGTCCCGTTGGTTTCTGCTCATTTCTTTGTTGTATGCTATAGAAGTTTGTTGCAAATTATTCACCTACACTTTCAATTTCAAAGTTAGCATCTTCGTAGTATTCGGGCTTGCCATTTTCATCAAGCAAAAGCAAACTGCAAGAAGTATCCCCCCTCCAAAACTTTTTAATTTGCCACTCTCCGATATTTTGATTAAAAAACTTACAATAAAACACATCTCCGTTTTTTTGGAAAAACTCGTTTATTTCCCACCATTTCTCCACTTCAATATACGTCCAACCTATTGTTTGGATTATTGTATCTTCTGCTGTTTTTTGCCCTACCAACACACCATTTGCATTACGCTCCTTGACGGAATTCTCTTTAGTTTGAAACACAATATCTCCAACTGTTGGGAAAGGTATTTCTAAGTTGAGCGCATCGGGAGAATTGCCAATATAAATATACGTATCATCAATATACATCGTCAAATACTCCTTTACTTATTTGCATACCCCTGTCTTTATCCCATTGTTTTAGCTTACTTCCAACTTTTGTCGTGCCTAAATACACATCTTCGTTTTTGTTGAGCAATGCGCTTAACAGCTTGTTTTGTTCTGCAAGTAGTGCAATCATTTTATTGTTATCCGAAGATGAGTTTGCGCCGATATCGTTTTTATGGTCTTTTAACCCTACAAATACAGACATACCTTTGGCAATATCATTGTGCGTACTTGCCATAGCATTTTTAAATTGTCTACCCCAATCAAGCCTTGTTTCTACAGGTATAGCTTCAAATTGTGCAATAAGTCTAAAGGAATTTGTTTTGGTGAGAGCTATTAATTCCTCCGAACCGTTATCCATAGCATTTATTGCACCTTTCATAACATTTTGAAATATATCATAAGTAACCCTTGACGGAGAATGAATGCTGAATGCGGTTTTTAGTATTCTTATGATGTTATTTGCGATAGCCTGTGCCTTGCTGTATAATGAATTTGAATAAGCGTCCATAGCACTTACCATACCTGCAAACATATCACCAATCATAGCTTTAGCTTGCGGTGTTAATCCACTAAACTTAGATATTACGCTTGTAACAATATTTTCTGCCGCCGCAACTACATTTGCCGTTTTCCCTAATTCTGTTTGTATAATCTCTATAACCTTTTGTATACTCTCTTGTGTTTTCCCATGTAGGGTATCTAAGGTAGTTTTAACCGCATTTACAACAGTAGCTGTTGCCGAGGCTACTACAAATTGGGAAGAACTTATTTTTGATGTAATATTAATCATCATAGTAGCAATAATTTGCAAGGATTTTGCAGACATTTCCGTTAGGTTTGTTTGTACCTTTGCCGATACTAAGTTGACTGCTACGGAAACCGCACCCACACCTGCCTTTATAGAGTTTGCCATACCTGTGGTAAGTCCGGAGTAATCACCGTTTGCAAGTGCGGCGGATATTTGGTTTACTTGCTCTTGCGTTGCTTCTATGGGTGCTGTGCTTGAGCTTATGGATGCGCCTACTGCCGATGCTATTTCGCCACCTGTAATGGTTGCCTGTGGTATGGATTGTTCCATACCTGTAACGGCAGAACTTCCCACTTTTTCAAATGCCGCATTAAGCTCTGCCGCTTTTGTTCCTGTGGTATCTGCAATTATTTCATCTAATATTTCAGAAGTTCCGGGTCCTAATTGCTCTATTTGTGCCATAGCTTCCGGAGATAGTAAACTGCTTACCTGTACCATCTTTTCTTTCCATGCCGCATATTTCTCTGCATTCGCATTTAAAATTGCCGTCATTTCTTCTAAAGAATAATCCATTTTTGTTGGCAATTCTTCAAAGCTGTTTATAATAGAATTTGTGTTTTCTTCCACTGCTCTGTTCCATTCCTCAAGCCGTGCATCTTGGTTATCGCTCCATTCCTGCAAATCGATTTCTTGCATTGCCATTTGCCGTTCTATTTCTTGCGTAGTTGTACCCCACTTAGCCGCCAACTCCTCAACGCTTAGTCCTGCATCTGTATGAGTGGCTTTCATTTCTTCGTTAAACTCATCATAATTCATACCCCATTGCTGACAGTATGCTTCTATTTCCGCTATGCTCATACCCCATTTTTCCGCAAGCATTCCTACGTCCATACCCGATTTTGTAAATTTAGCGGATTGCTCGTTATACCATTGCTCAAGCCCACCGTTCATTCTTGCCGCTTGCTTTATTATTTCGTCTGTGGATATTCCAAATTCCTT
>CAZVNZ010000058.1:0-4022 GCA_964628515.1 uncultured Christensenellaceae bacterium
ATTATTCATTTTATTATTATATCATACGAAGTGCTTTTTGTCCACTCCTTTATTTTGTGGGCAAGGAAATTATAATAATCTCACTCATACCTAAGTGCCTCAATGGGCTTTAGCTTAGATGCTTTATTGGCAGGGTAAAGTCCGAAAATCATACCAACCAACAAACTAAAGCCAAGGGCAATAACTACAACATTAAAAGAGACAGAAAGTGCTATTCCCATAGGTATGGAAATCATAAGCAGTAATCCCCACGAGCATAACACACCAATTATTCCGCCAAAAAAACTTAGTGTTAATGCCTCTACCAAAAATTGCGTGAGGATATGCCATCTTTGTGCGCCTATTGCCTTTCTGATACCTATTTCTTTTGTTCGCTCTGTTACCGAAACCAGCATAATATTCATAATGCCAATACCGCCTACCAACAGAGAAATAGCCGCAATGCCTGTGAGTAGCATGGTCATAGTAGCAGTAACGGTACTTACGGTATCCAAAATGGCTGATTGGTTGCTAATGGAAAATGCGTCTGCATCACCATGAAAAAGGTTAGTTAAATATAGTTTGATTTGCTGTTCTACAATTTCGGACGAGTCTTCTTTCACCTGCACCACAAAGGAATTAATATTTTTATTTCCGGTAAGCCTTTCGCCCAAAGATATGGGAATATAAATATTTGCGTCCTCCCTTCCTGCAATACCCGTTTCGCCTTCATCTATAACCCCTACAATTTGAATTGTGCGTTGAAATACTCTAAGGCTTTGCCCCAAGCCCTTCCCCTTGCCAAATAGTGTTTGCTCGACATCTGCACCAATCACACATACATCCGAGGTGTTTTTTACATCTGCCTGCAAAAGAAATCTACCTTTTGCAAGAGAAATATCTCGCATACCAAAATAGGACGCATCTACCGAGAGAACATTTGCAACGTAAGTAGTTTTGCTGCTTGTTGCTTGCGTTTGTGTATTTAGCACAGGCGAGATGCGCAGTACACCATCATAAGATAGTATAACGTCCATATCGTCGGCTGTAAGGGGAAATTGTTTGCCCAAAAGGTTGACAGAAATAGTATCGGCACCCAGCCCTTTCACCTGCCCCGTTACACTTTGTGTAGCGCCGTCCACCAGCCCCGTCATAACAAGGATTGACACTACACCAATAATAATGCCAAGGGTTGTTAAAAAAGACCGCATTTTATTTGCCCATATTGATTTAAAAGCCATTTTAAGCAACATCATAGATTTGCATCCTCCATTTTCCCATCAAATATACGAATTACACGTTGTGCTTGATTGGCTACTTGCGTATCATGTGTAATAAGTACAATGGTGTTTCCGTTTTGATGAAGATTTTTTATCAACTGCATTATTTCATCACCGTTGTGAGAATCCAAATTACCTGTTGGCTCGTCTGCTAATATTAGAGCAGGCTTTGTTACAAGCGCACGTGCTATGGCTACTCGTTGCTGTTGTCCGCCCGATAGCTCCCTGGGTTTATGGTGACTGCGCTGCGAAAGATTAACCTGTGCAAGTGCAGTTTTTACAAGGCGATTACGCTCTTTTTTAGGTATGCCTTGATAGATAAGAGGTAGCTCTACATTTTCTGTGGCAGTAAGCCTTCCCAGTAAATTAAAACCCTGAAAAATAAATCCGATTTCCCTGCCTCTTATGCTTGCCAGTGCGGATTTTGAATACCGCTCTATTGGTTTGTCATTAAAGTAATACTCTCCGCTATCTGCCGTGTCAAGACATCCCATTATATTCATAAGAGTGGATTTTCCGCTACCCGAAGGCCCTATTACAGATACAAACTCTCCTCGATTAATGTTTAAGCTAATCTTTGACAGAACGGTGATTTTTTCATCTCCCATGTAATATGATTTTTCAATATTGCACATCTTTATCATTACATACCTCCGGGCATAGATGGAAGGAAGGATGCCATACCACCCGATGTTTCCTGTGCAATTTGTTTTACAACAACATCTCCGATTTGAAGTTCTCCCGTAATTTCTACCATTGTTCCGTCGGAAAACCCCGTTTCTATTGGGATGGGAGTAATAGTTTCTCCTGATAGAATTTCCACATAAGTGCCTTCCTCGTCCTCTTGAATAGCGGTTAAGGGCAGAGCTTTAACCGCATAATTGGTTTTTAAAACAATTGTTGCTTTACCGTTCATACCAATACGCAAATTTTCATCCGTTTGCATTTCCAGCGTTACGGCGTACTTTACGCCCTCTTGATTGGGTGTACCCAAATAAGAAATTTCTTTTACTTTAGCAACTATTGGCACATCGGGTAGGGCATCCAAAATTATTGTAGCGCTTTGCCCTGTCGACACCCTTGCAATATCCAACTCGTCAAATTGTACAATAAAGTAATACCCTCCAACCTCCGTTAAAACCATATCTTTCTTAGGTACGCCATCCTCCGAAACTACCATACCGTCTGTAATATAAACCTCGCTGATTATGCCGTCAAATTCCGAGCGCACTCCATTATTTTCTATATATTGATTAAGTGCTTGCAGTTGTTGAAGCACTTGGGTATGTTGATCTCTAAGATTAATATACTTGCTTACATCATCAATATCTCCATTAAAAAAATCTACTGCTTGATCATAAATGGGCAAATTTGCATCTGCCTCAAAGTCCCCATCATCAAGGTCTTTCATATCTTCCTCTATTTGTGCCAACCGGCTTTTAAGTATGTCCACCCTGCTTAGCAAAATCTCCTCATCCAATGTGGCGATTACATCTCCCCGAAAAATGCGCTCCCCCGACTTTACTTCTACCCTATTTATTTTGATGCCTCCCTGTATTCGTTGAATTATATGCTTTTCGGCATTTACCTTTCCATTGGCGGTTATCTGTTGAGATATATCTATTTCTTCAACCTCATAGTGCTCATATTCCTGCTTGTCCGTACCTTGAGCCATCCCCATCATAACCATAGGTATGAATAACATTGCAATTAATGCCATAGCAACAATTATTATCCAAATCTTTCCCTTTTTCTTATTCATAGTACACTCCTTAGTAATTAAATAATATTATTTACAGTATTTACTATAAAAGGTAGGGGGTTGTTCATCAATAAACAATAGCGCTTTGTTTGTTGGTTTTATAAAACATCATGCTGTGTTATAATTTATTTGAGGTGAAAATATATGAAAAAACAACCGGAAGTGACAGAGCAAACCAAAAAGAATATTATGGATGCGTTTTGGATGATTTATCTGCAAAAAAGGATTGACAAAATAACCGTAAAAGAAATTATGGATAAAGCCGGGTACAATCGTGGTACATTTTATGTTTATTATAATGATGTTTATGACGTATTGGCTCAGTTAGAGCAAAAGATACTACCAAAGTTGGATTTCGAAGAAGCAATTAAGTCCCATAAAAATGCAGTAAATGACATACGAGCAACTTTGGACGGATTTATTAAATTATACGAGGAACACGGCGAATATTACAGCGTTTTATTAAGCGAAAAGGGAGACCCGTATTTTGCCTTTCAATTTAAGCAATGGCTACGTCCTGTATTGGAACTGTTTTTACAAGGGCACGGAATATCCATGAATATAGAAAAAACATATGTAATCGAGTATATGGTGTCCGCATTAATGGGTATTCTTACACTTTGGTTTGCACGCAAAAAAGACCTGTCTATAAGGCGACTTATGGATATTATAAACGAGCTTTCAACAAAAGGAGTGTTGCAGGTATTGCTTATGGGGTAGGAGGGGTGTTTGGTTTCGTAGTCTTGTCCGAAAACTATTGCTGCTTAGGACGTCAAAAACCCGCTATATTAGCGGGTTTTTAGGCAAATTATGTGCAGTATTTACAATATAGATTTTATATTTCGTGATACTAAAATTCGCAACCCACTTAAGTAGGTTGCGAATTAGGTTTTCTTTTGCTTACTTTTCTTTTTTCCAAAAGAAAAGTAAGTGGCCAGACCGTCCGAAAACCCCACAAAAAGCACACCAAAAGTGGTATCAAAAGTGGTATAATAAAAGAA
>CAZVNZ010000059.1:0-3762 GCA_964628515.1 uncultured Christensenellaceae bacterium
AAAAACGTGGGTTTAACAGTATGGAAGAGTTTATGCAATGGTATGACACCGCAATGGAGGCACAGCTTAAAGAGGCGGCATATGACGGCGGAGAGGATGCCATAGAAGAGCTTGCGAATTTTAGGGCGGAAGTAAAGGCACGGGAAGTAATTGCCAAACAGGAAAACGAGATTTATGCACAAAAGGAAGTTGAAAACCTGCTTAACGGGTATGTGGCGGACTTTAATGCAAAGTACCCCGGGTACAATGTTAAAGACATAAACGACATTGCAAAGTTGCCTAACGCACAGAAGATTTTTGACATTATGAAGGGTGCGCAAATGGGTACGGTTTCTCTTGGTGATGCGTTTTTAATCGCTAACCGTGAGGACATCATAGGTGGGAAGATTAAAGAGGCGCAACAAAGCGTGAGAAACAACATAAACTCTAAAAAGCATTTACAGAGCACGGCAGGAAACGGCAGCGGTGAGGCGGTGCATATTCCTTCAGACGTGCTAAAGGAATATATGGCATACGGATTTAGCCGTGAGGACGCCATAGCCGACTACAAAAAACAAATGAAAGGATAAAATTATTATGGAAAAAAGCTATATTGGTAAAGTAACAAACGGCGGAGCGCAGAAAGTAAAAGCGCCTTATCCGCAAAAAACACAAACAAACGCTAAAACGCAAACGGGCGGAGACTTACGAGCCAAACCCAGCGCAAAAAAAGGCTAATGGAGGCAATATAAATGGGAAAATTAATAAATTCTTATGACGGGCTGATGGATTCTTTTAAGGGGAAATCTCTATACCCTATTTACAAGGTTATAAACAATATGGGGGAGAACTACGAAAACACGCAATCTGTGTTAAAAGACGTGTTTGCGGTGGAAAAGTATGACTCTTTTGGGTTTAAAATCACAGATGAAGTAGGCGTGGGGGATTTTATGCCCATAACGGAGGGTACGGAGTATGCAACCTCGGAAGTTAGAGAAGGGTTTTCCACCCAAGCTGATTTTTTCGAGTGGACTAACTCCATAGAAATTACCCAAACTATGATGGAGGACAACAAGACCTCGGACATTAAGCGCAGAGCCGGTATATTTGGGGAAAGCGAGCCACGCACAAGGGAGCGGTTTAGGGCGCAGATGCTTGCAAACGGTGTAAACGGCTCGGTTACTATTAACTCTAAAACCTTTTCTACTAAGAGTGCGGACGGGGTTTCGGTGTTTAATATTGCGCACCCTGATGTGGCAGGGAAATTTACCCAAACAAATATGTACTCTAACACCCTTGACAAAGATGTATTTGGGGAAATTGTTTCTCGTATGCAAAATGTTAAGGACGAAAAGGGAGATGTTATTGGGGTTACTCCCAACACGGTTATTATACCCAACTATCATTCTTTAAAGGAAGCATTGTTTGGTATAGTGGGAAGTGATAAAGACCCTAAAACTTCCAACAACGAGTATAATTATTTGTTTGGAAACTGGCAGATTATTGTATCCCCTATGCTTGCCCAGTATATGGATGCCAACACATACATAATTGCGGATTTGGACTTTAACAAAACGGCAATGGGTGCTGTGTGGGCGGACAGGCTTGCGCCGTCTTACGAGACGTACAAGGCGGAGGACACACGCAACTTTAAAATTGCAGGGCGCTCGAGGTACACGGCCGCTTTTCATAACTGGAGAGCATTTGCCATTGGCGGAGTTACCGGGGGCACAACTTTAACTTAAAATATATAAGAGAATGCAGGTTATATACTTGCATTCTCTTGTTTTTTTGGAGGATAATATGGAAATAGGAGATATACTTAGTATAAAGGGTGAAGGTTATAAGGTAATCGGAATTGTAAACGGTGAGCCTGTTTGCGAGAGGCTTGGGAAGGTGGGGGCGGAGCATAAGGCGGAGGAGTTATCGGCGGAGGAATTGCCACCGCTGGAATTGCCGGCGCAAGAATTGCCACCGCAGGACATTAATATTAAGAGCATGAAAAAAGCGCAGTTGCTGGAACTTTGCAAGAAGCGAGGCTTGGAGGTGGCCGGGGACACAAAGGTTGAGGAGCTTAGGGAAATGCTTGGGGAGTAAATATGTGCTTGTAATTTTGAATAGGTGTGATATAATAAAAGCGTAGGAAACCACTAATGCGGTTGGCCGTTAGTAAGTTAAAAGAAAATTCTTATAACCGTTCTCGGTCAGGAGAGCGGTTATTGCTTTATAGCTATAATTATAAATAATATTAAAGCTAATACTATGATAATATAACCCATTAGCAACACCCCCTTTGTAAAGAGAGTGCCAACCGCCTCACATTTCCTACGCTTTGATTTATTATATCACTATTGTACGACATTTAAAACGAAAAATTATTAACCGCCTGCGTAGCGGTTATTTTGCTATATAGAATTAAACAATAAATTGAAAAGGAAATACTAAAATGTATACATACAAACAACTGAAAGATGAAGTTTTTAAGCTAATATACGCATATTCCAAAAAAGGGAAAATATCGTATAATGATGCCGGCAATAAGGATGCTATGTTAGGAATACCCGAGGCTACTAACTTTGCTATGGTGGATATACAGGACGTTTGCCCCAAGATTTCTCAATATTCCGTAATACAAAGCCCACCGCCTTTGTGTGTGTCTGTAAGTGAGGGGCTTAAAGCCTTTTTTGCATATCAACATACCAATACCGATATTGTTAAGGAATTTAGAAACGCAAAAGCCTATTATTTTGAAGTGGAGGGAAGTGCCACCATAGAAATACAATCTGCGGACGGGTTGTTGCTTGAAACTATCATCAACACAAAAAGAGGGGTGTATACCTCGTACAAAAAGCATACACGGTATATGGAGCACGAATTTAGCGAGAAGTATATAGATTACCCCAATATTAAAATAGTTTTTAAAGGCAAGAATTTATACAACTTTAGAAATGTGATGTGTTACAGCGTTGCCTTTGGCGAGGATGCAGAAATTATGCCTTACAAAGACTATTTGGTGTACGATTTACGCAGGCTTATAAATAACGAGTTAGGTTATGACGGGTTTTTGAGGTTGGATAAAGATAACCCTATAACTATGCGTGGGGAGTTTGGGGGATATGATGAAAACTACCCGTACTTTTTGCAGGGTAGTGACAAGCTTATACTTAATTATTTTGATTGCGGAGAGGTTACAGTAAATTATATTAGCAACCCTGTGTTGATAGATGCAAATACGCCGGATGATTTTGATCTGGAAACACAACTGCCTGTACACGCACTTAGGATTATACCTTACTACATTGCGTACCGTGTAGGGCTTGAGGAGGATGAGGAGGTTGCAACCTCGTATTATAATTTATACTCCCAAAAAAAAGCGGAGCTAAAAGGGGGAGAAATACCGATGCAAAAGGAATGCTTTACAAGTGAGGTGGGCTTTTAATGTTACCCGTACCAAAACAAAAACCAAAAAAGGTGTTGGAGTTTAGCAGGTTTAAAGGGATAGATTTATCTAACGAGCCTTCGAGCGTAAGCCCGCAGAGGTCCCCTAACTGTTTAAATATGGTATCCGACCTTACGGGCAAGCCCACCAAGCGCAAGGGGTATACTACTGTTTTGGGTGATGTTGGCAGGGTATACGGTATTTTTGTGCTTGAAACTTTGGAGGGCAGAAAACGAGTAATACACGCAGAGGACAAGCTTTATTTATGGAAGGACGATAATACGACCACTTTGCTTTATACGGGTATGAATAAGAAACAGAGTGTTGCTTTTCCTATGAGTAGT
>CAZVNZ010000060.1:0-3125 GCA_964628515.1 uncultured Christensenellaceae bacterium
ATGGTGTGCTTTAGTTGATTGCCACAGTCTTTATTTGTTGCCTTTTCAAAAGTATCGCTTACTGTCAACTCGTCTACATATGGCACGATTTCCGGTTGAGAATCGCTGTAAGATTTAATTGATTTTTCAAGCAACTTGGCATCTATCCCCCACTTTATTGCAAACTCCTTTACTATTTCTTGCTTTTTGCCTTTTTTCCACATATCAAAAGCATCGTCAAAATTCACCTTTACGGAAATTTTTCCGGGCACTAACTCGGTGTCTACAAATTCCTTTAACAGTAATGCTTGCACGTTGTCTCCCATGTCGCTTAACTCTTGGATTTGCTCGTAGATTATGCGCAAAGTTTCGTCATCTACCGATTTTACATTGCCGGTACTGCCAACTTTAGAGCCTATTAAACTTAAAATATGCGCCGCATCTATTACTTGCGTGCCTGCTAATTTAGTTTTGCCCACAAGGGGTTTTATGATTTCGAGCATAGGCATACCCGAGTTGTCTGTAAGGTTTTTATATGCACCTATATATTGAAACCATGTATGCTCGGTTATGCCAAAAGTGCTGTCCTCCCACTTGTATTCGTAATACTGCTTAACCAAATTTAGTTGTTCGGCGGCATCTCTAAAGGCAAGTAAAAATGTCTCTTTTGCTTTTGCGTTATCTTTGATTGTTGCCCAGGCAGTTGGGTCTTGCAATGTGGATATCATCTCGTTTATTGCAATATTAAACTTTTTTACCGCCGTTACGTATAAATCCACTATGGCAGGACTGCTTTTGCCTCCGCTACCGTATAGTTTTAGTGCGGTGTTTACCGTTTCTTCCGTTATTCTCGGGTATTGAAAATTAACAATACTGCCAAACTCTTTTGTAAAATTAAACACCCTGTTGGTACGGGAATAGGCTTGTATTAACCCCTGAAGTTCTAACTTTCTGTCTACATATAAGGTGTTTAGCCGTTTGGAATCGTAGCCGGTTAAAAGTTGATCCGCAACTATTATTAAATCTATATTTTTGGGGTTTCTGCCACTTCCGCCCCTTGTGGAGCGGTCTACCAAATCCTCAAAATAGGCATCCTCGCCGTGCTTTTTATCTCCGGCTACAAAAGTAATACCTGTAAACTTACCGTAGTCTTCAAACATACCTTCAATTATTGGGGTAGGTATGTTGTCCGGTTGGTTCTCGTTTCCAAAGCTAAAGGTCATGGCTATATTAAGGTTGGTATTCGTTTGTTGCAACTGCTTTTTAAATTCCTCGTAGTAGGCAATTACACGGTTTTTATATGCCACCGTTAAAATTGCGTTAAACTCCCTGCCTTGGGACTGACTTTCCCAATTAGCAAGTATTCTTTCCACCACTCGTGGAATATGGGTTTCGTCTTGATACATTAATATTTTACGTGATTTTGCCTCTCTTTCTACCTCTGCCTCTGTCCAGCCGTATACTAAGTGCTCAAGGTCGTGCTCCGCTTTATCCGGATTTTCCGTTCGTACCCTTTCTAAAAGCTCCTCTCGCAAAGCATCGTGCCCTAAAAACTCACCTGTGTTAATATAGTCCACATTAAAGCCCAAAACGTTGCCGTCGGCTATTGCCTCATCTATGGTATATTGATGCAAAAGAGGCCCGAAAAGTTTTTCTGTGGTGTCTATAACCTCGCTTTTTTCGTTAATTTTACCTAAAACATTATTTTCGTCAAACAAGGGCGTGCCTGTAAAGCCGTAAAATAAGGAATTTTTTTTAAAGTAATTTTTGATGGTGTACATCATAGTGCCCATAGTTGTCCTGTGGGCTTCGTCTATTATAAACACTATTTTTTTATTTGCTATGCTGTAATCTTTTGCGTCCTCAAGCTCTTTTACAAGCCCGTTTAACTTAAAGGTGGTTGTAACTATAATACCTGTTTTTTTAAGGTTTAATTGTTTTTTAAGATGATAGGTGTGCTTTGTTTTATCTACACAAACTGCCTCGTATTCGGCGTATGCCTCGAAGTTTTCGCTTGTTTTGTTGTCTAACTCTCGCCTGTCCACTAAAAATACCACTTTATCAAACCCTGCACGAGTGGATAAAATTAAAGCGATTTTAAAACTTGTAATGGTTTTGCCCGAGCCTGTCGTATGCCAAACATATCCGCCGTGGGGCGTTTCTTCTTTGATGTCCCAACCGATAGCGGCGCCTTCTATGGATTGCAGAGCATATACCTGATAGGGACGCATTAACATATGCCTTCTGTTTTCTTCCTCTTTTGCTTCGTCTATAATAAGATAATCCCCCACCATTTGATGCGCCATGGGGATTGATAAAAACTGTGCTACAACCTCTTTCCAATGGTTTATTTGCCTATTGTGTTTATCCGACCAATGAAACACAAAGGCAGGGTTAAAATCGTCTATGGTTTTTGGGGTGGCAAAATACCGTGTTTCCACCTCGGATATTACCACCATCATTTGCGAAAATGCCATAAAGTTGTTTGTGTACTCACCATCACCATAATATCTTTTAAACTGCCAAAAGGCCTCGTCTAAAGAGGTATCCGAGCGCTTTTGCTCTATATTAATTAGAGGCAAGCCGTTTATAAGCAACACAATATCAAAGCGGTTGCCGTTTTTTGTGGTTACCTCTCTTGCTATTTTGTAGGAGGAATCGCCACCGCTTATTTCTACTTTTTTAAAGATGGTTAGTGTAATTTGTTTTTTTGTAACCGATGGGTGCTCGTCTCTGTAAATTCCGTCTATTTTGCCCTTCGAGCCTTCTATGGCTAAAATTTTGGCGGCCTCGTAGCTGTTAGAAATTTGATTAACCTTAGCCATTACCTGCTTAAACTCGCCGTTGGTTAGGGGTACGCCTTCCAGCTGGTCTGCATTTATGCGGTTAAGCTCTGCCCTCCAGTATGCAATTAAGTCATCCGTTGTTACTTCTTGGATGTTTCCGTTAAGCTCTTTTGGGGCATCCCATTTATTTTGGGTCATCTCTGCCACAAAACTGTCTTGAAAGGCTTTTTCGGATACATCGTAGGATACTTTACTCATTACTTACGCTCCTTTTTAAATAAACATCTCGTTTAAGTATGCTTTTTTTAAATTTTGCAGTTTTTCCAGTTTACGTTGATGAAGGGTGATGAGGTTGTCGAG
>CAZVNZ010000061.1:0-2977 GCA_964628515.1 uncultured Christensenellaceae bacterium
AGTAATAACATTATTTTTTTGGATAAAGTGTCACCTATCATTGACACTTCAACATGAAATTTAATTGGGCAGGTAAAAAACCTCTTGAAATTACCTAAAATTGTGCTATAATTATTGTAGATATATAGTTATATACTAAAAAAATTTGGAGGAAAAGGAATGTTTTTTCTGTCTTGCTAAAATATAACGCATACTTAAACATTAACGGCATAGCCGTAGTTTTTGTTATGCAGGGGCAGGATGGTTAGTTTTCTTCTATAACGTAAAATATCGGCTTTTTTAGCTGTAAGAATTAACCTTCTTGCAGCTTTTTTATTGGAGGTATTTTATGTCCTTAATTAATATTTTAAACCTAACATTTGCCTACGAGGGCAGTTACGATAATATTTTTGAAAATGTAAGTTTTCAAATAGACACTAATTGGAGGCTTGGCTTTATAGGCAGAAACGGCAGAGGCAAAACCACTTTTTTACAGCTTCTTACAAATAAATATACCTATAGCGGTAGTATTTGCGCAAGTGTGGAGTTTGAGTATTTTCCCTTTTATATAGAAAACACAGCGCAAAACACCATAGATGTAATAAGTGATTTATATAAAGACTACGAGCTTTGGAAGTTAGAGAGGGAGCTACAGCTCCTTAAGCTAACGGACGATGTGCTGTACCGCCCTTTTTGCACCCTGTCTAAAGGGGAGCAAACTAAAATTATGCTCGCCTTGCTCTTTATAAAGGAAAACAGTTTTTTACTGATAGACGAACCTACCGACCACTTAGACATAACAGGCAGAAAAATTGTAAGCAGTTATTTAAAGGGTAAAAAGGGGTTTATATTAGTATCTCACGACAGAGCATTTTTAGACGATTGCATAGACCACGTTTTAGCCATAAATAAAGCAAACATCACCGTACAAAAGGGGAATTTTTCCACTTGGCATACAAGCAAGCAAATGGAGGATAATTTAGAGCTTGCCACCAACGAAAAACTAAAAAAAGACATTAAACGGCTAAAAACCTCGGCAATGCGCACGGCAAACTGGTCTAACAATGCAGAAAAAACCAAATACGACACAAAAAACGCAGGTTTAAAGCCGGACAGAGGCTACGTAGGGCATAAAGCGGCAAAACTAATGAAACGCTCTAAAAATATAGAGGACAAGCAACTAAAAGCGGTGGAGGAAAAAAGTAAGCTACTTAAAAATATCGAGGATGCGGACACCCTTAAATTAAGTATGCTTAAATACCACAGTAAGCGGTTGGTTTTAGCGGATAATATCAGTATTTTTTATGATGATAAGATTGTGTGCGACCATATTAGTTTTGCAATAGAGCAGGGGGACAGGATTGCCCTAAGGGGTGGTAACGGTAGTGGGAAATCCAGCATTATTAAGCTAATTTTAGGTAGTGCCATAACATACACGGGCAATTTGCAAAAGGGCAACTTAGAAATTTCCTATGTTGCCCAAGATACCTCCTTTTTATCCGGCAGCTTAAAGGAGTACGCACTACAAAACAGCATAGACGAAAGCCTGTTTAAAGCCATACTTCGCAAACTCGCCTTTTCTCGAGTTCAGTTAGAAAAAAACACGGAGGATTTTAGCGACGGGCAAAAAAAGAAGGTAATAATTGCAGGAAGCCTTTGCAAACCCTCACATTTGCTAATTTGGGACGAGCCCCTTAATTTTATAGATGTTATCTCTCGCATGCAAATAGAGGAGCTTTTACTTGCCTACACCCCCACAATTTTGTTTGTGGAGCACGATAGCCGATTTTGTGAGAGCATAGCAACAAAAACGGTAAATATATAAAATAAGTATAACCGCTTTTTACAATAATTATTTAGTAAAATTCCTTAGGGATTAAGCAATTTATCTCGTATTTTTCTGTACTCTATTATTGGCATATCTCCGGAGAACAGATTTTCTTTCATATGTAATTCGGTTTTAATTGGTATTTGCGTAAGCACCACCGTTTTGTCCTGCTTTAGCACCTTTTTGCTTAATGCCTTGCCTGCAAAATTAAACAGCTCTTTAAGTACGGGCACTTTTATAATGCTTTGATAGTACCTGACGTACACTATGGAGTTTTCCTCGTCTACCGGCACAAATGCGGCAAAAACACGCATTTTATCCGAAATTATATTCTGCCAAATGTTTGGAAAGCGAAATTTCAGCGAAAAAAAGTTCTCGTAGTCGGTAACTTCGTTAGGCTTTTTCCCTATTATCTTGCCATCATCATACACATTATTAACGTAAAAGGTTAGGGTGTCCTCCTCAAATATTACCTTTGGACCGTTTACCACCGTTTTATCCCCTCTGCCAATGGTGTTGTAATGCACAAAGGGCACGTGCGCCACATCAAGCTGATTTTCTATACATCTGGAATAATGGACAGCCCATGGGTCTTTTATGGAGGTGTAGCACATATCGTTAAGCTCGTCAAAAAAGTGCAGGGGTGGATACGCCTCTCGTTCTTCCCCGTACCACAGCCATATAAATCCGCTTTTTTCCATAACCGTGTAGGCTTTTACTTTAAAGTTTTTGGGAATGGGTGCATTACTTCCGTTTGCCGGAATTTTGGTTACCAAGCCCTTTTCGTTGTACTCAATACCGTGAAAGGGGCAGGCAACCGTATTACCCATATGCTTGCCTAAAGCAAGGCTTGCCCCTCTGTGACAACATTTATCCGCAATGCAGTTGATTTTACCCGAGTTATCTCTAAAAAAAAGCATCTTTTCCCCAAATCTTTTGGCGGCTACCAACTGCTTTTTTACCTCTTTGCTTTCAAGTACGGCGTACCATTGATTTTTAATCATAACTAACCCCCCAATTATTTTATACTTAAATTTTAACATACACAATTAGATAAACTCAACAAAAAAAAATAAACAAATTAATTGCACAAAATAATTGAGTTTTTGCGCATATTGTTGTAATACAATAGATAGGTGACAAAATAAAAAGAAAATAGGATCCAATATG
>CAZVNZ010000062.1:0-2976 GCA_964628515.1 uncultured Christensenellaceae bacterium
GCAAAGACAGAGTAAAAGATAGATTTATGCAAATAGGGCACGTTGCAGTATATGCCGGAGACGGTATGATGATAGAAAGTGCACCCAGTGCAAACGGTGTGGTGTATAGGGAAGTGTCGGTGCAGGGTGAGCCTATTTTATATGCAAGACTTTATGTAGAATGACAATACGGTAGTCTTTATGGTATAATATACAAAGGAGGGATGTTATGAAATATTATACAATTATTGGAGGAGTCAACGGTGTTGGAAAATCCAGTTTTACAGGTAGTATAAAGGGAAAAGATAAACTGTTAGGGACAATTATTGATGTTGATATGATTGCAAGAAAGAACGAGTGCAGTAGTATGCAGGCAGGTAAAATTGCAATTAATCGAATTAATCAACTTCTTGAGAAAGGTGCATCATTTACCCAAGAAACAACACTTTCGGGTCGTCGTACAGAAAATACAATAAAAAGAGCTTTGGATAGAGGTTATGAAATAAGATTGTATTACATTTTTTTGGATACCGAATTTGATAGTATTGAAAGAATTAAAAACAGGGTCAACAGAGGCGGTCACGATATTCCAAAAGAAGATGTGCATAAAAGATTTATCAGTAGATATGACGATATTATTAAAATATTGCCATATTGCACTTGTGCAGAAATATACGATAACAGTAACGGGTTTAATTTGGCTGCTGAGTACCAAAACGGAGAACTTATTTTTACGAGCAATTATCACCCTAAATGGCTTGAAGAGCTTGAAAACAAGCTGCACCAATACGAAACAGAAGTTACAAATGATGAATGGGAAAGATAAAATAACTGCATTATGTAACGATGCAAGCAGTATATAATCACTTAATTACAATCCGCATTAAAACAGCATTTTAAAAAGTGCTGTTTTTTGTTGTTGCTTAGAAAATTAAACAAAATAGGAGGAAATAATGAATACGGTAATATTGGCAGAAAAACCGAGTGTAGCAATTCAAATTGCAGATTTCTTAAATACAGGAGAAGCGGTAAGGCAAGACGGATATATTCAAATAGAGTATAAGGGTGCAAAATGCGCTGTAACGTGGGCTTACGGTCATTTGCTAAACTTAAAAAATGCGTTGGATTATGATGCAAATTTTGCCTTGTGGCAAAACATACCTTTGCCGTTTTTTCCTAAAGAATATGAAATTACCGTAAAAAATACTAAAAAAGATGGAAAAAGGGTTTGTGATGAAGGTGCTAAAAAGCAACTATATGTAATCAAAAAGCTTTTTGATAGTGCAGATGAAATTATTAATGCTACGGACTACGACAGGGAGGGCGAGTTGATTTTTGCATATATTTACGAGTATTGTAATTGCACCAAGCCGTATAAAAAAGCTAAAATAAATTCTAACGTAAAAAGCGATGTTCAAAATGCTTTTTTGCATCTTGAAGATTCTTCGAGTATACAAGGTATGGCAAATGCAGGTAAAGCAAGAAATATTGCGGATTGGATTGTAGGCAGTAACTTAACGGTATTTTCAACTCTAAACTTTGGCGACAAGCAAATTGTTTCCATTGGCAGAGTGCAAACGCCTACATTAAACATTATTGTTAATCGTGAAAATGAAATCAATAGTTTTAAATCCGAGGATATTTATAATGTTGATGCTATTTTTTCCACCACTCAAGGCGAGCAATTAAAAACCAAACTTGATGTAGAAAGTTTTAAAGATAAAGCATTTGCGCTTAATTTGCTAAAGAGTTTAAAGGATAAAAACGGTAAAATAGAGGAAGTCAAAGCGGAAACCGTTAAAAAATCCATTCCGATGTTGTATAACACGTCTGTACTTCAAATAGATGCCAATAATAAATATGGCTACACACTTGACCAAACTGCAGATATATGTCAGTTTTTGTATGAAAACGGATATATTACCTACCCTCGTACATCATCACGATATTTAACGCAAGATTCGCAAGAAGATGTTCAAGAGGTTATTCTGCGGTTAATGAGTTTAGAAGAGTTTGGCAAATTTAAAACGCCGTATAACTATGGGATAGCAGAGCAAAACAGAAAGTTTTTTGCGGATGCCAAAGTTGAGGCGCACGGAGCAATTATCCCTACATCAAAATTATCGGATACCTGTCGTTTATCAGAACAACAACGTAATATTTACTGCCTTGTTGCTAATTCGCTAATTCATATGGTTTTTGAAAGTGCAGTAGTAAATGCTTTAACGGTTATGGTGGACGTGGATGGAAATAAGTTTAAAGCCACAGGGAAAACTGTTATTGAAAAAGGGTGGTATGAAGTCACGCCACCTAAAGAGCAGGAGACACTACCCGATGTGTCTGAAGGAGAAATGCTCGTGGGGGAATACACAATGACAGAGGGAAGACAAAGCCTCCTGAGCGGTACACCGATGCAACCTTGCTTAAAGCATTAAAAACAGCAGGCAAGAAGTGTAGCGATGAAGAGCTTAAAAATATTTTAAATAATACTAAAGACCAAGGAATAGGAACTGAAGCTACACGTCAAGCTATTGTACCTGCACTAATAGAAAGGAATTATGTTACACGAAATAAAAAGCAAATTGTACCCACAAAAAAAGGTATGGATTTAATAGGGATATTGCCTTTTGAGGAGCTCAAGTCTCCGGATATTACTGCTAAATGGGAAATGAGGCTTGCTGATATTGCCGAGAATAAGGAGGATTATTTGCAATACATTTCAGACATTGAAAAAACTGTTGCTATGTGGATAGAGGATGCGGACACAAAGGAGTATTCCGCAATAGATTTGGGAGACAACAGCCTTACTTGCCCTGTATGTAACGGTAAGTTAAAAGAAGGTAAAAAAAGCTATTATTGCAGTAACTATAAAAAGGACGGTAGTGGGTGTGCTTTTTCAATATTTATAGAAATAGCAGGTAAAAAACTTACCAAAAAGCAAATTGAACAGCTTACAACAAAGGGTAAGACAGGGAAAATCAAAGGTTTTACAAGCAA
>CAZVNZ010000063.1:0-2487 GCA_964628515.1 uncultured Christensenellaceae bacterium
ATCCCATATTTTGCATTTGTATGTAAAACTCGGAAAGCGATTTGCTGTGTTTTATGGCATATTCGATATCGTTTCTGATTAACTCGCTTAAGGCTGTTTTACCTGTATCTTGCTTAAATTTTTCCTCTTTTATCTTCCAATTATTATTTTTTTCTTTTGAATGAATAACACTTAATCCATATTTTCGACACAAGTCATCACTGTGACCTCTTACGTCTTTGTAATATTCTTTTTGATTGTAATGAAACTTCTTCCCGTTTAGTCCAACCGAATTAAAAATATAATGGTTGTGAATGTGACCTTTGTCAATATGTGTAGCCACTTTGACTTGGTAATCTTTTAGATACGTTTGTGCGTACTCACAACCAATTCTATGAGCAAGCTCGGGAGTAATCTCTCCCGGTGCGTAGGATTGGATAATCTGGTAAGCAATGCGTCCATTTTCCCATATTGGCGTTTGAGAGTTACAAAATCTTCGTAGGTATTAATATCATCACAATTAAAAGCTGTCACCAATTTGCCACCATTGGTTTTTTCGTCGTCAACGATGTAGGCATCTAAGTTTTTGAGCCAATGCTCGGTATCACAAACGGTCTTGTTTTCATTTTCGCTGTACTCGATTGCTGATTTTAGATGCTGTACGGAGTTGATTGGTTTAATCTTTACGTATGCCATATCTAAATGCCTCTTTCATTTTCCGAAATCAAGACAACTTTTTTTAAAACTATTCTTTTTTTATTATTTTTTACAAAGCACACTTTTAATCTGCTTTCTGTTGGCATTTCGCCAATATCAAAATAATTATTTTCACGCCAAACATTGCATATTATTTTTTCACCACTATCCAAAGTAATAAAAATAATCATATTTGATTGTTTACCCCAACGTTTTAAATTGAGGTGACAATAAAATTCTCCGCATTTTTGTGGAAAATCATACCCATCTATTTTAATATCTGACATTATAAATTGATTTTTTGACAAAGCTCTTTTTTCTTCCATAACTAAAACTCACTTTCGTTCTTTCTTTCTATCTCTGCATCTTCCCATATTTCCGTTGACATATTTCTCTCAAAATCAATTTCCTTTTTTGTGAAATTAAAAAAATCGTTCATAAAAACCTCCAAGATATTTTGTAATTTGAAAGCATAAAAAAGAGCCACGTTAATTGGCTCTTTTTAATGCTGTAGCTGTATTGAATTTAGTTTTATCTTTCTATCTCTTCTTCAATTTCCGTTAAAACATCTAATTTATCACACATCGATAGAAACTCCGTAGCAAGCTCGTCTTTGTCAATTAAATAATCCGTTTGTTGGCTTATTACATAATCAAACTGCTCGACACCTTTATAGCTTACCGCAATTTGTGCAACTTTTTTTGCCGTATCCGAGAGTGAATCGAAATAGCTGTTGCAAATAAAAGATAAGTCGTACAAATCCCTTATTCTGTCTCTTGCGGAATATGCACTTGCCTTCATTATGCAAAGAGTATCAATGTCATAAACCATAATTCCATTTATTAGTGTTGTGTTTTTTTTGTCAATAGTTTTGGTTCTGTAAGACACTTCAATTTTTAATGGTTTGCCAGTTGCCCCGTAGTTTATCATAAATCGCTTTACGGTATCAGTATCTTTCGCTATACGGTATGAATAATCGTGTATAATACAAAACGAGTTTATTATAGGCTCTATGTTTGGATTTATGCTGTCTAAGTCAATATCCTCCGAAAACCGTTTAAGTCCGTAACAGCACAAAAGTGCCGTACCTCCCTTCAACACAAATTGATTAGATTTTTCGTTTAACAACTCCAAAAATTCTTCTATAACACATCTATGTTTTTCTTGCCAAGTGTTTTCGTATAATTTATCCATTTTAGCATATACTCCTTTTTCATAAACTCATCAATTTTTTTCCAGTTAGCATTATCTTTTAGCAAAAGCACCTTTTCAAAAATCTCTTGCGAATAGTCATCATTGCAAATGAAATCTTTACACATACCCTGCGCAAGTGTTAGTTTGCCGTCTACCAAAATATCAAGCAATGCACGTATATGATTTGCAACGTTGTATTTTCCCTCGTGTTCGGGTATTTCTTTATCGGTCTCTATTCCATAATCTCCAAACACCGTTTCTGTGCTTTCTTGCAAGTTGACATTATTCCAACGTAGTGCAGAACAATGCCAGTCTCCGCACGTAAGAAGCGAACACGGCAAATTAAGAGCAAATATTCCGGTAACGTATTTCATTATGTAGCCCTCCATACAATAGTATTACGCCTTTAGAGTTACTTCTTTTCAATTCCTCCGATAGTCCTTCATTTCGTAAATAAATTTTGCCACAGAATTTTTTGGTAAATTATAAATATTGTTCATAACAACCTCCACTACGGATATTTTACTCTCGCTTTAATAATAAGTCAAATATGCTCTTATTTGGGGAGTGGATAAATGCACTTAAGATATAAAATCCACTACAGAAAAAGGTATTTCA
>CAZVNZ010000064.1:0-2376 GCA_964628515.1 uncultured Christensenellaceae bacterium
TGCATCACCGGCGATATTTTATTTTTAAACAGTTTTTTAAATATTACTATTGCCATAAATATTATTGCGGAATATATTGTTATTTCCAAAAGAGTGGTTAAAATTTGCATTTTACGCCTCCTAAATTTATATTTAATGCCTTTTTGCAAAAATATAATTACTTTTATATTTACATTTATAAACTACATTGGTATTTTTTATACCTACTATTGTAGTTTATATTGGTGGTTTTGTCAATGAATAATTTGTAAACAATGCTATACCGTATTTTAAAGCTAAATACCTATTCGATTATTATACTATTTTTGAATATTACCACCTAAACCCAACTATTACAAGGGGGTGGGTACGAAAACATTAGTGCCACTTACTTTTTTTAATTATGATGGCTAAATATCTGCATCACTAAACTAATACTTGGTTGCCTTCAAGCATTAGTTTGTTTTTTGCTGATGATATTAGTTGTTATAATAGCCTTAAGATTCTATCTCTGTGGCAGGTGCTTGTTGTTACGCAAGCGGTGGCGGTGCTGCTGGCTGTGGAGTTTGCTCCGGTTTTAATGCTTGAGTATCCGAATTGGCTGGTGCTTGTACCTCGGCAGGTGCCTCGGATGCCTGCACAGGCGGAGGTGTGGAAGTAGGGTCTGCAGGCGGAGGTGCCGGGAAAGCATCTTCCGGAATTATTGGAGTATTTTTAAAGCCGGGCATTAGAATGGGCGAGCCGTCGAGGGCGTTTATAATTATGGTTTCCTCGTTATACTCCATTTCGCTGTCGAGTACCTCGCTTCTTGTATAGCCTTGCATTTTAAAACACCATGCAGGTACTATCATTGCGGCATTTACATCATTTTTAACATTTATATATGCCATTGCAAGCCTTACATCCTCTACCTCAAAACGCAAGCCTCCTCCATCTATCATCATATCATTAGTATAGCTTAGATGATTAACCGCCCTTGTCTTTGCTTCGTCTAAAGAAATCAGTTGATTTTGGGGTTTGGCGGTTTCCTTTATTTCCGCTATATCGTGCCAAGAAAATGCAAGGATTTTACCTGTTTCATCAAATATAATCTCTCCTTTTTCTATATTAAAAGGTGAAGCATACATATTGTCGTAGGATAAACGTGGGTCTGATGAACTTGAATTTTGGCTTACAGCACCAACATCCGCATTTTTCCTTGCAAAATCAATTTTTACACTATGGATCTCTCCCTCGGGTAAAATGTTTACCCATTCTTTCCCAAAGGAATCATCATAAAGAGTAAAAAGGGCTTTTTCCATATTTACTATTTTTACATCGTTTATATTTAAGTCCTTTAACACTTGTATTGCTTTTTCCTGCATAGCATCCATATTTATTGTGTTGGCTTCCATATTTTCACGCATTTTATACAGTTCTTCTAAATTGCTTTTGATTTCTGCAATGTAGCTGTCGGAGTTTCTGCTATTGTCCTGTGCTTTTAATTTTTCCATATTTTTAAGGTCTTTTTCTTTCCATTCTATGTTATACAGTAAACTACCTTCCGAAATAGTCATCTCCCCTAAGGTATAACCCATATAAGCGGTATATCCGCCGTTTGCCCCCGTTTCATCCCCTTTTGTTGCTGAAATTCTTGCAAACTCTCCGTTTCCTTTTTCAACAGCAAGGTAAATAAAGTTTTCCCCCATTGCTTTTTCTCGCTCTCCTACTTCCCCCGTTTCATAATTGCCCTCGTAGGTAAATTTGGTATCCGCACTTTTTAAATCCGCAGATTTAGGAGCATTTGCAAGCTTTTGCTCCGTTTCTTTAATATAACCTCTTATGGCATCGGGAGTTTCTCCGTCTCCCCCTGCCTCTACCCTTGCAAGACTTTGCTTGCGGTCTATAAGCTCTTTTTCGTAAAACTCCTTTGTTAAGGGAAACATACCGTTATAATATTTGGGATTTTCCCCCACAAAATAATTAATCAGTTCGTCCGCTCTTTCTTGGGTAAATACATATTTTCCCAAAGTTTGCACAGGATATTCCTCCGGCATATTTTCGGGCACTAAAATATCCACATCCGCCGTTACCGCCACGTTTTTGCTTGGCTGTAAGTCCTCTTTCCAATGCTCCTTAACCACGTAGCTTGTGGGGTAGTAATTGTTTTCTTCTTGTGATGATTGCTTAAGTGGATTTACTTCCGCCTTCTCCTCTAACTCTATGCCTTTTTCTTTATTAACCACAGGGGCAAGCGTGGGCGTAGGCTTGCAGGCGGTGGAAAAACAGGTTACTACAAGCATTGCCGTTACCATACTTAATGCTATTATTACACTTTTTTTGCTCCTCTGTTTCATAAAAACTCCTCGTATTCGATTTTCCGCCACCTTTTTATTGCTGTATAACGCCATTCCCAGC
>CAZVNZ010000065.1:0-2209 GCA_964628515.1 uncultured Christensenellaceae bacterium
ATTATACCAAACGCATTATGAAAGCCTGGATTACAAAAAACCTTATGGGTTGCGATAACCCAAAAACGCAGGGCAGGGCTTTAAAAGCCGATAAAAAAGGGCTATGGCAATACAGAATAGGAGATTACAGATTAATTTGCTTAATAGAGGACGATAGGCTTATTATAACAGCACTTAATATAGGACACAGAAAAGAAATATACAAAAACTAACAAAATTTGTTATATAAAAGGTGTATAATAAATGTATAAGAAAAGAAGTTTAGTAAGGAGGACGAGACTATGAAAAAGACTTTAATAATACTTATTGCGGTAATACTAATGGCAACAGCAGCGGTGGGTTGCGCTCAAAGCGGAGCAGTCGATACAAAGCCTGCACAGACGCCGACACCAACGGCTACACCCTCTGCAGAGCCTACCCCCACACCGACACCTACAGCAACACCTACGCAAACTCCACAGCCTGTAAGCGCAATATTACAGGAAGTTACGGATAATACAGATTTTGAAATTCCCGATGCCTACGGAATTGTTACTTTTGATGATGATGTTATTGGAGCTGACACCATATTATATACATTATATGGTTTTGAGGATAAAGAGGGAAAAAAATATTTTAGAGCATACGGTTATAGGACAGACCCTACAAATAATGCTAAATACGATGAAGGCATTTATGCTATAGATGTTACGGAAACCGAGAAAGACGGTGTAAAGAGTGTGTTAGTGACATTTGATGCACTAAATGCGATGCCTGTTGATTTATCCCAGGAGAAAGATTTGTATTTAGAAAAATTAGAGAAAAAAGAAACGCAGAAAAAAGCGGATGCCAAAGGTACAGCAAAACCAAAGACAGAAAAGACGGACAGCAAAACAGCTTCGGACAAAAATACATCAAAAAGTAATGATGCAGAGACTAATAAAGCAACAGAGCCTGCACCTAAGGCAGAACAGCCTGTAGCAACACCTGCGCCTACTGCACCGCCAAAGCAAGCAGAGCCTCCGGCTACACCTGCCCCTGTTGCAACACCCGAACCGCCGAAAGCTACTCCTGCTCCACCGCCTTCGGCTACACCTGAACCCGAAGTTGACGACAGACCGAGAAATGAAAATGGATTTGTAATTCACGATGACCCGAATTTTCAACCACCGCCATTAGATGAAGCTGGTGACCCGATAGTATAATTATTTATTTAGAGCATTCAAAAGAGCGAAGTAAAAATCGCTCTTTTTTATTGCAAAAAAGGAGGTTTTTATGAAAAAAAGAAAACGAACTAAATTTATATATCTGCTTTTTGTGATGCTTTTTATAGTGGTGCTAATCCCAGTGGCAACCGCATCAGCAGCAACGGAGATATATAACGGTCCTGCAATTGTAGGAATAAAGCAATCTCCTATGTATAGCGGTTTTGTTGCACAACAACCTCCAAACTGGTTGTATATGGGTCCGTATATTGCTCACGTAAAACACAATGGTGTTTTAGGTATGGCAAGTGTTCCAACATTTATTGACTATAAAACAAACAAAATGGTATACAGCTTACGGAATTATGTAGATGACGTAACAGCAAGAGGTTACACAAAAGAAGGTTGGAGGGCATTTGAATATAACTCCGATGGCTCAATAGGTAATGTAAGTACATACATCACTTATCAGCCTGCAAGTGCTATTCCCCAAGTGCAAGGCAAAGTAGGATTTAGAGCAGGATATTCAGACCCTAATCATTTGAAACTTTTAGAATATCCCTCTTCTCAATATTCAGGATTGTATGCATCGGATATGTACGCAGTGGAATTAGATTACGAAATTCCGCAAAAGATAGGTGGGCAAGTTTGTATTGGTACACAAATAATTTGTAATACAGATGACGAAGGTAGGCTATGGTCGGGAAACAATGTAATGGGACTGGGTACGGCTACTTATCCCAATTTAGTTATTGGTGATGCAAGAATATCTACCGATAAGCAAGAGTATTATGAAGGTGAAACTATATCTGTAGTGGTTACTGTATTAAATGACGGCGATTTTAAATCAAGACCTTTAGGCGAGCATCCAAGCGGTATATCAAATAAAGTTGGTTTAACTCTTACTGCTAACGGTACTACATATTTTAGCAAAGATGAAAATATGGATTGGATTGCTAAAAATGGTGGTACAGCAACATATACATTTAATATTACGGCACCGTCGGTTAGTGCAAATACATCAT
>CAZVNZ010000066.1:0-1954 GCA_964628515.1 uncultured Christensenellaceae bacterium
AAAACCGCCCTTATTGAGCGGTTATGCGAGATGATTAAATACTGCATTAGTCATAATTCACACGTTAAGTTGTTTCTTTAATGCTTCTTGCAATACCCCCGAAAAATTTATACCTGCAGCTTGCGCTCTTTGATTTAGCCAAGATGGAATTGTAAGTGTCTTTTTTACCGCAGCATTATCAATTTTAGATTTATATACTGCAGTATCGGCAGACACTAAAGAAACAATATCCTTAGGCTCTCTAATTACATCGTTAGGGTTTGTAGGCTTTGGTATAGGTATTTTGCTTTCTTCCATATCCAAAAGCATTAGTGATAACACATCTTCCGCCATTTCGTAGGCTTCCTCAAGCGTATCTCCACAAGTAACCACATTTTCTATATCCGAAAAATATACGCTGAAGCCTGTGTCGTCTTCTTTAAATACTGCCGGAAATATATATTTTGCCATTACAATTTCCTCCCATTTTAGTTCTTTTACTTCTGTGCAGGTTATTTTTCAAGTCCTGCTAATTTCATTATTTTTTTTAACGTTCCTGTAGGTATTTCTTTACTCAAATGTCTTGGAACGGGAAACTTTTTATTTGTAATAGGGCTATAATAAATATCGTGGTTGCCCCCGCTTGAGTGAAATGCAATACCGTTTTTTCTTAATAGTTTTAGCAATTCACTTACTTTCATTAGCCGCCTCCTTATTACAATCTAATTGTAACACGTGCATAACACGTATGTCAATAATTATTTAAAGCATAGGTACAATATCCTTAATGCCTTTTGCAGCCTTAACAAACTTTTGCATAAGGCTGTTTTCATGAAGGTAATCAAGCCCCCAAAGTGTAATCGTAGGCTGAAACAAAGTAACTCGTTCACATGAGCGCATATATTTGCTAATGCTCACACCTTCGATATAGCCATTGTTTGCAAGCATTTTTACAATAGCTTTCCACCTTTCCTCAGTTAGTCCAAGCCCTTTAGCAGATATTGGTGCATAATCGGGGTTTTCATAGTCCATCGCTTCCTCTAAATATTTTAAAATTTGATATATCACTTTAAAGTTATCCATAATTCACCTCATAAAACTTTTTTTAATCTCTCTCGCATTTTTTCCTTATAAGCCTCCGCTTTTTCTTCTGCTGTTTTATACTCTGTTTTTTCACGTTTTATAGCAAGTGCCTTCTTTATTTTTGCTATGTGTTTACGTTCCTCTTTGCTAAACTTATTTAATGGCACACCTCTGTAGTACATGCGTTTAGACATTGTCATATCTTCGGGGAGTGCTTTTAGTAAGGATAAAAACTTCCACCAATGTAGCTGTACTTGCGTGAGGTCTATATTATATGCAGTTAAAAAATCGCCGTGTATATATTCGCAATCTTGCTCAAAACAAAGCACTTCTACATTTGCAGTATCGCCTTTTACAGCTTTATCTCCTGAGTAAAACCATAATAGCTCCTTTATCCAGTCGTTAATATCTCCCGTTAATTCGTCTGTTGTTATGTCTCCGTATATCCATTGTAGCGCATTTAACCACGTTTGCGGTTTGTTTATATTGTTTTTCCTCAGAATGCCTTCCACCATTACCATATTGCGATAATCATAGTAAATAGAGTTGCCTAATCTATCGTATTGCGGTAGGCTCTCCGTTAATATACTCATTTTCCTTTTTTACCGAAGGGAATAACTTTGCCCGATATCTTTTTGCCAAATTTATCCGCTTGTTCCTGCACGGCTGTTTCAAATTCGCCAAAGGCATCTATACAAACTTCAAAATCACATTCTTTTCCCATTAATTCATTAGCCGTACCCTCACCTAAAATTCCGTCAAATAAATCAAAAATAGCATTACACGCTCTTCTTATTAAATTCGCATATTCCTGTAAACCTATTTCTTGAGGGTTTGCTTCTGCAATATCGTTGTATTTTTCCTGTACGGTTTTTCTTGCATCTTCCCATTG
>CAZVNZ010000067.1:0-1830 GCA_964628515.1 uncultured Christensenellaceae bacterium
GAGTTACCGATGGGCGTTATTTGCATTAAGAAATAAATTAATCTATTTAATTGCGATAATAACTATAAGCTCTCCTTAAATGAATAGCTTGTAAGGTTTGGTTTGGAGGCTCCTCCCGACCAAACAGTAGTTTGACCCATTATCCAATAATTACTTCCAGATTGATACCCGAAGTAAGTTCTTTGTCTGACCTCGCTTTTATTGTTTTGTAACACTCCCGTAAGAACATATGCTTCGCAACTGGTTGCTGTATATGGAGGCGTTATATTATTCACAGAGCTAAATTTACGAGTAGCATAGTTGTATTCTACATCAAGATAATAAGTACCTTTCCTGTTGCCCGTGGAATTCGATACACCTGACGTTAGCAGAAACTTTAGAGAATCGCCTGTAGCTTGCGTTGTGGTGTATTGTTGATACGATGTGAACTCTTCACCTGTTGATAAGCTAGCATAACGCGATTCTTTAATAATAGGTATTCCACTACGCAATTTGCCTAGGTCTTGATCAGTAAGGTTTGGCGATTCACTTACCAAAACAAAATCATCAATTACCTTAAGTTCACCGGAATTGATTTTTGCTAATATCTCCGGCGGAGGTCCGTAATGTTCATCCTCTTGAGCAAATGCAACAGTTGGTAACAAAATAGACATAACCATCAGCAGCATCAATAAAAAAGAAACCCTCTTTTTCATAATAAAACCCTCCTTATTAAGATGTGTAAAAAAATGCAACCGAGATACAGTGTGTTCGCAAGTTGAGATGCTAATAATTTAACTGAGTATATTTTATCACAACTTGAAAATAATGCAATAGCAAAATCCTTCTTGCTTGTTGTGTTTTTTTTCATATCGTGCTATAGTGCAGTTATAAATAACCATGTTAACACTCTTTTTTCTAGGAAATATGGAGGTAATGTTATGAAAAGGACAAAATACATTTTGGTTATTCTCGTCTTCATTCTCACTTTTACATTCTGTGCTAGCATTTCACAGGCAGAAGAGATCGCGCCCCCATTAAATCTTAAAGTAAAACAAGTCACACATGATTCAGTTACGCTGAATTGGAGCGTAGGTACAGGGGCTGATGGTTATTCTATATATCGCTCAGATTTTAAAAGCAACCGTTTTACAAAAATAGCTACTATCTCAAATCCAAATGTGACAACATTTATAGATCGAGAGATATATACAAGCGGAAAAACATATTATTACAGGATAGCTTCGTACTTTACAAATGGCAATTCCGGAGGAGAGGTGGGCGAAAATCGCTCTGTTTCGGCTACGCCGCGCGCAGGAGAACCTCTTAATATGTACGTATCAAAATACGAGGCCAGCCTTATGTTCAATTGTTCTCCGTATGACGCAGACGGATTGGCCCTTTGCAGATCTAGTACGAAAAATGGTGGATTTAAAATAATTAAAACTTTTAAAAATGGCACCTCATTTTCTTACACAGATACTGGCTTAAAGTCGAATACCACATACTATTATAAACTGAAGCCATACACACTTGGCAAGAATGGTGAAAAAATGTATAGCAATGGAACAGCTTTTCCGTTGTCAACTCTTAGTTAATAAATGAGTGAGAATTTTAAAAAGCTACTACCTTGTTATATTTCGAACCAAAAATTGTCTTGATGGAAAGCAATGTAATCTAGAGAACATACTAATTAATAATACAATGGTGTGTTCTCTTTTTGCTTTCTGCGCTTGTGCTTGCAAAGAGAAAAATTAATTCTTTTTACATCGATTGAATAATTTCCAACCTTTACAAAAGTCTATTTTACAAACAAATATAAACACAAAATCCGAACGCCTCGCCTATAAA
>CAZVNZ010000068.1:0-1784 GCA_964628515.1 uncultured Christensenellaceae bacterium
TCACCCAAGAAGAACTAACCAATATATAAGGAGGCACAATATGTTCATAACCCCAAAAACAGACTGGGTAAAAACGGATTACTTTAATCTGTATGAGGATTATTTCCGCATAAAAAACAATCTGACAGAAACCTACTATTTGGCATTACAGCTGTATCAGTCTTTTAGTATTATAACCTTAAAGGAATACGGCATAGACGGCATAGGATTTGCGGATTTTTACAACAACATAGAACGCAATATAGATATTATTGCGGATAACGGTTACAGAAATCCCAAAATGCCTAAAACAGCAACTTGGGTGGACAACAAGCCTGCATGGACGCACTACGATTTAAACAGAATTGAGGGCAGTATAGATTTAATGAACAGAAATCTAATGTCTCAAGAACTAAATAAAAAAACAATAGCATTTACTTTAGGTGCAGATGAATTTGAACAATAGGAGGACAAGAATTTGAAACCATATAAAGACAGAATAGTAGACGAAGCGGATGGAAAGGCACGGTACAATTTAGTAAACCGTGATGGTGCGATAGTAGCGGAAAATGTACTGGTGGAAATTACAAGCCCGTTACTTCAAGAGGGAGATAAATTCGGAGCAAAGGAAATTAACTTGTTGTTGGACAGGGCGGATAACGGAACGATAACGGCAAAATTTTACAATAAGGCGGAGGCGGCAACCAAAAGCGAGGTTACGGCGGTACAGAACACGGCAAATAGTGCAAAAAGTACGGCTGATAGTGCACAGGGTATGGCGAACACGGCAAAAAGTACGGCAGATACTGCACAGAATACAGCGAATACCGCTAAAAGTACGGCAGATACTGCAGTAAGCAAAGCGGATAGCGCACAAAATACCGCTAATGCAGCATTGCCAAAAACCGGAGGCGAATTAAGCGGATCTATATTGGTGCAAAACTATCTAAGGTTATATAGCGGAGTGGTTAAGGGGATAAGAGGCGGTGTAATTAGCGGTGAAGTTGAACATGGATTAATCTTAGAATCATACAATCAAGAGGTATGGTGTGTGGGCAGTTTATTCCCGGCAGAATACGAACACCTTTATAATCTTGGCTCGCCAAATTACAGATGGAATACTTTGTATACCGTAAACAACCCCAACGTATCTTGCGACAGCAAAGGCAAGGTACTGATAGCAAATGTAGATTACAGCGGAGTAAAGTCAAAAGGACGATCTAACGTGGGAAGCATACCCATAGAGGATTTAAGAACGCTCATAAAAGAGTTGGAAATAAGGGAATACCATAGATACAAAGCTGTAATAGATGAGGATGCAGAGCCACAAATTATAACTACCACTAATGATGAGAGCGAAGAAACCACCCAAGAAATGCCTACGTATAAGCAGGTAGTAGACACAGAGCATAAGGAGTTAGGAATATTTATAGACGACTTAAAAGACAACAAGTACTTCGACCTTTTAGGGCGTATCACCAAAAACGAGGAAACGGGAGAAATCTCCTACAGTATGGACACAGGCTCTTATGCAACACTTGCACTTGCAGGGGCGAAAGATGCGCTAAACAGATTAGATGCCGTGGAGCAAGAAAACACCGCACTTAAACAACTGCTTGTATCAAAAGGCATAGCGACAAAGGAAGAAATAGAGGGTTTACAAACTAAGGGCTAAAGCTCTTTTTTAATAATTAAAAACGGAGGAAAACTAAAAATGATTAAAAAACAACTATTAGTACCCATAGGCTCAAAACGCAGACGGGGCAAAAAGATGACTGCAAACAACGGTGTAACAATCCACGAGG